>JBJEVF010000053.1:0-33671 GCA_051884215.1 Christensenellaceae bacterium | reverse complement strand
TTTATATGAACTCTTTTTTTATTCGCAAGTGTTGCACTTGATAGTATAATTCACCATAAGTAAAAGAAAACTCGACTTTTATAAGTCGAGTTTAATAATATTTTTAATTAAAATCGCTGTATAGAACACGATAAATCGTAATTTTTTAACGATTTTATACGCCAAGGTTTGCTTTCCACGGACCTGCGTTGGAAACGCAATCCTTTTTAGCGGTAGCAGCGTTGGTCAGGTAGCTGACCTTGCTGACTTTTGCCGTGCTGTCATAGTAGAACTTCGATGAATCGGTATCGAAGGAAGATCCGAACGAACAGCTGTTGGATACGGTCTTCGTTCTGTCGGTTACGACCGTAGCCGTTTTTATACCGCTGTCGCCGAAAGATTTACAAGCCGCGCTGCTCAATTTGCAAGGATTCGAACAGCTTTCAAAGGTATTTGCTTCGGAGAAAACGTACGCTTTCGACCTTAAATCGTAAACCGTTCCGCAACCCTGGAAGTAGTTGTTGTAATAGTGCATATTAGCCTGTCTGCCTAACGGCATTCTCGAACTATTCTTATAGAAATAGTTGTGGTGATAGGTAATATTGCACTGCAAGTGAGTGTCGCTTCCGCCGACGAGTCCCGTCTTGTGACAATTCTGAATTTTGTTGTAGGAATAAGTCAGATTGCTGACGCCCTTCAAATCTATTGCGCCGTCGCCTTCTGCCTTATCTCCTTCAGCTGAATCGTCGAACAAGCGGTTACCCTTATTGAACAGGTTGTTATGAACCCAGAAATATTTATACGAGGTCGGACTCGACGTATCGCCTTCGAAAGCGCAGGCGTCTTCGGGGTAATCGGTAAATGTAAGGTTCCTGACTTCAATAGAATTGCATCTTTTAAAGGTAATGCCCCACTGATACAACTCTGCGTCGTCGCCTATTCCTTCGACGGTCAGGTTGGAAACACCGCTCAATTCAGCCATTCCCCAGGTAGTGCCTTCCTTACTGTCGTACTTCGGAGATATGAGCCCCGTAATCTTCGTATATTTTCCTTCCCAACTCGACGCGCTCTTCATCGTGTCGTTAGCCACCCGACCGATAATTCTCACGCAGGTGTTTGATTTTTTGAGAGAAGCTACGATACCGCCGTTTTCGGAGTTTTTGGTTGCTTCCGTTATATAAACGACCTTAACGCCTGATTTAAGAGTACCGTCGTTGTTATATGCGCCTACGCCGTTGGAGTTACCGAAGTGCGCATAGCCGCTTCTGTCGTAAGCGGAAACTGATATATTCTTTATTTCTATATCGCTGCTTTCGCTGCCTACGTCGATTCTTACGTCGTAATTGCCCTTCTTCAATCCTACGATGTCAACCCTGCCGACGTTAGAGCCGCCGCTTCTTACGAGCGGAGCGTCAACCTGAGTGTAAGAAGACGCGCTCGACAACTTATAATATGCCTTTGCGCTGCTAACTTTCGTATCGTCCCAGGTGACGGTTATGGCTTCGCTGAGTCCCTGATAAGCAATCGGCTTCAATGCGCTGTCAACCGAACCCGTAGGTTGGCTCGTACTGCTTTCAGGCTCATCGGAGCTGTTGCCGACAGACGACTTTGAGTCGTTAGACGAGTTATTGCCTGACGAATTTGAATTTTTACTCGATGACGAGCTGTTTTTTGACGACGAATCTTCTCCCTTAGTATCCGAACTCGTCGCAGAATTCGTATCGGAACCGCCGTTGCTTTCGCTATCGGACGGGCTATCATCGTTTTTTTGCGATGACGACGGGTTGCCTATTACAATCTGGTAACCGTTGCCGAGATCCAAAACTATTCCGCTGCACGCAGTCAGCGCAAACGTCATAGTCAAAATTAACAGCAATGCCAAGAATTTCTTAGAAATTTTCATATTTCCCCCCCTATTAACGTTATGCTTTCGCAATCAAAAACCGTAAATGACAACTTTGTAGCTATTATATATTACAACAAAATTATAAATAAGTCAACCGCTATTGCAACGTTTATGAAATTTATTCTTTACTTGCGAATAGCTAAAAGGCTTTAAGGCGTTTACTCATTTTTGATTTGACGACGGTTTTAAACGCAAAAAAACGTTGACAAAAATAACGCATAGTTTTAAAATTGTTTTATCGGAGGCTTTATGAGTTCTTACCACCTAACTGAAACCGACGTTCTGCAAGACGTCGTCGACAAAGCCGTATCGGGCGATACGCTGTATCTTTTTCCTAAAACCTACAACGAAAAGATAGAAATCAAAAAGGACGGACTAAAACTCGTCGGAATAAAAGGAAAAACGGTCGTAAGCTATTGTGATTGCGCAAAAAAACCGCACCCCATAAATTACGAATCCAACACCTTTTCGTCTTACACCGTCGGCGTTTTCGCAAAAGACGTAAGTATATCCGACCTTGAAATAGTCAACTCCGCCAAAAATCCTCAAAGCTCGGGACAAGCCGTCGCCCTGACGGTGTACGGCGACAATTTCGCAATGCAAGGCTGCAAGCTTTCAGCCTTGCAGGATACTCTCTTTTTAGGTCCGTTGCCCGACGACCTTATCGCCCGTTACGAAGGTTTTCTGCCCGATTACCAACGCTATTACGAAGGCTCGATTACCGCGCGTTTTACCGACGTGGAAATACTCGGCTCGGTCGATTTTATCTTCGGTTCGGCTACTGCGATTTTCAACGACTGCAAGATAAAATACGTTGCGGACGGCAGAGATACGGGCTATATCGCCGCGCCTTCTCACAGCCTAAAACAAAAGGACGGCTTTATATTCTACCGCTGCAGTTTCATCAACGATACCGATAAAGAAGTTTATCTCGCAAGACCTTGGCGCGATTACGGAAAATGCTCGTTCATCGATTGCGTTTATCGCAACCTTTCCCCGAAAACGTTCGACGGCTGGGGTAATTCTATGAGATACAAGACCGCACGCTTCGAAATGGACGTCATACCCGAAAAATCGGTGTCCTGGGCTAAACGAATAGATAAAAGCGATTGTCTGAGACTCAAATCGTACGTTGAAAAAATATAGTTAAAACACCGCAGGTTTTCCTTCCTTGCGGTGTTTTTATGTTTGCGGATTTTATACGTTCAGATTTAATTTTAATGGTTAAATGAACGCTAAGCCCCTCAATAGGGCGATTATCAGCGTCAACGACACGATTGAAGTGAGAGTCGTAGAAACGACCAACGCGCTTGCGAGCTTGCCGTCGGATTGCATTTCGTAAGCCATAATTGCGCTTGAAACGGCAACGGGAGAGCCGAACACCGAAACGAATGCGGCGACTTCCGCACCCCTGAAACCGAAAGCGTAGCAGGCTACGAAAATACCGATTAACGGCACGATAAAGCATCTTAAAAGAGTTGCGAGCGCTACTTCTTTGATATCGGTCTTATACGTTGCAAATTCGAACTGACCGCCCATAGCAATCAAAGCTATCGGCGTCGTGGCTTGCGCAAGATATTTTATTACCTTATAGATAAAGCCCGTGCTTACGCCGTCGACGGAACCGAACGTTCTTAAAGAAAAGTTACAGCCCCACTTTGCGAAAAGCATTCTCAGCGCAAGGCACGAAACTCCTGCAAGCACGCCGTGAATAAGCGGATTTTTGCAAATATCGATAATTATTTTTTTAACGCTGATTTTTTTGCCGTCCTTTTTGAAAACGCTAAGGCATATAACGGCTAAAACGTTAAACTCGGGAACGACGAACGCCGCTAAAATCGCGGCAACGCTCCTTGCCTCTGCGCCTAAAATATGTTCGGAAAGGGTAATTCCTATGATAGCGTAATTGGATCTGAAAGCGCACTGCCATACGGCGCCTTTTTTTTCGGTTTTTCCGACGGCAAAGGTTGCTATAAAACCTATTAAAAACGATACGAAAACTCCGCACATAGCAAATACGGGAGCTTTCATATCTATGTTTGTCAGGCTTTCTATCTCGTAAACGTTCACAAAGAGCGTCACCGGCAGAAGCACCTTGAACGTCAGCTTGTTTAGCTGTTTGAAAAAGTCTGCGGAAAGCAACCCCGTCCTTTTTAAAACGTAGCCGAGAACAACCATTATGACTATGGGAAAAACCGCATTGAAACTAAATAATAACGCCGACATAATTCACCTTCATTTCGATTTTAACACACACTTGAAAAAATTACAACGCAAACGACTGCAAATTAACAATTTGATTGCTTTTTTTTAAAAAAAATTATTTCAGCGATTGACAAATATATTACGACGGGTGTAAAATTTTAACATTAAAAATCAAAAGGAGATTCTTTATGGACTACATAAAAGAAGTCATCAACGACACAAAGAAAAGAAATCCAAATCAACCTGAATTTATGCAGACTGTAAACGAAGTTTTAAATTCTCTTCGCCCCGCTGTCGAAAAGAACGAAGCTCTTTACAGAAAATACGGCATTCTCGAAAGATTGGTAGAACCTGACCGCATCATCTGTTTCAGAGTCAGCTGGAAGGACGATAAGGGCAAAGTTCACGTCAACAAAGGTTACAGAGTTCAGTTCAACAACGCTATAGGTCCATACAAGGGCGGTTTAAGATTCCATCCTTCCGTAAACCTGTCTATTATGAAATTCCTTGCTTTCGAACAGACCTTCAAAAACAGTCTTACTTCGCTTCCTATGGGCGGCGGCAAGGGCGGATCCGACTTCGATCCCAAGGGCAAGAGCGATACGGAAATTATGAATTTCTGCCAGGCTTTTATGACCGAGCTTTACCGTCATATCGGACCTAACGTAGACGTTCCCGCAGGCGACATCGGCGTAGGCGGCAGAGAAATCGGCTTTATGTTCGGTCAGTACAAGAGAATTAAGGACGCTTACGAAAACGGCGTTCTTACGGGCAAAGGTCTTTCCTACGGCGGAAGCCTTATCCGTCCTGAAGCAACGGGCTTCGGTTCAATCTATTTCTTAAACGAAGTTCTTTCTCATCAGAAAGACTCCATCAAGGGAAAGGTTTTCGCTCTTTCCGGCTTCGGCAACGTTGCCTGGGGCGCAGCTAAAAAGATTATCGAGCTCGGCGGTAAGGTCATCACGTTATCCGGTCAGGACGGTTACCTTTACTTTAAAGACGGTATGACCGCCGATATGGTGGACGAAATGCTTACCAGCCGTTCAAAAGGCGAATCGAAGGCTGATTTCGCTAAACGCACGGGTGCGGAATACTTCCCGAAACAAAAACCGTGGGGCAACGTCAAGGCAGACGTTTATATGCCTTGCGCAACGCAGAACGAAATCGGCGTCGAGGAAGCTAAAAAAGCTATCGAATTGGGCGTTAAATACGTCAACGAAGCCGCTAATATGCCTACTTCCAACGAAGCTATCGAGCTTTTCCAGCAAAACGGAGTTATCGTCTGCCCCGCTAAGGCTTCAAACGCAGGCGGCGTTGCGGTTTCAGGTCTCGAAATGAGCCAGAACAGCGAAAGACTTGCCTGGTCAAGCGAAGAAGTCGACGCTAAGCTCAAATGGATTATGAAAAACATTCACGACCAGATCGTCGACGCTTGCAACGCTTACGACATTCCTTACGACCTCGTTAAAGGCGCTAACCTTGCAGGCTTCAAAAAGGTTGCCGACGCTATGATTGCTCAGGGAATTTACTAAGATTAAATTCTGCCGTCAAGCATTAAATTAAAACAAGTATTAAATTAAAATAATAAACAGGCTGTGAGTTTGCCGAAGTGCGTTTTTAGAACCGTCGTATCTCGCGCCTGTTTTTATTTTTTCCTTTCACCGCCCTGCCTGCAAGCTCAAAAACGCCTTAATTTTTTATTATTCGCATTAAGTCCTTGCTTTTTGGCGGTATTGATATTATAATAAATTGTATAACGTTTATTCGGAGATGTTTTATGCAAAAAACTTATCGCGTCAACCTTGACGGTTACTTTGAAGATCTGCCTGTCCTTAAACTCGAAAGCGGAATAGGCATAGCATTTTTTAATCTGCACGGCAACACTGATATGACCGAGCATTGCGGTAAAGCGCTCGCAAAACGCCTTGGCGACTGCGACGTTTTGATAACCGCCGAATCAAAAGGCTTGCAGCTCACGCACGTCATCGCAAGGGAGCTTAATCAGCCTTATTACGCCGTAGCGAGAAAATCCAAAAAGCTTTATATGCAGGACGGCATCGAAGTTGCGATTCAATCTTCTATTACTACGGGTAAACCGCAGTATCTCTACCTTTCAAAGCACGACGTCGAGCTTATAAAAGGCAAAAAAGTCGGCATAATCGACGACGTGGTATCCACCGGCGCAAGCCTTAACGGACTTCGGGAAATCGTTAAAAAAGCCGGCGGCGTTATTCATAAAGAGGCGTTCTGTCTCGCAGAAGCCGACGCAAAGGATATTCCCGGTATAATTTATCTCGATACAATCCCACTATTTAAGGACTAAGCACAGGATTTTTTATGAAACGCATCACCATTAAAGTCGGCAGCTCGTTTTTTATCAATCAGAAAGGCAATATCAACCTGACCAAAATTTCCCGACTCGCAGAACAGATTTGCGCCCTTATCGATCAGGGCAACGAGGTTTTGCTTGTAACGAGCGGCGCCGTTGCCGTCGGCGTTAAAAAAATGAAGCTTAAAACGAAACCGCACGAAACGACTAAAAAGCAGGCTCTTGCCGCAATCGGACAGATGTCTCTTATGCAGGTTTACGAACAGGTTTTCGATATGTTCAATATAAAGTGCGCTCAGATTCTCGTAAGTCACGACGACTTCGGAAACCGCAACCGTCTCAACACGCTGACAAAAACGGTCGAAACGCTTTTCAGCTACGGCGTTGTGCCTGTCGTAAACGAAAACGACGCCGTTGCCGTCAATGAAATCAAGGTCGGCGACAACGACACTCTTTCGAGTATGATGAGCTTAGCCATAAAAGCCGACCTTCTCGTTATCGTTTCGGATATAGACGGCCTTTATACCGATAATCCTAACGTCAACAAAGAAGCTAAGCTTATTCCTTACGTCGAGCATATTGACGATTCAATAATTGCGCTTGCGAAATCGCCTTCATCGGAATTCGGCACCGGCGGTATGGAAACGAAAATCAAAGCCGCAAGGATATGCACTATGGCGGGCATTCCTATGCTCATCGTCAACCAGACGAAAATCGATTTATTAAGCACCGCGCTTTTCGACAAGCAATTAGGCACTTATTTTGCGCCTTCCAAGGATAAATATCCGCTAAAACTCTGCTGGATCAGATTCTGCGCAAATATCGGCGGCACGATCACCGTAGACGACGGCGCAAAGTCGGCTATTTTATCGAGAAAAAGTTTGCTTTCTTGCGGAATAACCGACCTATCGAGGGACTTTTCTCCTTTCGACGCCGTAATTATTCAGGATAACTCCGGCAAAGAAATAGCAAGAGGTATCGTATCCTTTTCAGCCTCCAACGTGAGGTCGTTTATAAAATCGAAATCGACTCAGCTCGTAGTTCACGCAAACAATCTTGTCATCACGGAGAAATAATGGAAACGTTTTTAAAAGCCAGACAGGCTTCTCGCAAGCTCAAAACGGCAACCTCAAAACAGAAAAACGAAGCTATAATCGCAGTTTCAAATGCTATCAGGGCAAATATAGATAACGTTTTGCAAGCCAATGCGCAAGACGTTCTCATTCAGAAACAGTCAGGCGCAACCGACGCCTTTATCGACAGACTGAAATTGACCGAAGAAAGAATAAACGCAATTTGCGACGATATGCTTTCCGTCGCCAAACTACCCGACCCCGTCGGCGAAATTCTCAGCGAATTTCAAACGGCAAGCGGATTGAAAATTCAGAAAGTTGCAGTGCCCTTCGGCGTTATAGGCGTCATATTCGAATCACGCCCCAACGTCACGGTCGACGTTTTCACGCTCTGTCTGAAAACCGGAAACGCCTGCATTTTAAAAGGCGGTAAAGAAGCTGCATTTTCCAACAATATTTTAGTCGAAATTATCAAAAAGGCACTCTATAACACGGTTATCAGCCCTGAATCGGTACAACTGCTACCGTCTGACAGAGTTAGCACCGCTAAGCTCATCACGGCAAAAGGTCTTGTCGATTTGATAATTCCGAGAGGCGGAAAAGGTCTTATACAATACGTCGCCGAAAACTCGCTCGTTCCCGTCATTGAAACGGGCGCTGGAGTTTGCCACACCTACGTTGAAAAAACCGCCGATTTCGATACGGCGATAAAAATCGTCATAAACGCAAAAACGTCGCGTCCGTCGGTATGCAACGCTATGGAAACCTTACTCGTTGACAGAGATATTGCAAAAGATTTCCTTTCAAAGCTTTCAGCCCGTATGCCTGAGGTCGTTATGCACGGCGGAGACGAAGAAAACGCCTTGCTGAAAATGTCGCCGCTAACCGAAACGGGTTATCGCACCGAATACTCAAGTCTCGATTTAAGCGTTAAAATCGTAGATGGCGTAGAGCAGGCAATCGAGCATATAAACGACAACGGCACCCACCATTCGGACGCTATTATCTCAACCGATAGCACGGTTATCGAGCAGTTTTTAAATAATATCGACAGCGCCTGCGTGTACGCAAACGCTTCGACAAGGTTTTCCGACGGCGGTTGCTTCGGCTTTGGAGCAGAGCTTGGAATCTCCACCCAGAAGCTGCACGCAAGAGGACCTATGGGATTAAAGGAAATGACCTCTTATCAATATAAAATCTATGGGGAAGGACAGACAAGATGATTAAACTCGGCGTAATCGGTTGCGGAAAAATGGGTAGCGCAATTATAGAAGGTCTGCTTTTAAACAAAACCGTACTCAAAGAAAATATCAAAGTGTACGAAGTAAACGGAAACGTTTTAGCCGACTTGAAAAACAAAGGCTTCGAAGTTTGCCCCGACGTCAACGATTTAGTAAAAAAATCAAACGTTTTGCTCTTTGCAATCAAGCCGCAAGAGCTGAAAAATCTGCTTAGTCACATTACCGTACAAAACGACGATCTGTTGATTATGTCGATTATGGCGGGCGTAAAAATATCTACTTTGCAGTCGCATTTTAAAACGGCAAGGATTGCAAGAATTATGCCAAACACCTGCGCTCAGATAGGTTTGAGCGCGTCGAGCGTTTGCTTCAACGGTTTATGCGACGAAGCCGACAAGAAAACTGCTGAAACGATAATCAGAAGCTTCGGCACGGTCGCCGAAATTACCGAAGACCTTATGGACGAGGTTATCCCTCTGGCAGGCAGTTTCACCGCTTACGCATATCTGTTTATGAAATCGTTCGTCGAAAGCGGTATAAAGCGCGGCGTTGATGAGGATATAGCAAAAAGCCTTGTTATTTCAAGCATGATAGGCTCGGCTAAAATGTATGAAAAATTCGGAGATATAGATACGCTTATAAAAAACGTATGTTCAAAGGGCGGAACTACGCTTGCAGGACTCGATAAGCTTTACGAAGGCGATTTTCAAAAGGTTATAGAAAACTGTTATAACGCTTGCGCCGACCGTTCAAAAGAGCTTTCAAAACTTTAACTTAATTACAAAAAGTGGCGAATAACCGTGTTATATCGCCACTTTTTTATTTTTTATCAATTTATGATTTAGGCTTATCAAACGTAACTGTTACAGTAGTTCCCGACGCAAGTTTTGATTTTAGAGTAATTTCGGCATTATAAAGTCTGCATATATGCTTGACGATACTAAGTCCCAAGCCCGTTCCGCCCGTTGTCCGAGAACGGGATTTATTGACTCGGTAAAATCTTTCGAAAATTCTATCCTGATCTTTTAAATCGATACCTATTCCGTTATCCGAAACTTCCAGCTTAACCTTGCCGTTTTCATCAGATATTCCGATTGTCACCTTTCCGCCTGCGTTGTTGTATCTGACTCCGTTTTCCGCAAGGTTTTTAATCAACTCGTAAATATGCTCGTATTCGGCGCAAATAGTGCTATCGCCCGATACTTCGATTGTTACGCCCTTCTGACTGCACAGCACTTCGAGACTTTTTGCAACGTCCGAAGCGACGTCTTGGAGTTGAATTTTACTCAAATTATTTAAAGCTACGGTCGAATTTTCCAGCTTGCTTAAATCGAGCATATCGCTGATCAGCTTCAACACCCTGTCGAGTTCCTTATTGATTCTAAGAGCGTAATCGGTAACAGAGTCGTCCTTGCTATTTAAAAGCACCATATCGTTAAAGCCTTTAACGGTAGTCAGCGGCGTCTTTAATTCGTGCGAAGCGTTGGCGAAAAATTCGAAACGCATTTTTTCGTTTTCTTTTGTCTGGGTGACGTCGCAAAGCACTGCGATAATAAGCTCCAGATCGGTAAACCGTACGGTACAAAGATACCACCTTTCGTTAACCTTGAATTGAAAAATGCTGTCCTGCTTGTTTTGTGCGCAATCTCCGACGGCTTGCGTAAAGCTCTTATCGACGGTAAGAACCTCGATACGCTTTCCGACGGCGTCGTTGACGCCGAAAATGCCCGACAGACTCTTGTTTGCGATAACGATATTCAAATCTCTGTCAAACACGGCTATGCCGTCGGTAACGTTAGCCAAAACGTAATCGAGCTTTTGCTTTTCGTTTCTGGTATCAGTTATATTGCGTTGCAATTTTTCGCTCAAATCGTTTATACCTGAAAGAATTTCGTTCACGTCCTTATCGTCGGTCGTCGGCAAAATCTCATTATAAACGCCGTTTTCTATTCCGCCAAGCCCGTCTTTGACCTGTTTTAACGGCTTTAACAGCACGCCGCTCAGAGCAATGCTGACGATGATTGAAAGCACCCATACGACGAGTAAAATAGCCAGCATCGGCGCAATCGATTTCAATGCGTAAGAGTTTATGCTCTCGGTGGGAATAGCAACCCTTATGAACACGAAGCTGTCGCCCGTTTCCACTTTTTCGGCGTAATACATCATTTCGCGGTTGAGAGTGTCGCTCTTTCGGATAACCGCTTTCGGCGTACCGTTCGCCGCCGAAATTATTTCTTCACGGTAAATATGGTTTTCTTCGCTGATCTGCCGACTATCCGCCAATACCTTGCCCGTTGCGTCGATAACCGTCACTCTGACGTCGTTATCGTTATCGGGAAAGGACAAGTTTTCGGAATAATTTGCGACGTAAACTTCGGTAATCGCCTTGATTTTCTTTTCGGAAATTTCAGCGTAGTTATTGTTTGTTACGCCGATACTGAACCAGAACATCAGCAACATAACGACGACGCTTAAAACTACGTTGTAAATAATCAGTTTCTTCTTCATTTCAGATTGTACCCAACCCCGCGGACGGTATTGATTTTCGCACTGCTTTCTGCGATATTTTTTCTTAGCGACGCAACGTGAATGTCGAGAGTTCTCGTTTCGCCAAAATAATCTTCACCCCAAACTGCGCTGAAAATTTCTTCGCGCGAAACTACGTTGGGGGCGTTTGCAACGAGCAGCTTCAACAGCTCGTATTCTTTGAGAGTCAGCTCGACGGCAACCCCTTTTACCCTGACTTCCCTCATTTTATCGTCTATAACTATATCGGCGTAATTCAAAATTTTAACTTTTGAAGTTCTGCGCAGATTAGCCCTTATCCGAGCCACGAGTTCAAGCACGCCGAAGGGCTTGGAAATATAATCGTCCGCACCCGAATCGAGACCTCTTACCCTGCTTGTTTCTTCGCCTTTTGCCGAAACCATTATGACGGGAACGTTTTTGTATTTAGCGTCGTTCTTAATTTTTTGCAAAATTTCGTAGCCGTCCATACCTTCGAGCATAACGTCGAGCAAAATAAGATCCGGCAGGCAGACTTTAAGCTTTTCGAAAAGCTCCTCGCCGCAGGAAAAGCACGCGCACTCAAAGCCCGAGCTTTTCAGCGCACAGGAATATAAATCTCTGATATTTTCCTCGTCGTCAACGCAAAAAATCAGTTTTTCTGCCATAAAAACTCCTTTATCCGACTTTATGATAGCCCGTCACAGCGTACTCAACCCACTCGCCGATATTTACCGCGTGGTCGGAAATCCGTTCGATATATTTAGCTATCATCATAAATAAAATTGCCTGATCGGCGTTGTTTCCGTCCTTTTTAATCAGCCCGATAAGCTCGTTTTTAATCTCCTGAAAAAGCTTATCGACGTTATCGTCGCGGCTATCCAACGACCTAGCCAACGATAGATCGCGATTGACAAGACTCAGCACGCTGTCCTTTACCATATCTATGGCAAGCTTTGCCATCATTTTTATGTGGACGGGCTCTTTGATAAATTCCTGACCGACGAATTGGAACGCAATCTCCGAAATATCGGAGGCCTGGTCGGCGATACGCTCAAGGTCGGTTATCATTTTAAGCGTTGCGCTGACTTCGCGGAAATCGCTTGCGACAGGATGCTCCATCAGCAGAATTTTCAGGCAATCCTGCTCAATTTCGTGTTCGAGATTGTCTATACGCTTATCTTCGGAAATAACTTCCTTTGCAAGCTCGCCGTCCTTTTGAGTAAGCGCATTGGTAGCCTTTTCAATGGCGATTTCTACGTTTCGGCACATCAGAACGAGCTTATTGAAAACGGTATTCAGCTCGGCTTCGTATTTGTTTCTTATACTCATATTATAACATAATCCTCCGTCAATATCAAACAGTTACAAAAAATTACTCAACCGAATCTGCCGGTAATATAGTTTTCCGTACGCTTATCCCGCGGACAAGTAAACAACGACCTTGTATCGGCAAATTCTATAAGCTCTCCAAGGTAAAAGAAAGCCGTTTTATCCGCAATTCTCGTCGCCTGTTGCATATTGTGCGTAACTATAACTATCGTCAGATCCTTTTTCAGTTCTGCCATCAGCTCCTCTATTTTGCCCGTAGAAATGGGATCGAGCGCGCTCGTCGGTTCGTCCATCAACAATATTTGCGGTTTTACGGCTAATGCCCGGGCGATACAAAGCCTTTGTTGTTGTCCGCCCGATAAGCCTAAGGCGTTCTTTTTTAAACGTTCTTTAAGCTCGTCCCAGATACTTGCTCGTTTAAGACTCGTTTCAACGATTTCGTCAAGCTGACTTTTTTTGTTTATACCGAACGTGCGCGGCGCAAAAGCGATATTGTCGTAAACGCTCATAGGAAACGGATTGGGCTTTTGAAACACCATTCCGACGTCCTTTCTTAGCAGATTGACGTCAATTTCCTTTGAATAAATGTCCTTGCCGCCGATTAAAAACCGTCCTTCTATACGACAACCTTCCACCAGATCGTTCATTCTGTTCAAGGTCTTTAAAAACGTACTTTTTCCGCAGCCCGAAGGTCCTATAAACGCCGTAATTTCATTACGGGCAATCCCTATGCTTACGTTTTTCAATGCTTGAAATTCGCCGTACCACAAATTGCAGTCCTTTACTGAAATTTCACAAGCTCCGTTACCGATACCGTTATTCATAATTTCCACCATATTTTTTCTTAATCAATTTTCCCATAAGCGACGCAGACAAGTTCAACAGCAACACGAACGCCAACAAAACGACCGCGGTTGCAGTTGCCGCTTCCATCTTTCCGTAATTGTAAAAATAGTAAATATCGAGCGCCAGGCTCGTTCCGGGTCCCGACAGCGAAGCAGGTATTTTATCAACGACCATACCTATCGTCAGTATAAGCACTGCGCTTTCGCTTATTATTCTTCCTACGGCAAGAATGATTGAAGTGACTATTCCGCTTGAAGCTGACGGCAAAACGACGGAAAAAATCGTCTTGAATTTGTTGGTTCCCAAAGCGTACGAGCCTTCCCGATAACCCGTCGGCACGGCAAGCAAGCTCTCTTCGGTTGACCTCACTATCGTAGGCAACACCATTATCGCAAGAGTTATTCCTCCGCCCCACATAGTATATCCCCATTTAAAGGAGACCACGAATATAAGATACCCGAAAAGCCCGTAAACTATCGAAGGAATGCCTGCAAGCGTTTCCGTCGCAAGCCGCACTGTTTTGACCAATTTACCCTTTCCGCGCATATATTCGACAAGGAATACCGCCGTAAAAACGCCCGTCGGCACGGCAATGACGATCGATATCAGAACAAGCCTTACCGTACCGATAATCGCAGGGAAAATGGTATCGCCGTCCTTAGCGTCGCCGAACAACAACTGCATAGAAAGGTTTTTTACGCCGTCTTTAAGAACGAACACGATCACCCACAGCAACGCTATAATCGTGGCAACAAGACAGGCAAGCGATATAAGCTTTAAGAAGACGTAAAATCTGCGGTTAGCCTTCGCGCGATTAAACATTGCCCGTCACCGCCTTTGATTTTTTCTTTTTTCTGCCGTTTTTTTCGACGTCTCCTTTGAGCAGCGAGAAAGCAAAATTCAATGCGAAAGTAAAAACAAACAGCACTACGCCCGTAGCAACGAGCGCGATTTTAGTATCGCCCGTCGATTCCATTGCGTTCGAAGCTATATTCGAGGTCAACGTACATACGCTCTGAAAAACGCTGTGCGGCATTTCGGGATTGCCGCCTATAACCATAACGACAGCCATAGTTTCGCCGAGCGCTCTGCCTACCGCAAGCACTACGCCTGCGAAAATTCCGCTTTTTGCCGCCGGAATAAGCACCTTGAAGGTCGCCTGTTCCTTGGTTGCGCCAAGAGCTAACGCGCCTTCGTAATAGCTTTCAGGCACTGCCCGCATTGCGTCAAGACTGACGCTTATTACCGTCGGCAGCACCATTATTCCAAGCACGACCGAAGCCGACAAAATTCCGTAACCGTAACCCTCGCTCGAAACGTAATCTCTGAAAAACGGCACGATTATCTTTACGCCGAAAAGACCGTATATAACCGAAGGTATTCCCGCAAGCAAGTTGACTGTCGAAGAAATTACCGGAACCAGCCGCTTAGGGCAAAACTTGTATAAGGCGACTGCGGTAAACAGTCCCACAAAAACTCCGAACACAGTAGCGAGCGCAGTGACGTAAAGAGTTGTGACGGTCATAGCAACGATGCCGTAGGACTTAGTCTGACTCCAGGTGTCCCACTTGGCGGTAAAAAACGTATCTGCGTGTCCTATGATGAAAGGTATGCCGTTAGCGAATAAAAACACCGTAATCGTCAGTAACGCAAAAACCGAAAACAAGGCGCAGAAAGCGAATATCGCTTTCATTGCCTTATCCCGTGCAGATATAAACGAATAGATTGATTTCATAATAATTTCACCATTTGTTTAATCAAATTCCGACGCACTTGCCAATTTATAACAAAATGCGTTTTTCGTTTTAACCTGCATTATCCGACCAACTGATTCCACTTTGTAATGCCGTTTTCGCCTGCTTCATTGTCGTAAACGTTTTTAAGCTGTTCCAAAGTGATATTATCAAGCGGGTTTTCCTTGTTTACTATCACGGCGATACCGTCGTATGCTACTTCCTTTGCCTGACAGCTCGGAGCGTCCGACTGTTTAAAGACCTTAGAAATCATACCGAATTCCGATACGCCGTTTTCCGCGTCGCTCAATCCCTGTCCTGAACCGCCGCCCGATACGGTTACCGTAATCTGCGACTGTAAGCTTTCAAATTTTTTTACAAGCTCTTTCATAAGCGGTTCCAACGAAGTGCTTCCCGATACGTTAATCGTGCCTGACGCGTTCGGTTGCACTGTAAATTCGCTCGTCGAGTCAAGTCCTGCGTAGCCCTGAGCCACGACTATATCCTGCGCCGTCTTGCTCATCAGGAAATCGTAGAATACCTTGTTGGCTCCGCTTTGAACGTTTTCCTGCTTAAATACGATGCTGAGCGGTCTTGAAATTTTATAACTGCCGTCCTTAATGCCTGCAACCGTAGGCGCAACGCCGTCAACTTTCAAAATCTTTACTTCGTCGGTAACGTAACCCAAGCTGTCGAACGCTATTGCGTGCGGATTGCTTTTGACTTCCTGCAATACGGCGGCGGTGCTTGCCGCAACTACCGCATTGGATACGTTGGGCTTGCCCTTAAGACCTATAATTTCCATAAACGCGCTTCTCGTTCCGCTTTCAGCGTCTCGGGTAACGACCGTAACGTTTTTATCCTGCGAAAAACCGCTCTTTTTCTGACAGCCTGTCGCCGTCAACGCCAGAACGCCTGCGAGCATAGCAACGGCGAACGTCATAAATAATGATTTACCTTTTTTCATAATTTGTCTCCTTTTTGTTTTTGCATCTTGATTTTAGCAAAAAAATAAAGCCCAAACTATCACGTTTGAGCTAAATTTATGTAAATTTTATGTAAAGTGGCATATTATTTACGCTTCGCGCCGTTTTCGGCTTGCCGGCTCAGTTTTTTATTGGCGTCGCTGATAAGTTTTGCAAAGAACTGCTTGATACCGATAAAAATCAGGTCGTAAACGAGGCACAAAATGCCGAACAGAAACGGTTCAACGCCTACGGTAATATTGTATTCGGTAACGTTTTTGATGCCGTTGATAAGGATATTCTGACCGTAATACGTCAAAGCGACAAGGCAGACGATAACGAATGCGTATATAATGTTTGCAAAGTACGCTAAAAAATTCTTTTGAGGAATAAAAATCCACTTGCTGTATCCGTTGTCGCCGTTATCGAGAAAACGCAGAATGGGATTGACGATTACGTCGTTGAAGATACCTATCGCAAGAGCGGAAACTACTATCTGGTCAATCAGGTTAGTACCTATGTATATACCCAACCCCCAGAAGAAGAAAAAACATATTGCGCCGTAAAACCAGAACTTTACGAAAAAAGCCTTAACCCAGGTCGGAATTTTTCCGAGCTTGGACGAAGTATATTTTTCAAGCTCCTTGTTATCTACCTCAGGCACGTTGTTATCGTCGGCAGAAACCAGTCTGTCAACGGCGTCCTTGTGCAGTTTGTATGAAGAAGTAATGTGGTCTTCTTGTTTGTTCTCGTATTTCTTTTTAGCCATTTTTACCGTTTTTATTTTTAAGGCAACAAAGAAAAATCTTTGTTGCCTTTGTTTTTAATCATTGGAAAGTTTAATTTCGTGCATATTCTGATTTTCTTCAACAGCAACGTTTGTTCTGATCTTGCGGAAAAGCTTGCCGAGAACGTCTCTTAAAGCTAACAGAACGATGGTTATTATCTGGAAAACAATGTGAATAATCAATACGACCTTAGATTTGACAACGTAGTCGTAATAAGCTTCCAACGGACTAACGCCTGAATTATGATAACGCAGCGCGTTCAGAACTGCCCTTAAATATACGAAGTCGCAGAGCAAAACCACTATCATCAAAGCAAAAGTCAACGCGAGCATCGGCTTTTTAGTCGGCATTCTGTTGGGGTAAGAGTTTAACAGCGTAACAAACGAGAGCATCGATAAAAGGAAAATTGCAAACTGGCTTATTCCCGTAAAAGTATTCGCACCGCTTATTTTAAACGTAGCGTTGGAAAAGTTATGTAAATTCATTGCGAATATCAAAAACGTTATCACGAGGAAAAACATAGCTATATTCTGCGGCTTTCTCTTCAACGTAACGATCGTCTTGAAAAAAGAGCTTTTAATCTTTTTTAAAAACACAATTTTTCCTCCTATTTAATAGCGTTAGTGGTATTCTTATCGAAGAAATGTATCTTCTTGAACGTAATATTTATATCGCTGCCGATTTCAAAGTTTTTCCAATCTCTCAGCTTGCAGGTAACGGCTTTTTCGTTGAGATAGCAATGTACCAGAGTGTTTTGTCCCAAGTTTTCTACGTTGAATACTTTGACCTTAACGTTTCCGCCTTCCTGTATGTTTTCGGGACGAACGCCCATTACGATTTCCTTGCCGTCGTATCCGCTCAACCTTTGCTTGTCCGCGTCGCTGAGCTCGAATTCGAAATCGTTGCAGACAACTTTACCGTTCAGGTATTTCACGTCGAAAAAGTTCATCGGCGGAAGTCCTATAAAGCTTGCTACGAAAATGTTTGCAGGCTCGTTATACAGTTCGATAGGAGTACCTATCTGCTGAACGTAACCCATAGACATACAAACGATTCTGTCCGCCAGCGTCAACGCTTCTATCTGGTCGTGAGTGACGTAAATCATCGTCGTTTTGAGTCTTTTATGTAACAGCATTATCTCGCGACGGGTGGAACCCCTTAGCTTTGCGTCGAGGTTGGATAACGGCTCGTCGAAAAGGAACACCTTAGGTTTTCTTACGATAGCTCTGCCCATTGCTACGCGCTGGCGTTGACCGCCCGAAAGCTGTTTAGGCTTTTTATTGAGCTGGTCCGTCAAATCGAGCATTTCGGCGGCGGCGAGAACCTTTTGGTGTATGACGTTTTTGTTTTCCTTTCTCAGCATCAATGAAAACGCCATATTCTCATATACCGTCATATGACCGTAAAGCGCATAGTTCTGGAAAACCATCGCTATATCCCTGTCCTTAGGCGGCATCTGAGTAACGTCCTTACCGTCGATTATCAGTTTACCGTTGGTAATATCTTCAAGACCGGCTATCATTCTCAGCGTCGTTGATTTTCCGCAACCCGACGGGCCGACCAGAACGATAAATTCGCCGTCTTTAATATCGAGATTGAAATCAAAAACAGCCTGAACCTTATTGTCATAAATTTTATCGATATGTTGTAATTGTAGCTCTGCCATAACTACTCCTTAACAGTGGTTGTTTCTTTATTGAGCGTCTGCATGTGTGCGGTAAGCTGTTTAGACCTTATAATTCCCAAAATTCCCGCTCCGATAGCCGTTACTGCCGACAAAATAAGATAAATCGTAACGAGAATAAACTGCGACAACTCCATCGACTGTTTAGCTATGGTGGACGTTATATTCTTGGATATAGGCTCTAACGCCTTAAGGATAAACGACGAACCGTAAGCTTCCATCGGCCAGATAAAAATTCTTACTATCTGTAAAACGCCTACGACGATCATAATTATCGCATAGCTCATTTTGTAGTTTTTGATACCTTCCGAGCTTAAAAAGGCAGCCAACATAAATACCAGATTATATACGACCGAGACGCCCATCATATAGTAATAATACCTTGAAGCGGCTTCGCCGTAAAGACTATATAAACTTACGAAATAAAGCGCATTGAATAGTATTGATCCGTAACACAATAGCGCAGACGTTTTGTTTTTTTCAAATCTCAATCTGTCCATACGGATTGTTCTCTGTTCTTTATCCATCAATAGAATTCTCCTTTGATTGATTTAACAGCTTTTTTTCGCCATTCATAAGAATTATTTTCAAAATCATATTCGCCAACAGAACGATGGCTATTAAAATTATTGCGACGTAAAGTACGGCGCCTAAATCAAAAATTGCGGTAGAAGTATCGTAAACGTAAACGCCGGGCAAAGCCTTTGCCAATTCTTGAAGAGTTTTCCAATCGACTTCATTGACGTATCTGAATTTAAATGCCGTAATCTTTGCAATCGACGCTATCGAAAAACCGACTAACGCAACGAAATTCACGCCGGTTGCGACGTAGTTTGATATGTAATATTTTCTTCTTGAATTGGTCTGGGTAATGAAAAGCAAAAGAGACGTCACCAGAATTACGATTGAACCCATAACCAAAAAATTGTTAAGCGGCTGAGCTTGATAATAGAGATTCGCACCCTTGAAATAATCGAGTTCAGGGTGATCCTGATCTAATACTCCCGGATACAGCACCTTGTATAGGTCCGAACAAAAACCTAAGGCGTAAAGAAGGGAAACTATGCAAGCAATAAATGCTGCTATACAAATTATTTTTTGAAATTTTAATTGAAATCTATACATTCAAGCCCCCGAAGTATTGTCCAAGGGGAGAAATTCTCCCCTTGAGGACAAACTAAGTTTCGTGTTATTTTTGTACTATTGAGCTCTTGAAACAGAAGACAAGACTTCTTCTCTCGAGCCTGCGCCCGTTTCACCGTAACCGTTTACGATAAGCTTTGTCAAAAGGTTAGAATAGCCTTTGGATTTGCTGTACTTACCGGACGACGACAAGTTTACGAGACCGTCGATAATTGCATTTTCCTGAGAAGTGTGCGGGAAAGAAGTAGGAATAGACGTGTACCACTTGTTTTCCGTAACGTCAAGTACGGGGTGGTTAATCGTGTTCAAAGCGATTGCGGTAGAGATCTTGCTTGCGCCTTCCTTACCGACTGACGTCGTGCACTGATATTCGAACGCCTGAGATTTCAGGAAGCTCAAGGTTGAACCGAGATACTGACGAGCGTAGTTGGTATAGTTACCGCTTGCTTTCTGCCACAATTCCGTAAAGGTTGCGTCTGCAATTACCGGCCACTGCTCACCGTTGAAAGTAAAGGTTTCGTATTTTTCGGTAATAGTAGTTGCTTCTGCATTTTTAACCTTGATGAACGCGTCGGGACCGTAGCTCATAAGAACCTGTCCTTCTGGTGAATAAGCGTAATCGATAAGCTTCAATGCAGCGTAGAGTTTATCCTGATTGTCGCCGATACCTGCCTTGGAAATTGCCCAACCGTCGGTCTTTACAGATCTCCAGGATTCGGTAAATCTCATATACTTTTCGCTTACGCCGTCGTTCCAACGTGAAACGGGAACCATAACCGCGCTGTATTTTTCGCCTTCCTGCAATGCAGAGTTAGCGTTCAAATCGCCGACGTAGTTGTAAGCCGTCTGAGTCTGGTTGTAGTCGTAGCTCATAAAGCCGTTGTCGTTCTTGAGATAAGTTTCGCTCTTCGTTTCAACGCCGTCTTTCGTAAAGTCCGAAGAAATGAGACCTTCGAGATACAAATCGTGCATTTTTTCCATTGCGATATAAGTGCTTTCTTCCTGACGAGCGTCGTGAACGTTGCCATCTTTATCGAAATACAGGTAATCGCTTCTCGATTCGAGACCGCGAACGCCGAACAAAACACCCGCCAAGCTTATCATATCAACGTTTCTCTGATTGTTCTTTTCTTCACGGGAGAAAATGCCGAACATTTTATCGGTACCGTTCAGAGTCTTGGAGTTAGCTACTACGCAACGCAAGAGAGCAACGAGCTCGTCAACGTCCCATGCTGCGTTCTGACCTGCGAACAAGTCTGAACGTTTGGTTCCGTAATAAGGCTTGTTGTCGGTGGTAACGTAAGTCTGGTCGATATAACTACGGAGCATATTTACTGCCTGAACGCCCGTAACTTCGCCGTTTGCCAACGCTTCGTTCATCTTAGCGACGATATTGCCGTAAGCGTTATAGTTCTTCGTGAGTTTTTCAGTAGCCGTGCCGTCAGCTTTAACTACGTCAACCTCAATCGTGCCCGTAGTCGGCATAAACGGCTCGTATTTAGCAGCAGCAAGCTTTCCGCTTTCGTCTGCGGTGAATTCGCCTTCGCCGTCGAGCAGTTTTTCGATAAAGTCAACGCGCATAAGCGGCATACGTTCAATATCGTTTACGCCGTCAAAATATGGCGAGAAGTAGATTGCGCCCGCCTGATCGCCGATTGTAGAACCGGTAATAGACAACGTAACGATCTTGTTCGTTTCAAGGTATGCCTTGAAGTTAGGCATCATATTCAGATATTGACCGATGTTTACGAGGCTGTTTTCAGAGCCTGCCTGTTGAAGTTGTGAAAGAGTACCCGAAACCATGTCGACTTCGTTAAGTCTCGATTTCCAGCTGTCAAATTCCTTTTGTGCGCTTTGTCCGCTGTACTTATCTTCAAACTTAACGTTGAGTCTCTTTTCAAGCTCTACCCAGGTAGGTTTTTTCGAGCCTGCGGTATATTGAATACCGTCAGCCAGAGTGACCGCAGCGGCTCCTGCAGAGTTTGTTTCCGTAAGAATCTTTGCGTTATCCGAGAAGGTAATGCCGGTATCTTTACTGTTATAACCCGTTGCCATACGCAAGGTCGTTCCTGCTGCATAAGTAAGATCGCCCGTCTTTGTCGGATCCGATTTAAGACCGTTTTGCTTAATGTCTTCATAGAATGCAGCCAATCTCGTCCAGGCGCTGTTCTTGTAGGTGAGATAGGTCGAACCGCCCCAGGCTTCACCGCTGACTACCGAACTGGAATCGGAAGTAGAATCGTCGGGATCTATCGGAGTCTTGTTACAACCGGTCAGAAACATACTTAAAGAAAGCACGCCTGCCGCAATACCGCAAAGGATCTTTGCTTTTTTGTTCATTTTGTTTTCCTCCATTTTTTTATTTAATAAAAACTTTCGTTTTATTACCGCTGTTATTCCTTAACGCCGCCCATATTTACGCCTTTTGCGAAATACTTCTGAATGAAAGGATAGATGACTAAAACCGGAATGATTGCGCAGATAATCAATGCGTAAATTTCCGAGTACGGAGCAAAATTCAAGCTCCAGTTAGCCGTGTTTTCGGGGTCCTGTATAAATTCAAGCTCGTTTCTGATAAATACCTGCAACGGCTGAGCGTTAGTCGATCTGTCGATCATCTGTCTCGTCCAGTAGTAACCGTTCCAACGGGAAATTGCGAAGAATAACGTTACCGTTGCTATTGTTGCCTTACTCATCGGGATATATACTTTGGTGAGAATCTGAAATTCCGTAGCTCCGTCTATTCTTGCGGCTTCTTCTATCTCGCTCGGAACGCCTTCGAAAGCGTTTCTCAAAAGAATGATATTCATTGCAGCCATACCCATTGCTATAACGACGAGCCACTTCGGATCGGTTATGTGCATTTTTTCAAAGACGCGCTTTGTCGCAAGGTAGTTAAGATACTGCGGTATGATACCCGCCGAGAACCACATTGTAAAAACCAGAAAGAAGTTGAAGCCTTTTTTGAAAAGCAATCTCTTTTTCGAGAGCGCGTAACCGCCGATTATGGCAACGAACACAGCCCAGAGCGTACCGAACAAAGTCAAAAACAAAGTGTTCGTATAAGCGTTCCAGAACGCGTTGTTGTTAAAATACGATAAAAATGCGTCAAATTGCAGATTGCCTTTGGGGAACAAAACTATCTCGTTTCTGTCGACGTATTGAAATTCGCTGATAGCTGCGGAAATCGCATACAAGAACGGATAAAGACAACACAGAGCGAAAATTCCGAGAAGGAAATAGCTTACGACCTTAAATATCAATTCTGACGTTTCAAGTTTTCTTTTCATAAAACCTTCTCCTTAATAAAGCGATACGTCGGTTGCGCGCCTTGCGACCGCATTCGCGCCGATAACCAGAATCATACCGATTATATTATTCATCATCTCTGCCGCCGAAGCAACGGAGTGGTTTGAAAGCGCGCCGGTGTAGTTCGAAGCAAAGCTTGACATAACCTCCGCCGTTTCTTCGTTACCGGTGTTTCTCAACAAGATAACCTTTTCGTAACCGACGCTCAGAAGGTGTCCTATTCTCGTAATGAGCATTATGATTACCGTCGAAAGAATACTCGGCAAAACGACGTATTTCATCTGCGCCATCTTACCTGCGCCGTCTATCTGAGCGGCTTCGTAGCTCGTAGGAGATACCGCTATTACCGCCGCAAAGAATACTATGCTGTCGTAACCTGCGCTCTCCCAGATACCCGAAATTTGGTAAATCGCCCTGAAATAATTCGGAATCTGCAACAGACCGTTTTGCGCAATCTCCGTAAACGAAGCCAATCTTGCGCCCGTGAAAGCGGCAAAACCGTTACCGATGTGAAGATGAAGAACTATCCACCTTGCAACGTTGTCGAAAACGGAAATCACGCCGACGATAAACTGCGACACGAGACCGTATTTCGCACCGGTTGCGCCCGATTCGGGCTGAACCAACAATATAACCAACGTCGTTATGACGACGGTTGACATAAACTTAGGCAAATACGTCATTACCTGGAATACCGAACGAACGATATTCGACCTGACTTCATTAAAGAAAAGCGCAAGTATTATCGGCATCGGGAAGCCAAAGCACAAACCGTAAAAACTCAATAAGAACGTATTTCTGAACGCACGCCAAAACAGAGGCGACATACTGCCTTTAAGTCCCTGACCGAACAACAACGCTCTGAAATTGTCAAAGCCGAGATACGGCATGGATAAAACCGCTATATCCTTGGACGTATCCTTGAAGCACTTGATAAGCTCGTACATCGGGAAATAACGCCAGAACAGGAAAACCAATATCATAGGGATCAGCATTAAATAAAGTCGCCAATCCTTTAAAATGATTTTCAGGACACTCATCCAGTGATGCTTTTCAACGTCGTCTCTGACGGCTTGCTCGGCATTTTCATAATATCTGCCGGTAGCCTCGTCGTATTCCAAAAAGTCAGATGCAAACTGTCTTTTCATTCGAACCCTCCGAACGTAATTTTTTTAAGTAGATATTTTTAGAGTGAATTATTTCCGTGCGTTTCGTTCCAATCTGAACAGATACGCCTTTTGATCTTCAAACATTCCGTCTATCCGGCGGACTATCAGTACGCCTGTTATCAGTAAAACGTATGCAACCAGATCTCTCAGAAACAAGCGAGTCGCAAAATAACTCAACGTAAGAGCCGCGTCCTTGCTCAGTATCAGGTAAGCAACGGCTCTGCCCGTTTCTATAAATATATATATAAGGCTGGCGTACGCAATAGTCATTCCCCAACTCGATTTTATCCTGTCCTTTTTGACTCGCTTCATAAACAACAGGATAAACGCCGAAAAGCAGTTGCCGATTATTTCCGTGACAAAGACGCTCTCCGTCAGCGATTTGTCCGTAAGGAGTCTGACAGACGAGACGACGACTCCGCAAACCACCGCAGGTATCAGCGCAAGCGCGCCCCAACGCATATACACGATCGCAAGTATCAGAAACAGCAGCGACGGTATGAACGGATCGCTATACGCCCACACGTTCCATATCACGGTCAGCACCGATTCGAACACGCACAACAATACGGTGAAAATTATCAGATCGAGCGCTCTGTATTGCTTGAACGTAAGATGCATTTTATCTGATTACCTTTTCGGTATTTTTATCAAACCAATAAACCGATTTATACTCGATATCAAACGACCAGTCTTTATCTTCCTCGGGCATATTTTCCGGCTCGACTTTGAGTATGCAATCAACGCCGTCAAGGTCGGTATATACGTTTGCGTTATCGCCGAGCATTTCCGTCAGCGTGACGTTCGCCGTAAAACCGTAACAGTCGGAAACCTTCTCGGATTTAAGCCTGACGGCTTCAGGTCTGAAACCTAAAACCACTCTTTTACCGTCGAATTTTCGTATATTTTCCGCAGACATAGTTTTCGTTGCGTCTATCTTAGTATCGTTGAAGCTGAAAGTCCCGTCTTTCAACTCTCCTTCGAAAAAGTTCATAGGCGGTTCGCCGATAAAGCCTGCAACGAAAAGATTTTCGGGATAGAAATAAAGATCGTGAGGCGTTCCCACCTGCTGGATATAGCCGTTACGCATAACGACGATTCTGTCCGCCATCGTCATAGCTTCCGTCTGGTCGTGCGTAACGTAAATCGTCGTTGCGCCCGTCTCACGGTGAATCTGAGTTATTTCCGAACGCATCGTAACCCTTTGCTTGGCGTCAAGATTGGATAACGGCTCGTCCATAAGGAATACGTCAACCTTTCTTATTATAGCTCTACCGACGGCAACTCTCTGACGCTGACCGCCCGATAAAGCTCGCGGATATCTCGAAAGATAATCGGTAAGACCGAGTATTTTCGCCGTCTTCTGAACCTTTTCTTCTATCATGTCGTCGTCCGCTCCCTGCAAGGTAAGACCGAACGCAAGGTTGTCGTAAACCGTCATATGCGGATAGAGAGCGTAGCTTTGGAATACCATCGCTATCCCCCTGTCTCTCGGCGACTTCTGATTAACCACCTGACCGTCGATTATAAATTCGCCTTTGGAAATTTCTTCAAGCCCGGCTATCATTCGCAGAGTCGTTGATTTTCCGCAACCGGACGATCCGACGAAAACTATAAATTCGCCCTTTTCGATTTCAAGGTTGAAATCGTGAACGGCGTGGAAGCCGTTAGGGTAAATCTTGTTAATATCCTTCAAAACCAAATGTGCCATATCTTCCGCCTTTTAAAGGTTTTTTTATTTGCTTCTAAGCATAAACGGGCGCAATTATCCCTTTATTTTTTATTATATAATAAATTATTTTACCAAACCTTGACAATTAACATTTTGGAACTAAATATACACAAAACGGATATACTCGACGACGGTGAACGAAAAAATAATCGGACGTTGTATCAAACGCCCGATTTATGTAGAAAATCAATGCTCTTTTTATCTTTTTAATTGCCCGAATTTTTCAAAATCCGACACGATTTTCCGCGCGTTCTCAACCGCACCGTGGTCAACTCGGGCTACCGCCGTTTTTTTCAGCGGCTGCGGCTTGCTCGTCCTTGTTGTTCTTTATCGCAAAGACGATAATGACCACCGCCAACGATACTATCAGAAAAGCGCACAAACCGACAATCACGACGCTTTTTATCCTGAGGGCGTCCGACGAATTTTCGGACTTCGGCTCGATCTTAGATAAAGCCTTTTCGAGATATTGACGTTTTACGTTTGCTACGCCCGCAGCTTGCTCGGCAGCCAACACCGACGACTCCGCAAACGAAACCGCAACGGTGTTACTTGACGATAAGTCCTGATACGAGATAGTTATCGCATTATTTTCAACCGCGGTCTCAACTCCGTTTATAAGCGCGTATTCCACAACGAAGCCGCTTTCAGGTTCAAAATTCAAAGTCGCGCTTTCGCCTTCGCCAAGTGTGAATATTTCGCCGTTTGAATTCTGATTTATCGTACCGAGCCCGTCAACGACGAAGCAGTTAACGCTTTTTTTAGTCGGCTTGACGTTATCGGCGTTAAAAGCGCACGCAACGAACAGTCCTTCGCTTTCTATCTCTACGGTTATGCCGTATCTCGTCACTACGCACGGAATTTCCACAGGGTTGTCGTAGTCGTAATCGCCCGACGCCGTTCGGCTATAAGAGTAAATTTTAAAGGTCAGATTATCCGTAGGAACGCAATTTTCGGGAAATCCGAACGTAACTTTCAGCGACTTATTTTGGGGAATAACCGCCTTATAACCGCACAAATATAAATCCACGCCTACTGCGCTTGCCGAAACGAGCGAATTGTTATTCAAGCCGTTTATTACAGAATAATGCTTTTTGACTTCACTGTCAGTCGAACCGATAAGCATAAGACTTTCAAGCTGATTTTTATTGACAACGCCCTTGCTGTTATCGGGCTTGACGTATTCCCAGCCCTGAATATCGAGACGGGTGTTATCCTTTAAAGTCGGATCGATTACCGTTTCGTAAAGTTGGCTATTATCGGTTATTACGTCGCTGTAAATGTTGCGCCTTGCAAATGTTCCGCTGAAAGTCACGGGAGAAAGTCCGTTTTCTGCGGATACGAGATTTTCCACGCTGAAAGTGTAACGGACGGCGTTATGCTCGTAAAGATCGCTTGCTGTAAAGTTGAATGAAAGCGTATTCATTACGTCCAGCCACATTACCGAATCCTGATCTAGCACCGTGCTTGTTCTCAACGTTTGTTCGTCTATAACCTCGCCGTCATAAGTCTGATAAGTATAATTCACAACGACAGGCAAGCTCTCGTCCTTTACGGTCATAGCCGTATCGAATTTGAGAATTATCATATATTTAAAGCCTACCGCATGCACTTCGGTCTGCAAAGATTTCGGCGTTATGCTTGAATAATTCGGTTTTTCGGGATCGGCGGCGGTTGTGAATTTGTTTTCGTCTTTATATAGTTCAGGATATTGCAGCTCGCCTGCGCCTGATACGACGTTTGTGACGGGATAGTGGTTATAGGTGAAATCGTCGCTGTCGCAGAGCAAAAACCTTTCGGAATTTGCAAGCGTTTTATTTGTTGCAACATCCACGCCGAGCCACTTATCGCCAAGCTTTACGTTGTTCCAATAATGAGTATATATTTTTCCGCCGTTTATGACTTTTCCGAACACCTTGACGCAATCTACGCCAAGCTCTTCCATACATAACCCGAACAGTTCAGAAAAGCCACAAGAGGTAGCTTTTTTATCGATAATCGCACTATAAGCCGACGTTTCGTATTTTTCATCAGTCGTTTCTTCACCTAAAAAATCAAGCTCGACAGCGTTTAGCAAAGCATTGTTTATTGCTTTGATTTTGGATTCGGTATCCGTTAAACCTACCGTCGCATCGCTTACAAAAGTCGTGACTGCGTGATTAAAATCAAAAACTTTTTCGGATACGTCAGTTTCGGCAAACTGCGGAAGAAGATAAGTCTTTTCTCTGCCTGCACCTATCTGCAAGCTATAACCCGACGCGCTTTGATAAACGTTTAATTCGACTTTTTCAAAATCGACGAAAAACAAATGGCAGTTATCAAACCTGAAGCTGTTAAGAGCCGTGACAAAATTTCTCATCAGCGTTCCGTCGCCGTTAAGATAAGCGTCGATTTCTCCGCTCAACGAATTTACCCCGTCTCGATCCGTTAAAAGGTAGTTTTCGCCACGCATAAACCTGCCTTCGTCGTCCATTTTGACAAGCGCGTTGTAAAAGACAAGCTGACTGCCTTCAAGCTGCGATTGATAATATTTTTGTTGCGAGCCGAAAAAGCTCACGCTCTCATAAGCCTTTGATTTACCGCTGCTTTCCGTCACGAACAAACAGACAAACAGCGACAAAACGACAACGAGAATTGCTAAAGTTTTGTTTTTTACCTTGATACTCATTTATACCCCCGATTTTACATATATTTTATAAAATTATACAACATATTATAAAAAAAATCTACCGTTTTCAATTAACCTTTCGGATATGACAATCGACGGATACGGCAATCGTCACGCCGCCCGTTTACGAACGTAAAAAAAATCCTTTGCGGCCGTAACGCCGTAAAGGAATGTTTTTTAATTGACGGTTCGATCACCGACCGCTTCTTCCGCCGACTCTGCCGCACAGTCTTTTTTAAACTTTTTAAGGCAAATAAGAAACAGCGTTGCCGAAAGAGCCACTGCAAAGTAATCGGTTATCGGCTGAGCGCTCACAACCCAATCGACTGAATTCGTAACGTACCGCATTATGAGAAGTATGGGCAAATAGATTATTCCCTGCCTCGACATTGACAAAATCAACGACGGAACGGCCGCGCCCATTGCCTGCAAAGCGTTTATCATTACGAAAAGCACGCCCAGCACGGGACCGGAAATCACCAATATTCTGACAAAGGTCGAAGCGTATTCCGACTGCGAGGGGTCTTCTATGAATGCGTGAACCAGCTGATTTGCAAACAGCAGGCTGACAAGCGACATAACGACGCTCAATATCACGGCAAGCAACAAAGAAAAACGCATGACCGAATTGAATCTTTTATAATTCCTTGCGCCGTAGCAATATCCCAAAACCGGCTGAATACCCGTTCCCAAACCGATAAGAAGCATTACGACGATCATATTGACCTTCAACGCAACGCCGAAACCGCCTACCGCAATTCCGCTTGCGTCGATAGACTTTAAGCAGTTGTTCGTTATTATCTGCGAAACGCTCATAAGCGCAGAATTGAGCGAAGCCGGGATACCGATTTTTAAAACGTTTGTACAAATGCCCGATTTCACCGCATAATATTTCGGATTTATAGAAAAAATCGAACGCTTTGAAAGCAAGTGAACTGTGTAAAATAAAGCAGACACGACGTTTCCGATAACCGTAGCAATCGCCGCGCCTTTTATTCCCCACCCGAAAGTAAAAATCATAATCGGATCGAGAACGATGTTCAAAACGTTGCCGAGTATCGTACCTGCCATAGCGACGTTGGCTTTACCTTCCGCCCTGATGATATTGGCGAAAGCGTTTGAAATTATTAAAAACGGCAACGAGAATGAAACGACGCTGAAATACGATTTCGTATAAGTAAAATTTTCGCCGTCCCTTGCGCCGATAAGCACGCAGATTTTATCTATGAATACCCAGACGAGTATGCTGAATATCAGCCCGAGCACGAATCCCGTCCAGAAACAAAACGAAGAAATCTTTTTGGCTATACTGCGGTCGCCCTCGCCGAGTTTTCTCGATATGTATGACGTTCCGCCCACGCCGAATATCATACCTACCGCCATAAAAATCAAAAACGCAGGCGTGGCGAACGATACTGCGTTTACCATATAAATGTTTCCGGTCTTTCCGATAAAAAACGTATCGGCAAGGTTATAAACGAGAACCATTATCATACTGACAATCGCCGGCAACGCATTGGATATAACCGCCTTCGGCACGGACGCATTTTCGAAAATATCGATTGAATTTTTTTGCATAATTTCCCTTTAAAGTAATATAAGTCGCTCTATAAAGCGATTAACCGAGTTTTTCTTCAAACAACAAGTTTCCTTCCAAATCGAAAAACGTAAACTTTCCGCTCTCGTAAAGAGTGTATCCGGGAGCTAAGGAATCCTTGGGAATGGAAACCGAACCGGGGTTTATCATCAAACAACCGTTTTTAAATTCGTGGGTTTTTACGTGCGTATGTCCGCTTAAAATCACGTCGAACTTATCGGTCTGAGAAATAATTTTTTCGTCGTCGCCGTGAGTCAACAGCCATTTTTTACCGTCAACTTCAATTTCGATAAACTTTTGAGTAATATCGAAATCCAACACGCAACGATCGACCTCTGCGTCGCAGTTACCCTTTACGGCGACTATTTTGTCGCTGTATTTATTCAAGAGCGCAAAGACGTCCTTAGGGCTATATCCTAACGGCAAGTCGTTTCTCGGACCGTGATAAAGTATATCGCCGAGCAAGAAAAGCTTGTCGGCTTTTGTTTGTAAAAGTGCCTCTATAACACGATAAATCGGCGGAAATGCGCCGTGAATATCTGACACGATAATAATTTTCATAATTGTTTGTAACTGAAACTCCGATATTTTTTTAAATCTTTTAAATATCTTTTTGCGTAAAATTTTGCCACGTCAAGGTTTTGCAAAAGATAATTTCCGCATTCTAGTTTTGTCGCGCCGGGAATTTCACCCTTCCACTTTGCAACGCAGGAAAATGCGTCCTCAACGAGCGAAAGGACGTTTTCAACCGTCAGATCCCCGAACATAACGAGATAAAAGCCCGTCTTACAGCCCATAGGTCCGAAATAAACCACGTCGCTTTTTCTGTCGCCGTTCCGCAACACCGTCGCAACGACGTGTTCGATGGTGTGCATAGCCGAGCTATCGAGACACGGCTCTACGTTCGGTCGCGTCATTCTTATATCAAAAGTGGTAACGACCACGTCTTGCTTTTGGTCCCGTCTTGAAACGTAAAGTCCGGGCAAAAGCTTTTCGTGGTCGATTTTAAAGCTTTCTATCTTTTCCATAAAATTATTTTTTAAGTCCGCTGATAGCTTCGGTAATCTTTTTATCGCCGGAAAGCATACTGAATTTATCTACGTCGGCTTTATTTCTTTCGCCGTGAGTCAGACAGCCTGCGCCGCCTACGCAACCGCCGTTACAAGCCATACCCTCGATAAAGTTTGCGTTAAGGATATTCTTAGAAGCCTTGAACAACGCAATGTTACACTGCTCGATGCCGTCGCAGCTTATGCTCTTCAAGCCGAAGTTTTCAAGACCTCTTTCGATAAGTCCTTCCTTGACGGCTTCGGCAAGTCCGCCGCAGCGAGCAAAGATTCTGCCGAAGGAAGAAGCTCCGTCGAGCGAATCTTCTGGAAGCGTCATAATATCTATATCCTTGCTGTCGAACAACGCCTGCAATTCCTCGAAAGTCAGAACGGTGTCGATATAAGGTTTAACCGTCTCTTTCTGGAACTCCATTTTCTTAGCGGTACAAGGTCCTATAAAGACGACCTTAGCGGTGGGATCCTGTTCCTTTAAATACTTGGAAATCATTGCGGCAGGCGACAGATTTGTAGAAACGCTATCTTTAAGCGCAGGGTAATTCTTTTCTACGAAAGATACGAACGCAGGACAGCACGAGCTTATAAGCTCGCCCTTTTCGTAAAGCTCCAACGATTCGTTGAACGCTACCATATCCGCACCGAGTGCGGCTTCTACGACGCTGTGAAAGCCGAGGTGTTTAATGCCAGCCACTACCTGACCGAGCTTTGCAAACGTGAACTGGCTGGAAATAGCGGGAGCGACAACGGCATACACTTTGTATTTGGTGTTGTTTTCGCTTTCCTTGATAAAGTTTATCGCGTCGAGTATAAACGACTTATCAGAAATTGCTCCAAACGGACACTGATATACGCAGGCGCCGCAGGATATGCACTTATCGTTGTTTATAAAAGCAGCCATATCCTCGTCCATAGAAATTGCCTTAGGCTTACAAGCTCTGACGCAAGGTCTCGTCTGGTTGTAAATCGCCGAATAAGGACAAGCCTTAGCGCAAGCTCCGCATTCCTTGCACTTGCTTTTATCGATATGCGCTTTTTGTTGATTATCAAAGGTGATAGCCCCGAATTTGCAGGCGTCTACGCACCTGTGAGCAAGGCAGCCGCGGCAGTTTTCGGTAACGGAATAACCGCCTACGGGACATTCGTCGCAAGCGTCTGTTATTACCTCGATTACGTTAGGATTTTCCTTATCGCCGCCCATAGCAAGCTTGACTCTTTCGCCGACCAGAGCCCTTTCCTTGTAAACGCAACAACGCATGGTCGGCACTTTGCCGGGCACTATTTCCTTGGGAATATCAAGTATGCTGCTTTCGAGATCGCCTGCCCATGCGTGGCGGGCAACCGCCCTCAAAACCTTATATTTCAGATGTTGAACCTTAGTATCGAACTTTTTCATAATTACCCCGTAAAGTATTTGAAATATTATTTTTTCCGTTGATTGAAATTTAAATTTTTCGCTGTATATATTATCTACTCTCTATATATATCGGCAATAATACTTTAATATTTTTTGCGATTTTTAGCAAGCGTTTTTAAAGCAATTTTTGCATTTCTATAATTTGGAATATGCCGAAAACGACTTTTCAGAATCTTTACTTACTCGTTTTCAGTAAAAAACAGCGTCCGAACAGAATTCGGACGCATATTTTTAAAATCAGAAATTATCGTGAGATTTTTTGATGATATCGAATACTTCCTCGTCGGATTCAAACGTATCGTCAACTATCAACGAGTACCATTTTTTGTCCTTGCTTTTCGGGAATGCCGATTTAACGAAACCCGGATGCTTTTCAGCCACCAGAGCGGCGTCCTCGTCGTTTAAGCTTACGACGTATAAGCCTTTGCCGTCTTTCGATTCGTAAGCGTACATAAAGCACTTTTTGCCGTTTTCATCGACTTTGTAGTGCGTATCGCACAGAGGCAAGCCCGTCGAAGTGTAATTGTCTCTGTTATTGCTTTCCACTCCGTCGCCGTATTCCTTTTTCAGCCACTCGGTAATGGCGCTTTTATTGAATACCGTCTTTTCCGGTGCGGAATTATCTACCTGAGATGCGGCTTGAAGCGCTTCTTTAAGAGAAATGCCTTTGTCCTCCTCGGTTGCTTCCGTTTCTTCGTGTTCTTCGGGTTCTTCCGTTACCGCAACTTCCTCGGCTTCGTCGATTTCTTCTTCGTTATCTTCGTTTTCGTCTTCTTCTTCGACGGTTTGAGCTACTTCTTCGATTTCTTCGGTTTCGTCGTCGTCTTCCACTGATTCGTCTTCCTCTAATTCTTCGTCGTCTTCTTCGTCAGCTTCGACTTCGACTGATTTTTTCTTTTTGAAAATGCCGAATAATCCTTTCTTTTGCTTTTTTCCGGCTTTTTCGGTAATCTGTTCCTTAGATGAAGATCCGCCAAGCTCTTTGA
>JBJEVF010000052.1:0-1876 GCA_051884215.1 Christensenellaceae bacterium | reverse complement strand
GAACTTGCAGGCACTGCGTGATCTTTCAGTCCGTAGCCGATAAGCGACGGCACACTGTTTTCGTTTACAAGCCTTGCAGGGGAAATCTCGTCAACGTATTTGCTATATTCGCCCGAAGCCAACATTTCATCCGTAATATCGATGCCCGTCATCCATTTCAAAAACTCCGTATCCGATTGAATCTTATTTACTCTTTTCAGCAGCGACCATTCAGACGGCTCGAAATCGGAGGGACCGGCAAGCTGGAATACGAATTTTACCGGAACGGCAGAGGTTTCCGCACATTTATAAGCGTAGTTCATCGCAAGGGTTCCGCCTGCCGATACTCCGCAAGTTGCCATTCCGTCAAGCACGTACCCAAGTTCCGTGCATTTTTCATTGATAGCCTTAACACAGCTTTTTACTTGTTCGTTAAGTAAATTCAGGTTTGCGTCAACACCCTTTTTCTGCAAGGTATAATCCATCGTTGCCGTAACGTAACCTTTGGACGCGTAGTATTTACACCACGCCGCACCGTCCTCTTTTGCACCCGAATTGAAACTTCCGCCGTGAATATACAATATCAACTGATTTTTCTCTTTTTCGTCGGCGGCTTTTGGAATATACAAATCATATTTGTGACCGCCGTCATTTTCGTACTGCATATTCAGATATTCCGTTCCAACCGTCTCATTCCAATCGACTTTCAATAGTTTCATAGGGGCTGAGCCCAACGTCTGCACTCGGATAAGCGCACTAACGGCAAACACAACGACGAATAAGATACTCCAAATTATTATTCTGACTGTCTTTCCTTTTTTACTCATAATCGCGCCTCCGTTAAATGATATTATCGAGAATCACTTTGCCCAAAACCACGCCGAGAAGAATCGCAACGCCTATAACCGCAAGAGTTATCGTTACGTCGATTATAATTCTCTTTCGTTTTTTTGACTTTTTCTCCCGATCACTTTCAGGTTCAATCGCTTGTCCATTTTCGGGTTCAGCCGTTTGACCGTCTTGCTGTTCTTCTTTTTCAATTTGTTCAGTAATGTCTTTTTCGTCCATTATATGCTCCTTATTTCTTTATATTTTTTGCAAATTCCGAAATAAATAATTTTGCGGCGTTAATATGTTTCGGCTTTAGAAAGATATGCTTACCGCCTTCAATAATCTCCATACGAACGTTTGCTCCTGCGGCAAGATAGGCGTCTTTTGCATTTTCCGAGCCTGATACATTCACCAATGTATCGTTATCGCCGTGAATAATTAGCACATTGCCCGTATATTGCGTTATGGTCGGTAGCGTATCTATTTCCATTACGTCCGTAACGTAGCGTTTCCCTATGCACATAGGACCCGACCACATTTGTTCGGGTATATCGTTCGGATCAAATTTCATCCACAGCATCTCGCCTTTTCGCGCCGCATCGGGGATAAGGAGAGCAGGATACTGTAAAATTAACCCACCAACTTCATCACCCATTTCTGCGGCAGTTAAAGCCGAAACAAGTCCGCCCTGACTGCAACCCATCAGCAGTATGGGCGATTCGTTTGTATACGACTGTTCCTTGGCAAAGGAAATGACAGCTTTTAAGTCCGCTTTCTCTGTCATAACCGACATATTTCTGCTGTCACCGTCGCTACCGCACAATATTCCGCCGCCGCAAAAGTCAAAGCAGAACGCCGCATATCCGCACCTCGCCAACTCCGAAGCATATGGAAAGGAGAACAGTCGGTTGGTCATAAACTCGTGGCTTACAATCGCTATCGGCAAATCTGATCCACCTTTCGGAAGAAAAACCGTTCCTCTGATTTCAAGGTCGTCACGGTAACAGGAAAACTCCCGTTTCTCTATACCGTCGAGATTGTCGCAATCACCGTTCTCAAATCCTAC
>JBJEVF010000051.1:0-8445 GCA_051884215.1 Christensenellaceae bacterium | reverse complement strand
AGCGGTATATCTCGATTGATCGTATCGATATATCATCCTCATATCCGCGTTGCCTTAATAGTGACGACACGATTAAGTACACCTATCATTTTTCTTCAAGGCAGTGCTCTATTATACGCTTAAAACGCTCAATTAATATTATTATATATAATGTCCTACGCATACGAAAAATACGCAACGGTTTGTTGCGTATTCTTTATTATAAATCTTAATTTACATTTCTAAAGCTAAATTTTTTAATGCGCTCGCTAAAGCTTTTTTTAACGTTTCCTTATTGCTCGAATAGGAATTAAAAGAACCGCTGACATTCATAACTAACTCATAATAATCTGAATATGCGTTCATAACTGCCTTTATTTCAACGGACAAATGTGAATCTTTTACTTCTTTATAACTTTCTTTAATCAAGGGCTCATTCACATTGATAGTATCGACATTAGACTGATTATCGACGAAAGCAGTTGCTATAGCCAAATCAATGCTTCCATAATACTTATCCTTATAAATCGCTCCGTACCAATATGAATAAATGTCGTCAGCTAAATCATCCAAACAAACTTGCGAAGCATTAACAAGATCATAAAAACTTTCAATTTTTGAACCGACGTCATCATTTTTCTTATCACATGCCGTAAAAACAAAAGTTGAGGCTGTCATCAAAACAGCAACGATAAACACTATAACCTTTTTCATTTTTAACCCTCGTAAAAATTTAATTTTGACATTCAGTAAATGTCATTGTTTAGATTATAACAGTATATAATAATATTGTCAAGCACTAAATGTCAAAAAAATTCTATTGTGCTTAATTTTTCGTATGTTTAAAAATAAAGCGGAGAACGGAAGGAATAATATTTGCGGGAAACGAATAGCTACGTTGCGTAAAAACGCTCAACCAAAAATGTCTCAGCGAGCTCTTGCCGATAATTGTCAGCTTTTCGGTATAGACCTTGACAAAAATGCCATTCAGAGAATTGAAAGCGGTCAAAGATTTATTACCGATATAGAGATAATATGCTTTTGTCATATTTTCAAAATTGACGCTAACGAGCTTTTCGAATTTGATAAAATTTAAAATTTCTCTATTTTGTTTACGGTAAACGATATTGTGACGATTATTTACTATAAACATATTTATTTAATGCTTTTAAGAGTGAGCCATAAATTCAAAAGCATACAAAAAATACGCAACGGTTGTTGCGTATTTTTTTATTAAATAAAAATTTTAAAAATTACTGATAAGCGTAATCTTACTCACCCTTGAAAGGTAAAAGAGCTACGATTCTTGCTTTTTTGATTGCGCTTGACAATTCACGCTGGTGTTTTGCGCAAACGCCCGTCATTCTGCGAGGAAGCATTTTACCTTTTTCGGTAACGTACTTCTTGAGCTTAGCAACGTCTTTATAATCGATTTTTTCAGCCTTTTCAACGCAAAAAGCACAAACCTTCTTTCTGCTCATTTTTCTTACAGGCTTTTTTACTTGTTTCTCTTCCATAATTTACTCCTTTTTTAATTAAAACGGCAAATCATCTTCGGATACTTCTTCAAGCTGCGGCTTATTAGAAGCCTGACGGCGTTGCGGAACGTCGTCATCGTCGCTACTGTTTTTGGTCGACAAAAATTCAACTTCGTTGGCAACGATGTCGGTTACGTTGCGTTTTATACCGTCCTTATCTTCATAAGAACGGTTCTGCAAGCTGCCTACGACTGCAACCTTACTACCTTTTTTAAGGTATTTGCCGCAATTTTCAGCTTGAGAACGCCATACGGTAATATTGAAGAAATCGGTTTCCCTCGTTCCGTCGCTCGAAGAATAATTTCTGTTGACGGCAATTGCAAAACGGCATACGGTAATTCCGCTTGAAGTTTCTGCGACCTCAGGATCCCTCGTTAAGTTTCCGATTAAATAAACTTTGTTCATAATTTACCTCTGATGTAACTTTTTACAGTTTTGAAATCATTCTTCTCATCATACCTTCGGTGATGCCTGCAACCCTATCAAGTTCCTTGATAAGCTCCGGCTTTGCGCTGAAAGTCATAAGAACATAAAAGCCTTCGTTTTTGTAGTTGATTGCGTAAGCGAGCTTTTTAACGCCCCACTTATCGGTCGATTCAACTTCACCGCCATTCTCTTTAACGATACCTTCGAACTTTGCAATGATAGCGTCTTTTGCTTCGTCGCTAAGGTCGGTTGCGAGAATGTAAAGCATTTCGTACTTATTCATTGAATTTTACCTCCTGGTCTTATTCGGCTTGTAAAATTTACAAGCAAGGTTTGTTTTGGCGACTAACGCCGCCAATAACTTAAAAATCTTAACAGATTTATTTCGTTTTGTCAATTGTTTATAACAACATTTATATAATTAAGGCGTATTTCAGCCTTAATCATATAACCGTTTTGCTTTATCATTGGATAGGCGTAATACCAAGGCTTTCCAGAAGTTCCCTGTTTTCATCCATCCAATTCTGATATTCTACCAGCTTATTCATCATATTATCCATAAACTTAGGCATAGTGAGCGTGAGCCAGTAAGAACGTACTTCGCTTTCCGTTACGGTTCCGTCCATATCGGCGTCGCCGTACTTATAGCCTGTGAGCGGATTGATTTTGTTAGCGCTTGAAGTCATCATCTTATCTATCTTGCCGAAATTCGTCCTTTCGCCTTCTACGTATGCGGGAGCGTTATACGCGCTCTGACCGTCTTCAAGCTCAAAGAAATCACCGAATACGCCGAGCTTGATAAGTTGATTTATCGTCGCCGTCGTTTTAAGCTTTGTCATAAGATTATCGGCAAGCTCGTTTACCTTCCAGTCAGCCTCTATCAAAGCCATAAAGCCGTCGGCGTCTTCTCTGCCTGCGTCGGGATAAATGGTGCTTATCGATACGTTTTCGACCATATTATCGACCAAATCTTCGGTAAAGGTTTTACCCGATTCAAGCGCAATATCGCCCGTTAAATTGCCGATCTTGTATTCTGCGATAATAGAAAGAATTTCGTCTCTTACGACCAAGCCGGCATCGTCGTACCACAATCCGTCGCTCTTTTTCTCGTAACCCATTGCGCTGCCGATCGACATATTGTTGACTGCGGTTGCAAGCTCTGAAATCTTGCAGTCTTGAACCGAAACTAAGATGCCGTTTCCGTTCAACACGCTTTCGCTAACGACTTCGCCCAAGGTTAAATCGTTTATGATATCGTCCATTATGCCGTCCATATCGTTCTGGATTTCTGCGACGGTATATCCTGCAAGCTTACCTAATAATGCGCTTACTTCGAAGCCGTGTGCGTCCTTCCAGACAGGATTTTCGGCATCCGTTTCGTCTAAGCTGTAATTGAGAACGTATCCGAGCTCGAGGGCTTTCACCTTATTCATCATCGTAGCGAACATATCCGCACCGGCAAGCTCTTTAATCTGAGTCGAGAAGACGATTTCCTTTATCCTGCCTTCGCCGTTTGCCAGATTCATTTCACTGCCGTCAGCGTAATACCACTTATTCTCGACTTCGTCGTAATAATATCTTCCCCTGTTAAACGCATAACCTATGCGAACGTTTCCGAATACGTCTTCTCTCGCTATAAACGATTTAACACCGTGTTTTACGTTGCCGAGCGCCCATCTGACGTTCATATTGTACATAATACTCAGGAACTCGTCGTAATCGCCTTCCACCGTCCAGCTTGATTTATCTTCCGATAAAACGGCGTTGCCGCTATAACCTGACGACGCGTATTTCTCGCCGACTACGTTTACAAAATCAGCCGTGAAATCGCCAACGTTAAGCTCGCCGACAAAGTCCTTGACGTAAGCTTTTAAGTTATTGCGGTTAGAATAAGCCTCGTTCAAGGTTACGTTGAAGCCTTTTTCCGTGAGATTTATGAAACTTCCGCTTGCGGTATAGCCCTGACTCGTTACCGAATACGAATAATCGAACCCGAACGCCCTTAATCCCTTTCTGACGAACGGGGCAACGAAGTCGCCGACCAAAAGATCGCCGTATTCGGCTTTTATAAAGCTCTTTAAGCCGTTGCGGTTTTTGTATATATCGTAAGGCTTGAGCGACATAGCTTCAAGCGTTATCCTTTCAAAGCTGCCGTCGAAGTAAATTTCGCCTTCGGCGTTGCTTGCGAGCTTGCCGAGACGCAATTCCTTGCCTATCTTGTTTACATAGTTTACGATTTTCTTGTAGCTTACGACGAAATTGCCTACGTTGGCTACTTTTATATATTCTTCCTTAATGCTGCACTTTGATTTATCGAAGGTGAAGTTTACCTGCTCTTTCAACAATCTGTCCGCCATAGGATTGTATATTCCGTCAAGCGTATATCTTTCGCCGTCGAAAGTAAAGCCGAGCCTCGACGCAAGATGATCTCCCCAGGTATCGTTGCCGATAGTTGCGTTTATGAGCTTTAAAAGCATTGCGTCGTCAAACATATACATTGCGCCGGCAAAGCACGCTCCGCAACCTAAGAAAGCGACCTTCTCTTCCCTTGATAACTGGCTGTAACAAGCCTTTGCTTTCTCAACGAAAACTCCGAGATCTTTGGTGTGAGCCGAATGTAAAAATTCAGCTACGGTTATGGACATAAAGTCCTGAATTTCTTCCTTATCTGCAAAGCCTTTGTAAAAATCATTTATGCATTCGCCTATCGTCAGATCTTCGTAAAGCGGTTCGAGTATTTCATGGAAGCTCTGCGAAATCGCCCTGCTCCTTGCAATCTCCGCAAGCTCGCCCAAAGTGACGTTCAACGATTTATCCACAAATTTGCTGTCGTTGAATCTGCCGAGATTGAAGCCGTCGATCATATCGTGTAAAGTTACGTGACCGAAAACCGCCTTCTTCGACTCTGCGCCGAGCATAGAGTTGACGAACGGCGCAAATTCTATATTGCCGAACGCCTTGAAACCGACTTTACCCTGCCAATTATCAAAAGCCAATTCCAACAAATCGGATACGAAAATGGTCTTTAATTCGCCGTTGATTTCTACCGTTGAGAAATTTGCGGTGATAATTTCAGCCATATCGACTTTCTTTTCGCAGGTGACAAGGTTAATTATATCTTCATAGGACAAATTGAGCATCGCCTTGAACAAAGCGTTTTCGTTTTCCTGCTCTTCGGTCATAAAGATGAAGAAAATGGTTCCGTTCTTTACGCCGACGAATTTATCTATCCAATATTGCTTATCCGTGCGGTGAGTCGCATATTCCTCGAAATCAATCTGGAAAAGTATTTCGCTGACCTGACGGTAATCGTCCACCAACGATACGTAGCCGTCCTCTTCCACAGTGATATATTGGTATTCGCTTGCGCTTATCTTCTGAATTTCGGGGGGCAGCTTACGCCTTGCCTGCAAAACGCTGTAAGAGATTTCGCCGAGCGATAAGCCTTTAACCCTTTCGTAAAGGTTGAACGAACTCGTAGCGTCCTTATGCGTAATTGCGTCGCCTATCTTTATAGTCAGAAAATCTGCAAATTCGGCGTCGAGATATTCAACTTTTTCCGTCGCAACAATTTCGCCCGTGTCTTCGTTTTGACTTTCTTCGACGGTTACGCGCTTATAATTGTTTACGGCTTCGTCGTATTCGTAGCCGTACATTGCGCCGAAGAAATCTCCGAACGTGTAATCGGCAAACAACGCCTTTATCACCTCGGTTTTGTTTTCTCTGACGTTTACCGCATTGAAAACGTTGTCGAAAGAATAGTCGAGCAATACCTTATATACGTTGTTTTCGCATATCCAATCGTTGTTTTCGTCGCGCTCATAACCGAGCAGATTTCCCAAAGTTATTGCGCCGAGAGCGCCCTGGATAACGTTAAGAGCGTCTTCCTCTTTAAGGTCGGGCTTTAACAACTGACCAACTTTTATGCCGTATAATGCGTTTACGAGCGGATTATCCGAATTAAAGCCGAGTACTTCGCCGAAGCTTATGTCGCCAAGGCTTACGGATACCGCGTCGAGAATGTTTTTGAATATGCTGTCGTACTTACCTTTAAGCACCTGCGAAACGGTAATACTGTAAAGAGCCTGAGCTCCTGCCGTATCCGAAAGCGTAGAGCCGACCGATTGCAGCAATTCGCCGAACGTTACCGGTCCGAAAACGGAATTGAGCATTTCCAGTCTGTCGTCCTTATTCTGCATAAGCTCGTAAAGATTTATCTCCGAAAGAGCCTTAGCGACACCCGTTGCGGGCACCGTGCAGTCTTTATCGGTGTACCAATTACCGTCCTGACCGAGATAGTTGTTGAAAAGATAACCGACTTTAAGTTCTTTTTCGAGTTTTTCGTAGCTCATAACGTATCCGCCTTCGGCTTCGACGAACAAATCTTTCACGAGCAGGTCGCCGCAGGCGTCAAGCTTACGTTCAAGGCTTTCCGTCAGCGCGCCGCTTAAACCGAATACCGACGCAAGGAATTCCTTGAGAGGCATTTCACCGATAGATTTAAGACCGCCTTCGACTATCTCGTCGGTAATCTTACGACCTTTTATTATATCGAAAATCGTTCCGATATAAACGTTCGCCATAAGCTTCAACGCTTCGTTTTCCGTTTTTGGAACGTATATGTATTCGTGTTTATCGGCATTGAACGCAGCGTCGTACTGTTTAGGCATAAGAGAACCTATTTTCAGCGTTTTCAAAGCCTTCATAATGCCGAGCTCGCCTGTTACGGGATCCTTTTCCATTATGCTGTAAACGGTATATTCGCCAAGCTTTTCCTGAGCTTCTTTCGAAAGCAAATCGTCTATGCTCTTGCCTAAAATTTTAGGAGCAAAAACGTATAAAGCCCTGAACTTCATACCCTTGAACAACTCGTTTAAGCCGTCGGTCACGCTAAATATCGGCGTCTGCTTCAACGCCTCGATATCTTCTTCGTTGGTATCGTCGGGATTTATGCCGATACTCAACAAAAATGCGTTCAGGTCGACTTTATACTCCTGTTCAAGACGGTTAATCGTATATTCGTCGGGATTTTCGATTGCGCTCGCAAGAAGATTCAACAACTCTTCAACCGAGGCGGTCTCGATATCGCCCAAGCCTTCAACGTTATTTTTCTCGGCTACTTTTTCAACGGGCCTGACGTTTTTATACGCCCAGAAAGCTCCGCCTGCCACTCCGCCGACCGTTGCGGTTATTCCGAATACGGCTCCGAGCGTAAAAGATACGGCTCTTCTAAAAAAACTTCCCATAGCTTCTCCTTTTAATCAGATAAAAGTTAAATTAGCTCAACAAGGCAAAATATGCCCTTTTGCAGTATATTATATTTTATAATTACAACGTTAATTATACAACCAAAAATCGTACTTGTCAATGCGAAAAAACAACTTATCGAAAATCTCATCATTTTTTCACCGTATTTACATTCAAAATACGTTTTAAAGCGGTTGATAAAACGTTTGACTTCTGCTATAATGAAAGCGTCAGCGAAAAAAGAAAAAAGTCGACGCTCAGTCGACGTGATAAACCAATGAAGGGAAATCGTCATGATTGATTTTATCTATAACGCAAACGCCGGCAACGGCAACGGCGCCAAGGTAATGAAAAAAATTCGGAAAATACTCGATAAACTAAACGTGCCTTACAGGGATTTTGCCACGAAATGTAAAGGCGACGGAAAGAAAATCGCCGAAGAGCTTTCTGAAAAAGGTTCTTCGACCATCGTCGCAGTCGGCGGAGACGGCACCGTCCACGAAGTTTTGAACGGCATAAATTTAGATACGGTAAAACTCGGAATCGTGCCCGCAGGCAGCGGCAACGACTTTGCGTCCTTCTGCCGTATTCCGAAAAACGTAAAAAAAGCGCTTTCGCTCATTCTTGAAAACAACCCGAAGCCTACGGACTGCCTCGATTGTTGCGGAATAAAGGCTTTGAACCACGTATCCACCGGAATCGACGTAGAAGTCGTCGACCGTTGTTACAAAAGCTCGTTTTTTAAGGGCAAGCTGCAATATTTCGTCTCGCTTATCATAAGCCTGTGCAAATTCAGGTATTACCACGTCGAATCGTCCGACGAAAAAAATCTGAACGAAAACGTGCTCGTTGCCGTTCTTGCCAACGGCAGAGAATTCGGCGGCGGAATAAAAATTTGCCCCACCGCGGTCGTCGACGACGGTTTTATGGATTTTCTCTACATAACGAAAATACCTTTGATAAGATCTCCGCTCATTTTCATAAAACTGTTGTGCGGCAAAATTCATACCGAAAAGATAACTCACTTAACGAAAGAAAAGCACGTCGCTCTTAAATTGCAGGAAGGCACGCTTTTAAATATCGACGGCGAGCTTTATAAAGATTTAAGTTTCGACGCAAAAGTTCTGCAAGGCAAGCTCAGTCTTTTAAGACCGTAAAAGCCGGCGTATAGGACGATTATTCACTAAAAATCAATTTAATCCAATCAAAACCACCACTTCAAGTGGTGGTATGCACTAGCCCTTCAAGGGCATAG
>JBJEVF010000050.1:0-37318 GCA_051884215.1 Christensenellaceae bacterium | reverse complement strand
ATAGCTTAAGCCTTTTATCCACTCGCTCAGCGAGTGGATTTTGTTTTACATTTAATAAAAAACGACCTTACGGAATGCGTAAGGTCGTTTTTTTATCTAATCTGTTATATTTTCATGAGCAAACAACGGAGAGTTGAAAAAATCTTGCAGAGTAATGTTCAGTCCGTCGCAGATACCGTAAATAGTTGAAAGTTTAACGGTAGTGCTTCTCGTCATCGTAACGATGGTAGAACGAGGAATGCCACTGATATTTGCCAAAGCATTTACAGTGATTTGCCGTTCTTTAACTAAATCAATAATTCTTGCATAAACCGCATCAACTAATCTCATAAATACACCACGAAAGCAATTTGTGTGCCAATACGTTTAGTATATGTAATTAACAAAAAAGATGTTGTTGGCGCACCAACAGTTGGTTGACCAACTGTTTGAAATTAGATTAAATATTATAAGTTAGTAGGGTATTGATGAATTTGCGCTATGTAATATTGCTAATAAATTTAAAATATTTATAAAGTAAAAATCTATTAAAAAGCGAAAAAAAATACACCCATCCGGATAGATGAGTGTATTTATGGTGTCGAAGATGAGACTTGAACTCACACGGTATAACCATACGCCCCTCAAACGTACGCGTCTGCCAATTCCGCCACTCCGACGTACAATGCTAAATTATTTTACAATTATTTTTAAACATTGTCAAGAAATTTTTTAAAGTATTTGATAAAAATTTTAAAATATGTTATTATAATACAAATATTGATTATATAAAGTCGATTTGGTGTTATATGGAAGAATTAAACAACGAGAATTTAATAAAACAAACCGAGCAAAGTAAAAGCGAGCCTGATAACAAAGCCGTCGTTGAAGAAAGCGTTGTTCAACCCGTGCGTTACGCAAAGCCTGATATTGAATATGCCGGCGATTACGTCATCACCGAATGCGGATATATGGATAAGTCGGAATATAACCGTAAAATATACGCCTACAATAACTATCTGAAGCAAGAGAATGCAAGAAAAAATTCAAAGGATATGCGCATACCGCTTATTCTTGCGGTTATTTCGGTTTTACTTTCGATTTTGGGACTTGGTTTGCCGTTTGCGGTGGTAGGAGTCGTTCTTGCCACAAACAGGCAGAAGGTTAAAAAAAGTCAAACTCTCAGGTGGGCGAAAAATATCGCTTTAATCGGCATTCTGATGAACGTTTTAATGATAACGTGTTTCGTCGTAGCTTTGATTTTACCTAAGTAAAAACGTTGTATTAAAATATAAAAAAGTTCACAAACTAAAAGTGGACTATGTTGGATAAAAGAACCGAGCATCTTTTGAATATCATAAACAGAAAATGCGATAAAGGCAGTTTCAAAATCGTTTCCCTGGACGAAATTTTGCTTGCTTTTCCGGCGTCGTACGGCGCAGATAAGCAGCTTATAAGGCAAATGACGGACGCGCTGAAAGCTTCCGGGTACGTTTCGATAATGTACGACGGCGACGACGAGATATGTATTGCGCCTACGCCCAAGGGAAGGGAGCATTTTGAATTCGAGTGCAACGTTTCAAACGCTGCTTCCACGCAAAAAAAATCGTTTAAAGATTATCTCTATAATTTTTTAACCGTCTTTTTTGCAAACTTAGCCACGCTTATTCTGTTTTTTCTTGCGAGGTGGTTATATGCTGTCTCGTAAAGAAAAAATCGTTATGGGGATAATCTTTTCAAAGTGTACGAACGGTTCAAACTGCCTTATATCCACAAATGAAATAATGCTCGAACTTCCGAAAAAAATGAAGCTCAAACCTGAGGAAATCGAAAAAATCATTCAGTCTCTGGAAGCCGACGGTTATTTCGAGGTAGTTTATTCCGACAGGAACGGTCAACCGCTTATGTGCGTCAATCTCAGAGTCAAAGGCACTAATTATCACCGCGAAGGCGTGACTTTAAGGCGTGAGATTTTAAAAAAAATACTACTCGGCGCAATAGGCGCCGTGGCTACCTTTGTGGTGGGTAGAATTTTGATTTATTTGTTTAAGTGATATGGACAGATTTATTTTACATTCCAAGTTTAAGCCGACCGGAGATCAGCCCGAGGCTATAAAAAAGCTGACCGAAGGGGTTTTGGACGGTTACAGAACTCAGGTTCTCGTGGGCGTAACGGGTAGCGGAAAAACCTTTACCATGGCTAACGTTATAAATAACGTTCAACGTCCTACCCTGGTCATTGCTCACAACAAGACGCTTGCAGCTCAACTTTGTAGCGAATTCCGTGAATTTTTTCCGGAAAACAGAGTTGAGTATTTTGTCAGTTATTACGATTATTATCAGCCTGAGTCCTATATACCGCAGACCGATACATATATAGAAAAAGATTTGCAGGTTAACGACGAGATAGATAAGCTGCGCCACAGTGCGACTTGTTCGTTGTTTGAAAGGCGTGATACCATAGTCGTTGCGTCGGTTTCGTGCATATACGGCTTGGGCGCGCCCGAGGAATATTACAATCTGTCTATTTCTATAAGGGAAGGCGACTCGCTTTCACGGGACGAGCTTATAAGAAAGCTCGTTTCCATTCAATACGTCAGAAACGATGTAGAGTTCGAGCGTTCTTCTTTCAGGGTGCGTGGCGATATAGTCGATATTTTCCCTTCGTCAAATTCAGAAATCGCCGTTAGAGTGGAATTTTTCGGCGACGAAGTAGATAAAATTTCAGAAATACAAGCTCTGACGGGTAAGGTCGTTTCCGAATTGAAGCACGCTGCGATTTTTCCTGCAAGTTTTTATGCGGTAGGCTCCGATAAACTGCAAAACGCAATAAACAACATTCGTGCCGATATGGAAAAGGAAGTCGAAAACCACAGGCAAAACGGAAGATTGCTCGAAGCTCAAAGGCTGAAACAGCGCACTGAATACGACCTTGAAATGATGACCGAACTGGGGTATTGCAGCGGAATAGAGAACTATTCACGTTATTTCGACGGAAGAAGTCCCGGCGAGCCGCCTTTTACTCTGCTCGATTATTTTCCTAAGGATATGCTTGTTTTCGTTGACGAAAGCCATATGACCATTCCGCAGCTCAGGGCGATGTTCAACGGCGATTTTGCACGCAAGAAAAACCTTGTAGATTACGGGTTCAGGTTGCATTCCGCATACGATAACAGACCGCTTAAATTCGAAGAATTCGAACAGAGAATAAATCAGTGGATATGCGTTTCGGCAACTCCGCAAAAATACGAGTTCGACGCTTGCGACCAATCGGTGGAACAGTTGATAAGACCTACCGGACTTATAGATCCGATTATCGAAGTCAGACCGATAAAAAACCAAATCGACGACTTGATGAACGAGATAAAAAGAGTTACCGACGAAAAGGGCAGAATACTCGTTACCACGCTGACAAAAAAAATGAGCGAAAGCCTTACCGATTATTTAAAGGAACACGGAATTAAAGTAAGGTATATGCACAGCGATATCGACACTCTTGAACGTATAGATATAATCAACGAGTTGCGCAGCGGTGAAATAGACGTGCTTGTAGGTATAAATCTGTTGAGAGAAGGTCTCGATATGCCCGAAGTAAAGCTCGTCGCAATTCTCGACGCCGATAAGGAAGGCTTTTTGCGTAGCGATACCGCGCTCATACAGACTATCGGTAGAACGGCGCGTAACAGCGAAGGCAGAGTTATTATGTACGCCGACAACGTAACGGGCAGTATGAAAAGAGCTATCGACGAAACGAAAAGAAGGCGAAGCATTCAGGATAGCTACAATAAAGAGCACGGTATCGTGCCGAAAACTATAATCAAAGAGATAAAAAACACACTGAATATAACCAAAAAGGTAGATAACACAAAGGATATTAAAGCTCAGGATATCCCCGAAGAAATAGAAAAACTGAAAGCTCTTTTGAAGATTTTTTCCAGAAATTGCGAGTTTGAAAAGTGTATAGAAATAAGGGATAACATAAACGCATTAAAGAGAAAAATGAGAAAATAATATGCAGAAATACATTACGGTTCGCGGAGCGAGAGAAAACAATTTAAAAAACGTGGATATAGATATTCCGAGAGACAGTCTCGTCGTTTTTACGGGACTGTCGGGTAGCGGAAAATCTACCCTTGCGTTTGATACGATATTTGCCGAAGGTCAGAGAAGATACGTTGAAAGCCTTTCAAGCTACGCAAGAATGTTTTTGGGGCAGATGTCAAAGCCTGACGTAGATAAGATAGACGGTCTTTCTCCGGCTATTTCCATCGATCAGAAAACGACTTCGAACAACCCGAGATCAACGGTAGGTACGGTTACTGAAATTTACGACTATATAAGGCTATTATACGCCCGTATAGGCGTTCCGCACTGTCCGCGTTGCGGCAGGGAAATAGCAAGGCAGAGCGTTGACCAGATAGTCGACAAGGTTATGGCTTATCGCGAGGGCAGTAAGATTTTAGTAAACGCACCCGTTGCGCGCGGTAAAAAGGGCGAGTTTCAGAAAGAGCTTGAAGGTTTCAGAAAATCGGGCTACGCAAGGGTGGAAATCGACGGCGTTGTTTTTGATTTATCCGAAGAAATCAAGCTTGAAAAAAACGTTAAGCACAATATAAACGTCGTAGTCGACAGGCTGGTCGTAAAAGACGGTATAATCAAACGCTTAACCGACAGCATAGAAACGGCTATAAAGCTGGCTAACGGTACGGTTATCATCGAATGCGACGGAAAATCAGAGCTGTTTTCAACCAACTACGCATGCCCCGAATGCGGTATCAGTATAGAAGAAATAGAACCGAGACTGTTTTCCTTCAACAATCCTTTCGGAGCCTGTCCAACCTGTTCGGGAATCGGTTACAAAAATCAATTCGACGTCAATAAGGTCATAAAAGATCCGGAAAAGAGTCTTAATCAGGGCGCGCTGACCATTTCGGGCTGGAATCTCGATACGGGCAAAATGACGAGAATGTACTTCCGCGCGTTGTCCGATTATTACGGTTTCAGTATGGATACGCCGGTAAAGGATCTGCCTGAGCATATTCTGCAGATATTGCTTTACGGCAACGGCGGCGAAAAGATAGAAATGAAATACAGTACGAGCTCCTTTAACGGTAGCTTTTTATCGTCCTTCGAGGGCGTGATACCTAACCTCGAACGAAGGTACAGAGAGACTACGAGCGATTACACCAAAAGCGAGCTTGAAAAATATATGGTGCAGACCAAATGCCCCGATTGCGGCGGAAAAAGGTTGAAGAAGGAAGCTCTTGCCGTTACGGTAAACGGTCTTAACGTTAACGAGCTTTGCGAGCTGTCGATTAAAAAGGTAGTAGCTTTCATCAATTCCGTTCAGCTTACGCCTTCACAGCAGATTATAGCTACGCCTATTATCAAAGAGATTAACGCAAGGTGCAACTTCCTGATAAACGTTGGTCTTGACTACCTGACGCTGTCTCGTTCGGCAGGAACGCTTTCAGGCGGTGAAGCGCAAAGAATAAGGCTTGCTACTCAGATTGGCAGCGGTCTGACCGGCGTTTTGTATATACTCGACGAGCCGAGCATCGGTCTTCACCAGAGAGATAATCAAAAACTTATTAAAACTCTGAAAGAGCTTAAAAATCTCGGCAATACTCTGATAGTCGTAGAACACGACGAAGAAACCATCAGGGAAGCCGATTTCGTCGTCGATATAGGAAAATACGCAGGTGTTCACGGCGGAACGGTCGTCGCAAAAGGCACTCCGCTTGAAATTGCGGCTTCGCCGGATTCGATTACGGGCGAATACCTTAGCGGTAAGCGGAAAATTCTTGTTCCGCAGGTCAGAAAACAGCCTCAGGGCAGATTTCTTTCGGTAAAAAACGCTACGCTTAACAACCTGAAAAATATTTCGGTCGATTTCCCCGTCGGGCTTATAAATCTCGTAACGGGCGTTTCGGGAAGCGGCAAAAGCTCGCTTGTGGACGACGTGCTTTATCCCTACGTTTTCGCCGTTTTGAATAAGCAGAAACCGCATTCCGAAAACGTTGATGAAATTTGCGGTGCGGAATATTTCGATAAAGTTATCAATATCGACCAATCGCCGATAGGCAAAACTCCAAGGAGCAATCCTGCAACTTATACCGGCGTGTTTACCTTTATCCGCGAGCTTTTCGCAAGCTCGCCCGACGCAAGGGAACGGGGCTACACTCAGGGAAGATTTTCGTTTAACGTATCCGGCGGTAGGTGCGAGCATTGTCAGGGCGACGGCATTATTAAAATAGCGATGCACTTTTTACCCGACGTTTACGTTCCTTGCGAGGTGTGCAAGGGCAAGCGTTATAACAGAGAGACGCTCGAAGTAAAATACAAAGGTAAAAACGTCAACGACGTTCTTGAAATGACCGTCGATGAGGCTTGCGAATTTTTCGAGAATATACCGAGAATTTACAACAAAATAAAAACGCTTAAAGACGTAGGCTTGGGATATATCAAGCTCGGTCAGCCGGCAACTACGCTCTCGGGCGGTGAGGCTCAAAGGGTAAAGCTTGCGACGGAGCTTTCCAAGCGTGCAACGGGCAAGACTCTGTATATTTTCGACGAACCTACGACCGGCTTGCATAGCTACGACGTACAAAAGCTCATAGATATTTTCTATCGATTGAGAGACGGCGGAAATACGCTTATCATCATCGAGCATAACCTTGACGTTATCAAGATTGCCGACTATATTAACGACCTTGGTCCCGAAGGCGGCGAAATGGGCGGAACGCTTATTGCAAGCGGTACTCCCGAGCAGGTTGCTTTGGTTGAGAACAGTTATACGGGACAGTTTTTAAAAACGGTTTTAAAACAGTAAAATTCTACGTTCGGTAGATATAAATTCAGTTAATTCTACTTTCCGTGAGTGTACTTTTTTGCTCTTTTGCAATAAAATAAAGCCACAGGAGACGAAAAATGGATCAACTAAAAACAGGTAAGTTTATAGCGCAATGCAGAAAAGAGAAAGGCTTGACTCAAAGGCAGCTCGCCGAACGGTTAGGCATAAGCGATAAAGCCGTTTCCAAGTGGGAATGCGGAAACGGTTTGCCGGAGGTTTCGTTGATGATGCCTCTTTGCAATATTTTCGGAATAAGCGTAAACGAACTGTTGTCGGGTGAAAAACTTGAAGTTTCCGAGTATAAAACGAGAGCAGAGGTTAATTTAATGGAACTGATTACCGAAAAGCAGGAAAATAAGAAAAAGATAATTATTTCCTGCGTTGTGTGCGCGCTGACGATCGTATCGGCGGTAACGCTGATTATGGTGGCGTCGACGTGCCTACTTTTAACGTGGATAAGAGTTGCGCTGATAGCAGTTGCTATTTTGGAAATAGCAGGCGGTGTTGTCGTCGCTTGTTTACTTGACCAAAATGCAGGATATTTTGAATGTCGCCATTGCAACACACGCTTTATCCCTTCGACGAAGGAATACGTCAGGGGCTTGCACGGCGTTACCTGGCGTAGATTGAAATGTCCGCATTGTGGAAAAGTTTCTAACTGCAAAAAGAGACTTACAAAATGATTTATTTATCAAAAAACGATTATTTATCAAAAAAACGACTCGCAGGAGTCGTTTTTTTGTGTGTAAAATTGTTCTGAGAAAAATGAATTTTTAATGCGTTTTTTAAAAGATATTTTCGAACTTGAACATAAACGATTTCGGGATTTGCTCGCAAAGCTCTTTTACTACCTCGATTTTTGCCTGCGCATCCTCGTATTTTTCGTATTTTGTGTAAGTCACGCATTCTGAAATCCAAAGGTCGAGCTCCTTTAATTCGGTGTGGGGAATATACGCGTGCATACTCGTTTTTTTGGAAAGCCAGAAATTCTGGACCGCAAGCACGTCGTCTTGCGTGGCTTCTTCGGTTTCGAATTTTTCGTAAACGGCGTCCAGCATATAAATAAGCTCGTTAAACGATTTTTTCATATACAAATTTTCAATTATCGCACCGCTTATAATCAGCGCTGAACATATTATTAAGGATATTACGCTTTTTACCACGAGCTACACCTCTTATCAAGCTCAACGTTAAAAACCTTGTACTTGTTATTCTTCTTTTTGAAATAGATTTTTCCCGTTCCGTCGATTGTCAGAACCTCGATTTCCTTAGGCGATTTTATGTTTTCATCGTTCATTATATTTTGTAAAAAAGTGTTGTCAAGGTGACATCTTTGGATGTTTTTATCGTCTATCTTGCCGTCGTTGACAAGCAGTATAGGCAGGTCGTTGCAAGGTGGAATTTCCTCGTTTTTAAGGACGGAAAGCTTGCCGTTCGATTCGTATATAGCAAATATTACTCCGTCGAGAGAGAAGTTTCCCGTGGCCCTTAACGATTCGATAAGGTCGTCTATGCCGAGATTGTTTTTTTTCAGCTCTTTCAGATCCACGCCGTCCTTATTTATGACAATTGAAGGCTTGCCCGAAATCACGAATTTCAAAGGTTGAGAAAGCTGTTCGAAAATCGTCAGCAACTGGTGCAGTATAAAAACTGCCAACACGGATACTATTCCGTAGATAAGCGGAATGGAAACGTCGCTCATAGGAACGCAGGCAACCTCTGCGATAATCAGCGTCAGGACGAATTCGTAAGGCTGCATTTCACCGATTTGCCGTTTGCCCATAAGTCTCATCACGATAAGCAGAGTGACGATTATGATTACGGCTCTGAGAAAAATGATTATCATATACTGAATTGTGCGCAAAGTTGCGTTTTTTATGTGCTTTTTAAGTCGTTTTTTGAGTGATTTTTATAAAAAAATTTTTTCGGTTTTAGCTTATTATATATAATATAATAAATATAAATTTTTGTCGTGTGAAAAGTCTTTACAATTTTTTAAATTTGATATAAAATATTAAAAAATAAAACGGGTGAATTATGCTTGCCATCACAAAAAGTTTAACCCTTATAGGTCTTGAAGGATATATCGTCGAAACGGAAATCGATATTTCAAGGGGACTGCCCCGCTTCGATATCGTAGGTCTTCCGGATACGGCTGTAAAAGAATCGAAAGAAAGAGTCCGTTCAGCAATAAAAAACAGCGGCAAGAACTTTCCGCAAGGGGCTATTACCGTAAATCTCGCTCCTGCCGATTTGAAAAAGGAAGGTTCGGGACTCGATCTTGCCATTGCCGTAGGAATTTTGCGTGCAAGCAATTACGGCGTTGATAAGGATATAGAAAGTACGGCTTTTATCGGCGAGCTTTCGCTTGACGGTACCGTAAGAGGCGTAAGCGGAATATTGCCGTTACTGTTATCGGCAAAAGAAAACGGACTGAAATCCGTCGTTATTCCCTGTCATAACAAAAAAGAAGCTCAATTCGTCGGCGGTATAGATATTTTTTGCGTCGATTCTTTGACCGACGTTTGCAGGTTTTTATCGGGAGAAGCGTTCGAACCGATCGTTTGCTCGGCATATACGGCTTCGCAGAATGCCGACGACGTGTGCGACCTTAAATTCGTTAAAGGTCAGTTCGTAGCCAAAAGAGCTTTGGAGGTCGCTTGCGCAGGAGGTCATAATATTCTTATGGTCGGCGCACCCGGCGCGGGAAAAACTATGCTTGCAAAGTGCATACCTTCTATTTTGCCCGATATGACTTTTGACGAAGCGTTGGAAACGACGAAAATTCATTCGGTTGCCGGCGTGCTTGATCAGAATTGCGGAATAGTCAAAACTCGTCCGTTTATGACTCCGCACCATTCGGCGACCAACGTTGCTCTGATAGGGGGCGGCACGGGTATTAAACCCGGACTTATAAGCCTTGCGCACAACGGCGTGCTATATCTTGACGAAATGCCCGAATACCCGAGAAGCGTTCTCGAATGTTTAAGACAACCGCTTGAGGACAGAGTTATAACCGTTTCGAGAGCAAAGGGCAACGTCAGGTATCCTGCAAGCTTTATGCTTTGCGGAAGTATGAATCCGTGTCCCTGCGGCAATTACGGTTCGGAAACTCAGCAGTGCAGATGTTCGGCTTCGCAGATCAGAAAATATAAATCGAAAATTTCAGGGCCGTTGCTTGACAGAATAGATATTCAGGTTCAGGTTGACGGCGTAAAATACGACGACCTTGTGACCGACTCTCAGGAAGAAACTTCATACGCAGTGAGAAGGCGCGTTAATAAAGCAAGGCTCATTCAGTCGGAAAGATTTATAAACGACAATATCAAAACTAACGCCGAAATGAGTGCGATGCACATTCAGAAATATTGCAGGTTGAGCGACGAATGCGAGGCGATTTTGAGAAAATCCTACGAAGCGTTAGGTTTATCCGCAAGAGCAAGAAGCAGGATTATAAAGGTCGCAAGAACTATTGCCGATCTCGATTTTTCAGAGAATATAAATTCGCAACATCTTCTTGAAGCTATCAGTTACAGGAGCATCGATATCAACGAATGACAGCCTACAACGATCAGGAAAAAGTAATAATCGCACTCGATTCGGTTATCGGGTTGGAATATAAATTCAAAAGGATATTGCTTGAAAGGTTTGAGCCTTGCGAGCTTATCGGCTTTTCGTCGGAAGTCTATGCGTTTGCAAAAAAGCTTGCAGGCGATTCAAAAGCCAATACGTTGAGAAATCTTTTCGACGAGCAGTATTTGGAATCGTGCTTTTCATCGCTTAAAAAGAACAACGTCGTTGCGGTTACTTATAAAAGCAGTCTTTATCCGAAAAAATTAAAAGAGATAGCTACTTATCCGTTGGTACTTTATTGTCGTGGCAATCTTGACCTGCTTAACACGGTTTCGTTTGCGATAGTCGGTTCGAGAAAAACCTTGCCTTACGCTTTGAATTTTGCAAAAAACGTTTCGGAACAGCTTTCGGCAAGCGGAGTTACTGTCGTCACGGGAAGCGCTTTCGGAGCCGACAGCGCAGTCATCGCCGGAGCTTTGGAATCGGGGAGGATAATCAGCGTAATAGCGCACGGACACAACGCTGCCGCCGAGACCAATAAAGACCTGATAGATAAAGTTTGCCGACAAGGACTCGTTATAAGCGAATACGTTCCGGAAACGCAGGCAAGGGCCTGGATGTATCCCGTTCGCAACAGGGTGATTGCTGGACTTGCGGACGGATGTCTTATCGTCAGCGGTGAGAAAAAGAGCGGCGCAAGATATACCGCCGATTATTCGCTCGAATTCAACAGAGACGTTTACGCTTTGCCGTATTCGTTGGGTATAAAGTCTGGCGAGCTGCCGAACGAGCTTATCAAAGGCGGAGCTATGCTTTGCGACGGAGCGGATTGTATTCTGGATAATCTTCAATTTGAAAACAAGGTCGAAAGCAAAGCTCTTGATCTGAGCGCAAACGAGCTTTCGGTGTTCCAAGCGATAAAGGACGGTTGCGAAACGGTCGACGGCATTATGGCGCAGACGAAATTCAAAATTTTCGAGCTTGCGCCGATACTGAGCTCGTTGGAGCTTAGCGGAGCGATAGTAAAGTTGCTCGGAAACAAATATAAAGCGATAAAATAGGTTATAAGGAGTAATATGCAGTTAATAATAGTAGAGTCGCCTTCAAAGGCAAAAACCATTGAAAAGTATCTCGGCGGACAATATAAGGTCGAAGCAAGCGGCGGACACGTTCGCGATTTACCCGAAAAAAGGCTCGGCGTCAACGTAAACAATAACTTCGAATGCAATTACGTCATTTCTCCGAATAAAAAAGCCGTAATAAAGCAGTTGCAGACTGCCGTTAGCAAAGCGGATAAGATTTATCTTGCAACCGACCCGGACAGAGAAGGCGAGGCTATTTCCTGGCACCTTCAGGAAGTTCTCAATCTTAAAGGCGTTGCTCAAAGAATAGAATTCAATGAAATAAGCGAAAAGGCTGTAAGGAACGCTCTGCAGCATCCGAGAGAAATAAACTATAAGCTCGTCGATTCTCAACAGGCAAGGCGCGTTCTCGACAGGCTCGTAGGTTACAAACTTTCGCCGTTCCTTTGCAAAAAGATAAAAGACGGTTTATCGGCAGGAAGGGTACAGTCGGTCGCTTTGAGAATTGTTGTCGATAAGGAAAGGGAAATTCAGTCCTTTAAACCGCAGGAATATTGGAATATTTATTCTACTTTCAGCAGCGGTAAAGATAGCTTCAAAGCTCTTTTGACGGGAAAAAACGGTAAGAAATATCGTCCGCTCGGCGAAAAGGAAGCGGAAGAATGTTACAATCGCATAATCAACGGAAAGGCCGTGGTTTCAGAGATTAAAAAGACGGAAATAGCTTCCCACGCACAAGCTCCGTTCACGACCAGCACTTTGCAACAGGACGCTTCCAACAAACTCGGATTATCGGCTCCGCAGATTATGACGATAGCTCAGCATCTTTACGAGGGCGTCGATACTCCCGAAGGTCATCTTGCGCTGGTAACGTATATCAGAACGGATTCCGTAAGGGTGGCTAAGGAAGCGCAGGAAGAAGCGTTCGAATTTATTAAAAACAAGTTCGGCGCAGATTACGTTCCTAAAAAACCGAATTATTACCGTTCTAAAAAGTCCGCTCAGGATGCGCACGAAGCTATACGTCCCATAACGCTGTCGGTAACGCCCGAAAGCGTTAAGAAATTCCTCGACAAAAACCATTACAACCTGTATAAACTGATTTACGACAGATTTTTAGCTTCGCAGATGGTTGACGCCGTTTACGAGTTGACGAGCATAGGCGTTGACGTTGGCGAATATACCTTTAAAACCAGCGTTAAGAATATTTTGTTCAAGGGTTTTACGGCTGTTTATGCCGATTTTGATAAAAACGTCGACGACGACGCGGTGGTAACTAAATCCGTTCCTAAAATTTCGCAGGGTATGAGCTTGAACGTAGTCAATACCGAAAAGGAACAAAAATTCACAAAACCGCCCACAAGATTTACCGACGCTACGCTGGTAAAGGCGATGGAAGAAAAAGGAATAGGCAGACCTTCGACTTATTCTACGATAATTTCAGTGCTTTCAAAAAGAAAGTACACGAAAAAAGACGGAAGATTTATAGTTCCTACCGAAATAGCCTTCACGATGACTGACGTTCTCGTAAAATACTTTACGGATATAATGGACGTATCTTTCACGGCTAATATGGAAGATAAGCTCGATAACATAGAAAACGGCGAAGATAGCTGGCAGTCGGTTATCGCAGAGTTTTATCCTAAGTTTAACGAACAGCTTTCCAAAGCCAACAGCGACGGCGACGAGCCTACCGATAAGGTTTGCGAAAAATGCGGCGCGCCTATGGTCAGAAAAACGGGCAAGTACGGCAAATTCCTTGCTTGTTCTAATTATCCGAAGTGTTCTAACATTAAGTCTGAAAACGTCGAAGTAAGCGACGTCGTTTGCGAAAAATGCGGCTCGTTGATGATTTATAAAACGGGTAAATACGGCAAATTTCTCGCTTGTCCGAATTATCCCGAATGTTCGAATATAAAAGCTCTCGACGAAAAGAAATCAAACGTCAAATGCGAACATTGCGGCGGAGAAATGATTGAAAAATCGGGCAGATTCGGTAAATATCTGCAGTGTTCTTCGTGTAAAGCGACAAAGAGCCTGACCGAAAAGGCCGGAGTTTGCCCCGTTTGCCACAATCCGACGCAAAAAATGAATTCGCGCGGAGGAAAAACTTTTTACGGCTGTTCGAACTATCCTAAATGCAATTTTATGAGCTGGGATATGCCTACCGGCGAAAAATGTCCCGAATGCGGAGAGTTTTTGGTTTACTCAAAAGACCTCAAAACTATAAAATGCTCGAACAAAGAGTGCAAATATTCTGTTAAAAATGAAAAAAATTAACGTAATAGGCGGAGGCTTAGCCGGCTCGGAAGCCGTTTATTATCTTGCAAAAAGGGGTTATAACGTAACTCTTTACGATATTAAGCCCGATAATTTTTCGCCTGCGCATTCTAATCCCGATTACGGTGAGCTCGTTTGTTCCAATTCCTTGAAATCGAACGACGTTTACGGCAACGCTTGCGGTTTACTTAAAGAAGAATTGAGAATTTTAGGCTCGTTCGTTATTGATTGCGCCGATAAAACAAGGGTTCCCGCCGGCGCCGCTCTTGCGGTCGACAGGGATAGGTTCGCCCGTCTTATAACCGAAGGCTTAAAGCGGTTCGATAACGTAGAGTTTGTAACTAAAAACGTTAAGTCAATCGATTTTAACGAGCCTACGATCGTGGCTACGGGACCTTTGACAACGGATGAATTATCGCAGTTTATAAAAGAAAATTTCAGCGACGGACTTTATTTTTACGACGCCGCCGCACCTATCGTTTCAGCCGATTCGATCGATATGGATAACGCTTTTATCGCCGACAGATACGGCGAGACGGGCGTAGGCGACTATATAAATTGTCCTATCGACAAGGAAGGGTATCTTGCCTTTTACGACGAGCTTATAAACGCAAAAACAGCCGAGAAACACTCCTTCGAGCAGGACGTAAAGGTGTTTGAAGGCTGTATGCCCGTAGAAATTATGGCAAAAAGAGGCGTCGATACGCTAAGGTTCGGTCCGCTTAAACCGGTAGGTCTTACCGATCCGAAAACGGGAAGATGGGCTTATGCTTCTTTGCAGCTGAGAAAAGAAAATGAAGAAGGAACGATGTATAACCTCGTCGGTTTTCAGACTAATTTGTTGTTCGGCGAGCAAAAACGGGTTTTTTCTATGTTTCCGGCGCTTAAAAATGCGGAATTTGTAAGATACGGAGTTATGCACAGAAATACTTATCTCAACAGTCCGTTGTATCTTGACGATAATTTTTGCGTAAAGGAAAGACCTTTGACTTACTTTGCCGGACAGATAACTGGCGTCGAGGGGTACGTTGAAAGCGTGGCGTCTGGATTAGTGAGCGCAATTTCGCTCGACAGAAAATTGCAAGGCAAGGAAAAGATTGCTTTTTCCGACGTTACGGTGACGGGAGCTTTATCTCGGTATATATCGCTTCCCAACGCCGATTTTCAGCCGATGAACGCTAATTACGGAATACTGAGAGCTTTTCCGAGACAAAAGGATAAGGCTATGAAAAAGCGTATGCTCAGCGAGCGCGCGCTTGAAGAAATTAAAAAAATAAGGGAGATTATAAATGAGTAACGAATTCAGAGGTACTACTATTTGCGCCGTAAAGAAGAACGGCGTTACGGCTATCGCAGGCGACGGTCAGGTTACTTTCGGCGAGAGCGTAATATTTAAAAACGGCGCCGTAAAAGTAAGAAGAATTTTCAACGACAGCGTTATACTCGGTTTTGCCGGCTCCGTTTCGGACGCATTTACGTTGTGCGAGAGATTCGAAGGAATGTTGAACAAATATTCGGGCAATCTTTTAAGGTCGGCGGTTGAGCTTGCAGAGCTGTGGAGAAACGATAAAGTTGCAAGAAAGCTCGAAGCTATGATGATAACGGCCGATAAGGATACGCTTCTGATAGTATCTGGTTCGGGTGAGGTCATAGAGCCCGACGAGGGTATCTGCGCAATCGGAAGCGGCGGTAATTATGCGCTCGCCGCAGCGCGCGCGCTTGCCAAGGAAACTGATTTTTCCGCAGAAGAAATAGCATATAAAGCATTGAAAATCGCAAGTGAAATCTGTATTTTTACCAACGATAACATCAAGGTAGAAACGGTAAAGGAGTAAGATATGGATTATACGCCAAGACAGATTGTAGCAGAATTGGATAAATATATTATCGGACAGGACAAGGCAAAAAGAGAAGTCGCCGTAGCTTTAAGAAACCGTTACAGAAGAAGCAGACTGACTAAGGAAGCTCAGGATGAAATTACGCCTAAGAACATAATTATGAAAGGTCCTACGGGCGTAGGTAAAACCGAGATCGCAAGAAGGCTTGCCAAGCTCGTAAAAGCGCCGTTCGTAAAAGTTGAAGCGACTAAATTTACCGAGGTAGGATACGTCGGTCGCGACTGCGAATCGATGATAAGGGATCTTGTCGAGTGCAGCGTAAGGCTTGTTCGCGAAGAACAAATGCGTTCAGTCAGCGCAAAATCCGACGAGGTTGCAAAAAAACAAATCGTCAAAATTCTTTGCGAAACATTCAAGCATCAGAAAGGCGAAACGCCCGACGAAATATTTACAAGTCAGATGGCTGAAAGGTTTACGCAGGGAGTTTACGACGAAGTCGTTATCGAAATCGAAGTTCCCGACGAACCGAAATCGATGGAGCTTGTTCCCGGCTCGGGTACGGCTATAGATTTAGGCTCTATTTTCGGAAACGTTTTACCGAAAAAGAAAAAGAGAAAGCGCGTTACCGTCAAGGAAGCGTTCAGAATTTTATCCAACGAAGAAGCCTCGAAGCTTATCGATGAAGACGCCGTTGTTTCCGAAGCGTTGAGAAGAGCCGAGCAGGAAGGCATTATATTCGTCGATGAAATAGATAAAATCGCTTCAAAATCAAAGACGGGCGGAGCCGATGTTTCACGCGAAGGCGTTCAAAGGGATATTTTACCTATTGTCGAAGGTTCGACCGTAGTCACCAAATACGGCTCGGTTAAAACCGATTATATTCTGTTTATCGCAGCCGGAGCATTCCATATTGCGTCTATCGGCGACCTTATTCCGGAATTGCAGGGCAGATTTCCTATTATCGTCGAGTTGAACAGCTTAACCAAGGAAGATTTTATCAATATTCTGACGCTTCCGGAAAACGCAATAACAAAGCAGTACGCTACTTTACTTGCAGTCGATAATATCAATCTGAAATTCAATAAAGATGCGATAGACGAAATTGCCGAGCTTTGCGTAGAACTCAACGCAACTCAGGAAGATATTGGCGCAAGAAGATTGCATACCATTATGGAAAATCTGCTTGAAGACATATCCTTTAACGCAGACGGAACTCATCCCGTTATAGATATAGTTATCGATAAAAAATACGTTGACGAGCATCTCAAAGAGATTATAAATAGCAGAAATCTGAAAAAATATATACTTTAAGGTGATTTATGATAAATATACCCAAAGGCACCAGGGACGTTTTGCCTCAGGATTCATACAAGTGGCACTACGTTGAAAAAACCGCAAAATCCGTTGCCGACTGTTACGGCGCAAGGGAAATAAGAACTCCCGTTTTTGAACATACGGAGTTGTTTTTAAGAGGCGTCGGCGACACTACGGACATTGTAAACAAGGAAATGTACACCTTTCTCGATAAAGGTAACCGCAGTATAACTTTAAAGCCCGAAGGCACGGCGGGCGTTGCGAGGTCGTTTATCGAAAACGGCTTGCAAAATCTCGTTATGCCCTTGAAAATGTACTATATTTCTCCCGTTTTCAGGTACGAAAGACCTCAGGCGGGAAGGCTCAGGGAGCATCATCAGTTCGGAGTCGAATTCTATGGCTCAAGCGCGCCTCAGACCGATGCGGAGGTGATACTTTTAGGTTATTCCGTATTAAAAAAGTTAGGTCTTAACGTTGAGCTTAATATCAACAGTATGGGTTGCGGTCATTGCAGATCCGAATACAACAAAGCGTTAAAGGAATATCTTGCCGATAAATTCGACGAGCTTTGCCCTACTTGTCAAACCCGTTTCGAAAAAAATCCGTTGAGAATACTTGATTGCAAGGTTGACGAATGCAAAAAACTCGTTGAAAACGCTCCGAAGATAACCGATTATCTTTGCGATGAGTGCAACGAGCATTTTGAGACCTTGAAAAATCTTTTGACGGTTGCAGGTTTAAAATTCAATATCAATCCTAAAATAGTCAGAGGACTTGATTATTACACCAAGACGGTTTTCGAGTTTGTTACCACCGATTTAGGCTCTCAGGGTACGGTCTTAGGCGGTGGAAGATACGATAAACTCATCGAGCAGATCGGCGGACCTCAAGTTTGCGGCGTCGGATTCGGAATGGGAATCGAGAGGGTGCTTATGCTTATGGAAAACAAGGGTATTGAAATTCCTTCCGACAGCTTTGTCGATTTATATATTGCGCCTATTGGCGATCTTGCGCTCGTGAAAGCCTTTGAAATAGCCACGGCTTTGAGAAATAAAGGAGTCAGGGTGGAAATAGATCACCTGTCAAGGAGTATGAAAGCGCAGTTCAAATATGCTGATAAGATTAAGGCGAAATACGTCGTTGCGCTCGGTGAAAACGAGCTTGCGGACAACAGATGCGATATAAAACTTATGAGCGACGGAAGCGTAACCGGAATAGCTTTGGACGAAATCGAAAATTTTGAGTTTTAACGAATAATTTTTTATTAAAGAAAAATACTTAAGAAAGGTGATATTATGGTAAAAAATTTAAGCGACAGTAATTATCAGTCGGAAGTAATGGAAAAAGACGGCGTAAGTCTCGTTGATTTTTACGCCGATTGGTGCGGACCTTGCAAAATGCAGGCCCCGATCATCGAGGAGCTTGACGCCGAAATGTCGGATAAGGTAAAGTTCTATAAAGTGAACGTTGACGACAATCCGGACGTAGCAGAAAAGCTCAGCATCGCAAGCATACCATCGCTTGTGCTTTATAAGGACGGCGAGCTTAAATTCAAGTTTGTCGGTTACAGCACAGCCAACGAGTTAAGGGACAAGCTCAACGAACTTTTAAACTGAAATTTTAGCGACCTGCGCATTGCAGGTCGCTAAAATTATATAGGCTCGTAGCTGAAATTAAATAAAATATATATCAAAAACTATATAATATTTATTTTTTCCTATCATTTTTACAAAAGCATTGACTTAGAGCAAAGTTTTTGGTAATATAAAATTATAATGGTAGTTTATGCGTATTATTTCTTTATGTGCTTTGCCGTTATAAACTCGTTGTTACGAGACGTATAATCATTATTACCGAATAAACGCTTGGAGGAATTATGGAAAAACAGATTTTCCGTGTTTTTGAGGGGACTGAAGAACAGGAAAAGGCATTTTTGCAAGGTCTTGAAAAATTGAAAGACGTTCCCGGCGGCTTGATGCCCGCTTTGCAGTTAGCCCAGGAAATTTACGGTTATCTCCCGAAAGAAGTGCAGGTTATGGTCGCAAACGAACTGAACGTTCCGCTATCCGAAGTTTACGGAGTAGCTACGTTTTACTCGCAATTTTCTTTGTCGCCGAAGGGAAAGTATCAGATAGGCGTATGTCTTGGCACGGCTTGTTACGTTAAAGGATCGGGCGATATCTATAATAAGTTGGTTGAAATTTTAGGCATTGAAAGCGGTCAGGTGACGGATGATAAAAAGTTTTCTCTCGACGCAACTCGTTGCGTAGGTTGTTGCGGTCTCGCTCCCGTTATGACTATAAACGGCGAAGTTTACGGCAAGCTTAAACCCGAGGACGTTCCGGCCATCATTGAAAAATATAAAGCTCTCTAAGGTGACGATATGACGATTAACGAATTAAACGAATTAAAATTGTCTTTAAGCAAGCAGTTTGCGGACCGCATTCCCGAAAACGAAAAGCACGGTTGCTCCGGTTGCCTTAAAACCGTTGAAGATGTTAAAGCCGAAACGGATAAAATCGTTGAAAACGAAGCGAATAAAGGCAAAGAATATAAAAAATACGTTCTTATTTGCGGCGGTACGGGTTGTACTTCAAATAAATCCTTAAAGATTTTCAACGCATTGAAAGACGAGCTTGCGGCACGGAATATGCAAAACGACGTCAAAGCTATTATGACGGGCTGTTTCGGCCTTTGCGCAAAGGGTCCGATTATGGTCATATATCCAGAAGCGATATTTTACCATTCCGTTTCGGTTGACGACGTTTTTGAAATAGTTAAAGAGCATCTCGTAAACGGTAAACCCGTGGAAAGGTTGCTTCACAAAGAAGACGACGGCTCGATCAGAAAAACTCTCGGCGAAACCGAGTTTATGAAAAAACAGATGCGAGTCGCATTGAGAAACTGCGGCGTTATCGATCCTGAAAATATCGATGAATACATAGCTCGCGACGGCTATCAGGCTATCGCTAAGGTTTTGACGGAGATGACTCCCGAAGAAGTTATCGATTTAATACTGAAAAGCGGCTTAAGGGGCAGAGGCGGCGCAGGCTTTCCTACGGGACTTAAATGGAAGTTTGCAAGAGCGAGCAAGGGCGATATAAAATACGTTTGCTGCAACGCAGACGAAGGCGATCCCGGTGCGTTTATGGATAGATCCGTCCTTGAAGGCGATCCGCACGTCGTCATAGAGGCTATGAGCGTCGCTGCTTACGCCATCGGTTCAAACCAGGGCTTCGTTTATATAAGAGCAGAATATCCTATCGCCGTTCAGCGTTTGCAAAAAGCCATAAATCAGGCAAAGGAAAAAGGACTGCTCGGCAAAAATATTTTCGGTACGGGCTTTGATTTCGATTTGGAAATAAGGCTTGGAGCGGGTGCGTTTGTCTGCGGTGAAGAAACTGCGCTTATGACCTCGATCGAAGGTAAGCGCGGCGAACCGAGACCGAGACCTCCGTTCCCTGCGGTGAAAGGTCTGTTCGCCAAGCCCACCATTTTGAACAACGTCGAAACCTATGCGAACATACCTCAGATAATTTTAAAAGGCGCAGAATGGTTTGCAGGCGTCGGTACCGAAAAATCAAAAGGCACGAAGGTATTTGCGCTCGGCGGAAAAATTAAAAATACGGGATTAGTCGAGGTTCCTATGGGTACGACTTTGAGAGAAGTCGTCTACGATATAGGCGGTGGAATTCCGAACGGTAAAAAGTTTAAAGCCGCTCAGACGGGCGGACCTTCGGGCGGTTGCATACCTAAGGAACACCTTGATATTCCTATCGATTACGACAATCTTATATCTATAGGTTCAATGATGGGATCGGGCGGTCTTATCGTTATGGACGAAGATAACTGTATGGTCGATATTGCAAAGTTTTACCTTGAATTTACCGTTGACGAATCCTGCGGTAAATGCACGCCTTGCCGTATAGGCAACAAAAGGTTGCTTGAAATGCTCACTAAGGTAACCGAAGGCACGGCTACGCTCGAAGATCTCGATAAAATGGAACAGCTTTGCTATTACATAAAACAAAACTCGCTTTGCGGTTTAGGTCAGACTGCTCCAAACCCCGTTTTATCTACTTTGAAATATTTCAGAGATGAGTATATCTCTCATATTGTAGATAAAAAATGTCCTGCCGGAGTTTGTAAAAAGCTTTCTAAGTTCATTATCGATAAGGATAAATGTATCGGTTGCGGAATGTGCGCGAGAAACTGTCCGCAAAACACTATCGTAAAAACTTCTTACGTTGCAAAGGATCACAGGCTTCCTTCTTTCGAAATCGTTCAGGATAAATGCGTAAAATGCGGCGTTTGCATATCAAACTGCAAATTCGGCGCAGTTAAAAAAGGTTGATTATGGGTGAAAATATGGTTAATTTGAAAATAAACAATATTTCTGTAAGCGTTCCCGAAGGTACTACCGTTCTGGAAGCCGCCCGTATTGCCGGCATAAAGATTCCGACGCTCTGCTACCTTAAAGAAATCAACGAAATCGGCGCTTGCCGTATTTGCGTTGTCGAGGTTAAAGGCGCAAGATCGCTCGTCGCTTCCTGCGTTTATCCAGTAAACGAGGGAATGGAGGTTTTTACCGATACGCCTACCGTTCGCGAATCGAGAAAAACTACTTTGGAGCTGATTCTTTCTAACCATAAAAAAGATTGTCTTTCGTGTTCGAGAAGTCTTAACTGCGAATTACAGCAGCTTTCCAAAGAATACGGCTGTAACGCATATAATTACGGCGGCGCCGTTACCGCAACTCAGGTTGACGTAACGCCGTATCTCGTCAGGGATAATTCAAAATGTATTCTTTGCAGAAGATGCGTCGCCGTTTGCCGTAACGTGCAGGAGTGTGGAGTTATCGGCGCTAAAAACCGTGGTTTTGCTACGGAAATCGGTTCTGCGTTCGACGAATCATTGTCCTCAACAGCTTGTGCGGCGTGCGGTCAGTGTATCAACGTTTGTCCCACGGGCGCATTGACGGAAAAGAGCGAAATCGATAAGGTTATCGAAGCTATAAACGATCCGACAAAAACGGTAGTAGTAGGCGTTGCGCCTTCCGTCAGAGTCGCGCTCGGCGAAGAATTCGGCTATCCTATCGGCACTAACGTCGAAGGAAAAATGATTTCTGCGCTTAAAATGTTGCAGTTTGACAAGGTTTTTGACGTAAACTTTACCGCTGACTTAACGATTTTAGAAGAAGCCAACGAGCTTGTACAAAGAATTCTCAACGGCGGAAAGTTGCCTATGATAACGAGTTGTTCGCCCGGCTGGGTAAGATTCCTTGAATTTTACTACCCTCAACTTATCGACAATTTATCGACCTGCAAGTCGCCTCAGCAAATGTTCGGGGCGGTCTGCAAAACGTATTTTGCTAAGATGAACGACCTCGATCCTAAGGATATATACGTCGTATCCGTAATGCCTTGCGTCGCTAAAAAGTTCGAAAAGACAAGGGCTGATCAGTCTGCAAGCGGCTATCCCGATATAGACGCAGTTCTTACGACAAGAGAGCTTGCGCAAATGATTAAAAAATCAGGTATCCTGTTCAGGGATATTCCTGACGGCGAGTTTGATAAACCGCTCGGCGAATATACGGGCGCAGGCGTGATTTTCGGCGCGACGGGCGGCGTTATGGAAGCCGCATTGAGAACGGCTTGCGAAAAAATAACGGGAAAAACGCTTGAAAGCGTAGATTTTAAACAGGTAAGAGGCACTAAGGGCGTTAAAGAAGCCGTCTATAAAATCGGTGAGCTTGAGCTTAACGTTGCCGTTGCTTCGGGACTTAAAAACGCTAAAACCATTTGCGAAGAAATTAAAAACGGCACTTCTAAATATCAATTCGTTGAAATTATGGCTTGTCCCGGCGGCTGCGTAAACGGCGGTGGTCAACCTATTGTGAACGCATACGACAGAAGAAATCTCGACGTGCCTGCTCTCAGGGCAAAAGCTATTTACGAAATAGACGCAAAAAGCGCAAACCGCAAGAGCCACGAAAATACCGTTTGCGAGAAAATTTATAAGGAATTTTTGGGCGAACCCGGTAGCCATAAAGCTCACGAAATTTTGCATACTTCTTACGTCGAAAGAAGTAAATACTGATATAAAGCAAAAAACTGTTTTATAAACTCGGCGTGCCGAAATAACGGCACGCCGAAAGTTTAAAATAAGTCAGTAAAAATGCTACGCATTTAAAAAGGTCGCAAACTGAAATATTATATAATTGCTTGCTTACGCAAGTTGGTTCGAATCGCTTTGCAAAACAAAAAAACGAACAACCCAAGGTCATTCGTTTTTTGTTGGCAGTTAAGACGCGAGTTTGCGAAAATGCTGCGCATTTAAAAAGGTCGCAAACTGAAATTATTATATAATTGCTTGCTTACGCAAGTTGGTTCGAATCGCTTTGCAAAACAAAAAAACGAACAACCCAAGGTCATTCGTTTTTTGTTGGCAGGGGAGACGCGATTCGAACACGCAACCTACGGTTTTGGAGACCGCTACTCTACCGTTGAGCCACTCCCCTAAGTGAGTTTAACGTGTATTATTATATCGTTTATTTTCGGAATAGTCAACAGTTTTTTAATAAAATAAATTATTTTGGATAAATTATGAAAGAAGTTATAATGTATACCGACGGCGCTTGCTCGAATAATCCCGGGTTAGGCGGTTGGTGCGCAATTTTATTTTACAAGTCAAACGAAAAAATCGTCTCAGGCGGAGAGGAGCTTACGACCAACAACAGAATGGAGCTTCTTGCCGTTATCAACGGATTAAAACAGTTGAAAGAGCCTTGCAAGGTTTACGTTCATTCCGATTCGCAGTACGTTGTAGATGCGTTTTCGAACGGCTGGGTTTTCGGTTGGCAGAAGAACGGCTGGAAAACGGCTTCTAAGGACGAAGTTAAAAATCGCGAGCTCTGGCAAGAGCTTTTAAACCTTTACGGTTACCACGAAATCGAGTTCGTCAAGGTCAAAGGTCACAGCGACGATTTGAATAACAACCGCTGCGATAAGATTGCCCGTGAAGAAATTATAAAACTCAGAGAAAAGCTGTAAATTAAAAATATTTGGTTATTTTTTCTTCGTAATAAATATAATAATTATATATGAAACGAAGATTTAAAAGCTGGGAATTATTGTTCAGCATCGCAGTCATAATTCTGCTTGCGGTATTGAACGTCGTATTCTTTTTCTTATACGGAAAGGTAGCCGGAGGTTTTATCGAAAGATACAGAGCATTGTATAACGTGCTTATTACGGTTGCCGTTTCTATACTTTCCGCTGTTTCCATAATTTTTCAACTTAACGACAAAAGTTTTGTGTACCGATTGACGATGTTGACAATGATTTTGCTTGCAATCGTTGCGTTTTTGCTTTACGTTTTAAAGGTCGGCGGTTTTTGGGAAAAGGTTGACAGCGTTGAAGATATGCGTGAATTCGTCGCTTCGACCAATAGTTTTGCCGAATTGTTTTTCGTGTTTTTGCAGGTTTTGCAAGTAATTATACTGCCGATTCCGGGCATTATTTCGACAGGTGCCGGCGTCGCTCTGTTCGGACCTTTAAAAGGAGCTCTTTTAAGCTTTGCGGGAATAATGATCGGTTCGCTTACAGGCTTTTTTATCGGTAGATTTTTGGGTTACAAGGCTGCAAAGTGGCTTGTCGGCGACGGGCTCGATAAAGCTCTGCAAACAGTTAAAGGCAAGGATCGGGTAGTTTTATCGTTTATGTTTTTATTTCCGTTTTTTCCCGACGATATTCTGTGTTTTGTTGCCGGAATGTCTTCTATGAGCGTGTTGTTCTTCACCGTAATGATAACGATAACTCGTGCTATATCCGTCTTTTTTACTTGCTTTTCCATATCCGGCAATCTTATTCCGTATAACACCTGGTGGGGTATAACGCTCTGGGGAATAATTTTTATAATTACGGTTTTCGCAGCCGTCGTAATTTATAAAAAGGGCGACGTAATCGAAAAATGGTTTATAACCAAATTCACAAAAAAGAAAAAGGCTAAATGCAGAAAATGAGAACGGTTTTACATTCCGATCTGAACAATTTTTACGCCAGCGTCGAGGAGATTTTTCATCCCGAATACGAGAACGAGTGTTTTATCGTATGCGGAAGCATAGAGGACAGGCACGGTATAGTTTTATCCAAGAACGAAAAAGCTAAGGCTTTGGGTATTAAGACGGGTATGACTATCATCGAAGCGCAAAAGATATGTCCAGGGCTTATTATGTGCGAAGCTCATTTCGATAGGTATCTGTTTTATTCCAAGCTCGTTAAAAAGATATACAAGAAATATTCCGACGAGGTAGAGTCCTTCGGTATCGACGAAGCCTGGATAGACGTAACGCACTCTAAAATTTTCGGCAACGGCAAAGAAATCGCCGATAAAATCCGCGATGAGGTCAGGGCGTTGGGACTTACTTGTTCGGTTGGCGTCAGTTTTAACAAGGTTTTTGCCAAACTTGCTTCCGATATGAAAAAGCCAGACGCAACGAGCGTTATTCCTTATGAAAGATTTAAGGAAATCGTTTGGCCGATGAAGGCTGAAGAAATGCTTTTTATCGGTAAGGCAACCAAGAAAAAACTTGAAAAATACAATATCGTTACAATCGGCGATCTGGCTAATTGCGATTTGAATTTTTTAACCACGAATTTCGGTAAGTGGGGAAAATATATATACGATTACGCCAACGGTCTGGACGAATCTCCTGTCAGAAAGGAAGAATCTTTAATAAAATCGGTCGGAAACAGTATGACCTCTTACCGTAATCTGAAAAACCTCGAAGACGTAAAAATTATGTTTTCCGTGCTTTGCGAAAGCGTTTCTGCAAGATTGATGGATTACGGTATCGGCAGAGCTTCAACTTTGCAGATTACCGTAAAAGATGAAGATTTGTTTTCGATAACAAGGCAAAAGGCTTTAAGAACGCCGTCGGTCCTTGCTGAAGATTTTTTTAATTGTGCGGTAGAGCTGTTTGTCGAAAATTACAAATTTGAAAAAGATATAAGGATGCTCGGCGTTTCGGTTTCGAATTTTACAACCGGCGATCAGCAAGTGTCGCTTTTTGAGGGCGAAGAAAATTATGACAAACGGGTAAAGCTTGCGAAAGCGGTCGGCGACATCAGAAAAAAGTACGGTAACAAAGCCGTTAAAAAGGCGATAGGGTTAAAGGATAAAAAGCTTTTGCAGGAAGATCCGCAAACCAATCACGTTATTCACCCGAAAGGAACAATATAAGAAAGAGTGCCTAAAATTGTTTGTAAAAGTTATTGAATTGTGGTACAATCTTCGTTAGGTGTATTATGACAGACGGAAAACTTTTAATTGAAAAACTGCTCGTATTTGCTAAATTTCATTTTAATATGAGCGAATTCGACGTAAACTATATGCGTAATCTGTTGCTTTGCGCATTTGAGCTCGGCTCGCCGTTAAACGGTGATTTATCCGATAAAGAAATTCAGAAAATACAGGATATGACGTTGCCGGACGAGCTGTTTTCCGAATGCTGCGACTATGCGAAAACCCGCCTTGACAGGGACGAAGTTTCAAGCGAAAGATTTGCAACTTATATCTTCGGTTTGATTTCGCCTCTACCTTCTAAGGTGAACAACCAGTTTGTTACCTTGCGTGAAACAAGGGGTGCGGAAGTCGCTTGCAGATATCTTTACGATTTATCGGTAAAGAATAATTATATTCAGAAAACCAAGCTCGACAAAAACGAATTTTGGGAATATAAAAAGGATAAAAACAGGTTGGAGCTTACAATAAACCTCGCCAAGCCTGAAAAGGATAATAAGGACGTTGCAAAAACCTTGACGCAAAACGTCAACGACAAATATCCTAAGTGCCAGCTTTGCAGGGAAAATATCGGATTTATCGGCTCAGACGGCTATCCTTCGAGAGTTAATTTAAGGTCGGTTGATTTAACGCTCAACAAGGAAAAATGGTTTTTACAGTATTCGCCGTTCGGATATATCAACGAGCATTCGATTCTCGTAACCGACGAGCATAAGCCTATGAAAACCGACGGCGATATGATTGATTCTATGTTCGATTTTATCGAGTACATACCCGATTATTTCGTTGCTTCCAACAGCGATTTACCCATTATCGGCGGTTCGATTTTAAATCACAGGCATTTTCAGTGCGGTAAAAAGTCTATGCCGCTTTTTGAAGCCAGACCGTACGTTGAGCTGAAATGCGAAGATTACGAGGACGTAGAAATTTCTCTTACCGATTGGTATTGTACCGATATCCGTATTTCGGGTTACAACAGAAATACCATAAAGGAGCTTTTTTCTTCGATACTTGAAGGTTGGTTGAAATTCAGCGACGAAAGCAACAATATATATAACGGCGAAAGCGAGTTAAGGAATAATTCGGCTACCGTAGTCGCGAGGTATCTTAATGACGGAAAATACGCCGTCGACTTGGTTCTCCGCAACAACGCCGTCGACGGGGATAACCCTTACGGCATCTATCACGTTCCCGAAGTTTATCACAACATAAAAAAAGAAGCTCTCGGATTGATGGAAATTATGGGCGTGTTCATATTGCCCGGCAGGTTAAAAAGTCAAATCAAAGATCTTACCGAAATACTGTGCGATAAGAGTTACGATTTACAGCAGTTGCAGGATAAGCTGAATCCGCTGTATCCGCACAGGTTTTTGGCGGAATCGATCGTTTCCCGTTACGGCTTTTTCAGCGACGAGAGTAAAGCCGAAGCTGCGATTCTCGAATATATTGGCGAGGCTTGTTCGGAAATGCTTGCGAACGCAGGCGTTTACAATAAAAGTCCCGAGTCGGTGTTCGCTTTAAAGACCTTTCTTGCGAAATTCAATATCAGATAGAATTGACAATTAAGTCAGACGCCTTTACATAGCGCATAAGTAAAAATTAGCTTGTGTTCTTATCGTTGGGGCGTCTTTTTTGTTTGCTTTTTGACGGTAAAGAGTGTATAATAGCTGTGAAAAATATTATGGAGGAGTTTATGGATATTTTAAACTTGCTTGAATCGAGAAAAAACGCTCTGTTTGAATCTTCGAAAACAGTCAGAGAAAACATAAACAAAATAATTGACGATTCAAGTTTTGTTGAGCTTGACAGATACAGTTTTTCTGCAAACGATGAAAATAGCCGTGAAGCGCAAGGGGACGGCGTAATAACCGGTTTTGCTACCGTAAACGACGTTGCTTGTTACGTCGTGGCTCAGAATTCAGCTGTTTTGAGCGGGGGACTTACTTATCAGGGCGCTAAAAAAATTGTAAAATGTCTGGATAAAGCTTTGGTTGCAGGCGCGCCTGTCATCTACTTGCTTTCATCTCTCGGCGTTTGTTCGTCGGACGGCATCAAGGCTATGGAAGGCGTTGCGCTCGTATTGAAGAAAATGCAGGAGCTTAAAGGGGAAGTGCCTCAGTTTTCCATCGTTTTGGGCGACGTGTTCGGAAGCTCGAGTCTTATAGCGGCTACTTGCGATTATAACCTTATGTTAAAGGACGGCTGTCTGAGTTACGCAAGTCCTTTGGTTATTAGCGCGGCGTCTGATAAAAACATAGATAAATCCGTAGTAGGCGGCGTAAAGGCTCAGCAATTCAACGGACTTACTACTTTTGAAATCGAGGACTTGTCGAATGCAAGGGATATGATTTCCGACGTTCTCAATATACTGCCTGCTTACGGCGGAGCAGTTCTTGAAACGGGCGACGATTTTAACAGATTTACGCCAGGTCTGAACGAAAAGGTTTGCGCAAAGTGCCTTGCGAGCGCAGTTTTTGATAAGGATTATTATTTAGAGCTCGGAAAAGGCTATGCCGACGACGTAGTAACCGCAATCGGCAGAGTCGGCGGTATGAGCGTTGCCGCAGTCATCTTCAACGGCGACGAAGGCGTAAAGCTCAACGAGAATAACGTATCCAAAATACAGAACTTTATCTATTACGCAAACGACAACGATTTACCGCTCCTTACTTTTATTAACGTTTGCGGAATTGAAGAAAACCTCGAAACCTCGAATTCGTTGATAATGAAAAAGGTTTCCGATCTGACTTACGCTCTGACCGTTTATAACGAAGTTCCGAGAGTAAACGTAGTTTACGGAAAGGCAATCGGACTCGGTTATTCTTTATTTGCTTCCAGAGCTATGGGGGCGGACTATAACTACGCTTTTGCAAACGCAAAGATTTCCGTTTTTGAAAAAGAAATCGGCGCGCAGATCCAATACGGCGTTATGGGCGAAAGATTAAAGGCGGTCGTTGACGAATACGGCGACAACGTTCAGGACGCAATGAACGCTGCCCGTTTCGGTTTCTTCGACGACGTTATCGAACCGCAATACGTACGTCAATATCTTATCGCTTGTTTACAGACGCTTATCTGAGGTGAAAAATGCTTAATTTATTAAGTGCTTATCAGTTTACGTCTCTCGGTTTGCAGTGGGGCTCGTTCGTTTTTATACTCGGAATGGCAGTTATTTTCTTCGGCGTAGGCGTTATCGTTCTCGTTGTATCGATAATCGGAAAGCTTATGCCCTCGATTCTGAAGCTTACCGAAAAGATATCGGCTGTTTCAAAAGCCTTCTTTTCAAAATTAGGCGGTCTGTTCAAGAAGAAAAAACCTGAAGCTTCCGCAGATACGGCAGAAGCTGTTGAAACGGACTTGGTCACACCCGAAATCAAAGCGGCTATCATTGCTGCAATCAGTTGTTATTATATGAATCAGGACTCTAAATGCGAGTTCAAAGTTAAAAAAATTAAAAGGATTTAGGAGATTATTATGCGTAATTTTATCGTTACAATAGATGGAAAACAATATCAGGTTGGCGTTGAAGAAGTCGGCGCAACCTTAGACTCGGCTCCCGTCGTTCAACAGATTGCACCCGTTGCAAAGGCTGCCGCGCCTGCTGCTGCCGTTACCGACGGAACAAAACTCAACGCTCCGATGCCCGGTATGATCAAGAAGCTTTCTAAAAACGAAGGCGATACCGTTAAAAAAGGCGAAGTTGTTCTCGTCCTTGAAGCAATGAAGATGGATAACGATATTACGGCTCCTTGCGACGGAAAAATTTCATATAAGGTCGCATCCGGATCCAACGTTGATTCGGGAGTTACGCTCGCTATTATCGGCTAACAGGAGTTTGATATGAATTTTTTTATGCTTTTAGCTGAGCAGGAAGGAGTGAATATAGGCGAATCGCTGATGAACCTGTGGAAATCAACGGGTATAATGTCGGGAGCTTCCTGGCAGAATTACGTTATGATCCTGATTTCGTTCATTCTTTTTTATCTCGCTATCAAAAAAGGTTTTGAACCGCTGTTGATGTTGCCTATCGCATTCGGTATGTTTATCGTAAATATCCCCGGCGTTTACCATATTCTTTTCGGTACAAAGGGCTATATAATTACGGAAGTCGCAACCAACGCAGAGGTCGCAAGAGGTACTCTTTCAGAGCTTCAGTCGCTGCTTAATATGCCGTCGGCAACCATAGAAGAAATTACGGCTGCGCTGGCTAACGGCTGCGTTATTTCCGGTAGAACCTACGGCGCAATGGACGTAAGCGCACTCGGCGTTATCAGAGATTTCGGTTTGTTCTACTATATTTACAAGGGCGTAGATTGGGTAATTTTCCCGCCGATCATCTTCTTGGGAATAGGTTGTATGACAGACTTCGGACCGCTGATTGCAAATCCGAAGAGTATGTTTATAGGAGCCGCAGCGCAGCTCGGCGTTTGCTTGACGTTTTTTGGAGCAACTTATTTGTTGGGCTTCAATCTTCAGGAGGCGGGCGCAATAGCTATTATCGGTGGCGCCGATGGTCCTACGGCTATTTACGTTACTAAAAAGCTTGCGGAACACTTGTTGCCTGCAATAGCTATTTCCGCATATTCCTATATGGCTTTGATTCCGATTATTCAAAAGCCGATTATGAGATTGCTTACGACGAAGAAAGAAAAACGTATCAAGATGAAACAGTTGAGAACCGTTTCAAAGCTTGAAAAGATAATTTTCCCGATAGCGGTTTGTCTGGTCGTCGGTTTGCTTTTACCTGACGCAATGCCGCTTCTCGGAATGCTTATGCTCGGTAACCTTTTAAAAGAATCGGGCGTTACGCAACGACTTTCAAATACGGCTCAGAACGGGCTGATGAACACCGTTACAATTTTCCTTGGCGTAATGGTCGGTTCAAAGGCAATCGGCGAAACGTTTTTAGCGTTCAGCACTATCAAGATAATTTGCTTGGGCTTGCTTGCGTTTATGATGGGAACGATCGGTGGTTTGCTCTGCGCAAAACTGATGAACAAGTTGTCGGGCGGAAAGATAAATCCGCTTATCGGTTCTGCCGGCGTTTCTGCCGTTCCTATGGCTGCTCGAATTTCTCAGGACGTCGGTAGAGAATACGATCCTGATAACCACTTATTGATGCACGCTATGGGACCTAACGTAGCCGGAGTTATAGGTTCGGCTATTGCTGCGGGCGTATTACTCGCTGTTTGCGGTTGATTTTAAGGAGATTTTATTATGAGTAAAAAGGTTTTAATTACTGAAACTATTCTGAGAGACGCACACCAATCTCAGGCAGCTACAAGAATGACGCTTGACGAAATGTTGCCCGTATTGGATCAGCTTGACGAAATCGGTTATTATTCTCTCGAAGCGTGGGGCGGCGCAACATTCGACAGCTGTATGAGATTTTTGAACGAGGATCCGTGGGAAAGGTTGCGCATTATGAAAAAGCACCTTAAAAAGACTCCCATTCAGATGCTTTTGCGCGGTCAGAATATTTTAGGTTACAAGCATTACGCAGACGACGTTGTAGATGAATTTGTTCGTTTATCGATTAAAAACGGCGTAACGATAGTCAGGGTTTTTGATGCTCTTAACGACACGAGAAACCTTGAAACTGCTATGAAAGCAATTAAAAAATACGGCGGTATCTGTGAAGCCGCAATAAGCTACACGTTGAGTCCGGTTCACACCAACGAGTACTTTGTCAATCTTGCAAAGAAGCTCGAAGATATGGGCGCAGACAATATTTGTATCAAGGATATGGCTAACCTTTTACTTCCTTACACTGTTTACGAACTTGTTAAGGATATGAAGAAGGTTTTGAAGCCTACGACGAAGATTCACTTGCATACCCACAACACGTCGGGAACGGGCGATATGGTCAACCTCAAAGCTATCGAAGCAGGTTGCGATATTATAGACTGCGCTCTGTCGGCTTTGGGTAACGGCACGAGTCAGCCTGCAACCGAACCGTTGGTTGCAACGCTTAAAGGTACCGAATACGATACGGGTATAGAGCTCGATAAGCTTCTCCCGTTGACGGATTATTTCAAAACCGTTGCCGATCGTTTGCAAAAAGACGGCTTCTTATCTGAAAAAGTAAGAAAAATCGATATCAATACTTTGATTTATCAGGTTCCGGGCGGAATGCTTTCTAACCTTATCAGTCAGTTGAAACAGCAGAACAAGAGCGAGAAGCTCCCAGATGTTCTTGCTGAAGTTCCTAACGTCAGAAAGGATTTCGGTTATCCGCCACTCGTTACGCCAACAAGTCAGATAGTAGGAACTCAAGCTGTTCTTAACGTTATTATGGGCGAAAGATATAAGATGGTCACCAAAGAATCAAAGGGCTTGTTAAAGGGCGAATACGGTCAGTTACCGGCAAGTCCGAACCCTGAAATTCTCAAAAAGATTGTCGGCGACGAAAAGATTATCGACTATCGTCCTGCGGACGATATTGCGCCTGAGCTTGAAAAATACAAAGCTGAATTGGGCGACTTCTATACGCAGGAAGAGGACGTGCTTTCCTATGCGTTATTTCCGCAGGTCGCTACCAATTTCTTTAAGTTCAGACACGCAAAAAACAACAAAGTCGATTGCGACCTTGCTAAAAATCCTGATAAGGTATATCCTGCCTAATTTTTATAAAGCGAGGGCTTTTTGCTCTCGCTTTATTTCCGAATAATCACAGTTTCAAGCGTTTAAAGGGAAGTATATGTCTAAAAATGTAGTCGTGGTCGGCGGTGGAGCAAGCGGTATGTTGGCTTCGTATTTTTCAGCAAAATGCGGAAATAACGTTACTCTCATCGAACAGAACGAAAAACTCGGAAAAAAACTGTATATCACGGGCAAAGGCCGCTGCAATCTGACTAACGACTGCGACGAACAGGAATTTTTGTCTAACGTAGTAACAAATTCCAAGTTTTTGTCAGGCGCAATATATTCCTTTTCAACCAAGGACGTTATGCGGCTTTTCGAAAGCAACGGTTTGAAGTTGAAGGTGGAGCGAGGCAACAGGGTATTCCCTGCAAGCGATAAATCGAGCGACGTTATAAAATGTCTTTCATCTATGCTCGTCAGCGTTAACGTTGACGTAAAGCTAAACGAAAAGGTTTTAACCGTCGATGCCTGCGACGGAAAAATCAAAGGCGTTAAATCTGATAAATCATATTACGCCGCCGATAAGGTTATAATAGCGACCGGCGGTAAAAGCTATTCGAAAACAGGCTCTACGGGCGATGGTTATAAGTTCGCAAAAATGCTCGGCCATAACGTTACAGAGCCTAAGCCTGCGTTATCGCCAATCGAATTGAAAGACGATTTTTGTGCGGATTTAAGCGGTTTATCGCTGAAAAACGTCACTTTAAAGGCTGTAAAAGGCTCGAAAGTCGTTCACGAAGAGTTCGGCGAGATGTTGTTTACTCATACGGGTATATCCGGACCTATTACTCTTACTTTGTCGAGCAGGATAAACAAACTCAATCTGAGCGAGTTGTCGCTTTTTATCGATTTTAAACCTGCGCTTAACGCTAAGCAGCTTGACGCAAGGTTGCTGAGAGATTTCGAACGGTTGAAAAACAAGCAGCTTAAAAATTCGTTGCAGTTATTGTTGCCGAAATCGCTTATTCCGTTTGTTTTAAGGCTCGCTGAAATTGACGGCGAAAAGCCTAATAATACGGTTACAAAAGAAGAAAGATTACGGTTAGTAAATACCGTTAAAAATTTTTCCTTGAAAATAAAAGGCTTTGCGCCGATAGAGCAGTCGATTGTAACTTGCGGAGGCGTGAACGTCAAGGAGATACAGCCTAAGGATATGCAGAGCAAGTTAATTGGCGGCCTTTATTTTTGCGGAGAAGTTATAGACGCAGACGCACTAACCGGCGGTTTTAATTTGCAAATTGCCTTTTCGACTGCGTATCTGGCAGGAATGGAGGATTGATTATGTTGAATATAGCCATTGACGGACCGAGCGGTAGCGGTAAATCTACCGTCGCAAGGTATCTTGCCGGAAAGCTTAATATACTTTATCTCGATACGGGCGCAATGTACAGAGCCTGCGCGTTAAAAGCGTTAAAACTCGGTATCACAGATTATACCGAGGAAAAAGTTAAACCGTTTATAGATAATATAAATATTGAAATAAAGTATGAGAACGGCGCGCAGGTTACGCTGCTCGACGGCGTTGACGTATCCGGCGAAATCAGAAAAAATGAAGTTTCTATGATGGCTTCCGATATTTCCGCTCTAAAATGCGTGCGGTTGAAAATGGTTGATATGCAAAGGTCAATCGCAGCAAAAATGGACTGCATACTCGACGGAAGAGATATAGGAACCTGCGTTTTGCCGGACGCCGAATTTAAGTTTTATATCACGGCAAGTCCCTTCGTAAGGGCTAAAAGACGGCATCTCGAGCTTATCGAACGTGGCGAAACGGTAGATTTTGAAAAGCTCGTCAAAGAAATTGAAACGAGAGATTATAACGATAGTCACAGAGAGTTTTCGCCTTTAAAAAAGGCTGACGACGCAATACTGATTGATACCTCTGATATGACTATCGAGGAAGTTATCAGATGCGTGACGGATATAATCGGTTCTGAAAAATAAGGTCATTTATGGAATTTATTATAGGTAAATACAACGGTTTTTGTAAAGGAGTCAGTCGAGCCGTCGATACCGCTCGGAAAATTTGCGGCGAAAACGTTTATATTCTTGGCGAGCTTATTCATAACAAGGACGTCGTTGACAGCATTCTGCTCACGGGAACGAAGGTTATAAATTCCGTCGATGAGGTAGATAGCGGAACGGTTATCATTAGGTCGCACGGAGCTTCGAGAGAGATTTTTGAAAAGCTATATGAGAAAAATATAGAAGTCGTCGATTGTACTTGTCCGTTCGTAAAAAAAATTCATAATATCGTAGACGATTACTCTAAACGAGGATATAAGATTGTAATTTTGGGCGAACCTGAGCATCCCGAGGTGCAAGGCATTGCCGGCTGGTGCAACGGCCAGGCAATCATAATAAAGGAATATAGCCCCGAGTTGGATTTCTCTGCTTATGAAAAAGTGTGCATAGTGGAGCAGACGACCTATCCCGTTAAAAAATATAACTATTTGTTAGATAATTTTAACAAAAGTCAGTGTAAAACAGTTGAAATTTTTTCCACCATTTGTTATACTACTTTTAAGCGTCAACAAGAGGCGGAAAATTTATCTGAAATATGCGATGCAATGATAGTTATCGGCGGTCAGAAAAGCAGTAATACAAAGAAGCTTGCTGATATTTGTCGGAAAAACTGCAGGCAGGTGTTTCTGATACAGAACGCCGACGAGATTGATGCAAATAGTTTAAAAGATTTTAAAAAAGTTGGGATTGTTTCAGGCGCATCGACGCCCAAAGAACAATCTATGGAGGTTCTCACTAATATGGCAGAAGTTACTGACGTAGTTACTGAAAATAATTTTATGGACGAGGCTGTTGCCAACTTCACAAACAAAGAAGTATTTAAAAAAGGGGATATTATTGATGCAACCATAACGTCAGCTACTGATAATGGTTTATACCTTTATATAGGTGCAAAAACCGACGTTCTCTTAGCTAAAGAAGATATCGCTTGCGAAGTATACGATAAAGATAATTATAAATCGTCTGTCGGCGAGGATATAAAGGTAATGGTTGTGGGAACCGTTCCTAAGCTTCACGTTTCACAGAAAGCTATAGTCGAAAGAGAACAAGAAGAAAGCCAGATTCAGGAAATCAAGGACGGCAAGGTTTTCCAGGTTAAAATCGAAGCTTCCAATAAAGGCGGTTTGACGGGAAAATTCGGTTCATACAACGTATTCATTCCTTCTTCGCAAATCAGAATCGGTTTCGTTAAGGATTTGGATAAATACATCGGCAAAACTTTAAGAGTTAAAGCTGAAAGAGTTGAAAACGAGGGCAGAAGAAAGCAAATCGTCGCTTCTCAAAGAGTTATTCTCGAAGCTGAACAGGCTGAAAGAGAAGCCGCTAAAAAGGCTAAGGAAGACGCATTTTTCGCAAGCGTTCACGTTGACGACGTAGTTACCGGTAAGGTAGTCCGTTTTGCGTCGTTCGGCGCTTTCGTCGACGTAAACGGTTTCGATTGCCTTGCTCACATTTCCGACCTTGCGTGGAACAATATCAACAGTCCGAGCGAAGCCGTTGAAATCGGTAAAGAATATCAATTCAAGGTTTTGAAGGTCAATGAGGAAACTAAAAAGGTTTCTATCGGCTTGAAACAGCTTCTGACAAGACCTTGGGACGAAGTTACCGAAAAATATGCCGTAGGCGACGTTATTACAGGTAAAATCGTTCGTATCGTTCCGTTCGGCGTATTTGTAGAGATTGAAAAAGGTGTTGACGGTTTAGTTCATATTTCTCAGATTTCTCACGAGTGGCTTGAAAATCCGACCGCAGGTCTGGAAATCGGACAGAGCGTTGACGCAAAGATTATGGCTATCGATCTTGAAAAGGAAAAAATTACTTTGTCTATCAAAGCTACTATGCCTGCTCCTGAAAAGGTTGGCAGAAAGCAAAGCGACGAAGTTGCAGAAAAGCCTAAGAAAAGAGTAAAACGCGAAAAGCCTGACGTTTCGCAGGATACATTCAGCGAATGGAAGGATAGCGATTTCGGCGGCGCTTCTATAGCAGAACTCTTAAATAATAAGTAATTTAATCAGCTTGCAAAGGCAATCGTTTGCGGTTGCCTTTGCAGGAATGAGTTGTAAATTTTCTTTGGGATACGCACTTGAAAAATCTTTAAAAAAGATTTAAACTTTTGTAAAATTACTAAAAATTGCTTGACAATTCGTACTAATTATTGTATCATATACGAGCATTGATTTGGTTCCGGGGTGTAGCGCAGTTGGTAGCGCACGTGGTTTGGGACCATGGGGTCGGGAGTTCGAGTCTCTTCACCCCGACCAGAAAGAGTGATGCAGGGGCCTTTAGCTCAGTTGGTTAGAGCGGTCGGCTCATAACCGATTGGTCCGCGGTTCGAGTCCGTGAAGGCCCACCAATTAAATATTTATGGCCTGGTAGTTCAGCTGGTTAGAACGCTAGCCTGTCACGCTAGAGGTCGAGGGTTCGAG
>JBJEVF010000049.1:0-2182 GCA_051884215.1 Christensenellaceae bacterium | reverse complement strand
TTTTTCTGTATTTAAGACTCAATTTCCAGACGAAAGTACTGGAAACGAACTTCTGTTGGTAGTTTGGTTTGATGATGTATATGATAATAAGGATCAGTATGCCAATCAAACCTAACAAACCCAGTGGTACTAACAATTTCCAATCTGTCATGACATTATACCTACCTTAAATAACCCACCAAACAATACCTGCTCTATGGGATTGTCTGTATTGACGAATACGCAACTCCCTCCTCTCCTGACTACGAAGGACCTTACGTCCTCTTTAAAGTCTTTCATCGCTTCTTCATACGCCATCTGCATGCTGCGCGTGATGTTCATCTTCATGTTCTTCGTGTCGGATAAATCCAACGACTCCGAGTCGATGAGCGATACGCGCCCGTCGTATGCGGGATCCAATTCGTCCGGTGTCAATATGTGTATCAACAATACCTGCCTGTTCTTGTAACACAGGTAATCTATCGCTTTCTTCCAGTTACTTTCGGTCATGAAGTCCGATATTATTATCGATAAACTGTTCCCCCTACTCGTGTCCTGGCTGCTCGTTACACACGCCTCTATGTCCGTCTCTTCGTCAAACGTTAAATTCTTTATGTCGCTGATCGCTCTGAAAAAAGAATTCTTCCCGATTATCGTACCGTACGGATTGTCGCAGTGCGTTCCTCTCATAAAGTTGAATTCTACTTTATCCATGTTATGCACTCCCAAAAATCCTAACGCCGCCGCCGTTGCTATGGCATAATTCGCTTTCTCGGGATTGTCTTTCCCCATCGATGCCGAACAATCTAAAAATATCTGTACCTTCATCTGTCGCTCGTCCGTAAACAACTTTAAATAATGCTTACCAAATCTCGCAAACAGGTTCCAGTCTATTCTCCTGATGTCGTCCCCTAACTGGTACTCGCGGTAATCTGCAAATTCTACCGTCTGTCCGTACGTCTTTACAAAGTGCTTGCCGCCAAAGTACCCGATGAGATTCGATCTTAAATTTAAATCTAACGTTTCCAAACGACTAAAGAAGGCGTCGTTTAATAAGATTTCTTTCATTTTCTTGCCCCAATTTCTTTATTGTCGTTTGGTCGGCTTTTATTTCTTGCCCTTGTACTTGCTTTCTACTTCTTCTATGATTCTCGCTACAATGTCGTCAGCCGTTAATCCTTCTGCTATCGCTTCGAAGTTGAGCTTCAGACGGTGACGCAGTACCGCTTTCGCCATCTCGTTGATGTCGTTGTACGATACGTTGAATCTTCCCTTGATTAACGCAAGTACTTTTCCTGCCGAAATCAATGCCTGTCCTGCACGCGGGCTCGCGCCTAAACGTACGTATTTCTTCGTCGCTTCCGCTGCGTATTCGCTGTCAGGGTGCGTCGCCGACGTCAATATCATCGCGTATCTCAATACGTCCGTAGCTACCGGTATCTTGTTGGCCGTCTTACGCATCTTTAACAATTGCTCGCCTGAACAAGCCGCGTCCGCCGTCTCTTCCATCGTCTTTTGCGTCATCGTTACGATGCTCATTAAGTCTTCCAATCCCGGATTGAATACCAAAAGTTTGAACATGAAACGGTCCATCTGCGCTTCGGGAAGAGGATAAGTACCGTCTTGCTCGATCGGGTTCTGCGTCGCAAGAACGAAGAACGGTTCGTTCATCTTTCTCGTCGTTCCCATGACCGTTACGCTGTGCTCCTGCATCGCTTCCAATAACGCTGACTGCGTCTTCGGCGTAGCACGGTTGATTTCGTCCGCGAGGATGATGTTTGCAAAGATAGGACCTTCCTGGAACTTGAATACCGAGTTGCCGCTCTCGTCTTTCTCTATGATGTTCGTACCCGTAACGTCCGCAGGCATTAAGTCGGGCGTAAACTGTATACGTGAGAAGGGTAAATCAAATACTCTGCCCAAAGTACGTACCAAACGCGTCTTTCCTACCCCCGGTACGCCTTCCAACAGTACGTTACCACCTGCTATCATCGCAATGATCGTGCCTTCGACTACTTCTTTCATACCTACTACGTCGCGCGATACTTGCTCGAATATGTTGTTGCATACTTTGTTGAATTGCTCGATATCCTGTTTCATAGATTCGTCTACTACTTGCATAACTTCTTTCTCACTCATTGTTTTATCTTCCTTTTTTTATTTTTTTCTTTTTTTGGTTTGTTTTTATTTTGTTTGTTGAATT
>JBJEVF010000048.1:0-39801 GCA_051884215.1 Christensenellaceae bacterium | reverse complement strand
TGCGCTTGAAGCGCCTAATCAAGCCACCGGCTAAGCCGGTGGTACTTGACTAAGTTGACGTATAGCGCAGTTATTTGCTAATTTTTATGCGTCGTTAGTTATGCGACCTGAACGATAGTCAACAACTGAGTCAGCTTAGTAACCGTTGAAGCCTGCATTTTTCCCGACGGAGCAATCTTTGCAGTCGGAGTAGTTAAGATGCTTGCGCCGAAGCTTATGCTTTCTTCGAATGACGTCGCTTCTGATGCGTTGCTGAAATTTATCAGCGCTTCGGCAACCTTTGCCGCCGTCAGATATGCGCCGTATTTATTATAGTGCGTGCCTTCGATGCCCGTATAGCCTGCGTCTTTGTTATTATAAGCTTCGTCATAGCCCGTCGGCCAAGATCCCTGCAACGAGTTGGGTTTAAGAGCCATAAGGTAGTTGGCTTCTTCCTTGTTCTGTGCGTTTTTAGCCGACGTTTCGAGCATAACTTTTGTGAAGTCGAATAAATCTATAAGCAAGCAATCTTCTTCTTCGGCGAGCTGTCTTACGGCGGTAACGTATTCAAAGTTAGGACCGTGTCTGCCGTTTCCTGCAAGAAGGTTGAAGTCGTTATCGAATTTAACCCTTGCTACGGGCGTTGCAAGAACGGGAATTGCGCCTTTGGACCTTGCAAAGTCGATATACATTTTAAGGTAGCCCTTGAAGGTTCCCTGGTCGGCTGAATAGTAATATCCGCCGTTGGCGTTGCCTATCGAATATGCTTCGTTGATTTTTGCTTGATTATATTCGTACTCTTTGAGATAATCTTCGGGAATATGAGTTTTGTGGACTTTGTATTCGGGAATGACGGTCGGAAAAACGCCTTTATCGTCGGGAGTGCCGAGAGCTACTTGTCTTTCGAGATAAGTATCGAAATTGTTTCTCGTCATATCGTCGTTATGTCCGAACTGGATAAACAGGTAATCTCCCGAAGAAATCTGACTTTCGATGGATTGGTAGGTTGTGTAACTTTTGCCTTCGAGCGTGTAAAGCCTGCCTTCGTTGATAAAGGAGCGTGAGCTTCTTCCGCCTTCGGCACAGTTGACTACGGTGACATTTTCGCTATTCATAAAGCTTTGCAAAAACTGCCCCCAACCGCCGATATAGGTGTTTTCGGCGTAGGTTTTTACGGTAGAATCGCCTGCAAGGAATATCTTCGGATTATCTTTTAAAGTCGGCTTCACGGGCGTGGTGTTGTAGCTTACCGTCAGCGGAGCTTCTTCGGGTTGAAGAACGGCTTTTGCGCTCGTTGAACTAACCGGACTTGACGAGCTGTTTTGACTTGACGTGGTCGAGCTGTCTGCAACCGAGCTATTTTCCGTAACTAATGACGAGCTTTCCTGAGAGTCGCCGGGCGTTACGTTTGCGTTGCAACTGCAAAGCGTTACGGCGAGCAAAATGCAAATCATCAATGACGCTAATTTTTTCATAATTTCTCCTTTTGACTTTTATATTGTCATTATATCATAACCGTGATATTTTTTCAACACAATAACAAAAAAAGACTCGGTGTTTGCCGAGCCGTTTTTACGTTTTTGTTTAATATCTTCTTGGATATTATTTGTTGCCCTGTTCGATAGCGACTGCAACTGCAACCGTTGCGCCTACCATCGGGTTGTTGCCCATACCGATAAGTCCCATCATTTCGACGTGAGCGGGAACGGAAGAAGATCCTGCAAACTGAGCGTCGGAGTGCATTCTGCCCATAGTGTCGGTCATACCGTAAGAAGAAGGACCTGCCGCCATATTATCGGGGTGCAAGGTTCTGCCCGTGCCGCCGCCGGAAGCTACGGAGAAATACTTAACGCCGTTTTCGTTGCACCATTTTTTATAAGTGCCTGCAACGGGGTGCTGGAAACGGGTCGGGTTGGTGGAGTTACCCGTTATGGAAACGCCTACGTTTTCCAATTTCATAATAGCAACGCCTTCGGGAACGTTATCTGCGCCGTAGCATTTTACCTTTGCGCGCGGACCGTCGGAATAAGATTTTTCAAATTCAACCTTTACGGTTTCCGAATAAGGATCGAAGCTGGTTTCAACGTAAGTGAAGCCGTTGATTCTCGAAATAATCATAGCGGCGTCCTTTCCGAGACCGTTAAGGATTACTCTGAGCTCTTTATTGCGAACCTTGTTGGCGTTCATAGCGATGGAGATTGCGCCCTCTGCAGCGGCGAAAGATTCGTGACCTGCAAGGAAGCAGAAGCATTCAGTTTCGTCGGATAAGAGCATCGAAGCGAGGTTGCCGTGACCGAGACCTACTTTTCTGTTATCGGCAACGGAACCGGGAATACAGAAAGCCTGCAAACCGATACCGATGTCGGCAGCGGCTTCGGAAGCTTTTTTCGCACCTTTTTTTATAGCGATTGCCGCGCCTACGGTGTAAGCCCATACTGCGTTTTCAAAGCAGATAGGTTGCGTTCCTCTGACGATTTTATCGCAGTCAACGCCGTGAGACAGGCAAATTTCCTTGCATTCTTCGACGGAGCTTATGCCGTATTCGGCAAGAACCGCATTGATTTTGTTTATTCTTCTTTCATAACCTTCAAATAATGCCATTGTCAAATACCTCCTTATTCCTTTCTCGGATCGATATATTTAAAGGCATTATCGAATCTGCCGTAATGTCCCATAGCTTTTTCGTAAGCTTCGTTAGGCGAAAGACCTTTTTTGATAAAGTCGGTCATTTTTCCGAGCGAAACGAATTCGTAGCCGATAATCTGCATATCCTCATCGAGCGCAAGGCGGGTGACGTAGCCTTCAGCCATTTCGAGATACCTCGAACCTTTGGCTTTCGTGCCGTACATAGTTCCGACCTGCGATCTTAAACCTTTACCCAAGTCTTCAAGACCTGCGCCGACGACGAGACCGTCGTCGGAGAAAGCAGATTGAGACCTGCCGTATACGATCTGTAAAAAGAGCTCGCGCATAGCCGTATTGATAGCGTCGCAGACGAGGTCGGTATTTAGAGCTTCCAGAATGGTCTTGCCGGGTAAAATTTCAGAAGCCATAGCCGCCGAATGCGTCATACCCGAACAGCCGATGGTTTCTACCAAAGCTTCTTCGATGATACCGTTTTTAACGTTTAAAGAAAGTTTGCACGCGCCTTGCTGCGGAGCGCACCAGCCGATGCCGTGCGTAAAGCCTGAAATATCTTTGATTTCCTTTGCGCAGATCCATTTGCCTTCTTCCGGAATAGGAGCAGGGTTGTGTTTAGGACCTTTTGCAATGCAAACCATCTTTTCAACTTCGCTTGAATATTGCATTTACAATTCCTCCCGATGAATTAAATATTTTTTGTAATTATAACACATCGACGCGATATTTACAATATTTTTTAGCCCGTTTTTTTTAAGTTTGTTACCAAATTTAAAACTAATTTCTTTACAAAACCCGACGATTATGTTAAACTTGATTAAAATGCAGATTGCGATTAAGGAGAGGTCGATTTTATGTCAAGTGTATTCGATACGTTAAAGCAACGCGGGTTTGTAAAACAGACTATCGACGAAGAAAATTTAAAGAGATTGCTGGAAAATGAAAAGATATCTTTTTACGTCGGTTTCGATCCGACAGCCGATTCCTTGCACATAGGTCATTATATCCCGATTATGGCGATGGCTCACATGCAGAGAGCGGGACACCGCCCCATTGCGCTTTTCGGCGGCGGAACGGGTATGATAGGCGATCCTTCCGGTAGATCCGATATGCGCCAGATGCTTACCAAGGAAACTATCGATAAAAACGTGGAATGCTTTAAAAAGCAGATGTCGAGATTTATCGATTTCGAAGGCGAAAACCCTGCGATTATGGTCGATAACGGCGACTGGCTGTTGAATCTGAACTATATAGATTTTCTGCGCGAGATAGGCGTGCATTTTTCGGTCAATAAAATGCTTGCCGCAGAATGCTTTAAAACGAGAATGGAAAAAGGTCTCTCATTCCTTGAATTCAACTATATGCTGATGCAGGGCTACGACTTTTTGAGACTGTTCAACGATTACGGCTGCAAGCTCGAAATAGGCGGCGACGACCAATGGTCGAATATGATAGCGGGCGCAAACCTTATCAGAAAAAAGGAACAAAAGGACGCTTTCGCGTTGACTTGCACCTTGCTTTTGACGAGCGAAGGCAAAAAGATGGGAAAGACCGCAAAAGGCGCGTTGTGGCTTGACGAAAACAAAACCTCGCCTTACGAATTTTACCAGTATTTCAGAAACGTTGAGGACGTTAAGGTCGCAGAGTGTATGCGCCTTCTCACTTTTATGGAGCTTGAAGAAATCGACGAGCTGACAAAATATCAGGACGAACGGATAAACTATGCAAAAGAAAGGCTGGCTTACGAGGTAACCAAGCTCGTCCACGGCGAAGAAAAAGCCAAACTTGCAATGCAACAGGCAAAGGGCGCGTTCGGCGGAAGCAGTGAGAATATGCCGACTGCAGAGGTCGCGAAAACCGATTTTATCCCCGACATTATGGTTGAAGCCAAAATTGCAAAATCCAAGGGCGAGGCACGCAAGCTTATCGAAGGCGGCGGAGTTATCGTAAACGATAAAAAACTGCAAAAGGACGAACTGACGTTGGACGGCGAAATTTTATCGAAAGGCGAATTTATTCTGCACAAGGGTAAAAAGGTTCACGTCAGAATTATTCTGAAATAGAATGGACGAATATCTGAGCGTAGAGCGTGAAGCCGAAAACGAAATAGTTATCGAGCGTTCGCGCTTTATAACTTTTGTAAAACGGGTTGAGACCGAAGCCGACGCCAAAGACTTTATCGCAACTATCAGAAAAAAGCACGGCTTAGCTACTCACAACTGCTATGCTTACGTCGTAGAAAACGGGCTTATAAGACGGTTTTCCGATGACGGCGAGCCTTCTAAGACGGCAGGCGCGCCTATTTTGGAAGCGATAACGGGCAACAATCTGTCAAACGTAGTAGTCGTCGTGACGAGATATTTCGGCGGAATAAAATTAGGCGCAGGCGGTCTTGTAAGGGCGTATATCGACAGCGCTTCAACGTGTATTAAAAAGGCTAACGTCGTAAAATTCGTCAAATGCGACGTGTTCGCCGTGCGTACGGATTATCAATCGCAAAAGCTTTTGAACGGCGCTTTGAAGGAAGCAGGCGCAGTTGTTCTCGATACCGAATACGGCGAATCGGTTACGATTAAATTTTACGTCGGGTGCGACGCGGTCGAAAATCTGAAAACCGTTCTTTTGAAATGGTTTAAGATGGAAATCGGACTCGAAAAAATAGGAAGCGAATATTTGAAGGCGGGCAGTTAGCCTATGGAAAGGACCATAACGGAATTATCGGTGCAAAAAAACAACGCAAAGAGATGCAATCTTTATCTTGACGGCAAATTTTTTTGCGGGATAGAGCTTATAACCGTAATGCAAAACAGATTAAAGGTCGGCGACAAAATTCTTGAAGAGCGTTTACGGGATATTCTGGAACAGAGCGAACGGGAGCAGGCTATGAACAAAGCCGTCGCTTACGTTTCAAAGGGTATGCACACCGCAAAACAGGTCGAAAGGTATTTAAAGGATAAAAAATATCCCGACTTTATCGTTAAACAGGTGTTGCAGCGACTGATTGACGTTGGGTATATCGACGACGGAAGCTTTGCAAAAAGCTACGTCAACGGTCGCAAGAACGTAAAGGGTGCAAGGCTTTTAAAAGCCGAGCTGAAATTAAAGGGCGTTGCCGAAAGCGTCATCGACGAGGCTTTGGAAGGTTTCAGCGAAGACGACGGCGCACTCAACGTTGCACGCAGGTTTTTAAGCGGTAAAGAGTTGAGCTTTGAAAACGTTTCCAAGTGTTACAGGCGACTTTTATCCAAGGGCTTCGATTACGATACCGCAAATGAAGCGGTTGAAGTTTTAAAAAGAGAATATGAAGATAATCAGGCTTAAAAAGGTCGGTTCGACCAACGATTACGCAAAAAAATTTATAAAAAAGCGGCGTTCGGCGACGGTTATTGCCGATATGCAGACCTTAGGTCGTGGAACGAAGGGCAGAAAATTCGTTTCGGCTTACGGCGGAATTTATCTCACGAAATTGACTTTTTACGATAATTTACCGACGTCGGAAGCATTCGATATCGTCGTTCAGTCGTCTATGGCGGTGGTAAAAACGCTGCTGGCGTTCGGCTTGAAGCCGCAGATCAAGTGGCCTAACGACGTTTACGTCGGAGGTAAAAAAATTGCAGGCATTCTGACTGAAAACCATTTTTCTGCGGACGGTAAAAGCGTCGATTACAGCATAGTCGGTATCGGCATAAATATCAACAATCCCATCGACGAGGAACTTATCGATATTGCGACAAGCGCAAAACAGGTATTGGGAAAAGATTTGGATAAAGAGAGCGTGCTGATGACCTTTTTATTCAATCTCAGCGGAAAGGAAAGTTTTGAAACTTATAAAAAATATAGCCTGGTTATAGGTAAAAATATCGTTGTAACCGAAGGCGACAGAGAGTACGAAGCCGTAGCCTGCGACGTTTTAAGCGACGGCAGATTACTGCTTTCAGACGGCAAAAAGCTTTCGGCGGCAGAAGTAAAAATCCGCAAAATTTCGCAATAAAAGCCAAAATTTTTACTTAAAATAAAAAAATAAAGGACTTTTTTCAGGTTTGGTCTTGAAAAAAGTCTTTTTCTATATTATAATAACAAAAGAGGCTGGTTCGGCCTAATATATGATAAGGAAAAAATTGATATGGAAATTGAAACTGCAAAAATCAGAAACATTGCCCTGATAGGTCATTCAGGCGAGGGTAAAACGACTTTGGCGGAAGCCTTGCTTTTTAACGCAAAAGTCATCGACAGGCTCGGCAGAGTCGATGAAGGCAATACGGTTATGGATTTCGACGCCGAAGAAATAGCCAAAAAATCGTCCATTTCTCTGTCCGTTGCAAGCGCAACGTACGAAGATTATAAATTCAATATAATCGACGTTCCGGGATTTTTCGATTTCGAAGGCGAAATGCATCAGGCGATGTGTGGCGCTGACGCCGCAGTTATAGTAACCAGCGCGCAAGGCGCGCTTACCGTCGGAACCGAAAAGGCAATCGATTACTGCGTAGAGCATAAAAAACCTTGCGTAATCTTCGTTTCGGGAATAGATAAGGATAACGCAAGCTATCTTAAAACGGCTTTGGCAATTCACGAAAAATATCCTAAGCTGGTGGCAAACCTGTTCATACCTTACCGTGAAAACGATAAGTTTATCGGCTACGTTTCGGTAACGAGCGGTAAGTTTTATAACGTTATCACCAAAGAGGTCGGTCAGGTTCCGCCTCAGCTTGTCGAAATGTTCAACAGAGCTCACAACGAGCTTGCCGAAATTGCGGCAGGAAACGACGAGGAATTGCTGGATAAATACTTTACCGACGGCACTTTGTCGATGGAAGAAATCGAAAAGGGCATCAATATCGGTATGCGCAACTGCGGTCTGATACCGATAATGGGCGGCAGCGGATACCAGAACTTTGCAGTCCGTTACTTCAAGGAAAAGCTGAAAACGCTTTTACCTGCGCCGAGCGAGCTAAAATATACCGTTTACGAGGGCGATAAACCCATCGAGCTTAATTGCGATCCGCAAGGCAAGGTAGTTTTGCACGTCTTTAAGACCATTATCGATCCGTTCGTCGGAAAGCTGAATATTTTTAAAGTTTTATCGGGTACTGTTAAGGTCGGTCAGACGCTTTACAATATGGGCAACGACCAGGAAGAAAAAATTTCTTCGCTGTATTTCGTCCGCGGCAAAAAACAAGAGCCTGTCAGCGAAATCACGGCAGGCGATATAGGGGCGATAGCGAAACTTGAACTCGTAAGAGCAGGAGACACGCTTTGCGGCGGCGGTTTAAGGGTAAAGGTTGCGCCTATCGAAAAGCCTGCGCCCGTATATAAGATGGCGGTTTATTGCGCAAAGAAAGGCGACGAGGATAAGGTGTTTACCTCGCTGAAAAAACTGAGAGAAGAAGATATTTCGTTTGCCGTCGCTAAGGACGCCGAAACCGGACAGACGGTTTTGCAGGGCGTCGGCGATACTCAGTTGTCGATAATATGCAAAAAGCTCAAAAACAAATTCGGTTGCGAAGTTATTCTGAAAGAACCGAAAATAGCTTATAGAGAAACGATAAGAAAGACGAGCGAAGCCCGTGGCAAACACAAAAAACAGTCGGGCGGAGCAGGTCAGTACGGCGACTGCGCCATCCGCTTCGAGCCGGGCGCAAGCGACGGCGTTTACGAGTTTGTCGACGCCGTAGTCGGCGGTGCCGTTCCACGCCAGTTCATACCTGCGGTCGACAAGGGCTTGAGGGAAGCTATCAAGTGCGGCGTATTGGCGTCGTTCCCGATGGTAAACCTCAAATGCACGCTGTTCGACGGAAGCTCCCACCCCGTTGATAGTAAAGAAATAGCTTTTATTTCCGCAGCGAAAATAGCTTATCAGGAAGGCATAGCAAAGGCTTCGCCTTGCTTGCTGGAGCCTATAGATAACGTTGAAATCACCATTCCGAGCGAATATCTGGGCGCTGTAATGGGCGATATAACCAAGCGTCGCGGCAGAATATTAGGCAACAGCGACGAGAACGGTAAAATGGTTCTAACCTGTCAGGTTCCGCAGGCGGAAATGCTCAAATACGCCCTTGAACTAAGGAGTATGACTCAGGGCAGGGGCAAGTACGTCGCAACCTTCGAACGCTACGACGTAGTGCCTGCCGAAATGCAGGAAAAGATTATCAAAGAATATAAGGGTAACGAATAATCATGATATTTACCGTCTGTCCCAATCCCTGCATAGATTGTACTTTGGAGCTCGATAAATTCAACGTTGGCAGACTCAATCGCATTGAAACGAAAAACGAACTGTGCGCAGGCAAAGCGCTCAATACCGCAGTCGGCGTATCGAGATTGAAGAAAAAGGCTTTTGCTACGGGTTTTCTGTTCGATAACGGCGGAAAGAGGGTAGTCAACTACCTTGAAAGAGAGGGCGTTCACAGCAAATTCGTCTGGAATAAGGGTAGAGTAAGGGTTAATTATAAAATCATTGATTCCAAGTCTATGATGACCGAAATTAACGACCGCGGCGACAACGTTTCGTTAAAGAAGCAGAACGAGCTTATTGAGCTTGTCGGGACTTTATCGAATGAAAACGATTTTTCCGTTGCCGTTATGAGCGGCTCTCTGCCTCAGGGCGTTGACGACGATTTCTACGCAAAGCTCATCAGGAACGTAGATAAAAAGACAAAAGTCATAGTCGATTGCGAGACTGCGAAAATGATATACGCTATTTCGCAGGGCGTGTACTTGGTCAAGCCGAACCTTAACGAGCTCGAGGACGTAAATCGGGAAACGTATCAATCCTTTCCCGAAATGTTGAAGGGCTGTTATAAGCTCATCGATCACGGCGCCGAGAACGTTATGTTGTCGCTGGGCAAGGAAGGCGCAATCATCACTAACGGCACTGAAAATTATTATTGTAAAAGCGAGAACGTAATAGTCAATTCATCGGTAGGAGCCGGCGATTCTATGCTGGCTGCGGCGTCGTGCTGTATCGAGGAAGGCGCTTCTTTGAGCGAAATATTGAGAGCGTCGGTTTCGGCAGGCTCGGCTTCGGTCACAACTGCCGGCACCAATCTGTTTTACAGGGACAAGTACAACGAAATTTACGCAAAAGTCAGTCCGATTAAAATTTAACCAAAGCAGCCCGACCGCAAAGGTCGGGCTGCTTGAAGTGAATAGGGCAATAAAAAATTTTTGATTACGGCAAAATATTTTTTAATTAGTATTGTAAAATTAAAGTAAATGTGTTAAAATAAAAAACGTGTAAATTCAGGGCGACTTTTTGTCGCAATTACACGTTTTCTGTTTTTTAAGGCGGTATTTATGAATAAAATCGGTTTCGATAACGATAAGTATATAGAGATGCAGTCGGCGCACATCAGGGAAAGAATAGCTAAGTTCGGCGATAAGCTCTACCTTGAATTCGGCGGAAAGCTTTTCGACGATTATCACGCTTCGAGGGTTTTGCCCGGCTTTAAGCCTGACAGTAAGCTGAAAATGCTTCTCAGAATTAAGGAAGAAGCCGAAATTATAATCGCTATCAACGCAGACGCTATCGAACACAACAAAATGCGAGGCGATCTCGGCATAACTTACGATTTGGAGGTTTTGCGCCTTATCGACGCATTCCGTTCCGTCGGATTATACGTCGGCAGCGTATGTCTTACCCAATTTGCAGGTCAGAAGTCTGCCATCGCCTTTGAAAAAACGCTTAAAAAACTCGGAATTCGCAGTTACAGACATTATCCTATCGCGAACTATCCTTACGACCTTGACGGCATCGTAAGTAGCGGCGGACTCGGTAAAAACGATTACATAGAAACGACGAGAAAGCTCGTTATCGTTACGGCTCCGGGCCCCGGCAGCGGTAAAATGGCTACTTGTCTGTCTCAGCTTTACCACGACAATAAACGCGGGATAAAGTCGGGTTACGCAAAGTTTGAAACCTTCCCTATCTGGAATTTGCCGCTCAAACATATGGTCAACGTCGCTTACGAAGCCGCGACCGCCGATTTGAACGACATAAATATGATAGATCCTTATCATCTCGAGGCTTACGGAGTTTCTACGGTCAACTATAACAGGGATATAGAAATTTTTCCCGTTCTCAACAGAATGTTCGTCAAAATTTTCGGCGAATCTTTCTATAAATCGCCGACGGATATGGGCGTTAATATGGCGGGCAACTGCATAATAGACAACGACGTTTGCGTCGAAGCCTCCAAACAGGAAATCGTACGCCGTTACTACAACGCTCTGGTCGATAGAAGAAACGATAAGGTCAGCGACGTTGTGGTCGGTAAAATCGAAAACCTTATGCAACAGAACGAAATCAGCCCGTCAATGCGCAGATGCACCGTAGCGGCTCTTGAAAAAGCTAAAAAAACGAATGCGCCCGCAAGCGCAATAGAGCTCAACGACGGCGTTATCGTAACGGGTAAAACCTCGCCGCTGCTTGGCGCAACCAGCGCAATGTTGATAAACGCGCTCAAACACCTTGCTAAAATCGACGATAAAATATGTCTGTTGCCTCCCAACCTTATAGAGCCTATACAACGCCTGAAAACGGGGGCTTTGGGCGGAAATAACCCGAGACTTCATATCGACGAGCTGCTTATTGCGCTCACGCTTTCCGCGGTAACGAATCCTACGGCTCAGCTTGCGCTTGAAAAGCTCGACGAACTCAGGGGTACCGAATGCCATTCTACGGTTATTCTTTCGCAGGTCGATATAGGCACGCTTAAAAAACTCGGAATAAACTATACGAGCGAGCCCGTATATCAGACGAAAAAACTTTATCACGCAAAATAGAATTATAATTAAGTCGCATAACTATAATAATAAATAGTTGCGACTTTTTTATTTTTTTCAAAAAAAAGTATTGACAAGCAGAAAAATGTATTGTATTATCTTGATAGTACATAGGAGGTGCTGTTATGGATTGGAAGTTTAACGACAGAGAGCCGTTATTCTTGCAAATAATAAACAATCTGCGGTGGGATATAATTTCGGGCGTTTATAAGCCTGACGATAAGATACCCACAGTCAGGGATTTTGCTATGAAGGTGGGAGTTAATCCCAACACTATGCAAAAAGCTCTTACCATTCTGGAAGAAGAAAAGCTTATTTATGCGCAAGGCAATCTGGGAAGATTCGTCACCGGTGATAAGGCTGTTATAGAGAAAGCTTTTAAAGAACAAACGCATCGGTTTGTCGAAAGCGTTATAGCTAACGCAAAGGCTCTTAATATCGGTAAAAACGATATTATAGCGATGTTAGAGAATATGTGGGGGGATAAATAAATGTCGGTTTTAGTTTGCAAAAACGTTTTTAAAAGCTACGACGGAAAAAACAACGTTCTTGACGGATTCAATCTTGAAATTCCCGAAGGAAAAATATTCGGGTTATTAGGTCCCAACGGCTGCGGAAAGTCGACCTTGATAAAGATTGTAGCAGGACTGTTGACGGGCGAGTGGGGCGAAATCACGGTAGCGGGCGAACCGCTCAGCGAAAAGACCAACGCCTTGATTTCATATCTTCCCGAACGGCCGTATTTTAATCCGCGAATGTCCGTTAATCAACTTATAGACTACTTTTGCGACTTTTATACGGACTTCGATAGGGAGCGTGCGTTAAAGATGCTATCGGAGCTTGGCATCGATAGCAAAGCCGTTTTAAAAACGTTGTCGAAGGGCACGAAGGAAAAGGTTCAGCTTATTATGACGATGTCGAGAAGGGCAAAGCTATATATGCTTGACGAGCCTATCGGCGGCGTAGATCCCGCGGCGAGAGATTATATATTAAGGACGATAGTTTCCAACTATTCGCCCGATTCGAGCATAATTATAACGACTCACCTTATATACGACGTCGAGCCTGTTCTGGACGAATTTGCGTTTATGGCTCCCGGCGGAAAAATACTTCTTTCCGGCAACGCCGACGAAGCGCGCGAAAAGAACAACAAAACTTTGAACGAGATTTTCAAGGAGGTGTTCAGATATGTTTAAAAAACTTTTGAAATACGACCTTGCTTATCTTTTTAAAATCTGGAAATATATTGCGATAGCCGTTCTCGGCGCAAGCGTTCTATCGGCTTTTGCTTTGGGCATAACCATCAGGCTTAATATGAACGAAACTGCGAACGCTCAGTATTGGATTACGTTCGTCAATATCGCCTGCATGCTCTTAGTTTCTTTGTTTTATATTCTGCTGACGGTTCTGGTCGGCATAAGCGCCGTAATACCGATAGTCAGGTATTACACGAATTTATGCACCGATCAAGCGTATTTAACTTATACTCTGCCCGTAAAGCGTAAGCATCACGTTTTAAGCAAAATTTTATCGGCTTTCGTCATGGATATGAGTACGTTGGCAGTCTTTTTGGTTGCTTTCTTGATAAACTTCATCGTGGTGACGGCGATGCTCGGTAAATTTTCGCAGGTTTTCAGTAATATAGGCTTATTGTTGTCGTATTTGAAGGGCTGGACTGTAGCTTACGCAATCGAAGCGGTATTGTTTATCATCGTGCATGAATTTACCCAGGTTTCTTTTATATTTTTGATAACCCAGTTTTGCGGTTCGATGAAAAAGAGCAGAAAATGGGTGATACCCGTCGTATTCTTCGCTATATATTTCATATCGGGAATCATAATGTCGTTCTTTAGCTATTTCCTGATATTTGCATGCGTCGGAGTGTACAATATTTTGTCGGTAATGGACGTAGGTCAGGTGCATATATTCATTCTCGTAAGCATACTCGCCGAGATGGCTTTAACGGCTCTGTTCGGTATTTGCTTTTACTTCGGTTTGCTTGACAGAGTAGAAAACAAGCTTAATTTGAGTTAAGGGGGTGCGGTAATGAAAAAGTTAAAAAAGTATTTAATAATACCCGTAATTTGTTTTATGCTCGCCGTGCTTTTTGCGCCTAATGAGTTAACCTCGGCGTGGGCGTATAGTGAAGAAGATTTCAGCTTTAACAGCAACGGATACCTAAGCTTTACCATTGAAAACTACGACGTTAACGACAGCTCTCTGATATCTGAGCAAACCGTTCTTAAAAGCGGAAACGCAAGTTATACCTTTCACTATCTGCCGTTTGGCGTCCGCAGGTCCCATTACACATCATACCGTTATGCTGAATATGTGACGTGCATGTCTTCAACAGGCTTCGAGTATTACGGACTTGTATCTACGCAAAAATACACTGATGTGATATGTGTGGAAAAAAATCGCTCGCCGGTGGGATATTTTTCTAACGAGCAGGGCGAAGCCGAAGTCAGGGCGTTCTTTGACGGCGCAAAAGCAAGCTACGTTTTATGCAACGGGCTTTATGCGCCTTGTAGCGATGAAATCGGTTATCAGATAGACGAATTTTACGCAACGAGACCGACTGCTGAAACTTTTGAATTGAGTTTTTTGTATAATTGTGAAAAGTTCGATTTATTAAAATGCGACAGCACGTATCTTTTCGAAAAGAACTATATCAAATTTTTTGAAATCGACGGAAATATTTATGCGTTGTGGCTTGACGAACTTGAAAACGGCTACTTCGACGCCGAAGGCAATTTATCATACCGTCAAGGCTCTGTGGGCTTATATAAGGTTGACGGAAGCAGTACGTTACACGCTACTTTGAGCGACGTCGTTTACGTTCCGTCAACGAGCGAATACGAAATTTCTATTTCGCAGGGCGTGAATAACGATTATGCCGACGGCTTTATAATATTCTGCAAATGCCTCGTCTGGTTCATCTATATCCTTTTAGGAATAATATTGCCAATCGGCGTTGCGATATTTGCCATCGTCAAGCTTGCCAACCTCGATAAATCCGCCTTTAAATACGGCGATAAGAAAAGGTGTTGGGTGACGATTATAATTGCCTCGAGCGTTTTAATTGCGTTGACCTTGCTGGTTATGCTGATAATGGTCTTGCCTTAATAAATACCGCTTGTCTGTTCTTTAACGGACAGACGACTCCTCCGTAAAAATAAATAATGGAAAACGCCTGTCAAAAAACGGGCGTTTTTCATTTGCGGAATTTACATATATATTATATAATATGAAAGCGAATCGATTTTCGGGGGCGGATTTTGCCGAAAAAAGACAAAATAAAAAAATTTTAAAAAAACCTTGAAAAACAGTTGACTAATAATTTTATATATAGTATATTGATAGAGCTGTGTTATAGGGTTGAGGCAGAAAGTTACTTAATCTTGCAAGGCTTATCCGGAAACGGCTTTGCTAAGAAGATAATTTTTGCTGACAAATGTGAGGGTATAACCCTTGCGACTAACCGAAGCCCAAGGTATTTGAGGAGTCATCTGCTTATAAACACACGGCGCAGATGGTTTTTTATTTACCGAGCGGTTCGACACACACGGCAGTGTTGTTATTTCTTCCTTGAAAATAATTCCTAAGGACAATGTTTTCGGGAAATAGCCGGATAACGACAAAAAGTTAGTATAAATCGGAGGAATTTAAAAATGGCTGGACAGAAAATCAGAATCAAACTCTCTGCTTACGATCACGATATGGTCGATCAGGCTACGCAAAGAATCATCGAAACGATGAAGAAGGCGGGCGCAAAAATCAGCGGTCCTATTCCGCTTCCTACTGAAAAGGAAATCGTAACGATTTTGCGTTCTCCGCACAAATATAAGGATAGTCGCGAGCAGTTCGAGCTGAGAACTCACAAAAGGCTTATCGACATCTACTCGTCAAACGCTAAAATTCTTGACAGCGTGCATTTGCCCGCAGGCGTAGACGTCAAAATCAAACTTTAATTTCGACAATAATTTTTTTAATAAATACGGAGGTGAACTTTATCAATGAATAAAGCAATCATTGGAAAAAAATTAGGTATGACGCAGATCTTTTCCGCTGACGGAAAAGTAATCCCGGTCACCGTAATCCTTGCAGGTCCGTGTCCCGTAGTACAGATCAAAACTGTTGAACGCGACGGATATTCGGCTGTTAAGCTCGGATTTGAAAAGGTAAGCGAAAAGGCTTTGAACAAACCTGAAGCAGGCTTGTTCAAAAAAATCGGCGTAGAGCCGCAGAAGGTTTTGAAGGAGTTCCGTCTTGACGACGTATCTTCGTTGGAAGTCGGTTCAACCGTAACCTGCGAAACTTTCAAGGACGGCGACAAAGTGGACGTTGTCGGAACGACCAAAGGTCACGGTTTCAGCGGCGTTATCAAAAGATGGAATCAACACAGACTGAAAGAAACTCACGGCGTAGGCCCTGTTCACAGAGAAGTAGGTTCTATGGGCGCAAACAGCTCGCCGTCGAGAGTATTCAAGAATAAGAACATGCCGGGACAATACGGCGTTGAAAGAGTAACGGTTCAGAATCTTGAAGTTGTCAAGGTTGACGTTGCAAGAAACGCAATTCTCGTCAAGGGTGCCGTTCCCGGTCCTAAGGGCGGAATTGTCACGATAGTTGACAGCGTTAAAGCGTAAGGAGGTAAGATACAATGCCAAGCATGAAATTATATAATATGAAAGCTGAAGAAGTCGGCACTATCGAATTGCAAGACGCTTTATTCAATGCAGAATTCAAGGAGTCGCTCATTCATCAGGCGGTAGTAAGTCACCTTGCAAATATGAGACAGGGTACTAAAAGCACTTTGACGAGAACGGAAGTTCGCGGCGGCGGCAGAAAGCCTTACCGTCAGAAGGGAACGGGTAACGCGCGTCAGGGTTCTACGAGAGCTCCTCAGTGGATTAAGGGCGGCGTAGTATTTGCGCCTAAGTCAAGAGATTTTTCAAAGAAGATGAACGTAGTAAGCAGACGCTCGGCTATGTTCTCGGCTTTATCGAAAAAGATCGGCGACGGCGAAGTATTCGTAATCGACGAAATCAAAGTGGCAAACGGCAAGACCAAGGAAATGGTTGAGTTCGTAAATGCGTTCAAGTTTGAAAAGACCGTTCTTATCGTAATGTGCGATAACGACGAGTTGGTAATAAGAGCTTGTTCCAACCTTCAGAAGGTTTCCACGCTCCCGGTTCAACAGCTCAATACTTACGACGTAGTTAAAAACAGCGTTGTCGTAATGGCTAAGGGTTCTATCGAAAAATTACAGGAGGTCTATGGTGAATAATGGAAGCACGCGATATTATTTTAAGACCTATTTTAACTGAAAAGAGCTACGCTGATATTTCAACCAAGAAATACGTTTTCGAAGTAGCTAAAAAGGCAAACAAAACAGAGATTAAATTGGCGGTAGAACAGTTGTTTAACGTAAAAGTTGACAGTGTCAACACGGTAAACTGCCGTGGTAAGCTCAAGAGAATGGGCAGACACGAAGGATATACTCCAAGCTACAAAAAAGCTATCGTCCAGCTCAAAGCTGACAGTAAAGAAATCGAATTCTTTAAGTCATTGTCGTAAGGAGATAAAGAATAATGGGAATTAAGAGATATAAACCTACTTCACCTGCTCGCCGTTTTATGACGGTAAGCACTTTCGAAGAAATTACCACTAATAAGCCTGAAAGATCTCTTCTTGAAGATCAAAGACATACGGGCGGAAGAAACGCGCAGGGTAAAATCACCGTTCGTCATCACGGCGGCGGCAACAAGAGAAAATACCGTATAATCGATTTCAAGAGAAATAAAGACGGTATTCCTGCAACCGTAAAGACGATCGAATACGATCCTAACAGAAGTGCAAACATCGCTTTGCTCGTTTATGCGGACGGCGAAAAGAGATACATTCTTGCTCCTGTAGGCATCAACGTAGGCGACAAGCTTCTGAGCGGTCCTACCGCAGATATCAAGGCCGGTAACGCATTACCGCTTGATTCCATTCCCGTAGGTACTATGGTTCACAATATCGAACTTCAACCGGGAAAAGGCGGTCAGATAGCAAGAGCTGCCGGAATGACGGCTCAGCTTATGGCTAAGGAAAACAAGATGGCTACGCTCAAAATGCCTAGCGGCGAGATGAGATTGGTTCCTGTAGCTTGTAAGGCGACTATCGGTCAGGTCGGCAATCTCGACCACGAAATTATCCGTATAGGTAAAGCCGGTAAGACGAGACATATGGGCATTCGTCCTACCGTTCGCGGTTCCGTAATGAACCCGTGCGATCACCCGCACGGCGGCGGCGAGGGTAAGTCGCCTGTCGGAAGACCGGGTCCTGTTACGCCTTGGGGTAAACCGGCTCTTGGTTATAAGACCAGAAAGAAGAAGAATAAGACAAGCAAGTTTATTCTTAAGAGAGTAAATTAGGAGATTTAAGATGAGTAGAAGTGTTAAAAAAGGACCTTTCGTGCAAGAAAGTTTGCTTAAAAAGATACAAGCATTAAACGCTGAAAACAAAAAGACCGTAATTAAAACCTGGTCGAGATCATCAACGATTTTCCCTGATATGGTTGGACACACTATTGCGGTTTACGACGGAAGAAAACACGTTCCCGTATATATAACCGAAGATATGGTCGGTTGCAAGCTCGGTGAATTTTCGCCTACAAGAACATTTAAGGGACACGCAGGTGGAAAGACCACCGGTGGTAAATAAGGAGTAACAAAATGGCTGGAAATATGAAAAAGAAGACCGCACGCATCGAGGAAAATAAAGACAGAAGACCAAGAGCTTGCGCTAAATATATCAGAATTTCTCCTTACAAAGTAAGGGTAGTACTTGATATTATCAGAAAGAAACCCGTTAAAGAAGCCGTAGCTATTTTGGAAAATTGTAGAAAAGCCGGCGCAGAACCTATCAAAAAGGTTGTTTTATCTGCCGCAGCCAATGCTGAACACAACCTTGGTATGAACGTAAACGACCTGGTCGTTGCAGAATGCTTTGCGGATATGGGACCGACGCTTAAGAGAATGCAGCCTATGGCGCACGGCAGAGGTTTCAGAATCTTAAAGAGAACAAGCCACATCACGGTTATCCTTGATGTAATGGCAAAGTAGGAGGGTGTTATGGGTCAGAAAGTTAATCCACACGGAATAAGAGTTGGCGTAATCAAAGGCTGGGACACCCAGTGGTATGCTGATAAAAAAGAATTTGCAGGTTTTTTGAAAGAAGACTACGAAATCAGAAAATACGTTAAAAAGACGTATTATTCTGCGGCTATTTCCAAGATTATCATCGAAAGAGCCGCTCAGAGAGTTTCGGTTTCCATTTATACCGCAAGACCGGGCGTTTTGATCGGTAAACAGGGCGCTGAAATCGACGTAATCAAGACGGCAATCGCAAAGCTTTGCGGCGGCAAGACGATTGCGATCAACATCGTAGAAGTTAAAAAACCCGATTGCGACGCTCAGCTGGTTGCAGAATCGATCGCAGCTCAGCTTGAAAAGCGTGCGTCGTTCAGAAGATGTATGAAGCAGTCTATCTCACGCGCAATGAGAATGGGCGTAAAAGGTATCAAGGTTATGGTAAGCGGCCGTCTTGACGGTGCGGAAATCGCAAGAACCGAACAGTATCACGAAGGTTCTATTCCGCTTCAGACTTTGAGAGCAGATATCGACTACGGATTTAGCGAAGCGTTGACGACCTTCGGTATCATCGGTATCAAGGTATGGGTTTACAAAGGCGAAATCCTCGGCGGTAAAAAAGAAGGAGGCGAGCAATAATATGTTAATGCCTAAAAGAGTAAAAAGGCGTAGAGTTCACCGTGGCAGAATGACCGGTAAATGCACTAAGGGCAACGTTATAGCTTACGGCGAATACGCGCTTATGGCTGAAAGTCCGGCTTGGATAACTTCCAACCAGATAGAAGCAGCCCGTGTCGCAATGACGAGATTTATCAAACGTGGCGGACAGGTCTGGATAGACATTTTCCCGCATAAGCCTGTAACTAAAAAACCTGCCGAGACTCGTATGGGTTCAGGTAAAGGTTCTGTAGAATATTGGGTTGCTGTTGTTAAACCGGGTAGAGTAATGTTTGAAATCGCAGGGGTAGACGAAGCCGTTGCAAGGGAAGCGTTAAGACTTGCCGGACACAAACTTCCTTGCAAGACGAAGATTATCAAAAAAGAAAATAACGGAGAAGGCGGTGAAAGCTGATGAAAGCGAAATTAATTCATGAAATGACTGACGACGAACTTAACACTAAGCTTGCCGGACTCAAAGAGGAGTTATTCAACCTTCGTTTCCGTCACGCAACAGGTCAACTTGAAAATCCTATGGTAATCGCTTCCGTTAAAAAGGATATAGCGAGAGTCAAAACGGTTATCAGAGAAAGAGAAATCAAGAAGGCTTAATGGAGATAACAGTTATGAGAAATTTGAGAAAAGAAAGAGTCGGACTCGTAAGCTCCGACAAGATGGATAAAACAGTAGTCGTCGTAGTAGAGGAAAAATCAAAACATCCTCTCTACAAAAAAACTATTACCACTTCAAAGAAATTCAAGGCTCACGACGAAGAAAACGCTTGCGGCGTAGGCGATAAGGTAAGAATCGTCGAATGCAGGAAGCTGAGCAAGGATAAGAATTGGAGAGTAGCCGAAATCATTGAAAAGGCTAAATAATCGGGAGGATGCAATATGATACAACCACAAACAAGATTAAAAGCAGCCGATAACAGCGGCGCAAAAGAAATCATGTGCATCAGAGTATTGGGTGGATCTTTCAGAAGAACGGGAAACATCGGCGACGTAATCGTTGCAAGTGTTAAAACGGCTACACCCGGCGGCACGGTTAAAAAAGGCGAAGTTGTTAAGGCAGTTATAGTAAGGTCTGCAAGCGGTTTGAGAAGAGCTGACGGTACGCACATTAAGTTCGACGATAACGCTGCGGTTATCATCGACAACCAGAAACAGCCCAGAGGTACGCGTATCTTTGGACCTGTTGCAAGAGAATTGAGAGATAAAGACTATATGAGAATTATCTCGTTGGCTCAGGAAGTTCTTTAATCAGGGAGGCGTTAAAATGAAAGTAAAAAAGAATGATACAGTTTTAGTGCTTACCGGTAAAGACAATGGTAAGACGGGTAAAGTTTTATCGGCGTTTCCGGCTGAAAACAGAATTAAGGTTGACGGCGTAAACGTTCAGAAACGTTCAAAGAAAGCTCGTTCGCAGAAAGAAACGAGCGGAATCGTTGAGCAAGTAGGCAAAATCGATGCTTCCAACGTATTGGTTATCTGCCCTTCCTGCGGTAAAGCAACGAGAGTCGCTCATAAAATCGAAGGCGATAAAAAGATCAGAGTCTGCAAAAAATGCGGAGCAAGTCTCGATTCAGGAAAGGCGGTAAAAGCTGCCAAGGCAACGAAAAAGACCACCAAGAAAGCAGACAAAACCGAAAAAGCGGAAAAAGAAACGACAAAACCAAAGAAAACAAGAACTACCGGCAAAAAGAATGAAGCTGAAGCCGAAAAATAAAGGAGATTTATAATGGCAGTTAAAGAAACTCAGGTTGCTAAAGAAACTGTAACCGAGAAATATGTTAGCCGAGTAAGAGAGCGTTACAACAAAGAAGTAGTACCTTATCTTATGAAGCACTTCAATTATAAAAACGTAAACCAGGTTCCGAAGCTCGTTAAAATCACTATCAACGGCGGACTCGGAGACGTTAAGGATAACGCAAAAAGCGTTCAGCTCGTTCAGCAGGAGCTTGCACAGATAGCAGGTCAGAAGCCGGTGCTTACAACTGCTAAGAAGTCGGTTGCAAACTTCAAGGTAAGAGTAGGAATGAACGTAGGCGTAAAAGTTACGTTAAGAGGAGACAGAATGTACGATTTCTTCGACAAGCTCGTCTCTATCGCTTTGCCGAGAGTCAGGGACTTCAAGGGCATACCTTCAAAGTCTTTCGACGGCAGAGGAAACTACGCAATGGGCGTTAAGGAACAACTTATATTCCCTGAAATTCAATACGATCAGGTAGAAAAAGTAAGAGGTTTCGATATTTGCTTCGTAACGACCGCAAAGACAGACGAGGAAGCTCGTGAACTTTTGAAGGCGCTCGGATTGCCTTTCAAAGCTAATTAAGGAGAACGATTATGGCAAAAAAAGCGATGATAAATAAGCAACAGAGAACACCTAAATTCTCTACGAGAGCTTACACAAGATGTAGCATCTGCGGAAGGCCACACGCCGTTATCCGTAAATATGGTATTTGCAGAATTTGCTTCAGAAATCTGGCGTACAAAGGTCAGATTCCCGGAGTGAAGAAGGCAAGTTGGTAAGGAGGTAATTTGACATGACAGATCCAATAGCAGATATGCTCACAAGAATCAGAAATGCCTTGGTCGGCAAGAAAGAAATTGTTGAAATTCCCGTTTCCAACATTAAAAAAGAAATTGCAAAAATTCTGCTTGACGAAGGATACATCAACGGCTACGAAATCGTAGGCGAAGGCGTTGACAGCGTTATTAAGGTAGAATTGAAATACGGCGCAAAGGGTGAGAAGGTTATCACCGGTTTAAAGAGAGTATCTAAACCCGGTTTGAGAATCTATGCCGGATACGACGAGCTTCCTAAGGTTCTCGGCGGAATGGGCGTAGCAATCGTATCTACACCTAAGGGCGTTATGACTGACAGACAGGCAAGAAAGGAACACCACGGCGGTGAAATTCTTGTCTACGTATGGTAATAGGAGGGTAATCAGTAATGTCAAGAATTGGTAAAGCTCCTATAGCAATTCCACAGGGAGTAACGTTAGAAGTTAAAGATAATGTTTTGACCGTAAAAGGACCTAAGGGTACCTTGACTCAGGATTTTGACAATCAGGTAATTACGGTTAAAGTTGAGGACGGACACATCGTTGTCGAAAGGGCAAACGATTTAGGTTCTACTCGTGCAAAACACGGTTTGTACAGAGCTCTTTTGAACAATATGGTTATCGGCGTAACCAAGGGCTACGAAAAGGGACTTATCGTAAACGGCGTAGGTTGGAAGGTCAATATGCAGGGTGAAAAGCTCGTTATGAACGTAGGTTTTTCACATCCCGTAGAATTCGTGCCTGCCGAAGGCGTTAAGCTCAGCGCACCGTCGCCTACGGAAATTACCGTCAGCGGAATCGACAAGGTTGCCGTTGGTCAGGTAGCTGCAAGCATAAGGGCAATCAGAAAACCAGAACCGTATCACGGTTACGGTATCCGTTATAAGGATGAAGTAATCGAACGTAAAGTCGGAAAGACGGGCAGTAAGTAATTAAGGAGTGAACTGAGATGATATCAAAGATTGATAAAAATCAAGATAGATTAAAGAGACATAAACGTATCAGAAAAAAGATTTCAGGCACAAGTGAATGCCCAAGACTTTCGGTTTACAGAAGTCTTAACCACATTTACGCTCAGATTATCGATGATACGAATGGCAACACGTTGGTTGCTTGTTCGACAATGGAAAAAGCTCTTACGGAAGCTATAAAAGACAAGTCAAAGAGCGAAGTCGCTACCGTAGTCGGTAAGGAACTCGCTAAGAAGGCATTGGCAAAAGGCATCAACAAAGTCGTATTCGACAGAGGCGGATACCTTTACATCGGCAGAGTAAAAGCTTTGGCAGACGGCGCAAGAGAAGCCGGCCTTGAATTTTAACGGGAGGAGCGCAGAGTTATGGCAAAAGAGAATAACAGACCATCAAGACGTCCTGAAGAAAAAGACGGATTAAATAAAAAGTTAATTCAGGTCAACCGCGTAACGAAGGTTGTAAAGGGCGGTAGAAAAATGCGTTTCTCAGCTTTGGTCGTAATCGGAGACGAAAACGGCAAAGTCGGTTACGGAATGGGAAAGGCAAACGAAGTGCCTGAAGCAATCGAAAAGGCTACCAGCCAGGCAAAGAAGAATATGATCAACGTAGCAATGTTGAACAATACTATTCCTCACAGCGTAATCGGTAAATACGGCAGAGGTTCCGTATTAATGTTGCCTGCCGAAGAAGGTACCGGCGTTATCGCAGGCGGACCTGTCCGTGCGGTAATGGAAGCGTGCGGAATCAAGAACATCAGAACGAAATCTCACGGAACAAACAACCCGATCAATATGGTTAAGGCGGTAATCACAGGTCTTAGCGAATTGAGAACAGCAGAACAAATCGCTGCATTAAGGGGCAAGACCGTAGAAGAGATTTTAGGATAGGAGGAAATTGAAAATGGCAGATAAAAAGCAGATAAAAATTACTCTTATCAGAAGTACCATCGGTTGCTTGCAGTATCAGAAGGATACCGTCAGCGCATTGGGACTCAAGAAAATCAATCAGTTCAAAATTCACGAAGAGACTCCTGCAATCTTAGGTATGGTTGCAAAGGTAGCTCACCTTGTGAAGGTTGAATCTTTATAAGAGGTGCGAAATGAGAATAGATACTTTACAACCAAGCATCGGTTCAAACACAGCTTCTAAAAGAGTTGGTCGCGGTATTGGTTCAGGCACGGGAAAAACCAGCACTAAAGGTCATAAAGGTCAATGGGCAAGGAGCGGCGGCGGAGTTCGTCCCGGATTCGAAGGCGGTCAGATGCCTTTGACGAGACGTATTCCTAAACGCGGTTTCAACAATCATTTCAAAAAGGTTTACACAATCGTAAACGTAGATACGCTTAACAGCTTTGAAGAAGGCAGCGTAGTAAATTACGACGTACTGTATGCTGCAGGTCTTATTAAAGAAATAAAGAACACACTCGGTCTTAAAGTATTGGGTAACGGCGAATTAAAGGTTAAACTTACCGTTGAAGCCGCTGCATTTTCAGCTTCCGCAAAGGAAGCCGTTGAAAAAGCAGGCGGAACTTGCGTAGAAGCTTAATTACAACGATTCAAATTGCCTATATCTTGACGGAGGTCGAAAATGTTTCAAACTATTAAGCAAGCATTTAAGATAAAAGAAATCAGAGTAAAAATCTTCTGGACGTTTCTTTTCATCTTATTATACAGGTTCGGTTGCTACATTCCCGTTCCCGGAATTGGTAGCGGACTTATCAGTTCGGAAAAGCTCAGCAGCTTGTCATATCTGAACATTATCAGTATGATGACGGGCGGAGCGCTTCAGAACGGCACTTGGTTTGCGATGGGTATCGGACCGTACATTAACGCTTCGATTATAATTCAGTTATTGACGGTAGCTATCCCTGCCCTTGAGAGAATGTCGCGTATGGGCGAAGAAGGACAGAAAAAGATTGCCAAATTGACAAGGTACGGCGCATTGATCATAGCAATCATACAGTCGATTACGATTTTGGTTGCGTACGGTTCCAATATCGATCCTAAGTTCATTACCTACTTTTCGTTTGGCGGAAACGAAACCGTCGGCAAAGTTTTAGCATATATCACGGCAGTCGTTATTTTTGCTTCCGGCACGATGGCTACTGTCTGGATAGGCGAAAGAATTACCGACTACGGCGTTTCTAACGGTATCTCGTTGCTGATTTTCGTCGGCGTATTGTCAACGGCTGGCATATACTTCATTTCACTTATCAACGGAGTATTTGCAAACGGCGGAAATCTCAACAACTTGTGGATTCTTATCGGTTACGTCGTTGCTATAATCATAGTATTCTTCTGCATCGTATTCGTCGAGCTTGCCGAAAGGAAAATTCCCGTTCAGTATGCAAAACGCGTTCAAGGCAGAAAGATGTATGGCGGAACCTCTACGGTTATTCCTATCAAGGTTAACGCTTCCGGCGTTATGCCGTTAATCTTCGCATTTTCTTTCATATCTTTACCGGAGCTGGTAATGAATATGATAGGTTTACAGCCTGAAAACAAGTTCTTCAGATTCTGGATGACTTATATGGGCAGTAATTCGGTTCTGTATGCGATTATACTGTGTTTACTGATACTCGGATTTTCGTATTTTTACGCTTCGATTCAGTTCAGACCTGACGAAATTTCACGCAGCATTCAGCAGAACGGCGGTAATATCATAGGTATAAGACCAGGCAAGCCTACAACGGACTATCTCAAGAAAATTCAGCACAGAATAACGCTTTTCGGCGCAATCTTTCTGGCGATAGTAGCCCTTGTTCCGACGTTTATATTCGGAGCTATCGGCGGCGGTATCGCTCAAGGTATATTCAGTTCTACGGGTATGTTGATCTGCGTATCTATCGCACTCGAATTCAACAACGCGCTCGAATCGCAGATAATGATGAAGCAGTACAAAGGATTCTTGAAATAAGAGCAGTTTTTACGATAATTTGATATGACATCTATGAAAATTATATTACTTGGCGCACCGGGTGCCGGCAAAGGCACCCAGGCGTTCGAGTTATCAAAACACTACGACGTAGTTCATATTTCTACAGGCGACATATTCCGCGACATAATAGGGAGTGGAACGGACCTTGGAAATTTAGCAAAGAGTTACATCGATAAAGGACAGCTCGTTCCTGACGACGTAACCATCGAAATTGTAAAAGAGCGTTTAAAAAAACAAGACTGCGAAAACGGCTATATACTCGACGGTTTTCCGAGGACTGTATATCAGGCGGAAGCTTTAGAAAAGATTGACGATATCGACAAGGTTATCGACATCGAAATTCCGCTTGAAAAGCTGAAAAAACGTCTGACAGGCAGGAGAGTATGTCCCGATTGTCACGAAAGCTACCACGTCGATTACCTTAACGGATCAACTGCCTGCGCAAATTGCGGAGCGACGTTGATACAACGCCGGGACGACAACGAAGAAACGGTCGCAAAAAGGATAAACGTTTACAAACAGCAAACGCAACCTTTGATAGAATTTTACGAACAGAAGGGAAAACTTCTCGAAATCAACGGAGATCAATCGGTTGACGAGGTGTTTAGCGATATTGTTGAGGCTCTTAAATGATTTACATTAAAAATTCGTCTGAAATAGAGCTTATGCGTAAAGCTTGTCGCATAACGGGCGACGTATTGAAGCTTTTAGAGGACAACGTAAAAGTCGGTATAACCACTGCCGAGCTTGACAAATTAGCTTATGACTACATTATCGGTTGTGGAGCAAAGCCGTCCTTTCTCGGTTACGGCGGATTTCCGGGAACGGTGTGCGCGTCCATAGACGAGCAGGTCGTACACGGATTTCCTTCGGACAGAGTATTGGAGGAAGGCGAGATTATAAGTCTGGACGTAGGCGCTTATATAAACGGTTTTCACGGCGACGCCGCAAGGACTTTTGCGGTCGGAAGTATTTCCAAGGAAAAGCAAAAGCTTATCGACGTCACGAGAGAATGCTTTTTTAAGGGCATAGACGGGCTTATGGTCGGCAGTACACTCGGAGATATTGGCGGAGCAATTCAGGAACACGCCGAATCCAACGGATTTTCGGTGGTTCGCGAAATGGTCGGACACGGTGTAGGCAGACGGCTTCACGAGGACCCGGCAGTTCCAAACTACGGAAGGAAGGGAACGGGTATCCGAATTAGAAAAGGCATGACTTTAGCCATCGAGCCTATGATAAATATGGGTGGTTATGAAGTAAGTATCGACGGATGGAGTTGCGTCACCAAAGACGGACTGCCGTCAGCGCATTATGAGAACACGGTCGCAATAACCGACGACGGTGTTGAAATACTCACTTTATAGTGAAAAATCAATAAATGGAGGATTAACTGTGTCAAAAGACGATGTTATCGAAGCGGAAGGCGTCATTTTAGAAGCTTTACCGAACGCAACATTTAAAGTTAAGCTATCTAACGGTTACGTCATTACAGCGTATATTTCGGGAAAACTCAGAATGAACTATATAAAAATTATTCCGGGCGATTCCGTAAAACTCGAAATGAGTCCGTACGACTTGACGAAAGGTAGAATAGTTTGGCGTAGCAAAGCCTAAATTTATTACATTTCAAAAAAATTCGGAGGAAATTTATTATGAAGGTTAGACCGTCGGTAAAACCTATGTGCGACAAGTGCAGAGTTATTAAAAGAGAAGGCAAAGTAATGGTAATCTGCTCAAAAAACAAAAGTCATAAGCAAAGACAAGGTTAATTGAGTCGGTAACAAATTTACTTGATTGGTCGCTGCATTCCAAGCGGTAAATCAAGTAGGTATTATATAGATAAAATTCGATTATTAACACAATTTTTTTGGAGGTGCGAAGAGCAAATGGCACGTATTGCCGGTGTTGATTTACCAAGAGATAAGCGCGTAGAAATCGGTATCACATATATTTTCGGTATCGGAAGACCTACGGCGCAGAAGATTTTAAAAGAAACAGGCGTTAATCCTGACGTAAGAGTAAAAGACCTTACCGAGGACGACGTTTCAAAATTGAGAGAATATATCGAACACAACATTCACGTTGAAGGCGAGCTTAAAAGCGAAATCAGCATGAATATCAAACGTCTTATGGAAATCGGATGTTACAGGGGTGTTCGTCACAGAAAGGGATTGCCTTTAAGAGGTCAGTCCACAAAGAGAAATGCGAGAACGAGAAAAGGTCCTCGCCGTACGGTCGCAAAGAAGAAGACCGCATCGAAATAAGGAGGTATGAGAATGGCTACAGTTAAAAAAGTTGTCAAAAAACGTAGAGAGCTTAAAAAGATTGATAAAGGTCAGGTTCATATCCAGTCGTCTTTCAACAACACGATCGTTACGATTACAGATACCAACGGAAACGCTATTTCTCACTGCTCGGCGGGTGCTTTGGGCTTCAGAGGAAGCAGAAAATCTACGCCGTTTGCCGCTCAGCAAGCCGCAGAAACAGCAGCAAGAGCAGCTATGGAACACGGTTTGAGATCTGTCGAAGTATTCGTCAAAGGTCCCGGACAGGGCAGAGAATCTGCAATCAGGGCTATGGGCGTATGCGGATTGGAAGTTACGCTTATTCAGGACGTATCGCCGATTCCTCACAACGGATGCCGTCCGCCAAAGCGTCGTAGAGTTTAATAGGAGGTAAATTATGGCTAAATATACAGAATCAAAATGTCGTTTGTGCAGACGTGAAGGCGCAAAGCTGTTCTTGAAGGGCGAAAGATGTTATAAAACGACTTGTCCTTTTGAAAGAAGACCTGTTGCACCGGGCGTTCACGCAAACACAAGAAAGAAAGTTTCAGAGTACGGTTTACAGCTCCGTGAAAAACAGAAAACGAAGAGAATTTACGGTGTATTGGAAGGACAGTTCAGAGATTACTACGAAAAAGCCGACAGAATGAAAGGCATAACCGGTGAAAATATGTTATCGCTTCTCGAAAGAAGACTTGATAACGTAGTTTACCGTCTCGGCTTGGCAAATTCACGTTCGCAGGCTCGTCAGTTGGTAACTCACGGACATTTCACCGTAAACGGAAGAAAGGTAAACATCGCTTCATACAGCATTAAGTTGGGCGACGTTATCGCAGTAAAAGAAAGCAAAAAAGACAATAAATATTTTACAGCTTTAAAGGGATTGGAAAAAAGCGGAAATATGCCGAAATGGCTTGATTTCGATACAGAAACACTTACAGGAAAGATTATTGCTTTGCCGACGCGTGAAGATATCGATTCACAGATCGCAGAACATATGATAGTCGAGTTGTATTCTAAGTAATAAACTGCATTAGGAGGTAGTTTTTCTATGATGGAAATAGAAATGCCAAAAATTGAAGTTGAGGAGAATGAATCGAGAAGCTACGCAAAGGTTACGCTTGAACCGTTGGAAAAAGGTTTCGGACTGACCATAGGCAACTGCTTCAGAAGAACTCTTTTATCATCTTTACCTGGCGCTGCTGCACAAGGAATCAAGTTTGCTCCGCAATACGGTGTAAGACATGAATTCTCAACCATAAAAGGAATCAAAGAAGACGTTACGGAAATAGTCCTTAACGTAAAAGAGATTGCTTTTAAAACGGTTTCAACGGATAGTGCGTTCAAAGTTAATCTTCAATTATATAAAGAAGGTCCCGCGATAGTAACTGCCGGCGATATAGAGCTTCCAGGCGACGTAGAAGTTCTCAATCCCGAAGCCTACATTTGTACCGTAGATCAGGGCGGTGTTCTCGATATGCAGATAACCGTTGGCCGCGGAAGGGGCTATAAGGGCGCAGAAAACAATAAGACGGACGAAATCGATTACATTCCGATCGATTCGAAATATGCTCCCGTTAAAAAGGTCAGCTATTCGGTTGAACCTAAGCGTGTAGGACAGGATACCAACTACGACAAACTCACGTTGGAGGTCTGGACTAACGGCGCATTTTCAGGCAGAGAAATTATCAGTCTTGCGGCAAAGATTCTCGAAGAGCACATTCACATAATAGTAGGATTAAGCGAATCTATGGGTAACTTGGGCATTTTGGTTCAACAGCCTACGGATCCGTTGCCGAGAATTTTGGAAATGAGCATCGAAGATATGGATTTGTCGGTTCGCTCTTATAACTGCTTAAAGCGCGCAAACATACACACAGTAGAAGATATTACAAAAAAGACCGAAGACGATATGCTTAAGGTTCGTAACCTTGGTAAGAAATCACTTGACGAAGTTATTTTGAAACTTGCAAGTTACGGCTTATCGCTCAAGGAACAGGAGGACTAAAAAATGCCAAGAAAATTAGGTATGAAGACAGCTCACAGAATGTCTGTCATCAAAAATCAGGCAGCTCAGTTGTTGTGGTACGGAAGAATCGAAACTACTCAGGCAAAAGCAAAGGAACTTCGCCCTTACGTTGAAAAACTTATCACTCTCGCTGTAAACAACTATGAAGATACGGTAGAAGTAGTCGTTACAAAGAAAGATGAAAAGGGTAAAGAAACCAAAGCTAAAATTATTAAAGACGGCGTTAAAAAATTGGCTGCAAGGCGTAAAATCATGGCAAGCGTTCATGATATTCCCGACGTTAAAATGCCTAACGAAACCAAGTCTGAATATAAGATGAGAGTCAAGGGCGTAAATCACCCGGTTATCGAAAAGCTCTTTAACGAACTCGCTCCCAAATACGCTGACAGGGCAAAAGAGCTCGGTCAGGGCGGCGGCTACACGAGAATTTATCTTCTCGGCGAGAGAAGGGGCGACGCTTCCGAAAAAGCAATCATTGAGTTGGTTTAATAAATTGAAATTTACTGCGTGTTACTATGGCACGCAGTATTTTTATGCGATAACCGCCTTATAGGCAGGGAAATAGATTTATATAATAAAAAATTAAAAGGACGTAATGCCATTATTCTGATAACTTATAATAATTGAGGCAGAAGATAATTTGCAGGCTGAGCCGTTGACAAAATTTTGTTGCAATATTATAATATTTTCAAAGAAAAATATAGGGATAAAAAAATGAAGGTTTTAGTAGTAGTCGATATGCAGAATGATTTTATAGACGGCGCATTGGGTAGTAGTGAAGCGCAAAAGATTGTGCCAAACGTTATAAACTCCGTCAAAAATTTTGACGGGTTGGTTTTATTTACTCAAGATACTCACTTTGAAAACTATCTGCAAACGCAAGAAGGCAAAAAATTACCGGTTGCGCACTGCATAAAAGGAACTTTCGGCTGGCGGATTGAAAGTGAGCTTGATAAACTCAGAAAAACTGTGCCTATAGAAAAAAACACTTTCGGTTCAAAGGAGATGATTGAAGTCTTAAAAGGTATAAAGGAACTCGAAAGCATAACGTTTATGGGACTATGCACCGATATTTGCGTCATTTCCTGCGCAATGCTTGCCAAAGCATATTTTACAGAGATTCCGATTATCGTCGACGCGTCTTGCTGCGCAGGCGTTACCTCAGAGAGTCATTTGACTGCACTAAACGCTCTTAAATCTTGTCAGATAGAAGTTATCAACGAATAACCGCTGGAATATTTTCAACTGATAACCGTCTTATAGATGGTTATTTTTTATATTATATATAAATTGAAAGAGAAAAATATATTATAACCGTTTTCGACAAAACAGGTTGATATTGTGCAAAAACACTTAAAAAATTTGAAACGTTAGCTGTTAATATATAATTATGTCAAAAGCTATAGTCGTAACTTCGGGCAAAGGCGGAGTGGGAAAAACAACGATAGTGACTCACTTGGCTTATAGCCTTGCGCAATTAAATAAGCGAGTCGTTGCGCTCGACCTCGATTTCGGATTAAGCAATCTCGACGTCGCATTCGGCGTTGAAGAAAAAATCGTTTATACCGCAAGCGACGTCATCGAAGGCAGGTGTCGTGTAAAACAGGCTCTCGTAGAATGCGATAAGAATTTGTATATGATAGCTTCTTCAAGCGCATTTAAAAGCGAGATAGGCGGTCAGAACGTCAAACTGCTTATAGAAGGCTTAAAATCAAATTTCGATTACGTTCTGATAGATTGTCCTGCGGGAATAGATTTCGGTTTCAGGAGAGCCGTTTCCGCCGCAGACAGCGTTATTTTGGTTGTGAATCCGTCGTTACAAAGCATAAGGGACGGCGACAGAGTGTTATCTCTTATCGACGGTTATAAAATAAAGGATATGAGATGCGTAGTGAACAGAGTCAGGGTTGATTTGATAAAAAGAAAAAAACAGCTTAGCCCTAAGGATATCGAAGGCGTGCTTAAATTAAACGTTATAGCCGGCATTCCAGAAGACGATAACGTACTGCTTTGCAACAACTACGTCTTAAACAGAAACAGTCTGAGCTATAAGGCGTTTAAGGAATTTGCTAAACGTTTAATCTCTGTAGGTGAAAAATGAGTTGTTTAATGAAGAAAAGAGCTAAGCGTATGATAGATAACGACAGAATAGGCATAAGCCTTAACGCCGAAGCTCTTATAAAGAGCGATATTACAAAACTGCTCGAACAATACTTTGTCGTTTGCGGTAACGTAAAGGTCGAAATAGTCAGCGAAAGAGATAAATTCAACATAAGCGTATATGCCGATCTGAAAGATATAAAGCGTTTTAAAATGCTTGACTGATAATACGATTTTAAAAAACGTGCGTCTATAAGACGGTAAACGGTATATTTTGTTTTAGTAGCATAATAGCGGAGCAAGCGGAATAAGATAGAAGCAGTGGTGAATTATGCTGTTTGTAGATTTAATGATGCTTCTTGGCGGAATAGCCGTTTTTTTGCTGGGACTGAATTTTATTTCCGATAGCGCAGACAGTCTTGCCGAAAGCAAGGCAAGCGTTTTTATAGCCAAAAGCACTAAAAACAGACTGCTCGCAACGATGACGGGCGGCGTTTTTTCGGCTGTTGCTCAAAGCTCGGTTGCCGTAAACGTGCTTTCGCTCAGTTTTGTCGAAAGGGGCGTTATAAGCTTGCTTTGCTGTTGCGCTCTGGTTATCGGTACCAATTTCGGCACGACGATGACCGCGCAGGTAGTTTCGTTGAAGTACGTTGCAAGCTTTAACGTGACGGCTTTCGGCGCCGTTTTTGCGTTCATAGGCTTTTTGCTGAACAATTCCGGGAATGCAAAGGTGAAAAATTTCAGCGGATTTCTGTTGGGCTTCGGGCTTATTTTCATCGGTATAGAATTTATGTGCAGTCTTGCGGAAAATCTGAAAAACTACTATCTGATTCAGTGTCTGTTCACGGTGAAAAGTCGGCCTATATTATTGTTAAACGGTTTTTTTGTAACGGCGTTGTGTCAATCATCTTCGGTGGTTACGAGTATTCTCGTTATATTTGCCGGCGAAAATCTGCTCGACTTTTCAGACGCGGTATTTTTGATTATGGGAGCAAACATAGGCACTTGCATTCCCGTTATAATCGCTTCGCACAAAAGGAGCGGCTCAAGCCAGGTAGTTGCGTATTTCAATCTCGTATTCAACATTCTCGGCGTAGCCGTTTTTTATACCGTAATTTCGATTTTTCCGGATTTTATAAAGAGAGTCTTCAACGGTTTCGGCAGCGCTAAGGCTATTGCGGATTTTCACTCGTTTTTCAACCTGTCGCTCGGCGTTGTAGCCTTGATTTTTTTAAATCCGTTGGTAAAGCTCAGCGCGCGGTTAAGTCGCTTGATGAGCGGATACAAGCCGATTAATAGCTCCAAAAAAGCCGAATTGAAAGCAAACGACGCAAAAAGCTGAAAATTTAACGACGTAATATTGCTGTTTACCGACAAAATCTTCCAATTAAATTTTTTTATGTATTGACAAAATCTTCTAATCGTATTATTATATAAAAGAAAATAATAATTTTTTAACGGAGATTTATATGAACAAAAAAACTATCAGGGATATTGACGTTTCGAACAAACGTTGTCTTGTAAGAGTCGATTTTAACGTTCCGATACAGAACGGAGTAATCACCGACGAAAACCGTATAAAAGGTGCGTTGCCGACGATTAAGTACCTGCTCGATAAGGGCGCAAAGGTTATTTTATGCTCTCATCTCGGTAAACCGCACAACGTGCTTGACGAAAAAATCAAGCTGAATAAAAAGGAAAAAGCCAAAGTAGAAGCATTGCCCTGCGACGAGCAGGAAAAAGCGACTGCCGAGCTTATCGAAAAGGCAAAGGGCGATATTAAAAAGTTTACGCTTTTACCCGTTGCTAAAAGATTGCAGGAATTGCTTCCTGAAACTAAAGTCGCATTTGCAACCGATACCGTAGGCGAGGACGCAAAAAAGAAAGTTTCCGAAATGAATTTCGGAGAAATCGTACTTTTGGAAAACACCCGCTTTAACGCCGGCGAAGAAAAGAGAGACGAGGCATTCTGCAAAGAGCTTGCAAGTTTTTGCGACGTCTTTGTAAACGACGCTTTCGGTACGGCTCACCGTTCGCACGCATCGACTGCGGCAATAGTCGAATACGGTTTCGTAAAGGACGCCGTTTGCGGTTTCCTTATCGAAAAGGAATTGTCGGTTATGGCTGACGCGCTTGAAAATCCCGTCCGTCCGTTCACCGCTATTTTGGGCGGCGCAAAGGTTGCCGATAAGCTCAACGTTATTTCCAATCTTTTGGAAAAATGCGATACGCTCATTATCGGCGGCGGTATGGCGTACACTTTCCTTAAAGCAAAGGGTTATGAAGTCGGAAAATCTCTGGTTGACGACGAAAAAATAGATTACTGCAAGGAAATGATGGAAAAAGCAGAAAAGCTCGGCAAGAAGCTGTTATTGCCCGTCGACGCCGTAATCACAAAGTCGTTCCCCGATCCTATCGACGCAGAAATCGAAGTTTCAACCGTTGCTATCGACGGCATTCCTGCCGATGAAATGGGACTCGATATCGGCAAAAAGACTCAGGAAATATACAGAAACGAGGTTATAAACGCAAAGACGGTTATCTGGAACGGACCTATGGGCGTTTTTGAAAACCCGGTGTTGGCTGAAGGTACCAAAGCCGTTGCGAAAGCTCTTGCAGACAGCGACGCAACGACCATCGTAGGCGGCGGCGACAGCGCTGCTGCGGTTGCTCAGCTCAACTATGCAGATAAGATGTCGCACGTTTCTACCGGCGGCGGCGCTTCGCTCGAACTTTTCGAAGGCAAGAAGCTTCCGGGAATCGAGTGTCTGAATCAAAAGTGACGACCACTTGAAATAAAAAGCAAAAATTACACAAACTAAGGAGTATCTTTTATGAGAGTACCTGTAGTTGCAGGAAACTGGAAAATGAATAAAACCGCCCGTGAAGCCGTAGAGCTTATTGAGGAGATTAAACCTCTCGTCAAGGACGCCGAGTGCGAGGTTGTGGTTTGCGTTCCTGCGACGGATATTTATCACGTCAGTCAGGCGATTGCAGGTTCTAACATAAAGCTCGGCGCTCAGAACGTGCATGCAGAAGCAAGCGGCGCTTTTACGGGTGAAATATCCGCCGATATGCTTTTGGAATTCGGCGTAGAATACGTTATCATCGGGCACAGCGAAAGAAGATGTTATTACGGCGAAACCAACCGTACTGTCAATCTGAGGACTCAGACGGCGTTGAATCGCGGATTAAAGCCTATAGTTTGCGTGGGTGAAACGCTGTCGCAGCGACACGCCGGCAAGACTAACGACGTATTGGAGCAACAGCTTTTCGAAAGCTTATACGGTATAAGGAATTTTGAAAACACCATCGTTGCTTACGAGCCTATATGGGCTATCGGCACGGGACAGACTCCGACGAGTCGTGAAGCCAACGAAAATATAGCCTTTATCAGAAAGACGTTAAGAAAGCTTCACGGCGACAAGCTTGCCGACGAAATAAGGATACTTTACGGAGGCAGCGTATTGCCGACCAATGCCGCAGAGATTTTTGCTATGAACGAGATCGACGGCGGACTTATCGGCGGGGCTTCGTTAAAAGCGGAAAGCTTTGCCGAAATCGTACATTCTACAAAATAAATTTTATGCTCCGATAATTCGGAGCATTTTAGTGAGGAAAAATTATGAAAAACTTAGCAACACGCCCTGTTTGTCTTATAATTATGGATGGTTACGGAATAAGGACAAGCAGTGATGGAAACGCCATAAAAATTGCCAATAACGGTACTATAGAGGCACTTATGAAAAAATATCCTTCCACTTTTCTCGGTGCGAGCGGAATGAGCGTAGGGCTTCCCGACGGTCAGATGGGTAACAGCGAAGTCGGTCACCTGAATATGGGGGCAGGCAGAATCGTTTATCAGGAGCTGACGAGGATAACGAAATCTATTCAGGACGGAGATTTTTATACCAATCCTGCGTTGACGAACGCTGTTTTATACGCAAAGGCGAACGGTAAAAAGGTTCACCTCGCAGGTTTGTTATCGAACGGCGGTGTGCATAGCCACAATTCGCATCTTTACGCGCTTTTAAAGCTGTGCAAGGACTTAGGTCAGAAAGACGTGTTCGTCCATTGCTTTATGGACGGTAGAGACGTATCTCCTACAAGCGGTCTCGGCTTTTTGAAAGAGTTGCAACAGAAAATAGACGAAATCGGCGTCGGCGCAATTGCAACCGTTGCAGGCAGATACTACGCTATGGACAGAGATAACCGTTGGGACAGAGTTCAGAAGGCTTACGAAGCAATGACCGTAGGCGGAGAAAAAGTCGTAAGCGACGCTATTTGCGACGTCGAAAACAGTTATAAAGAAAACGTGACCGACGAATTTATAGTACCTGCAAGCGTTGAACGCAACGGCAAAAAAGGCTTGGTCGAAAAGGACGACGCAATAATCTTCTTCAACTTCAGACCTGACAGAGCAAGGGAAATCACAAGGGCGTTCATTCAACCCGATTTCAGCGGTTTTGAAAGAAAAAGCGGTTATTTGTCGCCAAAATACGTCTGCTTTACTCAGTATGACGCAAGTTTCAACGAATATGAAAACGTCGATATTGCGTTCAAGCCTCAAAGTCTGGATAATACTTTTGGTAAATTTTTATCAAAAAAGGGATATACTCAATTAAGAATAGCCGAAACGGAAAAATACGCACACGTTACGTTCTTTTTCAACGGCGGCGTCGAAAAGCCCGAAGAAAACGAGTTCAGGGATTTGATAAATTCTCCTAAGGTTGCGACTTACGATTTACAACCGGAAATGAGCGCGCCCTTAGTCACCGAAAAAGTGCTTGAAGAAATCGATAGCGGCAAGTTTGACGTTATAATTTTAAACTATGCAAACTGCGATATGGTAGGTCATACCGGCGTGCTTGAAGCCGCCGTGAAAGCGGTCAATACCGTCGAGAACGGAGTCGGCAGAATCGTTGAAAAAGTACTTAGCGTCGGCGGAACTCTCGCTATCACCGCAGACCACGGAAACGCCGATATGATGATTGCGGATAACGGCTCTGCTTTCACCGCTCACACGACGAATCCCGTACCTTTCATACTCGTCAGCGATAAGTTAAAGGGCGTTGAATTGCGCAAAAACGGAGTGCTTGCCGATATTGCGCCGACGCTTCTTGAAATTTTAAACGAAGAGCAGCCTGTGGAAATGACGGGAAAAAGTTTAATTTTACACAGATAATAACCGCAGTTATAAAAAACTGCTTAAAAACGGTTGTAAAATTTTTTCGACTGTGTTATAATCTTTAAGCATAATAAAACAATTTCGGAGATTATGAGATGTTGTTTAATTTTTTAGCTATGGATTTTGAAGTATTTCGTGCCATAATGGTCGCATTGGTTATACTTGCGGTAATTTGCGCACTTATCATTACAATAGTTGTACTAATTCAACCAAGTAATTCAAACGGAATCAGCGCGCTTGGCGGCGCAACCGATACCTTTTACAGCAAAAACAAATCGAAAACCTTGGAAAGCGGTCTTAGAAAACTGACGGTAATCTGCCTTGCGGTTCTGGTCGTAATTATGGTTGTTTTTGCGCTCTTGCTGAAATTCAGCGGAAAAATAGTCGGTTAGTCATTTACTTTATTGAATTTTAACGGCAACTTTTGTAGTTGCCGTTATTTTTTTCATATTATGAAAATCGTAAAAAAAGGTAAAAAAACAACTAAAAAGGCTGATGCGTTGCAAAGCGTAAAAAAGCGCGGCAAGTCAGCAAAACACACTGTAAAAACGCCAAAAAGCAACGAGCTTTTAACGGGCGTTGTCAGCGTTACTCAAAAAGGTTACGGATTTTTGCGTGTAGAAGGCTGCGAGAAGGATTTTTTTATTCCGAAAAGAGCTATGGCTGACGCTTACAACGGCGACACCGTCACGGTAAAAAAGATAAGTCCGGATTTTTCGGGCGACGAGGTCGAAGTGGTAAGCGTTTTAAAAAGGGGGACGAAAAACCTTACGGGCGTGTTTTTCAAGGATAAGTACGGCAGCTTCGTTTGTCCGGACGATAAAGGATTTATTTACGATATAAGGATAAAAAATCCGCCCAAAGATATCGACGAGTTCTCAAAAGTTTACGTTGAAATAACGGCTTTTCCTAAAAAAGACAATCCCGAAGGCAGAATTATAAAGGTTTTAGGCAAAGCCGACGACCTTTTTGCCGAAGAAGAAAGCATTTTATTGAATAAAGGCATAGATACCGAATTTTGGCAGAACACGCTTGCCGAAGCCGCAAGTTGCCCGATCGAAGTCGCTAAGAACGACTTTACGGGACGCTTGGACCTGACAAACGAGCTTGTTTTTACCATCGACGGAGAAAATTCCAGAGATTTTGACGACGCAGTTTCTTTAAAAACAGCCGAAAACGGAAATTATATTTTAGGCGTTCATATTGCGGACGTATCGCATTACGTCAAGCCTCGCACCGCACTCGATAAACAGGCGTTTTTAAGGGGTAACAGCGTGTATCTTCCCGATAAGGTAATACCGATGCTGCCGTTCGAGTTATCAAACGGAATCTGTTCGCTCAACGAAAACGTTGAAAGATTGACCTTATCCGTTATAGCAGAAATTGATAAATCCGGTGAAACCGTAAAGGTGAATTTTTATAAAAGTATCATTAAATCGTCTTATAGGCTGACTTATACCTTAGTTCAGCAAATAATCGACGGCGATGAACAGACTTGTTTAAAATATGGCGAAATTGTTCCGACGATTAAAAGAATGAACGAGCTAATGAATATTTTGGCTCAGCGACGCATAGAAAACGGAGAAATCAACTTATCCGTCAAGGAAAGCGACGTATTTTACGACAACGGAAAAATAACCGTTACCGAGCATAAAAGCAATCGAGCCACACAACTTATCGAGCAGTTTATGATTTTTGCCAATCTTAAAGTCGGAGAATATCTGACCAAAAAGAAAGCTCCTGCGGTGTATCGTGTTCACGAAAAGCCTTCGGAAGAAAAATTCAATGTATTCAATGAGTTTTTGTCGGATTTAGGACTTAATTTTTGCGTAAAAGATAATACGCCTGCCGACTTTCAGTCGGTATTGAACAAGTTGCAGGATAACCCTTTATACCACGTAGTCAATAAAGTTATGTTAAGGTGTATGCAAAAAGCCCGTTATTCTGCCTGCGATTCAGGGCATTTCGGGCTTGCCGTCAATAATTATCTGCATTTTACTTCGCCTATAAGAAGATATTCCGACCTTGTGGTCCACCGTGTTTTAAAGAGCTTGATTGATGGCGAAAACAAGGGGATAATCGACTTATACAGGGACTTTTGTGAAAAATCCGCGCTTAATTGTTCTGTTTGCGAAAAGAAATCTATGGAAGCCGAAAGAGATATAGATTCGCTTTACAAGGCTCACTATATGAAAGATTACGTCGGTATGGAGTTTGACGGAACAATTTCGGGAGTTACGAGCTTCGGGGTGTTCGTAGAGCTTGAAAACACAGTTGAGGGTATCGTCAGGTTAGAGTATCTTCCCAAGGGCAATTACGAATATATTGAAAGCAGAATGGAATTAAAAAGCTCAAAAAACTGTTATCGACTCGGCGACAGGGTGAGAATAGGGGTTCTCGGGATAAATTACGGTTCTAAGCGTGCCGAATTTATTATGCTGAAAAAATATAATAAAGGCAGAATAAAATTGTAGGTTTGTCAAACATATGAGACAGAATTTAAAAAGTTAGTGTAACAAACC
>JBJEVF010000047.1:0-39999 GCA_051884215.1 Christensenellaceae bacterium | reverse complement strand
TTGATTTATTTAACTTTTTCTTAACTGAGTGTTGCACTTAGTTTGACAATTCACTGTAGTTAAACAGACTATTTTTTATGCGAATTCTTTACTTATTCATAAAACAACTTGAAAAATCGGCGTTTTTTTGCTATTATATCAAAAACGCAACCGCAAGTTTACATAAAGAAATCTGAAGTTGGTCGTGTTTTTTATTCCGATATGTTATGATATAGTCATAAAACAAAAAGGAGAAGATTATTATGACGCTTGGCGAAAAACTAACAAAATTACGCAAAGAAAATAACTACACGCAAGAACAGCTTGCCTACGTTCTCGGCGTTTCACGTCAGTCTGTCAGCAAATGGGAATCCGATATTGCATATCCCGAAACGGATAAGTTATTAAAACTCGGCAAATTATATAACTGTTCGATGGATTATTTGTTAGACCAAAACACACAAACGACTGAAAAGACCGTCGTTCAAAATTCATTCAATCTCAAATCATTCTATTTTGAAAGAAAAAGCAAAAAGACTTTAAACGGATTACCGTTGTGGCATATCAATATCGGGCTTGGCAGAACCGCTAAGGGAGTTTTTGCCGTCGGGTTATGCGCTAAAGGAATAATATCGCTCGGCGTATTCTCTTTCGGAGTTCTTTCTTTAGGTTGCTTCGCATCGGGTTTATTTGCTCTCGGAGCCTTTGCGCTCGGGATTATCGCCGCAGGCGCAATTTCCGTAGGCGTTATCTCTTTCGGTGCGATTTGTCTCGGACTTTTAGCCGTCGGGGCTCTTGCGGTCGGTCAATTTTCAGTTGGAGCGCTCTCAATCGGCAATTTCTTAGCTATCGGAGATAATGCGAGAGCTACTATCGCCATAGGAAAGAGCCAAGCTGTCGGAACGCTTTATCAGGCTTCGGCTATAACCGCCGATAACCGACAGGAAATTATAAAATTATTAGACCAAAACGTGCCTGCCGTTTTCGTATGGCTCAAAGAAATAGTAAAACTGTTCATATAAAAAAGGAAGGCGTCGCCTTCCTTTTTTCATAGCTTGCGTAATTGAATTTAAGCTTATTAAACAAGATCGGTTTTTAACAGCTCGTTACCTTTTTCAAGCAAATTTGCAAGTTTTTCTTCGTTATCGTCGATAACGGGTAAAAGCTGTTTGGTTTTTTTAGCCGAAAGCTTTTTATAGATAGGATAATTTACTACGCACAAAATTATGCCTACGACTCCGAGCAATATACCGCCGATAAGCGCAGGGATATTGTTTGTAATCAACATAGTCAAACATAATCCGCCGCCGAAAATCAATGCGGCGATAGCCCCGAACGTGAATGCAAAAATGGTCGCTCCCAACGTTTTTGCGCCGTTCTGACGGTTAATGATTTCAAACAGTTCCTCTGCTTGTCTTTCCAATTTGTTCAGTTCCTGCTTATGTTTCAACTTTCTGTCTCTTTTTAACGACAAAGTTACGCCGTCTATCGAAGTGGGCGTGGTAGCAGTCACCTCCCATCCAAACGACTCGTACATATCCATAGCTCTCGTCTGATCCTTAGCTTTTACGGCTTTCGTAGTGTACTCGTATGACACAAAATCTTTTTCCTGCATTTGTTACCTCTCATAAATTTTTTTATCCCGACGAAAGACACCTTATGCGCATTTCGGTTGACTTATCCGTGAGACAAGTGTATCATATAATAAAAAACGCAAGAAATCAACCGCTTACAACCCCGAAAAAACACAACGCGCAAAAGTGTTAGCGCAAATCAGACAAAAAGGAGGTTTTTGTATCATGAGCTACTCACCCGAAGAATACTCGCCCGAAGAATATACGCGCTTTTACATTATTCAGGCGCTATTTAAGCTGATGAACGAATACGAATACGAAAAAATCAGCGTTACAGACATTACCAACAAAGCGGGAGTCGGCAGAGCGACTTTTTACCGATACTTTAAGCGAAAGGAAGATATTATCGTTTACTATTTCGAGCACAACACGAAAAGCTTTATATTCGAACAGCGTTATTACCCGAGATGCAAGGCAGATCACGTCGATATCGTCACCGGCGTTCTTAAACTGTTCAAGCAACAAAAAGAACCTTTCAAATTGTTAAGAAAAGCTCGTCTGGAATACCTGTATCTCGATTATCTTAACAAGTCTTTCGTCGATAAGTTCGAAAACGATTCTCTGCCGTTTGGAAAATATCAGCCGTATATTTACGCAGGATTGTTATTCAACGTATCGTTAGCCTGGCTCGATAACGATTGCGCCGAATCGATTGACTCCCTTGCAGAAACTATTGTAAACGCAATTTATTTTGAAAATTGACGGCTTTTCCGTTAAAAACGGTAAATTCTCTTTTTAAGCCGAGTATTGACGGATAACAATTTTTCGCTATACGTCGTAAAAACTCAAAAGCTTTTATAAACGAAAATCCGACGTAAAAACGTCGGATTTTATAATTTCGTATTTTTAATTCATCGTCGTTGCGTTGACTTAAAAACCTGACTTACGCAACGTTAAATTAAATAAACTTAATTAACCTTTTCTGTAACCGCATTTAAGGCATACGCCGTCAGCGTTGAGAGCGATACCGCACAAAGGACAACGGTCGATCTTATTCTTGGTTTCAAATTCGCAGGAAGCTTCGTTTACACCGCTGGTGAAGGTAATCTTTGCAATATTGAGCTTATCTTTAAGCAAGTCGTAAACGATTTTTATCATACCTTCAACGGTCATAGTTTCCTTGGTAACTACAAGACGGCAATCGGGATATGCGGTTGCAAGCTCCGTTTTGAACGCAGGACCTTTCATCTTGTTCGAAGGCGCGCCGTTTTTAATACCTTGTTTTTCGTAAACGTCCAAAATTGCAGGAAGAAGCGGATCGTCCTCACGCAAAATCAAAGCGTGGTCAAAATTTTTCAGAACCGACCATGCGGTCTTTTGAATTTCGTTACACGGGAATACCATATTTACGCCCTGCTCGATAGTGTCTTCAACTTCGATAGTCAGAACGCCCGTATGTCCGTGAAGATACTGCGCTTCGCCTTTAAAACCGTAAAATCTGTGCGCATATTGCAAATCTAATTTTGTGATACTTCTCATAAAAAATTCTCCTTAATTATATATTTACAGGTATTTAAGCCTGTATTCAACCTTATAAATCATTATATTTCGTTGCTTTTAGCTTTCGCCCTACACTCAGGACAAACGTAATAAACTTTCAAATCGTAAAACAAAAAACCCTGTCCGAGCTGTTTTTGCAACGGTAAAGTAATATCGTCGAAGGATACGTCGGTAATCTTTCCGCACTTACTGCAAACCAGATGGTCGTGCTTATGAACTGCGTCGTATCTATCGGGCATTCCCTCGACGGATATTCTGCGAATAAATCCCGATTCCGTCAACTTGTTCAGATTGTTATAAACCGTCGCCTGAACGACCTTCGGCAAAACGCCTTTGATTCGCTTATATATCTCGCCTGCGGTGAGGTGTTCCCGACTCGCCGTCACAACGTCATAAATTGCTTTTTCGTACTTCGTCATCTTTTTATCTTTTTTAAAAATTAGAATTATTCTAATAATATTATACTCATTCTAAAAAATATGTCAAGTACCGAATAAAAAATTTTTTGAAAAAATTTTCAATCCGGTTTAAAATAAATCTAACGGGTAAATTTATTTGCCTTTGAGCGCACGAAAACGCCGAAGCCAGAACAAAGTGCAATCTTGACTAAGGCGCAACGCTCTGCTATAATACAGACGTACGTCTTACAAAGGTATGAAAGTAGCAAAATCCGATTATCGTTGCGATTTGCATAAAACATACGCCGTAAAACAATAATTTCCGAATAGCCCGCAAAAAGTTGAGCATAGTTTATATTAAAGCTCTTATTTGCGGACTATACTTTTTTAGGGTTTTCCAAAAAAGTCAGACGGAGGTTACAATATGACGAATCGAAAAATTAAAATCCAACTTATATCCGCGCTTGTTTTATTCGTTTGCTTCTTACTGCTTATAGTGGCGTTAAGGACATTAGACGTTCAGACTATAGGTCCTGAATCCACGAAAATAGGTCTGGCTACACTTAACGGCAAGCTAAGAGATTTCTTCGGCGTTCACCTATTCTGGCGAGATTTTACCGACCGACTGGGCGTTGTTGCGATTTTTACGGCTCTCGGGTTTGCCGTTTTGGGAATATGCGAGATAATTAAACGCAAAAGCTTCAAAAAAGTCGATTCCGACCTTTATATTCTCTTTGCGTTTTACGTTGCAGTCGTTGCGGCATACGTCTTTTTCGAGATATTCAAAATCAATTACCGCCCCATACTGCTCGGCAAAAAGCCCGAGGCTTCATTCCCGTCTTCACACACTATGATAGTTCTTAGCATTATGGGCACGGCAATCAGTCAGTTTAACAAACGCATAAAAAACAAAATTTTAAAAATTACCGCAATTACCATATCCGTTGCAATCATCGCCGTAACCGTTGCGGGACGAATGGTTTCGGGCGTGCATTGGTTTACGGATATACTCGGCGGTTTGTTGCTTGGCTGTTCTCTGATAACGTTTTACGAGACGGCTATAACCGTTTTTTGTGAAAAACAGGCAATAAACGGCGGTTATTAAGCAAAATTTTTGCTTTATCAAAGAAAACGCTTACATTTATATAACACAACGGCATATAAAATTAAAAATTAAAAAAAATAAAAAAACAGAAAAAAACGCTTGACTCTCCCCTTAGGGTATAGAATAAAATGCTTTCATAGAGGTGCGGATATGTATAAGATAGGCGAATTTTCAAAGCTTGCAAAAATTACCGTTAAAACTTTAAGATACTACGATAAACAGGGAATTCTCACCCCTTCTTTTATCGATGATAACGGTTACAGATATTACGGCAGTAACGACTTGATAAAGCTTGCTCGCATAGTATCTTTGAGACAAACGGGTTTTTCCATTTCAGAGATAAAGGAAATTATGTCCGGAAATGATTTCGGTTTATCTTTGGAAAGAAAAAAACAACAGCTTAAAGCCGAGCTATCCGAATGCAATACCAAGCTCTCTAAAATAAATTATCTTTTAGGAGACAGTAAGATGAACTATGAAGTTGTTGTAAAAGAATTGCCCGAATGCACGGTATATTATAAGGAAGGCGTTCTGAAAAACTATTCGATGATCAGCGATTTTATCCTGGCGAGCGCAAACGAGTGTTTAAAAACCAACCCGGATATTAAATGCGTTAAACCCGATTATTGTTTTTCGGAATATCTTGACGGCGAATTTAAGGAAGAAAATATCAAATACAGATATTCTCAGGCGGTAACTAAAGAAGGAATACCCAACGACACTATTAAATTCAAAAAGCTCGAAGCCGTAAAAGCCGTTTGCATTTATCATAAAGGCAGTTACGAAACCTTAGGCTTGGCTTACGGCTTTATTATGAAATATATCGAAGATAACGGCTTGAAGATTAAGGACTTTCCGAGAGAAAGGTATATCGACGGAATCTGGAATAAAGAAAACCCACAGGACTGGCTGACGGAAATTCAGATACCCGTAGAATAATTCCACGTCTAAACTACAAAAAAACCTGCGATAATCGACTTATACGCAGGTTTTTTATATTTGCTATCTTTCTTTATTATCGTTTAACGCTTTTCCAACGGGATTTTTTTATTCGGCGGTGGAAAAACAGAGTTTATCGTATCGAGCGTTTCTTGTTTTAGTGGTTCGAAAACGTTTTTCATATCGTTATCGATATGATTTCGCTCTGTTGACTTGAATATACTGATTACGTTATCGTTTATAATAGTAAAAGACAGCATCAGGGATTCGGGCGTTTTATCTTCGCATTGCGATAACCGTTTTATAGCCTCGTTTTCAGATACCAACAGTCTTTCGCTATCCTTGTGACCGATCGGCGCATAAGCTATAATAAGCACGTCGGATTTTTTGCAAAACGGGATAAGGTCGTATTCTATTCCCCTGTTGCAAACGTTGAACATAACTTGATTTGCAAAACAGTTTTTTCCGTTTTTGCAACTCAGAAGTTCAGCCATATCGTCGCAATCGAAGTTCGAAACTCCCCACTCTTTGATAAGCCCTGCGCTTTTCAGTTTTTCCATTTCGTCAACCATCTTCTGAAGATCGACGTTTGATCGCCAATGCAGAAGATACAGGTCGATATAATCTGTTTCAAGCCTTTTCAAAGATTGCCTGCAACAGCTTTCGTATAGATTTTTTTCGGCATTTTCAGGCAATATTTTATCTACAATGAAAAGCTTTTTTCTATCATAACCCTTTATTGCCTGGGCGACGACTTTTTCGCTTTCTCCCACTGCATACATTTCAGCAGTATCGATAAGAGTCATTTCATAGCGAGATACCGCATAACAAATAGCGTCAACCTCTTTATTTTTTAGGCTGTTATCCTCGCCCATTCTGTAAGTTCCCACTCCAACTAACGGGAGCTTTATTCCCCTATGAACAATATATTTCAAAGTCACGCTCCTGATACTATCCGTAATTTACCACGGATACGTTATTTATTTTCTTTCTGTAATTTTTGCAATTTCAGCCAGTTGATAAGCCCGTAAATATCAAACGCAAGGAATATGCAAAAACAAACGACTACAGGCACGAACGACGAGTCGCCTATTGCCATAAGCAACCACAAAATCATAAGAACGACGTCGTTTAAAGCATAGCAAAGAGCGTAATACGGACTGCGCCTGAAAACTAAAAATCCCGCCGTAAAGCTCGTTGCGACAGAAACGGTGCTGACGATGAGATTTGCCGTATTCAACGCTTTTAATATGAAATAGAACGCAACGGTGACCGCCGTCGTCAAAACGAGCATAACCGCTATTTCCTTTGAAGTTATCGCATTGACTTTAACCTGCATTTTGTCGTTCTTATAAGGGTTCTTTATCCAGGAAATAAGTGCGATAATCGCCATAGGCATCGACATTGTAAGATACGTTATCATTTCTCCGTAGTATCTTGAACGATATGAAAGTATGCCGTATAAAATGCTGAAAGCTACCGTCAACGCCTGACCTATCGGGTTGCCTTTTGCGGTGAATAGCACTGAAATTACGCCGATTAACGACACAAACAATTTCAAATATCCGTTTTTTTCAAAAATCAGATACGACGCAGTAATCGCCGATATTGCAACCACGATAATTACCGCATCGAATACTGAAAAATATTTCAAAAACTTTTTCATTTATTGTTTATCGCTTGTTTTTATCTTTATTGACCTTTTTGCCGGATTTTTTCCCGACGGCAAAAGCCTTTGACGAAGCTGAATTTTTTCTTTCGGTTTTTTGGCGAAAAGCTCCTGATTCGGGATAATTTACAAGGCATTCGGGTGAAGTTCCGATAAGGTCTTTACGGTTATTTTTTATCAGAATATCGTAAACGGCTTGTCTGTTTTCAGGCTTGAAATACTGCAAAAGTATTCGTTGCTCGCTTTTTTCCTTAGCGGTTTTCGCAACGAAAACGGGTTTTAAGTCATAGGGATTCAGTCCCGTGTAATACATCGCCGTCGAAATCGTGCCGGGAGTAGGATAAAAATCCTGAACCTGCTGAGGATGTAAGCCTTCCTTTTTCAAAAAGCAGGCAAGCTCGATAGCGTCGTTTATCGTGCTACCCGGGTGCGACGACATAAGATACGGAACGAGATACTGCTTCAAGCCGACGCTCTTTGTCAGTCGATAAAATTTTTCCTTGAATCGGGTATAAACGTCAAACGAAGGCTTGCCCATATATCTTAACACGTTGTCGGAACAATGCTCCGGCGCTACCTTGAGCTGTCCGCTGACGTGATACTGCACCAATTCCTTGAAAAACTCGTCGTTTTTATCCTGCATAACGTAATCGAATCTTATGCCCGAGCGTATAAACACTTTTTTGACTTTGGGAAGCTTTCTTACCGATCTCAACAAATCAAGGTATGCCGTATGGTCGGCAACAAGATTGGCGCACGGCTTTGGCGCAAGACATTTTTTATCGGCGCAAAGACCGTGATTTTTCTGAACCTCGCAAGACGGTCTGCTAAAATTGGCGCTCGGACCGCCTACGTCGTGAATATAGCCCTTAAAATCGGGCATTTTCGTCAATAACTCGGCTTCCCTTAACACCGACTCCTTGCTACGGTTTGTGACGGCTCTGCCCTGATGATAAGCTATCGAACAAAAATTGCAGGCGCCGAAACAGCCTCTTACGTGCGTTATGGAAAACTTGACTTCTTCGATAGCAGGCACTCCGCCAAGTGGCTTATATGCGGGGTGATAGTCACGCATATACGGCAACTCGTAAACCCTGTCGAGCTCATCGGTTTCCAACGGAGGCGAAGGCGGATTCTGTATCAGAATTTTATCGCCGTGGCGTTGAATTACGGTTTTACCACGAATGCTGTCGGCTTCTCTGTGTTGCAGTCTGCAAGCTATCGCATACTGCTTTTTACCGCTTTCAGTCGGCTCTTTGACTATTTCGTAAGACGGGCATTCCGTAGCCTGTCTGAATTTATAATCCTTAGCCGCTACGGCGTAGCAGATACCTTTTACGTCGTATAAGCTTTCCAAGCCCGAGCCGTTATATAGCTTTTGCGCAATTTCAGCTATCTGACGCTCGCCCATTCCGTACATCAAAACGTCGGCTCCGCTGCTTATCAGAACCGAAGGCATAACCTTATCCGCCCAATAATCGTAATGAGCAAACCTACGCAACGAGGCTTCGAGTCCGCCGATACCGATAAAGACCTCGCCAAACAGTCTCCTTACGTTCCGGCAATAAACAGTCAAAGCCCTGTCCGGTCTTAACCCGGCTTTTCCGCCCGGTGAATACGAATCGTCCGAGCGCTTTTTCTTTGCGCTCGTATATGCGTTGACCATAGAATCGAGATTACCGCTGTTAATAAAAAATCCGCAAGTAGGATATCCGAATTCAAGATAGTCCCCGTCGTTTTGCGGTTGTGAAATAATACATACTTTATATCCGTAGCTTTCCAGCACGCGAGATACGATCGCCGTTCCGAAGCTCGGATGATCAACGTAAGCGTCGCCCGTGACAACGATAAAATCAGGGGCTTGCCAGCCCCTGTCCAGCATTTCCTGTTTTGTAATCGGTAAAAACGGCATAATTAAAAACCTCGGTTTTTATTATAACAATTTATTGCGCTTTTAGCAAGCGATAATCGCCGAAACGTTTAAGCAAAACGCCTGAGCAACGGCTAAATTGTGCGCTATGAATTTTCCGTTCCGCTCATAAAAATATGCACCTTCAAAGCGTCTGACTTTTGGGTGCATATCTTTTTTCGTTGGTTTTTAATTCAAATCGCCGTGTCTTGGCATATATCCGTTTATATATTCGGTAGAATTAAACTGCTCGTCAAGCCAGCTTATGCGGGTTTCTATCCAATTAAGCATATACGAGACCTGCGACTGATACGTTGTTAGCGACAATATTTCGTCGTTTTCAAAATTGATTTTTTCGATTTTACCGTCTTTTATTTTTTCCCACTTAGTGAAGTTTATCTCATAAGCGGTTTTATATTTTTGAGAATATGCGGTAATATTGGTTTTTAAATCGGATAAAGCCGTCTTGACTTGCTGTTGGTTCCATCTTTCCTTAACCGTTTCCCTGAACCACTTTTGTTGGGATAGGTAATAGAACCATAAGTTCGACCTGCTGTTCTCTACGGATAAATCTGATTTCTGACAAGCGTTAAATCCCGTAGAATACTGCGAGTCGTCGTTGCCGTTACCGAGCGAAACGTCGAAATCCCACAGCGGTCCGAAAACTATTTTGCTTGACGCGTCGTTAACCGTAAAATAAAAGCTATCCCAACCGACGTCCATATTGTTTAGGGTTTCTTCGATAACGTAAGCGTTTACGGCAGAATCCAAATCGATATATTTTTCGACTTCGGATTTTACTCCGCTTTTGACTGCGTTAAGAGCCGTATCGAATTTGTTTTTTATCGTAGCCGTATCGGTATTGTCGTTTTTTATTTCGTAAAGAACGCCTTCTCCGTCCTTAAAGGTTACGGCGGTTGACGGTGCGTTTTTCGACAGCACTACAAGATAACCTTTGTTAGTCACGGTAGCGCGTCCTTCGTCCTCGTTGACCGCTTCGCACAATATGTAAGTGCCTCTGAAATCGCCGTTATAATAAAGCTCTACTTCCTGGTAATCGGGAACGTAATTCACTCCCATCTGCTCGCAAAACGTAAGCGCAACCGAGTTTCTTATTGCGGTGCGATCGCACCTGTTTGCCAGAAGATTATACCTTTTTGATTTTGCCGAACCGAGATTATATACTCTGGTTTTGCTGTTGAATTTAAGTGCGTAAGGCTTCTTATCAAACGTTTTCGTGGTATTGCCTCTGACTCTTGCGCCAAGGCTGCACTCGGCTACGTTTATACTGCCGTCGGCATTGTAGCAAGTTATCTTGCTTGAGATATATTCTTCGTCGTTTTCAGTAATTTCATAATCGTTTCCGACGTTTAAAAATACTATCGGTAAACCGTGTTTCTCTGCTTGCTTAATATCGGTAACTTTCGTGGAATTATCGCTTGCCAAGCTGTTGCTTGCCGAGCTTTTGTTTGAAGAATTGTTGCTTGCCGAGCTGTTTAGAGCAGAGTTTTTCGACGAATCGGATTCTGAATTGCTTGCGCCTGATTGTTGACTGCCGACTTGTTCTGAAGACGACGCCAACTCGCTGTTTTTTTGCGATGTAGCATCGCCTTTTTGACAACCGCTGATAAAAAACAACGATAACACGGCAATCATACAAACCGTAATTAACTTTTTCATAATAAAATCCCCTTTATAACACCTTTTATATGGGTAAAATTAAATTAAACTCATAATAATGCTTTCACAACGAAAAGTCAATAAAAACACAGCTGTTTTTATTCAGTCAAATATCATAAATAACTGCCGACAACGTAACAGACGTCGCTACAAATCAGAGCGTTATCCACTAAGCCCTCGAAGGATACGACGTAGGTCTCGCCCGACTCAACGGTAAATCCGTTACCGAGACTTACGGTGAAATAATTTTCGTCAGACGGCAGGTTGACGGTAACGTTTCCGACCAATTCCTGCAAGCTTCCGTCAGCGTTCTTTCTGCTTACCGAAAGGACTACTGCATCGATACCTTTATGCTTTAAGGCAATCTGCAACTCAGAAACCATTCCCGTTGCAACGACTTTATTTTTAATCTCCGCGTCGATTGCGCAAGAGTAAACGTCAAAGCAGTCAAAGGTTATTGTTGCGCTCTTTTCATCGCTTCCAAGCTCGACCTCGGAAACGTTTTGTAGCAGAGTCGCTTTAAACTTCACAGCACCGTCCAAAATTTCGACAGGAGACGGAACACACAGTTTAACCGTGCTACTGCCCGCCGTTTGCGACGGAATGATAATATATCCTTTTGCGCTGTAATACTTAACACCGCCGATTTCGGCATACGAGCCGACGGGTAAAGCCATGCCGTTGTTTAATGATAACTTTATCGAATACTTTCCGTCTGTATATTTAGTATTTACGGCAGGATAGCTATCCTTGACGGTGATATTCATTACAAACGGACCTCTGTTCGATATGCTTCCGCCGTTAGCCTGAACAACCGTCAATTCGGTAGTATCAGCTCCGATATTTACAACGTTTTTTGTAAAAGCTATTGCTTTACCGAAATCTTCATCGTCGTCGTTATATTCAAGCGTGATTTTTCCGTTGGTCGCTAAATCGCCCGTCTCGGCGTAATCGACGATAAACGCCAATCTTTCGAGAATTTTCGAACTGCCTGAGCCGACGTTTTGTTCGAAAAATTCCGCTGAACCGAGAGCAACAAAGCTTTGGTCAAGCCTGATTGAAGTAATAGGCTGTTCAGCTTCGGGCACGATATACTTATAATATCTCGGGTTGCTTGCGTCGGTAAGATCAATCATAAGTATTTTCGTTCCCGCAACGAAGGCTTTTACAGAGCCCGACGGATTGTATAAACAAAGCGAAGCGTATAATCCCGTATAAATTCCGGGAGTATATTGAGTACTGACGTCAAAGGTAAAACTGCTGTTTTTTGTAATCGTTATTTCGTCGCTACTTGCTTCGTTAGATATTCCCGTATAGCGTCTTCCCTCGGCTATTGCGACCGATTGCGTTACGTTGTAATAAAACAAATCTATAGTAGTCGCGTCTGACAAAACGAGTAAAGATACTTCACCTCTGACGTTGTAACCGCCGTTAGCTTCTTCAACCGATTGAACTGATAAAATACAATTTTCAGGCAAATCTATAAAGACGGCGGAGTCGGAATGCTTCATATAGAAGGTAACCGTCGCTTTTCCTTGATCGTCAGCCCTGATAACGGTTGGGTTTTCTACCTTTTCTCCGTTTATCGTTATACTGCCGGTCGATAAACCCGATATTATATAAGCTTTATTTTCACGCAAATCTGAAAAAGTACATTCTATTGCAAAATACTTTGCAGAATCGCCGTCAACGGTGCAATTTATTGAAACGTTGAAACCTACAGGCTCGAAATAAGCAAATAATTCAACGGCTTTAGAAGATTCCACCTTATAAGTATAGCTTGCGCTTCTTGAAACTAAATTACCTGAATTGTCATACCAGCCGTTGAACGTAAAACCGATTCTGCTGTACGCGGTTACGTTCATATACGCATTGTCGGAGGAGGAAAATAATTCTTTACCTACCGCTTCCTCATTATAAACGTAATCCGTTTTTTGAGCTTCTTCGCCTATCATTACGTTTATATCCGTATATCCGCCTTCGGTGCTTATATCGTAATCCAACGACGTTTTGTTGAAGGTTTTTGCGACGACTCTTTGCCTGTATTTCCATTGAGCGACGAAAGTTACGCCTTCGTCGTAAGGAATGCCCGAAACGACTAACTCCGTTTCGCCGCCTTCCAATATGCGGTAGATACTGAACGTAGATAAAGTAATATCTTCGGGGTTTTCATCAAATACTATTTTATGAACCGCATCTAAGACGTAAAGGTTATTGTCGATAGTGCTGCGGTATTCCCAACCTACGAATTCCCAACCGTCGTCGGCGTAAGGTTTATGAGAAATATACTCCCGAAAAGAAGGACTCATAGGAAGCTCGTAACCGCCGTCTAAACCGTCGTATTGATACTCATAGTCGTTTTTTGAGTCATAAACAACGGTTTTGGCAACGTAAATAATTTTTATTTTAACCGAAGATTTTATATTTTCGAATTTATAAAAATATTCGCCTTTTTCTTCGTCGTATTCCCAATCGGATTTCGGAACGAAAACGTCGTTTATATACGCGCCGATAAAATCTCTTTCGCCTTCCTTTAAATGAACCGTTATCTGACTACCGGCCAAAGCCCAACCGGCGTTGGCAGAATCAAATATAAACGAATCTTCATCGGCAGAAATATATAAATCTCCGTCTGCGCCGTTTACCGGATTATCTATATCTATATAATAATACTCTTTAAAAGAGATATTATCCAATAAGTTTCCGAAGGTAGGAGATTTCGTTCCGTCCGCCTTGGTTGAGGAATGCGAAACAAAACCGAAAATGGTTTGCTCTTGTCCTTCGGGGACGATATACTCGTAGTTATAAACGGCTTCGGAATCTATCTCGCCGTAATCGTGCCAGGTATCGTTAATCGATGAAATTATCCATACAGACCACTTTTCCGTATGCTCTGAATCTTTATTCCAGCTGAAAATATTGCTATTCAACGCCCATTTGCCCGAAGAATTGAACTTAGGCGAATACAGCGTTATTTCGTTACTGCAACCGGTTAAAGGAATATCCAACGCCATTTCCGTCTGCGAATAAATCCAATCGAGGATTTGCATCAGCTGGTCTCTTGACTGACTGTTCGATTTTTTGGGCGCATAAGCCTGGCTTGGTCCTATAATTAAAGCCATGGTATCCAGACCTTCACGGCCTCTGTGCGACAGGCTCCATTTATACATTTTTCCGGGATCGGTATTTACTACCTGATATAACGAGCTTTCCTGTGCAGCGTTCAGCTCAACGAATTGGTTTCCTTCTCTTATCCAGGGCGCGTTTAAAACCGTCGTGATTATTTCTACGTCTAAATTATAAGCGTTACCCTTTTCCAGATTGCCCACCTCGACGTAATAATCCGAAGCCGTAGTACTCCAACCGATGCCGGCTCTCGGGGTAGACGAATTTTCCGCCGATAAAGCCTGATAAGCCGAACTTATCACTACGTCGTCAAAGCCTGAATTGACGAGCATATTGTTGCCTTGGCTATCGGCAAAGCTTAAATTATCGATCAGGTTTCCCGAAGTCGTAGGATCTTTAATATACGAAGAATCTTTGTGATAAGAAGCGAACGGAGTGATCAAAAACAGAACCTTTTTCTCCGCGTCGGACAGATACGTTCCCGTATATTCACCCCAGCTTGCTTTATCCGTACTCATCAAGTAAATTTCAAATTTTACGGTATGATCTTCGTCGGGCGTAAACGTAAAATAAGTGCCCGACGAAGCTTCCTCGAACGACGTCGAATCCATTAATTTTGTCGTATATACGGTGTAATCAGCCATAACGCCTGTTTCAGGCGCTGATACACCGTTTTCTTTCATCCACTTTATTATCTGCTGAAAGTGGTCTTGACTTGCCTTTTCAGCCTTAACGTAATCTATTCCGCAGTCGTCGGCTAATATAACCGCTAACGTATCGACGCCTTCTCTGCCTCGGTGATGAACGGTCCAATTATAAGAGCCGCCTTCGCTTACAGCCAGGCTCTGATACAGACTACTCGTCTCGTTAGCGACCGTTTCGGCAAATTGCACGCCGTTTGAAGCGCCTTCGCCTATTATCTCGGTCGTAACGGTCGGCTTCATATGAGCCGACGAGTCGTTTCTCATCCAACCGAACTCGATTTGTCCGTCCGTAGAGGTTGTCTCCCATCCGGATACGCTGTCCTTATTTGCATTTTTCCAATTTACGTCAGTATAAGTCGACTTTAAGTCGGGATCTTCGAAACCGCCGTTCACGATATTTGATTGACCTTCTATTAACTCGCCGTCTTCGGCTTGCGCCGGAACGAAGGTAAAATTAAAACCGAAAAAACACGTCAATAAAACGACGGCGTAAAAATAGCAAAGAATTTTCTTTACGTTCATTTTCCAGCGGTATTCCTGCGGCGTTGCCGCAGAACGACCTTTACCTCCTTTCGTATTTTTTATTCCGTAATGCCGATTAAAGCGTTAAATCGATTTCACCGTCGGCAGCTTTTTTAATCGTGCAAGTAAAATTATCGCTTATATCGTTCTTGAAAAAGATTATTCTTACCGTAGTTCCGCCGACGATATTCTTCGTCGTTGCGGAGCTTTTCACGGGCGAAATACCGTTTGTAACGTTGCCGTAAACGTAATCGTTCGTTTCGTCAATCAGAAGCTCTGCGTTATCCCATAAAAGCGTTAAACCGCTTACCGCGTCTCCAACGTAAATATAAAGCTCGGCGCAAGAAGCGCCTGCGGAGTCTTTTATTTCGTATTTAACACCCGAATAAAGCTTATTTAAAACGAATTTCGCCTGCAAGGTCTTTTCATAAACAGCCGAGCTTATTACAGTAACCGTTATCTCTTTTTCTTCCTCGTCGCTAGCAAAATCATAAGTAAGCGTTATGCTTTCGGAAAGGGCGCTTCCGCCCGTAAGCGTTCCGCCGTTTAAGCTTAACGCGCCGTAATCAGCCGTCGCCTCGTAAGTAATATCCGTCTCGTTGATTCTGAAATCGTCGATGAAATTGTTCAACGCAAAAGTTACGGTATTTCCCGAAACGATATAGACGGGCGTATCTTCCGACTTCAAGTAATCGCTGGTAAAATAAAACTCGTCGGCTTCGAGCTCGGATTGCACGCTCTGTTTGGTTAAATATTTAGCAAACGACGGAGCGATACAAAGCAGAGCGGTCAATAAGACGGCAATAGAGATAACCGTAATTATTATTCTGTTTTTTTTCATATCACGAGCTACCTCCCTTGATTTTTTAATCTATCTGTTCCCACTCTACCGCCAAGTATATTGCGTCGGTCAAGCCGGAAAAACGCTCGCCGTTTCGCGAAGCAAGCCATTCGGCTTTTAACGCGTATTCGTGAGTTTGCGAAACCGACGGACTGAACGCAAGCGGACATTCGTATTTATATTCCTGCTTTCCGCTTATTCCGTCGCAGTCCCAGACTGCAAGCTCGCTTCCGCCGCCGCTATATAAGGTGAACTTCAACGGAAGATTTCCCGAGCTTTTCAAAATTATCGTGTATTTCATTTTAACTTCGGATACATCGTCGCCCGTAAAATTTTGCGCTTTGAAATTTCTTTCAACGCTATCCGACGGCTTTTTTATACCCGAAATATCTATATTTGTCTCGGAAACTAAGGACGGCGAAAAACAAGCTACCGTAGCGGCGTCGCTTGCGCTGCTTTCGGAAACGTACTTTGCCGTAACAAATCCCACCGAAGCCGTACACAATACCAGAAATCCGATAATCAACGTCAGATAAACCGTTGTTCGAAGTATTTTTTCCTCTCGCAAATTCGTCGCCCCCTTTTTCCGTTATTTTCAAATTTAAATTATTCTATCAGAGTTTTTTTCTCAATTCTTCGTTTTCTGCTTTTATGCAGTCGATTTTTGCCTGAATGCTTTCAAGCTTTTTTCGTTCGTTGCGTTCGTCCACGAATATCCACGTTATCGCAATCGCCATCAAAATAAATACTACGGATATAATGAACGGCGGATTGGTAACGAACCTGACGAATTTTCCGAAACCGTGAATTTTTCCGACGTAAATTCCCACAACCGCGCTTTGTGAAATAGGCTTATCCGCCGTATTGTTTGCGTCGCCTTTCGTAATTATCGTGTCGCCGTCGATACTGACTATTCTGTGTATTACGTTACTGCCGCCGTTGTTATAAAGCACGATATCGCCAACGTGAAGCTCTTTGTGTTTTTTGACAAACACCAGATCGTCCGTAGCTATTTCCGGCTCCATACTACCGCTCAGCACGATAGACGCGCCGAACCCGTATGGCATAGGCATTGCGTCAGGGTTCTTAGCTTTGACAACGGCTGAAAAAGCCACCGCATAAACGACCGCACAAGTAATAACGGCTAATATACAGCATAAGACCGTTTTTAATATTTTTTTTATTTTTTTAACCTGCGCCACGAAGCACCTCATAAACTTACGTTTGTTTTGCATAATTTATTTAGGACGCGACAACCACTTACTAACATATCGTGACGTCGCGCCCTATATAATTTGCTTAAATAATAAGTTAGTCGCGCCCTATATAATTTGCCAACAAATTAAATTAGTCGACCTGTGTTGCCGTTACGTTTGCCGTAACCGTAATGCTTGCCGTTCCGGCAGCGCCTAAAGAAGTATCGGCTGAATCCTGCGCGTCGCTGGTATAGAAAGCCCATCTCCAGTAAACGGGAACGGTTACCGCTTCTGAACCTATATTGAGTACAGCGTCGGTAACGTTAAGGGTAGCGATACTACTTACCCACGTTGCGCCGTCAGCAGAGAATTCAACGGGTATGTTGTTAGCGTTTGTTACGGAAAATTCAACGGAATACTTTGCGGTTACCTGTGACTTGTTCTGGATAGTAAGAACAAATGAACCCATAGTTCCCGGTGCGATAATAGTTCCGTCGATAGGTGAAACGTCTGCTTCCTCTACACCGCCGGTATCTTTAATCGTATCGAAAAGATTGAAAGTAAACGAATCGTTTTGTGCAATGTTAGTTCCGCCAACTTCGATTTCCCACTTAGCAACCGTTGCGCTGTCTGTTCCCGTTGCGCTGCTCTTATATTTAGCGAACGTACCGCCGACAAAGCACATAGTAAACAACAAAGTTACTGCAAGAACCGAAACCAGACGTATCATCATTGAGCTTTTGTTTGTCTTATTCATTGTCAAAATCCTCCAAAATCTTTTATAAAAATTTATTTCTTTACTGTTTATGTTAGCTCACAGCAAAGTATATGTAAAACGGCATTTTATTTTACCATTGTTACCGGAATCATTTATTCTCCCGTCGGTTTTGCGACCGATTCAGACGAGTTATTTCGAGCTACGCTTCGTCTTTTAATTTTGTTCGCATTTCCGACGGCTTGGTCGTTACGGTACTTCTCAGAACGCTTTTCCGACCTTACGCTGCGCCGACGCACTTTATTTATCTGCCGATCGGCTTTACAGTCAGGCTGACAGGACGAACGTTTTTCAAGACTTATTTTACGCCGACGTATTTGATTCTTCAAAAGTTCTGCGTGCGCTGTAAGCGCATTACGCCCTTTATTTGCTAAAAGCGCCAGCAGTCTATCCCTTTCGGCCAACAGCCTTTCATATTCCGCCGATAGCAGCGACCATTCGTCGTCGGCAAGGGCTACTTTTTTTCTCCTTACGTATAAGTAGATTTCCGTAAGTATTATCGTCGGTATCACGACGAACAGCAAAAAACCGGGAATCGTCGATAAAAAGTATATTATATAGCCGAGAATAGGCGTGCGAGACCACGGCGTCCCGATTAAATCGTCGATGAAAAGCTCGTATGTTTCATCGCCGTCGGGATTGCGTAACAGCGCCTTGTCGCCTTCAATGGATACGATCGTGGCAACGTACATTGCGCTGTTGTCGTTATTGGCAATATGCGTTACAAGATCGCCTTCCTTAAAATCGTTCAGCGAAACTTTTTTACACAAGATAAAATCGCCGTATTTTATTCGCGGAGAAGACTCGTCCGTAAGAGAAATCAACGGATAGAATCCTAAAACGTCGGGAACCTCCTGCTTGACGACGTATATCTTGATAATCAGAATTATATTTATTACTATCAACGGAATCATCAGGAATGACGCTATGGCGCAACACACGGTTTTCACTGTTCCCCGATTCGCTTGATTATTTTTCACGCTCATTGTTTCACTATTTCTGATTTTTACGACCAAATTACCTGATAATATATAATATTATCAAATTTATATAATAAAGTCCGACAAATGTCAACAAAATTTAAAGCAATTTTTTTAAAAAGCCTTAAATTTATATATTTTTTTTACAACTTCTGCCCGTTTAATTTAATGCTTTTTGCTTTACTTTATCCTTCTTGGTAAAGTCGGATACAAATGCGCAACCTAAGACCTTTGATAAACGAAACCTTTTGCCTTCATATAATCAAAACGAAATGCTCGCGCATATTAAATTGCAACGCAGAAATTTGCGCTTTATGGAGTTTTATCCTCTTTAACAGCCTTTTTGAAGCTTCCGGTTCGGTTTATCTAATGTTTGCATTATATAATGCACAAATCTATTTGTCAAGCGAATTTTATTATATAATCTGTACATTATATAATGTGGTGATGTGTTATGAAATTAAGAGTGCTGGACATATTGAAAGAAAAAGGCAAAACGAAATATTGGTTATATATTCAGATGGGGTTAAGCTATCAGAATTTTAACAAAATAGTCAATAATCAGACGTCGGGCATAAAATTCGATAATCTTCAGGCGCTGTGCGATATTTTGCAGTGCACGCCTAACGATTTGTTTGAAGAATATCACGACCGAAACGTACAAAAAGAATTGTAATCAAGTTCATAAAAATGACCCGTATTTTAGTTCGGTTAAGATGCCGAAATACAGAAAAAAAACATATCGAACGGCGTAGCGATAAATACTATCGCTACGCCGCAACTATCTTTGCTTTTATCCCGGCCTTAATTATATAATTTTCTTGCTTACGCAAGTCGGGGTTCAAATCCCTTACTTAAATAAAAAAGCACCGACTGTTGTCAGTGCTTTTTTATTGGCGGAGAAACAGGGATTTGAACCCTGGTAGCTCTTTTAGGGAGCTAACACGATTTCGAGTCGTGCGCAATCGACCACTCTGCCATTTCTCCATAGGGTTCCGACGATTGTTTCATTTTACTTATTGCGCCGAAACTTTGTTTTATTTCTTTCTTCTGAATATGTATTTGTATCTTAAAACGCAATGTTCTTTGGATAAATATTCCTGTTCGCCGGTGTATTCGAAACCGTAATTTTCGATAAGTTCCATTATTTTAAGGTCTTTCGATACTACCCAGACGCTAACTCTCGATATTGCCGAAAACTGCTTGATTATAAATTCGAGATATTTATTGCCGAAATATTCGTCCACCAAATCGAAATTGACGTAAAGATTATCGATTTCGGCACGCTGTTTGGCAATGGTCGCCATAGCAAGCAGTGAAGTTTTATCATAAAACAGGTAGCAAAAATCGCCGTTCTTTTCGTTTTCGAGCATTTTTGCCGTAAAAGCTTCATAACTGACGAGCTTTTCGCCAAAATACTCGCAATAATCTATCGTTGACGCCTTGTACAATTCCAACGCGTCAACAACGTTTTTTTCATTGAGTTCGTTAATATTCATAGTTACACCAACGATGTTAGTGCTACCATTATACCCGACAAATTCATCGATGTCAAGCAAATAAAGCAACTTGATTCCGTTTAAAATACAATAAAAATTCTCTTATTTAAGAGCGCAAACGTCTCTGCCGACGGCGGCGCAGGAAATTTTTTCGCAGTCGAATGCGTTAAGCAAAACCGAATTGACTTCATCGAGTTCGATTTCGTTTATTTTGCGCATTTTTTTATCGACGTCGAACACGACGTTATCAAAAAGGAGCTTCTTGCCGTATAAGATCATCTGCGATGCGGAATTATCCTGCATATATACGAAATTGGACTTTATCTGCTCTTTTGCACACAAAAATTCTTCGTTGGTCAAGCCGTTCTTTTTCAATTTATACAGTTCGTTCGTAATCGATTCGAATGCGTCCTTATAATGCGAGCTGTTTACACCGGCAAAAACGCAGAAGCTTCCGCAGATCCTGTAAAGATTTAGATAACTGTAAATACTGTAACACAAGCCTTTTCTTTCCCTGACTTCCTGAAACAGTCTCGATGACATACCACCGCCTAATGCGTTTGACAATATATTATAACTATCGGCTTTTTCGTCGTTAATAGATACGGCGTCAAAGGCAAGGGCAATCTGAACCTGCTCGATATCCCTGCTAACGACAAGGCTATTGCATAAATTCCGTGAATTCACGCTGTGACTAAGGCTCTTTTTACTGCTTTTAAGCGAGCCGAAATATTTTTCGACAAGCTCTTTCGCTCGGTTTGGCTCGATGTTTCCCGCAAAGCTGACGACTATATTATCGGTAGTGTAAAATTTGTTCTTGTAGTCAGTAATATCTTTTTTTGAAAAAGAATTGACGTTTTCCACGCTGCCGAGAATGCTCGAACCGTAACCGCCTTTACCGAAAAAAGCAACGGAAAGCGTATCTGCGCAGAGCTCGTCGGGCGTATCGAGATACATATTTATTTCCTCGACGATGACGCCCTTTTCTTTTTGGAGCTCTGCTTCGTTGTAAGTCGAATTCAGAAAAGCGTCAGCCAAAATATCAAAAGATTGGCTTGCGTGTTCCTTGGTAGATTTTATATAAAAAACCGTCATCTCTTTCGTCGTAAAAGCATTGATCTGACTTCCCAACGCTTCGGCGTCGTGAGATAAGTCAAAAGACGTACGCGTGTCGGTGCCTTTAAAATTGACGTGTTCGATAAAGTGAGAAATGCCGTTCTCGCTATCAAGCTCGTTGACGCTTCCTACCCCTACCAAAATTCCCATATTGACGGAAAAAACTCCGTCGAGTTTTTTGATTATGCACCTTATTCCGTTATCCAAAGTAAAATTATAAATCATATTCCGCTATAACGTGGCTGACCGTATCGGCAACCATTCCTTGTTCGTTTATATATTTCAAAATTCTATCGAGCGCAACTACGGTCTGATCCTTCGGATGCATCAGCACAAGGTCTCCGCCGATAAGGTTCTTAGTCGCTCTCGAAACTATTTTTTCGACGTCCTTATCACGCCAGTCGATTGTGTCTTTCGTCCACATAATCGTCTTATAGCCCAACATTTCCGAAGCTTTCAACGTATCCTTGTTAAACGCGCCCGACGGCGGAGCAAACAATTTCATTTCTACTCCGCAAATGCCTTTAATCAGCTCGTGGTTGTTTTTTATTTCACTGATATTTTGTTCCAAATCGAGCTTTTTATGATTTTTGTGAAAATATCCGTGATTGGCTATTTCGTTGCCCGATTCTATTATATACGCTATCGCGTCGTTGTTATCGTCCGCCCAACAGCCGCCCACGAAAAACGTGGCTTTATAGTTATACTCTTTGAGCTTACCGATAATCTTTTTGACGTTTTCCGAGTTTTCATAAACGTTGAACATCAGCGCAACGCTATTTCCTTCACGGTTACCGTTATAAATGGGAGCGAATGATTCGCTCCCCGTGATAGCAACGGTCTTTGTCGAAAACAACGTTGCGCATCCGACAAAAACTATTAGTATGCCGATGATAAAATAAGTAATTTTTCTGCTCGCCTTGATTGTCAGTTTCAAATATATTTCCCCGCTGAAAAATTATATTCCGCAACCGTCGGCATTATGTTAATTTAATTATACGTTAGGAACCATATCCTCGAAGGTCATCGTAGGCAACGTGTCGAGAATGTAATTCTTTATTGAATTATCAGTCTTTTTCAACTCCTGACAAATCATTCCTGCTACGGTAAACGCGCCGTATTGGTTGATATGCGTGTTATCAACTGCGCCACCTTGTTGCCAAGCGTAATATTTCTTTGATTCGGCGTCAGCTAAACCGTTAAGAAGGTCTTTCGTCATAGTCGTCAGATCAACTACCGTTACGCCGAATTCGTCGCCGAGCTCGATGATCGCGTTCGTGTAATCTCCGCCCTCATACTGCGCGTTTGATAACGTTTGGTGAATCTTGTCGCCGCTATAAACGCCGCTTGCCGATCTTCTTACGATTGGCGTGCAGAGTATAGGCGTTGCGCCTTTGTCGATTGCAAGTTTTACATAATTATCGTAAAGCGTTTTCTTTAACGAACCTTCTTCGGTGACAGGTCCCATAGGATTCGTATATCTTTGAGGTTCGAATTTTTGGTCGTTATGTCCGAAACCTATAATCAGATAGTCGCCGGCTTTGATATTATCAACTAACGTCTTATAGTTTGCTTCAGCTAAAAACGACTTTGAACTTCTGCCCGATAAAGCAAGATTGTTAATCGTTACCTTTTCGCCGTTTACGAAATTGCTGAATACCGAGCCGTAACCGTAACGCTTGTAAACGTGAGTTGAATCGGCAGTTTCAGCATAAGTGCATACCGTTGAATCGCCTACGAAGAAAATCGTCGTTGATTCTGCGCCCGTATTCGTTCCTAAGACCTTATCGGTTGCAGGCGTGTAAGGCATGCTAGTTCTCGGTGTGCTGCTGCTTGAAGCATTCTCACTGCTTGAAGTAGTCCCGTTGCTTGAAGATTCTTCCTGAACGCTCGAAGTATTTGATTGTGAATCGTCTTCGGGATTGGTTTTCTGACAAGCAGTTGCGCAAGCAAGAAGCGTCACGCAAAACAGCACGGAAAGAATTGAAGTTAAAAGTTTTTTCATTTTCGTTACTCCTTTTTCATTGATTTTCGGATTTTGTTATTTATTTTTTATCGGAATTACTCTTATTGTTCTTTTTCAGAACGAACGCCGTGATAACCGCAAAAGCCGACAAAGTTACGATAAACGCCGTTAAATTACCTGCCGATAAGCTCGATTTACAGCCCTTTTTAATCACTATCGGGGCAGTTGTTTCACTGCTTTCGGAATTTTGGGAGCCGTCGGCGGCGCTCTCGCTTGATTTGCCGGATTCCAACGGGGTTGAATTTGATGATTTCGCGCTTGAGGAAGATTGCGAAGTCGTCAATGCGCTCTCGCTCTTTGAGGCTGACGGAGCGCTTTGCGAAGATTGATAAGAAGCAGAGCTATCCGCTTGTACGCCTTTTGTAACGGTGAAGCTGCCTAAATAGTTTGCATTCAGGCTCTCGTTAAATATATTTTGGTTAGCAAGCCTTATCGAGCGTGAACCGTCGTTAAAATCTGCATTTTTCGGAATTATTTTTAAATAAAGCTTGTAATTGCCTGCTGCGATATTGTTATTCAACGAAACTTCGACATTTACGCTTTTTGTGGTTTGCGAAAGAAAATCCTTAACGTTTATCGCGCTGAGTTGATAATCGACTGCCTTACCCGTTTGGTCAACAAGGACTAAATAAGCGTTTTGCTCTCGTGAAACGTTGCCGAACCCGACGTTTTCAACGGATATATTCAAATTGAGTTTTTCGCCCTGCTTGACAGTTTTTTCCATGCTGACGTTTCTTACGACAAGTCTGTATCCGAGACGGTTAATAATAAATCTTAGCTCGGTAGCGCCTGCGCTTTTATAAAGGCTGTCTTTGCCGGTATAGATCTGTTTTTCCCAATATTTTATTACTTTTTCGTAGTCCCATTGATAATTCAGATAGCTCGTATGGGTTTTGAACGCTTCGACTTCGACGTAGGAAATTTTATTGTACTGAGTAAGTCCGCCGCTCGTTCCCGAACAAGCCTCTCCGCCGAACGGAGAATAGGTCTGAGAGTTGAAAAACTCAATCTCTTTAGTTCGGTTTTTATAAGTTCCCCAATCGTCGCTTGCGGCAAGATAGCCGTCGTCGTACATACATATTCGGTTCTCGTAAGTACCGCTTTTCGTCTTAATCTGATTTATCGTATCCGAAGTGTAGTTCTTAGAATATTTTTTGTTGTACCATTCGAGAAAATGATAAGGATACCTCACGCCGACGTATATTGAACTATCGGTGTTCATAAGCCAGGTATCGAGCATTTGATAATACGCGTCGGCGTTTTTAGAAAGACTCGTAGAGTGTTGCTCTCCCCAGGGACCGAACATACCCGACTGCAAAACGTAAACGTAATCTTTATATTTGTTTACGATCGGCGAAAGCTGTTCGATATGAGTTATAATCTGACTCAGCGGCGGCTCAGGCTGAAAGAAAACGACGTCGTCGTGACTGTAGCTTTCGCCCGGTAAATCGTAATCGAACCTTAAAATCACATTAAAACCTTCGTCCACGCAATTTTTAATTGTAGCGTCGATATATTGCAAGCCGTTGGAAGTAATATTCTTCGTCGTACCTTTATTGTTGGAGGAATAATACGAAAGGTCGAAATGCAACAGAATCAAAGACGTGTTTTCAGGAAATTTCGCATTGTTTAACGCAGATTGAAAATCGCCTTTTTTTATATCGGGCGTTGCGCTGTCTTTTACGAAACACTCCCTTAGCATATAAATGCCTCTGTCCGGATTTTTTAATATATCGGTCGTTTCGGTAAGTATAAGAGTATCCTCTGCCGCAACCGAATTAGGTTTTACGCTTTCGCCGCCGAAAACAACGAGCGAGAACGTTAACGCAATGAGCAACGTTAAAATCACCGATTTTTTCATAACAGACTCCTTAAAACAGAATAAACCGTATTTCAAGACCGATTATCGCCGCAACCAACGCGACAAAAGTGATTACCGATCCGTACGCTATAAACTTTTTAAAACCGAAATCAACGCCGTGTCTTTTTAAAACTTTGGTGAACATTATTCCCGCCAAAGCGCCGCAAGGCGTCAGCAAAGCGCCCAAATTAGAGCCGATAATCGTGCTATAGACCGCTTTTTCAGCATGCGGAGCAAAGCTGACTATATTCGCGAACAACACGCTCATAGGAATATTGTTCATTACGTTGGAAGTTATCGAAGACAACGTCGTATATTTGAAAATAATTGCGCCGCCGCCTAAAAATTCGGCAATTTTTTCCGTTACGCCGTTATTTACCAACGACAAAACGATTATAAACATTCCCAGAACAGTCGGAAAAAGCAAAATCGGGAGCCGTTTTACGCTTCTGACAAGTATTACGGGGTAAGATTTCCGTATCAATCGGTAAACTGTCACGCATAACGTAAGGCTTGCCGCAAAAATCACCGATACGATATACATTTCGACTTTGAGAAAATCAGATACAGCCAGAAACAGCGTGCATAAAGCAAGGTGAATTAAACCTATTATTACAAGCGGTTTATTGCTGAGCTTGACGTCGTAACTATCGGCATTTATCGGTTGAGACAGGGTTTTTCTGAATAACAACAGCAAAACCGAAAAGGACGAAAGCGAAGCGAGTACAGTCGGCAATATCATCACAGAAAAATATTGCAAAAAGCCTATATTCATACTTGTCGCTAAAAATACGTTTGTCGGATTGCCTATTATCAAGGACATCGACCAGGTGTTTGCAGCAACGAACTCGCTTACGATATAAGGAACGGGATTGATTTTCGCGTACTTCGAAAATTTAACGATGAACGGCGTAAAGGTCAGAATTATTATATCGTTGGAAGTAAAAACCGTAGTAATCGAAGTAATTATGTAAAATACGATAAATAGTTTAAGCTGACTTCCCTGCGCTTTTCTTCCTGAAAGGTTTGCGATATACTCGAAAAAACCTGTTTCGTCAAGATATATCGAAAGGTAACTCATAGCAAAAAACAAAGTAAGCACCTTTAACGGATTCGTAACGCTGTTGGATAACAGTCCTGCTTTTATCTCGTCAAAGCCGACGCAGCCGAATGCAATCAGCAGTACGGCTCCGATAACGGGAACTATCCAATAAACGTCAAACTCTCTGCGCCTGACGGTCACCGACGGCTTGATAAAAATAACGGCGGCCATTGCTATACAAGTTATAACCGAAATAGTTGTCGATAGCACCATAACCGATATATTACGATAGTTTATCTATCAGTTTTTTCAAAACGTCTGCAAACCGCGCGTCGCACCTATCAAGAAAAGCGTTAAATTCTTCTTTGTGGTTATCTGCGTCTGATACGACCTTAATGAACAGCGACGGGACCGAATGCATACTCGACGCTATCAAAATTCCTGCCGATTCCATTTCACAAATATCGGCGTTAAACGTGTTATACAGCCATTTCTTAACATTTTCATCTGCGACGAACTTATCGGCGGAAGCACATATAACTTCGTCGTAATCTTCCCATACGTCGGCTAACAGCGCAAGGCATTTTTCGTCGGTTTTTATAACTGCGTCGCAAAACTGCGAATATTTGCCTACGCTTCCGCCGTCGAGCGCGGTAGTATCGAAATCGTAATGGACTACGCCTTTAACGGCTACCATATCGCTGATTTTTCTTCCGTGAACAGAACCGCATAAACCGAAATTTATTATCATATCCACGTTGAATTTAAGTATAAGAAGCTCGGTTGCGCTTGCCGCAAGTATTTCTCCCACGCCCGAGGTTGCGTGGTAAATTTCGGCGTTGCCCGAAATATATTTATTAACTTTAAATTTGCCGATTTCGTAAATCTCGTTCGGCGAACCGAAAATATTTTTTACGTTTGCGCTTTCCTCGGCCATAGCCGAGATAATACCAATCTTTATCATAATGTTACCTTTAGTTTCAAATTTTCATATAATACGGTATGAAAAGAAAAATGTTGTTATCGATACGTCCGAAAAATGCCTCAAATTACGTTAAAATGCTGGAATATTTTAACGTTAAGCCCGTGTTTTCCCCTTCCGAAAACTGCGACGGACTGATTTTGTGCGGCGGCGGCGATATAACGCCCTGCCTATACAAGGATTACAGCCGACAAACGGGAAATTACGACAAGCAAAGAGATTATTACGAAATGTTTCTGATTAAAAAATTCCTTTCTCAAAACAAACCGATATTCGGCATTTGCAAAGGTTTACAGATGCTCAATCTCTTTTTCGGCGGAGAGCTGATAGACGATATAAAAAGAAAAGATATTCACTATTCATACACCAAAAACGATAATTCGCATCCCGTGTTTATTGCGCATAAAAGTCGCTTACATAATTCTTTAAAAAGTCTCGGCACTGTAAATTCTTACCACCATCAAGCCATAAAAACCGTCAATAACCGACTTATTGCGACACTTTATTCTTACGACCTGTGCGTGGAAGCTCTTGAAGGCAGACGTGAAAAAATATTTGCGACGCAATTTCATCCCGAACGGATGACAAAGAAATTCGACTTTAAGGGCTATGACCTTTTCGGTGAATTTTTGCGTTGCTACGGGATAATCGGTTGATCGCACAACGTGCTGACGACGTCGCCGACGTCTGAATTTTTAAGCATATCCGCAACGGTATAAGTCTGCGTTTTGCCCGTTTTGATAAGCTGACGCAAAAGCTCTACGTTGACGTAATCAGCCGTAAGAAGATCGGCTCTTTTCGTATAGCTGTTCCTTATATCGACGAAAAGATTATGAGAAAGGTCCATCGGATCGTCGCTTTCGCAAATCAAGCAGTTTGCGGTATCCTTAAACTCGGAAACAATGCCCTGAAATTCCGAGCTGTCGCTTTCGCCCGTAATAAGAATTACGGTGAACGAACTTTTTTCGGTGTTTTTCGCCATTGACAGCACTCGTTTCAAGAAATATAAGCCCTGAACGTCAACCGTATCTGATTTCGTATAATCCTGTTTTCTGATTATCTTCTTTAAAGAATCGATTATAAGAAGCGCGTCTTTTCCTTCTTCGGCTACTCGTTTGCACCTTGCAATGGCAAGCTCGCACATTTTGCGCTGATAGTCGTAAGATTTATCGAACGTTATGCCGTAAATCTCCACTCCCAAGCTTTCCGCCATTGCGGAAAGCTCTTCGGGACGCTCGCCAACGGTCAGAAAAGCAGTAGTTATATCTTTTTTGACAGACGTTATGCAGTTGAGTATTTTTTTTACGAGCAATTTTTCTTCGATATGCCCCTTCGTCTGAATCACGACTCTTTGTCCGAGTCCTATAGGCGCAAACACGTCTATCGCGCGCAAGGTCGAACCTTCGCAAGTCAGGTTGATTTTATGGTTAGGATATATAGCCGGCAGATCTTCCCATCTCGTCGCAGAACGATTCTTCGGCTCGCATCCGTTCACTTTGATTACCTTTGTAACTTCGGGAAGCTCTTTTTCTCTGATAAGTTCCAACTCGCCTTCTACGACGTCGCCCATACTGAGGTTGTTTTGTAAAATCGTAGTTTTTGCGATAAACGCTTGCGCAGTGGATACTTTATCGAGCGGACGAATAAATCCGTATTTACCTTCAACGATATCAAGAATGCCTTTGATTGTTTTTTCGTACTTGAACTGCGTTACGTTGTCTCTTACCGAAACGTTGTTGAAATAATCTTTCATACTTATGCCGGAAGATTTACTCGGTCTTCCGCGTTTGCTGTTCACCGGTTCTTTGCCGTTCTGGATATCGAGAATCTCGTTTATGAGTTCCAATCGGTTCTTATCGCCCGGTTTCGCCCCCATACTTCTCAATATCTGTTTCAACGTATATACGGTTTCGTATCTGTCCAGATATTCAAAGGTATAATTTGTCATTTCTTCTCCTATTTTAAAAAATTATCAAACAAATACACGCAGGTATTCGATTTGTCACCAAAATCAAAAATATAAGGGTTTTTTACAATTTTTACCGTATGTGTGTTAGCGGTTAAAAAATTTTTCAGATCGGCAACGTCTACGTTGCTTTTTTTGAGTTTGTAATGCATAGGAAAAACCGCCGTCGGCGCAACGCTATCGATAATTTTCAAAGCAAGCGTATAATCAATGGTGTATTTTCCGCCTACGGGTATAAAAAGAGCGTCGGCGTCGCTTACAAACTCCAAAAGCTCGTCCGTAACTTCGCCTACGTCGCCAAGGTGCGCTAAAACGACGCCGTCAAGAATAACCTTGAATACGGCGTTCCTGCCTCGTTTTTTACCGCCAAACTCGTCGTGATTGGTCAACAACGAGCTATAAACGATATTGCCCGCGACACCCGAATTGCTGTTCAGACCGAAGCTGAGATTGTGCGATACGAGCTCCTTCGCATTGTGGTCGAAGTGGTCGTGCGAACAAAAAACGTAATCGCAGGACGTTTTCTTCAAATCGTAACCGATATTATGAAAAGGATCAAACATTAAACTGCTTGTGCCTTCGACTAAAAAACACGAATGTCCGAGATACTCTATCTTCATCAGCTTACCGCACCCTTTACGCTTTTTATTATACAGTAATCGATTTTAAAAATCAACGTTTATTATTGTCAAATAGTTAATTTTGAACAATATTTTTAAATTTTGTTCAAAAAACTTTTTTAATATAAATATTAAAAACCATATCGGAATTTATCCGTTTAAACTCGCTATTATTGCGTTCGCAACCCTTATTCCGTCCACGCCTGCGCTCGTAATACCGCCTGCGTAACCGCACCCTTCGCCGGCAAGATAAAGCCCTTCGGTATTGACGGACGTAAAATCTGCTTTGCGAAGTATCCTTACCGGCGATGAAGTCCTGCTTTCAACGCCCGTTAAAATCGCGCCGTTCTCTATAAAATTATCTATTTTTCCATTCATATCGACAAGAGCTTTTTTCAAAGCGTCGTTGACCGGTGAAGGAAACAGCTTTTCCAGATTTTCAAAACGGTATCCTCGGCTATACGTCGGTAAAACGCCGAAAAGTCGTTTCGAAACTTCACCGTTTATATAATCCTTCGCTATCTGACAAGGCGCGCCGTAATCTTCTCCGCCAAGCAAAAAAGCCCTCCTTTCGAGCATTCTCTGAAACTCTATCCCTGCAAGCGGAGAGCTGCCCGAAAAATCGCTTTTAAGTATCTGGCAAATTATTGCGCTGTTGGCGTTTTTGCCATCGCGAGCGTAATTCGACATACCGTTTGTGACGACCTGTCCTCTTTCGCTCGTCGAGGGTATGACGTATCCGCCCGGACACATACAGAAGGTGAATACGCTCCTTTCGCTTTTATGACTGACGAGTTTATAATCCGCGGCAGGCAGCTCGTATTTTCGATAAAAATTCCTGTACTGAGATTTATCGATAACAGATTGCAGTTGTTCGCACCTGAAGCCTACGGCAAACTCTTTTTGCTCCATAGCCACACCGCTTGAATAAAGCTCGTAAAAGGTATCTCTTGCGCTGTGACCTATAGCAAGGCACACCTTTTTAAAGTTGTGAGTTTCGCCGTTTACTTTTAACCCGACGACCTTGCCGTTTTCGATGATTACGCGACACAGGCTGTTAAAGAAAATTTTGCCGCCAAGCCTTATAAACTCGTTACGCATATTCTCTATTACGGCTGAAAGCTTATCGCTTCCGATATGCGGTTTGTTGAGATAAACTATTTCGCCCGGCGCGCCAAAAAGTGCAAAATCTTCAAGAACGTCGGCTATAAGTCGATTATTGTTGCCTGTGTTCAATTTTCCATCCGAAAAAGCGCCTGCGCCGCCTTCGCCGAACTGCACGTTCGATTGAACGTTAAGCTCGCCGCCTGACAGAAACTTTCCGACGGTATTTTTCCTGTCGGAAACCTTTTCGCCACGCTCGAAAAGCACCGCGTTTACGCCGTGACGAGCCAACGTCAACGCGCAAAACAAGCCGCAAGGACCTGCTCCAACGACGGCGACGGGCTCCCTTGAAACCACACGTTCGTAAACCTTATTTTCAAGAGTGGGCATCTGTTCATACAATTCAGCCGAATATACCCATACGATTCTGCCCCTGTTTCTTGCGTCTAACGATTTCTTCGTTATTTTCAAGTATTTAATTTTACTTTCGGATATTTGAGCCTTTTTAGCGCATTTTTTTAAAAGCACGCTCTCGTTTTCGCTAAGCTCGAGCTGTACGTCAGAAACTTTTATCATTAAGAACCTTACCTACCGCGCACGCAGAAGCATACGCCCAATGCATATTATAACCGCCGCAATCGCCGTCCACGTCGAGCGCTTCGCCGATAAAATACAAACCTTCAACAAGCTCAGATTGCATCGTTTCGCAATCAACCGTATCGGTTTTGATTCCGCCGTGAGTTACCTGAGAATTATCGAATCCGAACCGTCCCGTAATATTAAAAGTGAATTTTTTCAAAAGACGAGCTATTTTTGCAACGTCGTCGTCGTTTATTTGTTTAACGTTCTTTTTATCGGTTACCGATTTCATTATAACCTTTCCTACGGCTTTATTGACTACTCCCGATAAAAACTCGTCGCACGAGCAGTCGCAAAGGGCTTCTTTTCGACAAATAAGCCCTTGTATAAGTCGATTATCGTCATAATTCGGCACAAAATCAACATCAAATAAATTATCCTTGTCACCGAGATAAGCCGATAGATAAAACACTGTGTTGCCGCTCAGACCGCCGTTGACAAACAATAAATCGCCCGTTTGTTCTTTAACCCTGACGCCGTTTGAAACGAGCGTAACCGAAGCGTTCACTTTTACGCCTTGCAAGCTTCTGATTTCCTTGTTATCGCATTTTAGTTGAACGAGCGAAGGTTTAAGCTCGGTAACGCCGTGACCAAAGGCTTGCGCCAAAGCATAAGAAGTACCGTCCGTTCCGAACTGTTTTTGCGAGGCTCCTCCGAAAGCGCATACTACGTTAACCGCTCTATAAACGGACTTTTCCGTAACAACCTCAAAGCATTTTTTGTTTTTACGAATTTCAGTAGCCCTTTCTCCCGTTATTACGCTCACGTTGCTTTTAAGCGACAATCGCAACGTATCGAGCACGCTGTTTGCCTGTAAGCTCTGCGGAAAAACTTTGTCGCCGACCGTCGTTAAAAGCATACCTTTACTCTCGAAAAAGTCATACAAACTGTCAAGGTCGTACTTACTTATTGCGTAACTGCAAAATTTTGCGTCGCTCCCGTGATAGTTGGCTACGCTTATATTTTTATTTGAAATATTCGCTCTGCCGTTTCCCGTAGATAAAATCTTTTTTCCGACTCTGTCGAGTCGTTCCAAGACGGCGACTTTGATCGTCTCTTTCAGTCGATTTGCAAGCACGAGCGCAGAATAACCGCCCCCGATAATCAATACGTCATACTCGTTTTTCATAATTCACCAGCACTATTTTACCATATTAACTTCAAAAATTCTACACATTTTGTATTTTATTTGACGAAAATATAAAAATATATTAAAATATAACCGAAAATATAAGGAGATGATATATCTTATGAATATATTCAATGAAATAATCGAATATTACCGTAACGAGCCGAACCTTGGCAAATACACGTTAATAGTAGCCGCGCTTTGCCTGATCGTCGCAGGTATGATTATTTTCACCAAAGCCGCGCTCAACAAAAAACGCGCCGACGACGAAGAAAAAAGAATTCTTTCGACGATGAAAGACGCAGAAAAGATAGAAAATTTCGACGACGTTCAAAATATCGAGCCTAAAAACGATAACGGCATTTCCATTACCCTGAACGACGAAACAACCGCCGTACAGTCGCCCGAACAAACCGACGGCAACTCGTCGGAAAAAACAAACGAGCCCGAAGCGGTAAAAACCGAAGAAAAACCGGAAGAAACGAGATACGCCGGAAAGTGGCTCATAAAGAAAGAAAACGGCAGATTTTTAGCCGAGCTCACAGCCTCTAACGGCGAAATACTTTTAAGAACGGAAAACTATTCGGCTCTCAGCGGTATTAAAAGCGGTATAGAAACGGTTAAAAACAACATTGCAAAAGACAATATAGCCATATCGCTGGATAAAAACGGTAATTTCTTTTTTAAAGTTTACTCGTCCGCAACGAGGCTGTTGTGTATCAGCGAAGGTTATTCGACTAAATCTTCCTGCGAAAGAGCGATAGAATCGGTAAAACGTTTTTCTAAAACAGCCGTTATCGTACGCGAACAACAGCAGGAAGAACAAGCCTGATTGCCGATTGCAGTATTTTAATACATAATCCGCGAACCACGACGACTAAACGGAAATTTCAACGACTAAGGGCTTTGCAAGCGAGTTCAGCTTTGCAAAGCCCTTTATATTTTTATTAAATTGCAGTTTAGAGAATATCGAGATTTTTCTTGAAAATTCTTCTGAAATCCTGACCTGCGGTCATAGCTTCTTTGATTTCGAGCGAAGCGTCGCCTTCGATATCCGTTTTCATAATTACAGAATCGCCCAACACGTCGCAAGTAATATCGTGAACGCAGCTTGACATACTCCTGTCGAGACTTTCGGCAATTCTGAGAATTATACCGAGCTTTCTTATAACCTCGATATCTTCTTCGGTGATAAATTCTTTGAATTTAACGAAATCGTTCATCGAAAAATCGTCGTTTTTATAAACGGAAATCACCAACGCCGCAAGGACTATCTCACGCTGACTTATGCCGTACAGCGCAGAATTAAGGCAAATATAGCTCGAATGCTTTTGATAATCGTAATACTTTATGCTTGCGCCTGCGTCGTGAAGCATAGCGGCAACCTTTAATATCTTCAACGTCTGACGAGGGAATTTATGCAATACTCTCAGTTGCTTGAAAAGCTGAACGGAAATGTTTAAAACCTGCTCGACGTGCTTTTCGTTGCAACGGTAATATTTCACCAAAGTTTTAAGGCTATACGTCAATACGTCGCTGACAGGCTTGTCCGCGGTCAAAGGCATTGCGTGGTTAAACATAATACCTTCTCTCAAACCGCAACCGCAAATGGTAAACTCGGTAAAGCCGCAATAGTTTCTGAAAGTGTTCGCCACCGCAAGAGCGCTCGGCAATATATCCGCCCTTGACGACGATACGCCCTTTATGCGCTTTTTCCTGTCAAGGTCCATACCCTTCAATTTTTCGTAAATGTTATCGAAATCCTCAGTCGGAACGACGTAGTTGTGTATGATAGGGTACGGAGATTTTTTCATTATTTTGGAAATTCTGCCCAACGCACGGAATGAACCGCCGACTAAAATCAGCTGCGTTTCGGGATCGATTTCTTTAAGCCATTCTATATTTTTAAGCTGTTCGGTAAAAAACTCCTCGATTTTTTGAACCTGTTCAGAAGGCGTCAGACCGTCGTTCTGATAAAGCTCGGTCAAGGTAATCGCACCGAAAGGCAAGGTCGTGAAATTGAGAAGATTTCTGCGGTTGTAGTAAATAACCTTCGTACTGCCTCCGCTGACTTCCAAAACCAGACCCTTAGGTATATCCATCGTGTTGATAATTCCGCGGTAAACGAACATAGCTTCTTCTTCGGCGGACAACACTTTGAGCTTTATTCCGCAATTCGTGGAAACCTCGTCGAGAAAACTCCTTTGGTTTTTGGCGCGACGAACGGCTGCGGTAGCTACCGCAACTATATGCTCTATACCGTGAGCGTCGCACAGTTTTCTGAACATTTTAAGCGTTTTTATGGTTTCAGCAATGCGCTGAGGCTTTAAAAAACCATCCCTTTCCATATCCTTTCCGAGACGAACGCTTTCTTTAAGTTGATCGACAACCATAAAATAACCGTCGCTGAGCATTTCGACGATTACTAATCTTGCTGAATTAGAACCTAAGTCAATAATACCTATTTTTTCCAAAACCAATCCTCCAAAAACGTCTCGAAAAGCGGGATACCAAAAAACATTTTCTCGTGCAATTATATCATAACAACAGACTTAATTCAAGATTAAATAAAATTTTTGTGCAGTTTTTCAAACGCAATTCAGCGTTTTTCGCAAATATTTTAGTTTTTACGGTAAATTTGCGCATTTTTAATTCAGTTTAATACATTTAAACGCTTTTTTTACAAAATTACTTATATTAATCTTTTGTGCATATTGCACAAACAGACTTGTTTTAAATTAAATTTCACGCTTTTAAAAAAAAGCGGTCGGAAAAAGTGGTAGATTTTAAAAAAATACTGATAATCAGTTGCTTTTTTCGCTTTTATTTTTCGCGTTGTTAAAGAGCAGGTAAAAGCCTACGCCGAGCAAGAAAACGCCGAAAAGCCGCTTGAGAAGATCGGAATGAATAAATTTCGACAAAAAGGAAAAAATTACGGCAAAAATCACCGACGGCACGATAAGAAAAAGGCTGTTTTTTACGACTATCAATTTATTTTTTGCGTGTATGATTATTGCCACGATGCTCATCGGTATGAACGACACCAGGTTTATCGCTTGCGCCTGATGCTGAGTAACCGAAGAAAAATTCATCAGAAGCGGAATGAGCAAGGTTCCGCCGCCCATTCCCATACCGCCGAATATCCCCGATACCACGCCAAGAAGAAAATCAACTAACGTTTTTAACAATAAAAACCCCCTTATAAGACGATTATCAGGCGAAAATCATTTTGAGCGACGCAATAAACACAAGCGCTGTAAACAAATACCCGATGAATTCAGATTTCAGTTTTTTCAGCATTATTGCGCCGATAGCTCCGCCAACGCTGACGCCGAGTGAAACAGCTAAAAGCTTAACCCAGTGCGGCTTAAAAACAAAAAACGCGACTATTCCCGCAAAAATCGAAATGGGAAGTATGATAAACATTGCCGTTGCGTGCGAACGTTTTTCGTCGAGAAGATAAACGCCTTCCAAAACGGGCACGACCATCATTCCGCCGCCTCCGCCGAAAAAGCCTGAAATTATTCCTATTACGCTGCCGAACAGCAACGAGAGCCATCGCCTTTTTTTATCCATATATAACATTTTGCGCCATTTGCGGTTTTTTATTTCAAAATAACTTGCAAATACGGGTTAAGTGTAGTATAATCTATTAAGTTAATATTTTTTATTAAGACTAAATAACATCAAGGTGGTTTATGTTCAAAGCTAAAAAGTTCGACTTCAAGACAATTACAACATTTATTCTCGCCGTTACGATGTGCCTGACGATGGGTATGCTTGTCGCTTGCAACAAAAACGATTCTCCCGACAGCTCTTCATCTTCAAGCTCGTCATCAACGAGCGGAACTTCTGTAACCGATTATCAGACGCTCAAAAACGGCGATTTTGAGTTCGGTACGACGGAAAGCACCACTTTCCCTTATAATTCAAGCTCAAATATAAGCTGGCAAAGAGCTAACGACTCGTTAAGGACTTCATCCGATTCTTCTTCTTACACCTCAGGCGTAATCGACACGGAAGATGCGGCTTACAACGCAATAGCAAAAAACAACGGCTTTACCGTATTGAGCGGTGAAGGCGATTCTGCCGTATATTACAATCCGAGAACTCCTTATTATTACGGTCTCGTTAAAGACAGTTACGAATACAGCGAAACGACTGCCAACAAGGACAAGCTCCCGACGAAAGGAACTAAAATCCTTATGATTCACAACAAGACCTCTAAAAACGGCGTGGGAACTGCTCAGAAATTCACGTCGTCGTCGAGCGTGACCGTTCCCGTTAACGGCTATTCTCTCGTTGAGGTCTGGGTTCTTACCAATGAGCTTAAAACCGAAATCGACAGAACCGATTACGGCGCATACGTCAAGCTCGTCAACACCGTAAGCGACGAAAAAGCTCCTTACGTCGTAAAAAACATCAATACTCAGGGTAATTGGGCAAAAATAAGCATTTACGTCGAAGGCAGCTCTTTGCGCGAATCGTCTTATAAAATCGTATTGGGACTCGGAATGGGTTCTTCCGCAATCACGGACGAATACGTTGAAGGCTACGCTTATTTCGATAACGTAACGGTAAAAGAAATTACCGGAACGGAATTCGAAGCGGCAAAAGCAACCGCAATCGACAACGTCAGCATAACGGAAAAAGCCAACGACGACGTTTCGGACGCAAGCTACGAATATAAAACCGAAGCCGTCGTTTCCGATACGAGCGGCACGACTTATCAACCAAACGGCGAGAAGTCTGATTCTTACAACGAAGCTCAGGCAAACCTTAACCACCTTAAATACACCGTAACTTACGATATTCCTTCTACGAGCATATCTACGATATACGCCAACGGTAAAGCTAACGACAACTACGTTTACCCGGGTTCCGATTATAATACCGATTATGAAATGGGTTCGGCAACCTTCTCAGCTATAAAATCCAAATGCGACAACGTAACCAATCCGTTAGGCGACGACGCTGTGACCGATTATATGATCCTGAACAGCAAAGGCTCGCTCACCTTTACCACCGAGAACCGCACCGTTAAGGACGGAAAGGCTTATCTTTTAAGCTTCTATATAAAGGTTAAAACGCTCGGCGGTCAACGCGCGTTATCCATCGAGCTGGTGGAAAAAGGCACTTCGGTTTCGCCTATCGATAAAACCACCGCGCTGCTCAACAATATCACCACGGTAGGTTATACCGACGAAGCTACCAAGGATTGGGCGAAAGTATATATATACGTCGCAAACCACGTCGGCGACGACAACGAAAGAACCTATGCGCTCAACTTCCATTTCGGTCCTACCGAACAGGTCAGCGACAGCTTCCTGCTCCCGCAAGGCTACGTTCTTTTGACCGGTTACGAGCAGATCGAGCTCACCAGAGATCAGTTCGCCAACGAAGTAAGCAACAATTCGAGCTACTCATCGATAACCGAACTCGGCTCAGATATTTTATCGGCTATCGAAGATGAAGACGCCAAGACCGACAGCTACGAGCTCAACTATTCGTCGTACGATAAACTGAATATAGGCAACAAGCTTTCAACTTCGGTTATCGGTTATACGGGCGTTGTTGCAGGTCACAAGATGATCGGCGGCGAAAAGGAAGAATTTACTCAAGCCGACACGATTTCAGGTATTTTCAACACCAAATATCTCAACGAATACACGGAATTTACCGCAGAAGAAAAAGACTTGATCAACAGTCTTGAAAAGGACGGCGAAAACAAATATCTTCAGGCTCTTGCCATCAAGAACACAGCGCCTACGGCATACGGCTATATCGGTACGCAAGGCACTGTGTCTGCGACAAACACTTCTCAGATTACAATCAAGCTCAAGGTTTCGGGCGACGCTAAGGCGTACGTTTATCTCGTGGACAGCGAGCAGCTAAACGGCTTCGGCGTTTTAGGTCTTTCGGCTAAGAAATGGACGTTTAACGACGAAACCAAAGAAACCGTATATGAGGACGAGGACGCATTCGACACGAGCAAGACTCAATACGTTCATACGGTTACCGCAAGCGAATGTCCCGACGGCTGGACAGAGGTCAACTTTGTTATCACCGCCGGTATAAGCGAAATTCCTTACCGCGTAGAAATATGGAACGGCGCACGCGACGGCAGCGACAATTCGCAAGGTCTTATCATCGTCGACAGCGTTACGACCAACACAGCCGATACGAAATCTCTCATAATGAAAGCCAACGCCAAAGGCGACGTTGCGGAAGAAATTTCGTATAAACAGGCTCCGACCAAAGTCACCTACACCGACGACGACGGTAATGAACAGATTAAGTACACAAAATACAATTCAAAGGTAGTGTTCAGCAACTACAAGGCAACCAACACCATTATCGCAACGCACGCAACGATAGACGTTGAAAACGAAGCGGACGAAACGACGAATGAAGATACCGGCTCGACGGAAACCACCGAAGAAAACGCAAATTCCTTTAACTGGGCGTTGCAGATTACGACTATTATCATAGCGGTACTTCTTATAGTTGCGCTCGTTGCAGTATTCGTCAGAATGTTGTTGAAGAACAAACAAAAGAAGGTTGCGGTAACAAAATCCTTCTACGACAAGAATTCAAGGGATAAAACCAACCTGAAAATCGCAAAAGACAAACGTGCAAGAAAGGAAGCCGAAGCTTTGAAAAAAGCCGAAGAGCTTGAAAAGATGAAAGCCGAAGCCGAGGCAAAAAGAAGAGCCGAAGCCGAAGCTGAAAGGCTTGCCAAAGAACAAGCCGAGCAGGACGCTGAAGAAAGAGCAAGAATAGCTCAGGAAGAACAGCGCAAGGCTCTCGAGCTCGAACAGCAGGAATTGAACGGTAACAATGAACAGTCTTACGATTACGACAATATGGAAAACAATATCGTAGAAGACGACGTTTCTGAAACAGCTGAAACTACGCCGAATGAAGATAATCCTGAAAACAAGAATTAACAAATAAAAAGTTCTTATAAGGAAAACAATCCGTAGCATATTTTTGCTACGGATTGTTTATTTTTTCTCTTTTGCCTTTGGTTTTTTATTCGCATAATACGCAGCAAT
>JBJEVF010000046.1:0-9867 GCA_051884215.1 Christensenellaceae bacterium | reverse complement strand
CCATAGCTTAAGCCTTTTATCCACTCGCTCAGCGAGTGGATTTTGTTTTACATTAACGAAAGTCGTCGGCAAATTAGTTGCCGACGACTTTTTATTTTTTTATAAAGAATAATTTACATTTGCCGCAAAAAATATTATAATACCCATATCAATAAATCCACGGTTTTCGTGAAAGGACTAAGTTATGATCAGAATTGGAATTTACGGTTACGGCAATCTCGGTAAAGGCGTCGAATCTGCCGTAAGACAAAGCGGCGATATGCAACTCGTTGCAGTTTTCACAAGGAGAAATCCTGAAAGCTTAAAGATAAATACAGCAGGAGTCGACGTGGTTTCGGCTGACGACGTTTTAAAATACGTCGATAAAATAGACGTTATGATTCTTTGCGGCGGTTCGGCAACGGATCTTCCAAAGCAAACGCCTGAACTTAGCAGATACTTCAACGTTATCGACAGTTTCGATACGCACGCAAAGATACCCGAACATTTTGCAAACGTCGATAAAAATGCAAAGGCGGCTAAAAAGGTCGCTATCATCTCAGTCGGTTGGGATCCGGGAATGTTTTCTATCAACCGCTTGTTCGGCAGCGCAGTTTTGCCCGACGGAAAAGATTATACTTTCTGGGGTAAAGGCGTTTCTCAGGGACATTCCGACGCTATAAGAAGGGTGGAGGGCGTTCTTGACGGCAAGCAATATACCATTCCGCAGGAAGCGGCGTTGCAGGCTGTCCGCAGCGGCTCAAACCCTGAGCTGACGACGAGGCAAAAGCATATAAGGGAATGCTTCGTCGTAGCAAAAGAGGGCGCAGATAAAGCAAAAATTGAAAAAGACATCAAGGAAATGCCAAACTATTTTGCCGATTACGATACAACCGTTCACTTTATCACTATGGAGGAATTGAAGAAAAACCATAGCGGAATACCTCACGGCGGTTTTGTGATCAGAAGCGGAAAAACGGGCTTTAACGGCGAAAATAAGCACGTTATCGAGTTTAGCTTAAAGCTCGATTCAAACCCGGAGTTTACATCGTCCGTTCTGATAGCTTACGCGCGCGCAGCGTACAGGATGAATAAGGAAGGGTCTTGCGGTTGTAAAACCGTGCTTGACGTCGCTCCTTCATACCTGTCGCCGAAAAGCGGCGAAGAGCTTCGCCACGATTTGCTGTAAAAATCGTCTGAAAAAACTAAATTGCAGCGCTTTATAGTTTCGCTGCAATTTTTTAACGAAAATATCTGTAAATCCTGCGCTCTGAAAGCAGGCTATTGAAAGTGATTTAAAATTAAAAAAGACGGCGGAAACAGTTATCCGCCGTCTTTAACGTTTTATTCAAACCGATAAAGTCCGTCTTATTTGTTTTTGTTTTCGAACCAGGTCTTCGCAAATTCCGCAACGGTGGGAACGAGCTGTTTGATTTCGAAGCCGCTGGTGTTTACGCAAAGATTGTATGCGGACTTTACGCCCCAGTTGACGTCGGAAATGAGAGCGTGGTTTTTAGCTCTGCCCTGGTCGATTTGCTTAATGTGTTTTAAAATTTCCTTATCGGATAAATCGTCGACTCCGCCGTACTGACGACAACGGGCGATTTTATAGTCGTTATCCGCATAAACGAAAATCTTGAAAGGGTTGAGATCGGAAAGTATGGTTTCGGCGCTTCTTCCGACGATAACGCAATCGCCCCTTTGCGCAATGTTTTTAATTACCTTTTGCTGTGCGATTAAGATGTCTATCGAGTTCTGATTGACGACGGACAGTCCCGTAAACGAAATGCCGAAATGAAGAGGATAAGCTGATAATCCCTTGTCGAAAACCTTAGAAACGTATTCTTCGCTTAAATCGGTAGTGTTTGCTATTTCGCTTATTATTTCCTTGTCGTAATAGCTGAAACCGAGTATATCTGCAAGCCTTTTGCCGAGTTCCCTTCCCCCGCTTGAAAATTCACGGCTGATAGTAATGATTTTCATAAAAGTTCTCCATTCAAATAGCAATAAAAGCAATTTGTAATAATTATTATAATTCAAAAAAACGTATAAGTCAATAACTGAAATTAAAATATTTTTTTATAAATCAATTTTGCCGCTCGCCGAAAAAGGCTTTGGCTATATCCGCCGACTTCTTTGCGTCCTTCGAGTAATAATCGGCGCCGATTTCCTTGGCGTAAGCTTCTGTCAAAACTGCGCCGCCGACCATAACCTTAACGTCGGAAAACCGCTCGTGAATAGCCGCTATCGTCTGTTTCATCGCAGGAAGCGTAGTCGTCATAAGCGCAGAAAGACCGACGAGCTTGACGTCGTTTGCCTTTACGCATTCGATAACTTTTTCGCAAGGCACGTCCTTGCCGAGATCGTAAACGGTAAAGCCGTAATTTTCAAGGACGGTTTTTACAATGTTTTTACCTATATCGTGAACGTCGCCCTTTACCGTTGCGACGACGATTTTGCCTTTTTCGATAGTATCCTTGTCGTTTTTCGTGAAATAATCTTTTATTGCTTCGAACGCGCATTGTGCCGACTGGGCGGATTGCAGCAATTCGGGCAGATACAGCTTTCCGCTTTCGTAATCGTTGCCTACCTGATCGAGCGCTTTTATAAGGTAATTATCGACGATTTCAAGCGGCGGCAATGTCTTCAACAGCTCTTTGGTAAGAGCCTTCGATTTTTCCTTGAAACCCCTGTATATGGCGGTTATCAGCGATATTTCGCTGTTTTCTCCGACGGGATTTTTATTATCTTTGAAGTCTTTATACCTTGCTATATAGCGTTTGAAGCCTTCGTCTTTTTCGGTGAGAGCCATATACGAATAAACCGCTGACATCATCTCCTCGGTATTCGGGTTTATTATGGCAAGGTCTAATCCGACGGTCAGCGCAAGCGTCAAAAAAGTCGAGTTGATATTGGTTCTTACGGGCAATCCGAAACTGACGTTAGATACGCCGAGAGCCGTTTTTACGCCGAGTTCCGACTTGATCTTTTTTACGCATTCAAGCGTTATTAAGGCGTTGTTCGGCGCAGAGCTTACGGTCATCGTCAGCGAATCGATAAATATTTTTTCGCGAGGTATTCCGTAATCTTCGCAAGCCGATACGATGCGCCGGGCGATGGCTATTCTTTGTTCGACGGTTTCGGGAATGCCTTTTTCGTCAAGGGTAAGTCCGATAATGAAAGCTCCGTATTTTTTTACTAACGGCAGTACCGTTTCTATAGATTGACGGCTGCCGTTGACGGAATTGACGACGGGTATGCCGTTGTAGCATTTTAAGGCGTTTTCGAGGGCAGAGGCGTCGGAAGTATCTATCTGCAACGGCAAATCGGTTATGCTCTGAATTTCCTTGACGTAAAAAGGTAACAGCTCGGCTTCGTCGACTCCTGCAAGACCGACGTTGACGTCGAGAATATCCGCTCCTGCGTCGGCTTGTTCGACCGCCTGAGCCAAAATATAATCCTTATTGCCTTCCGAAAGAGCTTTCTGGAAAACTTTTTTGCCGGTGGGGTTTATTCTTTCGCCGCAAACCGTAGGGTTGCCGAACGAAACGGTCTTTTCGCCCGAGCAAGCCTTATATCCTGCAAAACCGTAGTTTTGATTAGGCTTTTTATCGGCAAAATAATTTTTAAGCAGTTTTATATATTCGGGCGTTGTTCCGCAACAGCCGCCAAAGCCCCTTACGGGCAGGTCAGTGTATTCCTTGATGGCGGAAAGAAATTTTTCTGCGTCAAGGTCGTATCCGCTGCCGTCCGGGCGAGGAAGTCCTGCGTTGGCTTTAATAAACACGAACGTTCCCTCGGGCACGTTCTTGCATAACGTTTCGGCAAGCGGCGCAATCTGCTCGGGTCCGAGTCCGCAGTTGATACCTACGCCGCTTACGCCTAAACCCGTTACGGTCTGGCAAAAGCTGTCCACGGGACAACCTGTAAAGGTTCTTCCGTTTGCTTCGAACGTCATAGAAGCAAAGACCGGCAGGTCGCAGTTTTCCTTAGCCGCTAATATTGCCGTTTTCAATTCCATAAGGTCGGAAAAGGTTTCAAACACAATAAAATCCGCCCCCGAGCCGTTTAAGACTATTTCCTTAAAGCAGTCGTAGGCTTCGGTCAGGGTAAGAGTGCCGTTAGGTTCGAGCATACCGCCGAGCGGACCTACGCTCAAAGCGACCTTTACGTCGGTTCCTCGGGTTGCTTCTCGCGCGCATTTAACGGCTTTTGAAACGATTTCGGAAACGGTGTAATCGCAGTTTTTCAGCTTTAAGCCGTTTGCGCCGAAGGTGTTGGTATAAATTACGTCGGCGCCGGCGTCAACGTATTGTTTGTGAATTGCGATTATGCTTTTTTCGTCGGTAAAATTCAGCGATTCGGGTACTTTGCCCTTCAGGTCGCAGGTCTTTTGAATCATCGTTCCTAATCCGCCGTCGAAGACGACGTATTTATCGTCCGTAAAAAGATTACCTGACACAGGTTTTTCCTCCTTTTCTGATTTTACAATCGGCGTAGAGCTTGCAATGCTCGCAGCCGGCCAAAAAGCCTTCCGTTTGTTTTTTGCTTATTCCCATAATCGCCGTAATGCTCTTCGAGGGAATCATAAAATGTTGCGGCGTAACCGTTACGCCGATGAGCTTTGAAGCGTTTAAATCCTCGATAAACCTGTCTACCATATACAACGGATAATCGCCGTATCCCGGTGCGTAGCTGCGTGTAAGATAGAGATTTTTTTTCTGAAATTCCTCCTTTAAGGACTGAGAAAATTCTTCTTCCAGCTGTTCGCACGCAACGCTTGAAACGGCGTCGACGACTATCGCATAGGCTTTATCGGTTATCGATAGTTTTTTTATGAGCTTATCGACGGCGGCGGATAACGTCACCGAAAAAATGACGTAACCGAAGCAACCGTCAAGATGCTTTTTTATGTCGTCGCCCGTTAAAATATCGTCGTTAATAACGTCGTACACCTTATGGCATACCAAACCCGAAGCCGTGCTTAGCACGTCCTTTTTTGCTCTTTCTATCAAAGAAGAAATATTCTCGCCGGCTTTTTCGACGCCGAGATATTTCAGTATGCGGTTTTCGTCTATCTTATTCGGCAGAGTAAAATTCATAATCGATTGACTTTAAATCATAACAGATCTTTTATATTGTCGTAAACCTTTTTTGCGACGTCGCTGTTGTTCATTGCGTAAAGGTGGATACCGTCCGCACCGCTTTCTATAAGCTCTCTTATCTGTTTGCTCGCATAATCTATGCCTGCAAGATATAAGCTGTTTTCGTCGTCCTGATACCTTGAAATCATCTTAGTAAAATCCGAAGGTAACGTAGAAGCCGAAAGCGTGACCGACCTTTCTATCTGACTGAGCCTGACTATCGGCATAATACCGCATGAAACGGGGACTTTTACTCCGACGCTTCTTGCCGAGTTCAAAAAGCGGAAAAACATTTTGTTATCGAAAAACAACTGCGTGATAAAGTGCGAAGCTCCGCTTTCCTGTTTTATCAAAAGCGCGTTCAAATCGTCCTGCTTGCTTGCGCTTTCGGGGTGACCTTCGGGATAGCAAGCCCCGGAAAAGCAAAAGTCGCCTTTGGTTTTCGCAAAGCCGATTAGGTCGCTTGCGTGCCTGAATACGGTTGAAGGCTGCCTCGTAGGCGAAATATCGCCGCGCAGAGCTAAAACGTTCTGAACGCCGTTTCGGCTCAGGTTGTCAAGCACGGTTTCAACGTCTTTTTCTTCGGAGCCTATGCAGGTCAGGTGAGCTACCGATTCGATGTTGAGTTCGTTTTTGATGAACGAAGCAATCTGCCAGGTGCTGACGGTGTTGTTAGAACCGCCCGCGCCGTACGTCACGCTGATGTAATCGGGCGAAGTGTATTGCTTTATTTCCCTGAGAACGTTTTGCATTTTCGGGTAATTGTCCGCAACCTTAGGCGGAAAGCACTCTATCGAAAAGACGCATTTTTTATTTCTGAACAATTCGTTTAATTTCATATCTGACTCCACGAGCGCAAACAGTCCGTTATGCGCAGTATTTTATATTAGTTTGCTTGCACGGCTTTTTAAAATTTCAGGCGCAGGGTTCTTCGTTTAGCGAAGCTTTAATCTTTGCAACCGTTTTCTTTTTTACTACGAAATAGCAAATACCTTGCATCAGAGCCGTCAATATCCAGGATACGGGGTAACAGCCGTAAAGCACGTCGAGCGTGTGAAAACGGTTGAATACGGTTGCGATGTAAACAAGTCTTACGACGCATATGCCGAAAAGCGATATAAACATCGGCGTGACGGAAACGCCCATTCCGCGTATCGAGCCGATAAACACCTGCATAATGCCGTAAAAAATGTAAAACAGGCAGAGCATTCTCAGCTTTTTAATGCCGAAAGCCACAATTTCGGCGTCGCTGGCGTAAAAGCCGAGCAGTTGATACCTTAACAGATAAACTACTGCGCATACGCTTACGCAAAGCACTGAGGCCGTGATAAGAGTAGTTTTCGTGACCTCGCCGATGCGTTTGATTTTTTTCGCGCCGACGTTCTGTCCCGTAAACGTCAGGGCGGAGTTGAAGAACGAGCCGATCATAGCGTTCATATATCCTTCGACGTCGCTTGCCGCAGTGTTGCCGTTTACCGCTACGTCGCCGAAGCTGTTGATACCGCTTTGGATGGTCACGTTTGCTATCGAGAAAATAAAGTTCTGAATGCCGGCGGGTATTCCCAGTCTGACGACTTCCCATAGTCTGTGAAGGTTAAGTTTAAACGTTTTAAAGGCGATTTTGCAGGCTTCGTCGGACTTGGAAAGTTCGATTATAACCCAGACGGCGGCTATGCTTTGGGAAATTACCGTCGCCCAGGCAACGCCGGCTACGCCCATTTTGAATCTGACGACGAATAGCAGGTTGAGTCCGAAGTTGACAAAGCCCGTTGCTACGAGTATCAGCATTGGTCTGAACGTGTCGCCGACCGAGCGCAAGGCTGCCGAGCAGTAGTTGTAAAGCATAAGGCTCGGTGCGCCGATAAAATAAATTTTCAGATAAATTGCGGCGTGCGTAAAAGTATCCGAAGGAGTGTTCATAAGCTTCAACATCGGCTCGCACAAAACAATTCCTATGACGAGTATAGCAAAACCGCAAATAATACCCGCGTAGACGGCGGTGTTTACTATCTCGTTTACGGCTTTTTTGTCGCCTGCGCCGAAATATTGAGCGACGGCTATCGCAACGCCAACGCTGAGTCCGTTAAAGACGTTTATGATAAGATGAATCAGCGAAGTTACCGCACCGATTGCGCCCATAGCGTTTGCGCTGTCGAAATTTCCTAAAACTATCTTGTCGAGCGTAACGAAAAGCAGCTGCAACATAGTTGCAAGCATCATCGGTACAGTAAACAGAATAAGCTTCGAAAATATCGGACCTTCGGTCAGAATCTGCTTTTTCCTCGCCATTATTTCACCTTAAATCATTATCTCGTTTTATTTTATTGCTTTTTTTATAATATGTCAACAAAAAACGGGTTGCGCAACAGCTTTTCGACGGCTTGACAAGTTTTTCGGTTTGATTTACAATAACGTTGAATAAAAAAGGATAATTTGGCGAATTTATGAATATGAGTAAATTAAGACCGGGTAAATACAGGCATTATAAAGGCGGTTTATACGAGCTTTTATTTGTTGCTACGCATTCGGAAACGCTCGAAAAAATGGTCGTTTACAAAGCTCTTTACGGACGAGGTCAAGTCTGGGTGCGCCCGGCTGAAATGTGGTGCGAGAAAATTGAAACCGACGGTGGCAGAACGCCTCGATTTCAGCCGACAGATGAATTTTCGGTGAAATGACTTGACAACCAAAAAAAATAAGATTATACTTGCGTAGTATGTTTTATTCTCGCTGAGACGGGATAAAACTTAAAATCGTTAAAAAGGAAGAAGTAAATAATGATAGAAAAAATACAACGTGCAAAAGAAACGCTTGCAGAAACGGTAAAAACCGAAGCTGTCGCAAAAAAAGAAATAGTTCCTATTTTCTTTGCGGTCGACGATAATTACGCGCCGTTTTTATCCGTTGCGTTATTGTCTATGATGGATAACGCAAGCGTCGATAAAGAATATAAAGTTTATATAATGGTTGACAAAATCAGCAAGGCAAACAAAGAAAAAATCCTTTCGTGCAAAAAGGATAATTTTACCGTTGAATTCGTCACCGTCACTAAAAACATCAATAAAATCAAATCGAAGCTTCACCTTCGCGCTTACTATACAAACTCTACATATTACCGCTTCTTTATTCCGGAGCTTTTTCCGCAGTACGACAAGGGTTTGTATCTTGACTGCGACATAGCCGTTCTCGGCGATATTTCCAAGCTTTACGAAACCGAGCTTGGCGATAACGTAGTCGCAGCCGTAAACGACAGAGTCGTTACCGATATTCCGGTATTCAGCGATTATGCGGAAAAATTCCTGAGCATTTCGCAAAAATCGTACTTTAACGCAGGCATACTCGTTATGAACCTGAAAAAGATGAGAGATGAAAAAATTCTCGTGACCATTCAGGAAATGATGAAATGGAAGCAATTCAGAGTTGCTCAGGATCAGGATTACCTCAACGTTATCTGCCACGACAAGGTTGTTTACCTTGACGAAAGGTGGAACTTAACGCCGTTCCCGTATCTCGATAAGAACATCAAACCGTATATCGTGCATTACAAGATAAATTGGAAGCCGTGGCATTATAAGGGCGTAAATTACGAAGAATTTTTCTGGAAATACGCAGATAGGTGTCCTTACAAGGACGAAATTTACGCTATGCGCGAAAGTTACGGCGAGGAAGATATCAAAAAAGACCAGATGCAGTACGAACAGCTCGTGTCGCTTGCTCTTGAAGATATAAATTCCGTAGTTTTGGAAGATTCGCTTTCTCCGATAGAATTCCTTGTCACTTTGTTCGGTGAGTCGTGATGGAAAAATCTCCCGAAAGGTTGCAGATACTCGAAAAAGAAAGAGAATATGAAAGATTAGGCTATTTTGATCGCGACGTAGAAAACGATCCGCCGACTTCACCGTTAAAAGCCGGTGAGGTCGATTACGTCGGAAAGAAATTTTCATCGCGAATAACCAATAAAATAGCCAATTTTTGTGCAAGACGCTACTTCGACGGCTGTATTAAACGCGGCGAGCTCGTTATCGAAGACGTTAAAGGTATGGAAAACTACCTTGCCGTAAAGGACAAGGGCGTCGTTATAACTTGCAACCATTTCAGCATTTACGACCACTACGCAATTTATAAAACGCTGCAAAAAGAGCTTGGTAAAAGATGCCTTTATAAGATTATCAGAGAAGGCAATTACACCAGCATGACGGGACTCTTCGGATTTTTTTTCCGCCACTGCAACACATTGCCGTTATCGGAAAATTATTCGGTTATGAAAGAAATGCTGAGCGGCGTCAAGCTTTTGCTTGAACGCGGCGAAAAGATTCTGATTTACCCCGAACAGGCTATGTGGTGGAATTATAAAAAACCGCGTCCCTTAAAACAGGGAGCTTTCCGCTTTTCGGTTATGAACAACGCACCCGTTTTGCCTATGTTCATCACTATGCGTGAGACTGATAAGCTCGACGGCTCAGGGTTCAATATCCTTGCATATACGGTACACATTCTTCCTGCCATATATCCCGACGAAAGTTTAAAACTTAAAGAAAGGGATAAGGCAATGGCAAAGCAGAATTACCGTATGTGGAAGGAAATTTACGAATCGACTTACGGCGAAGAATTAACTTATACCACAGAAAACGTCGAACGGTTCGATTTATAATAATCATTGAAAAATCAGATAAAAAAAACGATTACCGAGTGAAATGCACCCCAAAAGTTAGACACTTTTAGGAGGTGCATTTTCATGGCAAAA
>JBJEVF010000045.1:1318-9901 GCA_051884215.1 Christensenellaceae bacterium | reverse complement strand
TCGCCTACACGCTCGGAGAACTCAAAGAATACACGGCTGATAAAATCAAACGTCCGAAAACGAAAGAAAAAGAAGTGTCCTGTTTCACTCTTACGGAACAGAAAAAAATGGAACAAGCCGTGTTGACAAGCAAAAAGCCGAAGCTGTTCGGTATTGTACTTTGTCTGTATTCGGGACTTCGTATCGGAGAGTTGTTAGCTTTGGAATGGTCGGATATAGACTTCAACAAAGGGACTATTACAGTCAACAAGACGTGTCACGACGGACGGGACGACAGCGGTAAATTATGCCGAATCACCGATACGCCGAAAACGACGTCGTCAAAGAGAACGATTCCTATTCCGAAACAACTGTTGCCGCTGCTGAAAGAACATAAGAAAAAGAGTAATTCGCAATATGTTGTTTTAAGCGACGGACGCGGAATAACGGTGCGATCATACCAAAGAAGTTTTGAGTTGTTGCAAAAGAGGCTCGGAATCAAACGTAAAAGTTTTCACTCTTTGCGCCATACTTTTGCAACGAGAGCGCTCGAATGCGGAATGGACGTTAAAACATTGTCAGAGATTTTAGGTCATAAAAATGCAACCGTAACCCTGAACCGTTATGCTCATTCTATGATGGAACATAAGAAAGAGATGATGAATAAACTTGGGAAAATTTTGTAAAAAAATAAGTTCATCTAATAGTATAATAGATGAACTTACGCAAGGTGATTATAACATAAAACAGTCTCATAATCAATCATTTTAATCTTAAATATGTAAAAAATATACAAATCACCTAAGCGCATTATAAACCTACGATTTTATAGACGATACGAAAAAAGATATTTGTTCACTTATTATACTAATATGTGAAAAAACAAATTATAATTCGTTCATCTTAGAATATATAGAAATCGAGGTGCAATAGTGAAGTCTGTGAAAAAAACTTTATTCATAATTATTGTTCTGAGCTCAATGTTTTCACTTTGTTGCGTTTTATCTTCTTGCGCTGGAGACTATATTGCAGTTGATCTTTATGATGGCGATACTTTCATTAAAAAAGTCAATGTAATACAGGATTATGAATACGATTTTGGCGTGCTTGATAAAACGGGGTACACATTCTTGGGTTGGTATAGCGAAGAAATTGCCGGTACTGCTTATACTGACGCACAAGGCAAAAGTGCCGGTATGACTTGGAAAGAAAAAAATTCAACCACGGCATACGCACACTGGGAAGCTAATAAATATAAAATTTCACTGGATTATTGCGGCGCTACGTCTTTCGATACAGTAACGGATATTTCTGCTACATATGATACGGAAATAGCTGATAAATTACCTGTGCCACAAAAAACAGGCTATTCTTTTGTAGGTTGGTATACAGATAAGACCAATGGAACGCAGATTACTGATGCTTTGGGCGAGTTTTTTGACAATACCCGATTTTATAACGATTCAGTTTATCCATTAAGTAGCGAAGGTACGACGTTGTATGCGCATTGGGGAGATAAGACAGTTACATATACGTTCTCAACCGGTGATGGAACTCCTGTTTCTGAAGTAACTTATCCGGTCGGTACAGTATTGTATGAATTGCCTTCATCTACGAAAGACAATTACTGCTTTGTTTCTTGGTGTTTTGACTCGACAATGCTTTTGGAGCTGACGTTCCCTTATACTATTCCGCAGAGCTCTGAAGATTTTGTTACCTTATACGCTAATTTCGTTCCCGGAACAATCGATGTTCTTCAATTTAAAGCTATATCTTCTACCGGGGACAGGGAGTACGAAGTCGCATATAGCGGAAACGCTGAAAAGATAGTCGTTCCCGATTCGTACTACGGTAAAAAGGTAACGCGAGTGAGAAAAATTGATTCTTCAACTGTAAAAGAGATTGTTCTTCCCCAAACCGTCGATGAATTTATAAACGGTGCATTTGAAAATTGCACTTCGTTAGAGAAAATTAATATTCCCTTAGCTGTTGAAACAATTCCCGAAAAATGTTTTTCCGGTTGTAGTTCGTTGAAAAGCATTATTATACCCCAAAAAGTTAAAACCATTGGTAAAGAGGCGTTTGCAGGGTGTTCAACAATAACTCAAATCAATCTGTCTGCAAATGTGTCCGCAATCAATTCGGGAGCTTTCAGAAATATGGCGTCTCTTGGCAAATTTATAATAGATGAAGCCAATGAACGCTATATGGTTAAAGAGGATGTTTTATATTACAAGATAGGCAATTCGTCTTATCTTGTCCAGTACCCCGCGGCTAAGCAGGGCGAAACATACAATATTGACGCTTCAACCGTTAAAATAATGGAATACTCCTTTAGCAGTTCAAAAATATCTTCAATAGTTATTGGTGGGAAAATATCTTCTATTGAAACAGGAGCGTTTGAAAACTGTGCAAATCTTGTAAAAGTATCTATTACAGGAAGTGCAGTGTCGTTTTCGATAGGCGCAGATGCGTTTTTGAATTGTTCAAATCTTAAAGCGATTAAGATTGAATTAAATAAAGTGCCTACACTAAACGCAACTGCTTTAAACGGTGTTTCTGAAACTTTTTCGGTCTATGTTACAAGCGAAATGATAAGAAATTATCAGACCGCAACAAACTGGCGAAATATATCTTCTAAAATTTATTCTTTGGGTACGATTTTCGGCGATTTTGCAATAGAAGAAATTATCGGCGGATATACGATCAGACAGTATTTTGGCACAGAAAAAGAAGTTACAATACCCGAAATACTTAACGCACACAAAATCGTTAAGATTGATGAAAATGCGTTTTCGTTCTCTAATATGGAGAAAGTTACTATTTCACAATACGTAACAGAGATTGGCAACAATGCTTTCAAAAACTGTACTTCCTTGAAGTCGATTGTTATGGAATGTGAGCCGCCAACATTAGGAGATGGTGTGTTTGTGAATATAGGTGTAGATTTTGGTATTTATATCAAGAATACTGCCGAAGTTCTCGACGCATATAGAACTGCCGATAAATGGAGCGAACTATCCGCATATATTTGGAGTTATCAATAATGAAATTATAGTCACAGGAGGACGAAATATGAAAAAGTTGTCGATGATTTTAGTCGGTTTGTTCATGGTGCTGGGTATTGGTTTTGCTTTGACCGCCTGCTCCGGCAATGCAGGGGCTGAAAGCATAACAAACCTTACCTATAACGGCGAAACAATTACTTGGAGTAGCGTAAAGAATGCCAAAAACTATAAAATCAGCATAAACAATGGAACAGAGTCCATAGTTAGTCAAGCTGACGGTACAGTATCTTACAGATATAATTCCAACGGCGAAGATTTTGATTTTTCTATTGAAGCGGTAATAAAAGAAGGTAGTGACAAAAATCCTAAATATGAAATTCGATTCGAGAACATCGGACAAGTTACCGGTCTTGCAGTCGAGCAAGGCGCTCTTACCTGGAACGCGTTGGAGAGCGCAGAAAAGTACGAGGTAATGTATAACGGTGATATTGTTTCGAGCGATATCGGTACAACCAGCTATACAATGCAGACTGGCGAGTTTTCTTGCAAAGTAAGAGCTTTGAAAGGTCTTGCCGAAAGCACGGACGGAAATATCCCGTATTACTCTATATGGAGTGATGCAATTACCGGTACAGTTTTAACTGCTCCTGCAAATCTTACATACGATTCCGAAGTGTTTACTTGGGAAAAAGTAAACAGAGCGACTTCTTACGTGATAAAAATAGGAAACGAAGAATTTACAACTACCACAAACAGATATGAGTACATAGCAGGTAAAGAAGATTTTTCGGTTTCGGTATATGCGGTTGGCAATACCGCTGCTAAGATATACGATTCCCGATATTGCGAATCGAAACAATATACTTATATTGCTCCAATCGAGGGCTTGAACGTTGTTGACGGTGTGCTGAAATGGACTGCTTCTGAAAATGCGGTGCGTTATAAAATCAAAGTTAATGGTATCGTCAATAACGAAGCGTTGACTACTAATGAATACTCTGCATTATCAAGCGGTAGCAGTTATAGAATACAAATTTTGCCGATTGGTAAAAGCGACTTCTATTTTTCTCATTGGTCTAACGAGATTACCGTAAATATTTTACGCAGCCCTGTTGTAAGTTACAGCGACGGTGTAATTCGTTGGAATCAAGTAACCGGATGTGCCGGTTATGAATTGAAAATCACAAAGGGCGATAGCATAGTTCACACAACCGCCGTAGGTGAAGAAACCTTCGTTTATGACTATGCTTTTGATGACGCGGGTGATTATCTTGTATATGTAAAAGCGACTGCTCTTGGCGTCGGCGGTATTTACGAGTCTAAATATAGTACAGCCTATTCTGTAAAAAGACTTGCAACGCCTACCAACGAACAGATTATCAACAGACCTTTGGAGCAAAACCAAGTATCAGTAACCTTTACTCCTTCGGTGGGGGCGTCGGGATATTCTTTGCTTGCAGACGGTGTTGAAATTGCCACTATCAAAAGTGGGGCTACTTTCTCTGTTGACTTGTCTAAAATGACAAATAAGACCGAGGAGTCCGTTGTAAACTTTCAAATTGTAGCCCGAGGCTCTGTTACTACTGCCGGTGCTATTCTTGATTGCAAAGTTCCTCTTGAATTTAATGTTACTAAACTTGCAACGCCTCAAAATCTAACTATCAATGGTAATCAGATTTTTTGGGATTCTGTAAATCATACGAGCAAATACGTCTTGACCATTGACGGTAAACGTACAGAGGTAACGACAACTTCGTTCACCTTGACAGACCTTTCTTCCGGAACTCATTCCGTTTATGTACAGGCTATGGGTAACGGTGAAGAAGTGATTACCGGTGGTTTCTCTAACGCATTGTCTTTGAAGAAACTTGCTACTCCTGCAAATCTTGTTATTACGAATGGTTTGTTGACTTGGGGTACCGTAGCTGACGCAACCGCATATAAGGTTGTGCTTGGTACTGAAACCTATAATGCCGATTCAACTTCTTTTGATTTGCTTGGATATGAAAGCTATATTTCCGAGGGTAAAGGCACACAGATTAGCGTTTATGCAATCGGTAACGGTACTGACGTTATCAATTCTGATGTGTCGGCAACTAAAACCATTAGTAAGTACAATCGCCCCGATAATATAAAAGTTAACGGCGATAATCTCGTATGGAATCCTTCTTCCGTTAATAGCATAAATTGCAATTCTTATAAGTTGATTATTTCTAAAGACGGTGGAGCGGAATACACCGTACAGGTAACGGGAAGCTCCTATTCAATGAGCAACTTTGAATCGGGCGATTACACGGTTAAAGCTATAGCGCTCGGCGACCACGTTCAGACTGTAAACTCCCCCGAATCTAATTCGTTTGCATTTACTAAACTTGCAGCTATCTCCGAGGTAACAAAGAGTGGTAGCGCATACACTTGGAACGCTATTGCCGGTGCAAGCGGTTATGAAATCAAGTTGAGCAAAGACGCAACTTGGACAAGTGTAAATACCAATTCATACACGCCTACTTTCACTACCGAAGGTGAGTTCGAAGTGAGCGTAAGAGCAGTAGGTAACGGTGCAGATATAATTGATTCTGACGTATACTCGTTTACTCAAAGAGTTTCGAGACTTACCCAGCCTGTAAAACAAGACGCGATGACAAATAGCAACGCATTTAAGGTTGAAGTTAGTGGAAATACTATTACCGTAACTGTTAAGAAGCAGAACGGAGCAACCGGTTATAAGCTCTTTGTCGGTGGAATTGAAAGAAACAACGTAATTTCTGAAACCTATACTGAAATTGTATATAGCTATACGATGACAACTGTTGGAGCGACCTATAAAGTTCAAGTGCAGGTACTTGGAAATCAGTTTGCTTCCAACGGCAACTATATGATGGATTCTAACAAATCTACTGAAGTAACGGTTGTTTACGAAAACTAACGAGGCAATATGGAAATTATAACAAATTTCCTCTATCAAATTATCTTTACGGTAGGGGTAATCGTAGCTTTCGGGCTACTGATTGCCCTTTGTCGTAAGGCATTTTGTCAGATAGTAGGAGACAACGGAACAAAAATATTGCTTATCACGGGTGTCGTTGGTACGCCTATACACGAATTAAGCCACGCATTAATGTGTATAATTTTCGGACACAAGATTGTTGAAATGAAACTGTATCAACTCAACTCTGACGATGGAACGTTAGGTTATGTCAATCATACTTACAATCCTAAAAATTTATATCATCAAATAGGCAACTTTTTTATCGGCGTCGCGCCTATTCTTTGTGGTAGTGGCGTTTTGTTGCTTCTGATGTATTTATTTGTGCCAAGTATTTTTTCCGAAGTAATGGCAGAATTTCAATTTATCGGATTGTTGTCAACAGACTTTTTTGACTTATCTACTTATGCCGGTTATCTTGATTTGTTCGGGGAAATTGTTTCCGATATTTTTGATTTTACTAATTCGGGTAATATCCTTTGGTGGATATTTATAGTGCTTGCACTTATGATTTCCGGTCATATGGAGTTAAGTACTGCTGATATTAAAAGCGGATTCAAAGGTTTCTTGTTTATGGCGGGAGCGTTGCTGGTTACCGATATAATCCTTTATTTTGTTTCGATTTCTGCATTGGAAAGCGTAACTACAGCGATGACGTCTTTTGCTTTATACATTGCGAGTTTTCTTGCAATTTCCGGAGTTTTTTCGGGTGTTACGGTCTTAATTGCATTAGCAATTAAAGGCGTGACGAAGATTACGAAGAAGTAAAAAGGAGGTAAAATAAAATGAAGAAAAAGAACTTAGTTATTACTATTTTATTGGTAATACTTTCTATGTGTTTCACAATAGGATTGACCGCTTGTAGCGGTGGTTTTAACGGTGGTGGAACATCAACTGAAAAGAGTTTTACCATTAATTGTGCAACCGAAATGATGGCTGGTGAGCGTATAGAAATTACGATTACGAAATCATATGATTTTGATATGTACCATAAAGATTATGAATGGAAAATTGTCGGCGAAAATACCGTCGGTGGTTCTTTTGAATTTGAAACATTAGATAAAAATTCAAACTATACCAACAAGTTCTTTAGAGCAACCATGCCTGGTAAGGTAAAAATTCAAGCAATTAACCATACAAGTGGCACATTAACTTCTAACATCGTAGAAATCACAGTCAAGGCAAATTATATCAATACCGTCGATGAGTTAAAAGCTATTGCAAATAGCGACAAATGTTATACTCTCGGCGCCAATATAGACCTTTCTTCCGAAAGTAACTGGATGCCGATAGAAGGATTTACCGGTACATTGACAGGTGGTGGATATAGCTTACAGAATTTAACTCTTAAAGTGAAGTCGTCTGATAATGTAGGACTTTTTTCGGAACTGAAAGGCACGGTTAGTGATCTTAAATTGGAAGACGTTAATATTACCGGTTCGGGTAGCGGCAATAATGTTGGTGCGATCGCAGGTAAGAATTCAGGAACGATACAGAATTGCGAAGTTGACGGAACAATAAACTGCGAATACGCTTCTTGTGTTGGCGGTATAGTTGGTTATTCCAATACAAAACTTTACAATAACGTTAACAACGCAAGCGTAACTTCCAATGAAAAGGTCGGCGGCGTTGTAGGATATATCGCTATAAACGATTCGTTGGAAATTAAAGCTAATATTAACAATGGAACGGTAACAGGTACGAATTATATTGGTGGAATTGCAGGAATAATGGAAAGCACGAGACCGTCAAGTCGTGGTACATATACAACTACCATATCAAACTGCGAGAATAACGGAACAGTAACAGCGACGGGCGATTACGCAGGAGGTATTGCAGGACAAGCTGTTGGATTATATCAGTATTATAGTTATGATGACTATTATGTTTATCTCGAAATTTCCGATTGTGAGAATAATGGAAAAGTTACGGGTAAAGATTATGTTGCAGGCATATATGGATACGGCGGAAATTATGTGCGCTCGGTAACGGCTTGCGTAAACAGTGTTGATATAGTCGGTAACAATTATGTCGGCGGATATATCGGTTATTCTGCAAACACTTCTACCTTAAATATGAATAACAATAGTTCCATTACGGGTAAAGGATATGTAGGCGGAATTGCGGGATATACGGGCAACGTTCAGAACTGCAAAAACAACGGAACAATAACTTCGCTCGGTACAATATTAGAAGACGGAGTCAATAAATATTGTGTTGGTGGAATTGCAGGCTACTGTACGGGTGCTACGAACTGTATAAACAATGTTGATATCACCGTCGAATTAGCCGGAAGAGGTGTAGGCGGAATTGCAGGTTCGATCTATTGTAGTAATGCCATTGAAAATAATACAAACAGCGGAAAAATTACGGCATTACAATCTACTTGTGTAGGCGGTGTTGCTGGTAGAGTAATATTTACTGGAAACCTGACAGTAAAGAGTAATAAAAATGAAGCAAGCGTTACGGGTGCATCTTATGTAGGTGGAATCGCTGGTATAATGGAATGTACGAGACCGTCAAATCGTGGTACATATACAACCACCATATCGGATTGCGAGAATAACGGAACAGTAACAGCGACGGGCGATTACGCAGGAGGTATTGCAG
>JBJEVF010000045.1:0-1218 GCA_051884215.1 Christensenellaceae bacterium | reverse complement strand
TTGGATTATATCAGTATTATAGTTATGATGACTATTATGTTTATCTCGAAATTTCTAATAATGTCAATTATGAAAATGTTACGGCAGGTAGTTTGAGTACACGCGCCGCAATAATCGGCAAAGCGGGTGATTATGTGAACTCCAAAAATAGTTCTTTGTGGTCGTCAAATAACGATTACGGCGAAGTAGGTAAACTTTATAACTAATTATTCAAAAAGTAACTTGTCAAACTAAGTGCAACACTTATAGATAAAAAAGGCAAATAAGTCCACAGGTTTTTGGTAGTGTAAAACTTTTTTAGGTCTGGCGTTAATTAACGCCAGATTTTTTTAGTTGTATAGACAACCGACGAAACAAGGCGCTTTTCGAACGAAAACGGCTTGTTAAAATTGCTCTATTTGTGAATAATGGAATTTTAAGCAAAATGAAATGATTCAAGAATACAAAAATGGGATGTGGTCAGAAATTAACTTGCCATCAGTTCCGACGGGCGGTTTTTTGAAATGCGAGGGGGGAAGGTTACGGCTTTGGGTTGTGATTGTAATTTGAACTTTTTATTTTCCGTATGTGATAGTAAAAGTTGCTTTGGTTTATATTAACCAATTTTAAAGCGGTTTTTAGTTTAATGCGTTTGCAGAGATAGTCGTTTGCGACGGATAAAAATTTGTCGGTATAAACGAAAGAAGGGCGACCGAAACGGACGCCCTTTTCCTTTGCTATCTTTATCCCCTCGGCTTGGCGAGTCCTTATGTTTTCCCGTTCGTTTTCGGCAACGAACGATAATACCTGCAATACGATATCCGAAATGAATTTGCCGACAAGCGTATCGGCTTTTGTTCTGGTATCAAGAAGCGGCATATCCAGAACGAGAACGTCTGCGCCGACGACGTTGGTTATCCTGTTCCATTCTTCGATAATCTGACTGTAATTGCGACCGAGCCTATCGATGGATTTGACGACGAGCAGGTCTCCTGCTCTGAGCTTTTTCAACAGCCGTCGGTATGCTTTGCGTTCAAAGTCCTTGCCGCTTTTTTTGTCCGAAAAAATGCAACGTTTTTCTATGCCGAACTCATAAAATGAGGCAAGCTGTCTCTCGAGGTTCTGGTCTTTAGCAGAAACCCGTGCGTATGCGTAAATCATATAAAAATCTCCTTGTTTTTTATAAGGATAGCGGAAAAACGGCAAAAACTCTATCGGAAAAAAGCGAAGATAAAAAAA
>JBJEVF010000044.1:0-9945 GCA_051884215.1 Christensenellaceae bacterium | reverse complement strand
CAATCTCAATACATTTAATTTAATTTTCTGTCTAAACTTTTGGGTTCACATCAAAGGCAGTGCGCTTTTATTCTTTTGGTGATATTACGCCGATTCGACGTCTTTTTCTTTCAACTTTTCAGCGCGCCTTGCTTCGCGTTGAGCTTGCTTTTCGGCTTCCTCTTTTTCGAGAACCGTGTAAGCGATTTTTCCTACCAAGGTCTTGGGTAACTGCTCCCTGAACTCTATATCGTAAGGAATAGCGTATTTCGCAACGTGTTCCTGACAGTATCTTATAATTTCCTTTTTGAGTTTAGGACTCGGTTGATAACCGGGCTTTAACGTTATGAAGGCTTTGATGCGCTGTATTCTCATACTGTCCTTGACACCGATAACACAGCTCATCTGAACTGCCTCGTATCCGTCTATAACGTTTTCTATCTGCGAAGGATAAACGTTGTAGCCGCTGGTAATAATCATACGCTTAATTCTCTGCTTGAAGTAGATAAAACCTTCTTCGTCCATATATCCCAGATCGCCGGTATGCAACCATTTGTCGCCGTCTGCGTGAGTGCGCAAAGTGATAGCGTTTTCATCGTCCTTATTCAGGTAGCCTTTCATTACGGTAGGTCCTTTCAGGCAGATTTCGCCGTCTTCGCCGTAAGGCACTTCTTCGCAGGTTCCGACCTTGCAGATTTTGTAATAGGTATCGGGATAAGGAACGCCGATAGAGCCTTCCTTTTCCTTGTTTATAGGCGTTAAACAGCTTGCCGTAACGCACTCGGTCGTGCCGTAGCCTTCCCTGATATGTACAGTTGCGCCGTGGTCAGAAAGGAATTTATCGAATTTCTTTTTAAGCTCGACAGAGAGCGAATCTCCGCCCGAAAATACGCCGTAAAGGCAATCGAGGTTGACTCCGTCAAGGGTATTTATTCTCGTCAGAGCTTCATACAACGTAGGAACGCCCGCTATATAATTGGGTTTTAAATCCTTAATGAGCTGAGCGTAGCTTTCTGCGTTGAATTTCGGAACGAGTATCGATTCGCCGCCTGCAACCATCATCGTGTGCAAGCAAACGCCAAGACCGAAGCCGTGGAACAACGGCATAACGGCAAGCATTTTTTTGCCCTGAACAGGTCTGCAAGCCATTTCAATCGTCTGATAAGCCAATGCGTTGAAATTCAGATTTGTAAGCTGAATACCCTTCGTAGTTCCCGTCGTTCCGCCGCTGAAAAGCATAACCGCAACGTCGTCGGCTTTAAGGTGCGCCGCCGTTGCCTGAGTAACCGTCTTTGCGCCCTTTAATACGTCCAACCAGAAAACTACGTTATCGGCAGGCGTAAAATCGCGGTCCTTTTTCTGCTTTAACAGTTTGTAAAGGTTGGATTTCACAAAGCCCAAGCCTTCTGCAGAACCTGTGACGATAAGTTTTTCTATATTCAATTCGCCTAAAATTTTTTCGAATTTTTTATAAAAAAGGTCTATCGTGATTACGTATTTTGCCGAAACTTCTTTAACGAAAAATACGATTTCCTTTTCTGCCGACAACGGATGTATCATATTTGCGATTGCGCCGATATAGTTTAAAGCGTAAAGCGCATATACTGCCTGCGGAATGTTAGGGAGACAAATCGTGACTACGTCGCCTTTTCTGATGCCCAGAGCCTCGAAAGCCCTTGCCGTCTTTAATATGTTCTTTCCCATTTTTTTGTATGAAATCTTTGTTCCCATACAGGAAAGAGCAGTTTGCGAAGGATATTTTTCGCAATTTTCAAGCACTAAATCGCTCATAGATTTTTGAGGATAAGTCAAATAAAAATTTGCCTGACCGTAACTGCTTAACCACGGCGTTTTTGTTTTTTCGCTCATATTTTCACCCATCTTAATTTTCCCCGAAAACAATTTTTAAAAAAATATTATGCAAAACAACCTTTGTTGCACAATAAGCTACAAAAATATTACCACAATATCAACCGAAATGTCAATATATTAGTGTGAAAACTTTGTGATATTATTTCACGCCCGACGACAATTCGCCTTTTTAAGCGTTTTGCAAAAGAAGTAAATAAAATCTGCCTGCTAAAAACCGTCAGGCAGATTAAGTTATTCAACTGATAATTGTATCTCAATTCTTCTCAAAATCGCTTTTTAATTTGAGATATTCTTCATAAATATCGTCAAAAGCGTGGTATCCGAATTTTTTGTGCACCTTATCGATATGCCATTGTTTAACGTTTTCCGTGTGCGGATACGGTAGCCAGAAAAGCCGTTTGGAAAAATGCCTTATTACGGTGTTTTTATAAAGGAATTTCTGGTCGTTAAAACGCTGAGATACGATTTTTCGCTTGGTAGTGCTTCTGATAATTGCGCTCTGGTCGGCAAAAACCAGCTTTTTGGCTTTCAGTAATTCCCTTGCCTTTTTAAAAAGCCCCGTTTCTTTTATGAGCTTCATATTCAGCAACAGCACGCCTGCGTTTACATAGTGCGGATTGATGAAAAACTTTCCGTAATGGTCGGTCGTTGCCGCATACTCGTAACCTTCGACGTCAAGATTATATAACATCATAATATCTTTATTGAGCATAACGTCGATATCGAGATAAAGTATCTTATCGGGAATGATTTCGACCTTATCCGCAAGCAATCTTATGAGAGTATAAGGCGAGCAGTACGCCGATTCGTTAGGACAGGAATCGAATTCCTTCATATATTCGTCCGTCACGTCCACCTTGACGACTTTATTTTCTTCGTTATAGCCTTTGACGACTCTCTGCAAAAACTCTGCGCTTTCATCGCTCAGAGCGGTATATTCGGGCTTGATGTGCGATACGTCCATAGTAAAAATATAAAAGGTAAACGGCTCTTTTGAAGTTGTTCTTTTCAAGATGGACAAAGTGCAAGTCAGCACGCCGTCGAAAACCTTGCTGTTTCCGGCAAACAAAATATTAGTCATCGCTTACCCCCTTTTTGACGTATTTGATAACTTCTGCGTTGCTGTTTTCAGCTCTTAGAAGCATAGCGTTATAAACCTTATCCCGCAATTCTTTTTTCTGTTCCGAAAGCGGCTTATCTTTATCCGCAAAAAAAGGTCCGTCAACGTAGGTCACTATCTTGACTTTTCCGGTTTTTTCGCCGTTTTTGCCCTTTTTCTTAGCATGATAGGTGTTGGTAAAACAAAAAACGGGTTTGTCGTACTTGATAGGATAACGGAACGAAGTATCCGAAAAAGGTCGTATTTTCGTGTAATAAGGCCAGATATGCGCTTCGGGATAGATGCAGACGACGTCGTTTTCGCTGCGAGCTTTTACGGCTTCGACAAAGTTCGAAGTAGCTTCCCTGTCGTCAGGCAACGGCAAAGCGCCCATATACGGCGTCAGCCTGCCGAGAAAAGGCATCGAAACGTTGTTAGGATGCACTATAACGTAAACCGTTTTAGGCATACACACAAAGGACGGAATAAGCGCATCGGCAATTTCCTGAGTGTGATTGCCGAATATGAAATAACCGCTTTTTTTGTAGCTTTTCAGCACGCTTTTTCCGACGATTTTGTGACGAAACTTCAATTTCATATACAAAAACGCCAAAGGCGTAGCGACGACTCTATACCAGAACCAATGCGCAATTTTACCGAAAAAACCGTCTCGCATATAGACGTATTTTCCGTCAATACACTTTGCCCGTATCTTCGCAGAAGAAAATTCGTCGTTTTTTTCATCGCTGTAATAAATTACTCGTTGTGCTTTTTTCATCGACTGATCCTTTGAAGTCAAATTAGATTTAATCGTTTAATCTGCAATGCAATCGGGTTACGCTTTTACTCCCTTTTTATAAAATCGGTTGAAGCGCTTTGCCCTTGAAAGCATTTCCGAATGCGTCTTTTCACAGAAAATCTCGGCTTCGCCGAGCTGAGGCGTCCAGCAACCCGATTGTCCCGGCGTATTGATGCGGTAGTTGTTATCTTTCATTAAAAAGTCCTGCATAGGCACTACGGCTATCTTGGAATTCGTTGCAAAGGCTAAGTCGATAATAGCCGAAACAATGCTTTGCTTTCCCGTTAAAATTCTGTAAACTCCGACGGATTCGAGAGCCTTTTTCAAAATCTTTTTCAGCTCGCTTCTTTCTCCGCTCGTCAATCGGTCAACGTAGCCGTAAAGCGTTTCGTTATCGTGCGTGCCGGTATAGGTTACGCTGTCGTAACCGATATTTTTCGGCAGGTACGGATTATTTTCTTCGCCGTTAAAAGCAAAGCTTAAAACCTTCATTCCGATAAGACCGCTTTCTGCGAGTAATTTTTTCACTCCGTCGTCGATAACGCCCAAATCCTCGGCAAAAAGCGACTCCGTTCCGACGGCGTTAAACAGCTCCGTTTTACCGCCGTCTATCCAGCGACCGTTTATCGCCGTGCTTTCGCCGTAAGGCACCGCCCAGAACCTGTCGTAGCCCCTGAAATGGTCAAGCCTTATAAGGTCGTAATACTTTCTCGCCCGTTCTATGCGCTTTTTAAAGAACTTAAAACCGTCCTTTTTCATATATTCATAGTCGTAAACGGGGTTGCCCCACAGCTGTCCCGTAGCCGAAAAATAGTCGGGCGGAACTCCTGCGACAAGCTTAGGTTTGTAGTTTTCGTCAAGCATAAAATCCTGCTTGTTCACCCATACGTCCACGCTGTCGTACGAAACGTACAACGGCAAATCGCCGATAATTTTTACGTTCTTCCTGTTTGCGTATTTTTTCAGATCAAAGTATTGGTTGGAGCATTCAAACTCCACCCACTGCCAGAAAAGATACTCGTTGAGATTTTCGTTTCTGAACTTTTTAAGCGCCTTGCTATCCCTGTTTTTATAACAGTCATCCCACTCGTACCAAGGGCTGTTGAACTTGCTCTTTAAGCTTTTATAGAGTGCGTAATCGTCAAACTCGCCCTTGCTCAGAAATTTCTGAAAATCCTTGTTTTCGACGTCAAATCGGGAAAAAGCCAATCTGAGCCTCTGATATTTTTCGTTGTAAAGCCTTCCGTAATCTATTGCGTCGTTTTTATAAACGTAGCGGTAGACTTCCCTGAAAGTATATAGCTTTTTATCTCTTAATATCTCGTAATCGATAAAATACGGATTGAGCGAGCCGTCGCTTATAGACGAATACGGCGAATCGCCGTAGCCCGTTTCGACGATGGGCAAAACCTGCCAGTAACGGTATCCGCATTCGCTGAGCAAATCTACAAACCTGTACGCCCACTTGCCGAACGTTCCGATACCGTACTTTGAAGGCAACGAGAAAAACGGCATCAAAACTCCGCATTCTTTTATTTTTCCGTTTGATTTAATCATTTTATATCACCGATTTTTTATAGTAATTTTACCCTGCCTTTCTTAAAGCGGCCTCCTGTCGATCAACGCCCTTGTCAACGAGCTTACGTCGGCGTATTCGATATCCGTTCCGACGGCTATGCCGTGAGCAAGTCTGGTAACCTTTATTCCCAACGGCTTGATAAGCTTTGCGATATACATTGCGGTAGCTTCGCCTTCTACGTCCGGATTGGTCGCCATAATAATTTCCTTTGCGCCGTAACGGTTTATCCTTTCAAGAAGCTCTTTGATTTTTATATCGTCAGGGCCTATGCCTTCCATAGGATTGATAGTGCCGTGCAAAACGTGATAGACGCCGTGAAATTCGTTGGCTTTTTCCAAAGCGATTACGTCCTTAGGTTCTTTTACGACGCAGATGGTTTCCGTTGAACGGTTAAGACAAATATCGCATACTTCCTTATCGGTAAAGTTTCCGCATTCCTTACAGTAATGCACGTCCTGCTTGACGCTCTTTATCGCGCGACAAAATTCGTCCACTTCGGCTTCATCCATAGTAATTACTTTGTAAGCGTATCTTTGCGCCGTTTTCGTGCCTACGCCAGGTAACTTTGTAAATTGATTTATGAGTTTTGCTATAGGCTCGATATAAGCCTTCATTAAAACATTCCTCCGCCCATTTTGGCAAACGGTCCCATCTTTTCGTCGTAAACTTTTTCAGCCGCTTCGGAGGCATTGTTATATGCCGCCATAATGAGATCTTCGAGCATTTCGATATCGTCAACGTCCACGGCTTCCTTATCGATTGAAATTCCCTTTACGACCTTGTTGCCGTTGGTTGTAACCTTTACGAGTCCGCCTGCGCTTTCACCGACGATAACCGCTTCTTCTATTTCCTTTTGCGCTTTTTGCATTTCTTCCTGCATTTTCTGTGCCTGGCGCATCAATTGCTGCATCTGACCGCCGCCGCCAAAACCTCTGAATCCTGCCATAATTTATTTCTCCTTAATTTTTTTATTTCCGTTAAATGCTATTCTTCAATGGTGACGGGCGCAAAATTATCCTGTAACCGTGATAAATCTTCACCCTCTTGTTTTATAACGCTGCCGTCGAATGAGACGACTTCTACGCTGTAAGGCGCAAACTCCTGCAAAACTGCGTTCAGTACTTCAAGGTTTTCCTGCTTTTTCAGCATTTTAAGCTCGCTTGCGTCCTGCGCTTTTATTATAAGCTTTCCGTTTTTGATTTCGGTATCGAGCTCCTGACAAGCCGCCCAGAGCATCTTGTTGGTTTCTCTCAGCCTGCGAATGATATTGCCCCATATACGCCTTTCGTTGATAACCGTTTTCGGCGAGCTGACGGCTCCCCGAATCGGCTCGGCATTATTGTCTTGAACAGGCTTTGCCGGCTCCGTAACGGGCGTTTCGGCTTCTTTTACCTCGGCTTTACCGATTCTGTCTAAGTCGGCAGAAGCTTTTGCTCCGTCAGCCTTACTGCTTGCAGGCGTCCGATCAATGTTTTCAGTCCGCTTTTCTACGGTCTCAACGCTTGGGGTACTTACAGTTTGCTCGTCTTTTTTAACTGCTTCCGAAATCGGAGAAGCCGCAACGCCAACGATTTTACTTTCCGTCTGCGATTTTGCCGATTGCAAGACCGAAAGCTCGGCAAGCTTGTTTTCAAGTGCCGAAATTCTTGAAATCAAAGCGTCGATATTGTAATCTTCCTTGCTCTGACTTGCCTTGCATATAGCCGTTTCGAATATTATTCTCGGATGAGTGCTGTATTTTAAGTCGTTTTCCACTTCTGAAAAAATTTCAACGCACCTTAAAAGCCTGTGCGTATCGCTGACGGCTGCAACTTGTTTAAGCTCTGCTATTTCGTTCTCGGGTAAGGCAAGCACGTCTCCTGCGTTAGTGCAGGATTTTGCGACGAGCAATTCCCTTAAATACGACAACACGTCCCTCGTGAGCAACGCCACGTTCTTTCCGAGATTAAGCAGATTGTCCGTTGCTTTTAATCCGTTTCCCGTATCGCAAGCCAGCATATATTTGCACAACTCGGCTATAAGTCGTTTATCCGTTGCGCCGAGCACTTCGCAAACGTCGTCGTAAGTCAGCTTGCCGTCGCTGAACGAAACGCATATATCGGCTATCGACAGTGCGTCCCTGACGCTGCCTTCGCCCGACCTTGCAATAGCTTTCACCGCTTCGGGTTCGTATTCCTTTCCTACCTTGTCGAATATTCCAGAAATAAGACGGGCTATCATTTCGACGGGTACCAGCTTGAAGTCGAAGCGCATACATCTTGATAAAATCGTCTGCGGAAGCTTGTGCGGCTCCGTCGTTGCAAGTATGAATACGGCGTGCTTAGGTGGCTCCTCCAGCGTCTTTAAAAGCGCGTTGAAAGCCTCGGTCGTCAGCATATGAACTTCGTCAATGATATAAACTTTATACCTTCCGCTGACGGGCGGATACTGCACCTTGTCCCGTATTTCACGGACGTTTTCGACTTTATTGTTGGAAGCCGCGTCCATCTCGACTATATCGAGATTAGACGGATCTTCAAGTTTTTTACAGGTATCGCATTCGCCGCACGGCGAACCGTTTTTTCTCTCGCAGTTTATTGCCCTTGCAAATATTTTGGCTACGGTAGTTTTACCCGTACCGCGAGCGCCGCAAAACAGGTATGCGTGACCGACTTTATCCGTCTTTATCTGGTTAACCAGCGCCTTTACGACCACCTCCTGACCGATAAGGTCTTCAAAGGTTTGCGGTCGGAATCTGCGATACAATGCTAAATATGACACTTTCAGCTCCTTATTTTCTTGCATTTTTCTTTTATTCTCTGCAATGCGTTGTCGCAAGACTTTGCACTGACTTGAAGTTTTTCGGCTATTTCCTTGTAATTGAGACCTTCGAGATATTTGCAGAAAACTTCGATTTCAAACTCGGAAAGATTGCTCTTGACCTTTTCCATAAGCTCCTTCACGCTCTCTTTCCTGATTACTACGCTCTCAGGCGTAATCATACTGATAAAATCGCCTTCGATATCCAAATCGCTTATAGATACGGCTAAATTAAGCGGTTTGTGCTTGTCGGCTACGTCGCCTTTTACGGCGTTTATCATTCTTGATTTAATACACAAATACGCAAAGGTCATAAAGGTACCCTTGGAATCGTCGTAAGTGTTTATCGCATATACGAGACCGAGCATACCTTCCTGCTTTAAATCGTCCTCGTCGCCGCCCGTCAGAAAGAGCGAGCGTGAAAAGCTGTTTACGAGCTTGACGTAACGGTAATACAGCGTTTCAAACGCCGATTCGTCGCCTGCTTTATATTTTTTAACCAACTCTTCGTCGGTAATCATTACGTTTTCGTCGTTGCGCATTTATGACTTTCTCTGCCTTAACGCTTCGAATACGGCAATACCCGTTGCAACCGACGCGTTCAGTGAATTTATCTTGCCGTACATCGGGATGGTAATCACCCCGTCGCACTTTTCCCTGGTTAAACGGTTGACGCCCGTATCTTCACCGCCTATAACGAGACACAGCTTGCCTTTAAGGTTGGTTTTATAAATGTCGTCTCCGCCGACTTCCAGAGCGTACACCCATACGCCTGCTTCCTTCAGCTTTTCGATCGCCTGATTGATATTCGTGACTTTTGCAATCCTTATATGGTTTGCACCGCCCTCGGATATACGCATTACCGTTTCGTTTACAGACGCCGAACGGTGTTTTCCGATAATCAAAGCATCGACTTTGGCGCATTCGCACACTCGAATGATGCTTCCGAGATTATGTACGTCCTCTATACCGTCGCATACGACGATGAAGCTGTCTTCATTCAGGTCGTTCAGAATATCGTAAAAATCAGCGTATTCGTAGTCGCTGACAACGGCGATAAAGCCTTGGTGACGGTGAGTTACGCTCTGCTTATCCATCACCGATTTATCGAGAAAGGTCACCTTCATTCCGCTCGATTTTATGCGGTTTAAAAGCGTACGGGAAGGCTCGTCCCTTAATCCGTTCTGCACATAAACGGTTTCTACGTTAGTTTCGGTTTTTATCAATTCTTCAACGGCGTTTCTACCTTCTATCTTCATAGTTCTTCTCCAAAATTCAATACGTAATCCAGCCTTTCTTTATCGCCCGTTAAATACAGATAGCCGATTAACGCCTCAAACCCCGTCGACTTATTGTACTGAGAAACGGTAGAATGTTTAGCGTGCGTCGGCTTTTTTGCATTCCTTGCACGTTTATAGACTTCTTTTTCCTCGTCGGTCAATTCCGGCAAAAGCTTTTCCATCAGTCTTGCCTGATTGACGGCGCAAACTATCTTTGAAGTTTCTTCGTTCAGCTCGCCGCTTTTTTTATCGCCGTTTAAGGCAAGCTTCAATCTGACGTGCAACGAAAAGACCGCGTCGCCTATAAAAGCAAGGGTTATAGAATTTATGTTTTTCGTCTGTTGTTTGCTAAGTATTGGCGTTTCCACTTATCAAGCGCAAATGCTCCTTGTATTAACCGTCGATTTCTCTACGTTATTTTAGGGTATTATATCATATAAATTCTTTTTTTTCAATAGATATTTTCGCTTTTTCAAAAAAAACAATGTAGGATTACAATAGATGTGAGACAGTGAGTGTAAAAAAAGTAGCAGATACA
>JBJEVF010000043.1:199715-278498 GCA_051884215.1 Christensenellaceae bacterium | reverse complement strand
TTATATGAACTCTTTTTTTATTTGCAGGTGTTGCACTTGAAAGTATAATTCACCACTACAAATAAAAAAGGGAAGGTGAGACCTTCCCTTTTTGGTGCGGTAGAGAGGACTTGAACCCCCACGTCGAGGACATAAGATCCTAAGTCTTACGCGTCTGCCAGTTTCGCCACTACCGCATATATGTGAAAATAATTGTAATATAATTTAACCTGCCCCCGCAATACTTTGCAGAAACAGGATAAATGGTGCACCCTCGGGGACTCGAACCCCGGACCCACTGATTAAGAGTCAGTTGCTCTACCAACTGAGCTAAGGGTGCTGGTGATCCATCGGGGACTCGAACCCCGGACACCGTGATTAAAAGTCGCGTGCTCTACCGCCTGAGCTAATGGACCGAATGCGTTTTATTTAATTTGTTTGGCTGGGGTGGCAGGATTTGAACCTACGAATGCGGGAATCAAAATCCCGTGCCTTACCGCTTGGCGACACCCCAATAAAAAGTGGGGCGAGAGATGGGATTCGAACCCACGACCTCCAGGACCACAATCTGGCGCTCTAACCAACTGGGCGACTCTCGCCATATAACGAACTGGCGCGCCTGAAGGGATTCGAACCCCCGACACACGGCTTAGAAGGCCGTTGCTCTATCCTACTGAGCTACAGGCGCAAACATAGCATGTGTAAGTGCTGACGCCTGTAATAAGTGGAGCGGGTGATGGGAATCGGACCCACGCGACCAGCTTGGAAGGCTGGGGTTCTACCATTGAACTACACCCGCACTTCACACAATGCTATGAAATTATATCAAACTGAATATTTATTGTCAATTATTTTAACGCAAAATTACAGTTTTTGTAAAATTTTTTTAATAATAATTTCTGTTAAGTTTTGCGACGGCTTTTTCCTTATCGATTACGAGATAACATATACTTTTATCAACGTTCAATCTTGAAAGCGTACCGGGATTAATGATGAGCAAACCGTCTTTTTCTTCGATTTTTGCTTTGTGGGTATGCCCGTATACAGCAATATCGCAGTTAAGCTCTTTAGCACGTTTTATAAGCTCGTCGCAATTTCTTTTAACGCCGTAAAGGTGACCGTGCGTCAAAAAAATTCTTCTCGATTCGATTTCTATAACCCTTTCGGTGATTCCTGAGTAGCCTGCGTCGCAGTTGCCGTCAACGCCTAAAACATGCGCTTTGCAGTCTGAAAATATGCTCAAATCTTTAACTCCGTCGCCTGCGTGAAGAACGTAGTCCGATTCAGTTGCGATGGGCTTAACTGAATTGACGGCTTTTAAATTCGAATGCGTGTCGGAAAGAATAACGATTTTTTTCATTTCAGTTTTTCCAATAGATTAACTAACGCTCTATATCGATGGCTGACTCTGTTTTTTTCTTCCGAACTTGCCAAGCCGAAAGATTTTTTAAGATCGTAGCTATAAAACAGGGGGTCGTAACCGAAGCCGTTTTCGCCTTCCTCTTTCAATAAAATCTCACCGAAAGTTTCGCCTTCGCCGAACACAGTTTCTTTGGTTAAGTCGTCGTATAAGACGATTGTCGAGTGAAATTTAGCTTTTCTGTTTTCTACGTTTTGCAGATTTTTCAATAAAAGCGCGTTGTTTTTTTTATCGTCGCCGTGTTCGCCCGCGTACCTTGCCGAGTAAATTCCCGGTTCACCGTTCAACGCTTCGACGACAAGTCCGCTGTCGTCGGCTATTGCGGGTAATTTACAGTACCGGGAAACGGTTTCGGCTTTTATAAGCGCGTTTTCGTAAAAAGTCGAGCCGTTTTCTTCGATATCGCCGAAAAAGCCGGCTTCACTCATTGAAACGACGTTGAATTTATCCTTAAATAATTGATTGAATTCTGCAATTTTGCCTTTGTTGTTGCTCGCTAAGATAACCGTTTTCATATTTAAAACTTCCGATAATCGACTTATAAGCCTACGTTTGTCGTCGTTTTTCAGTCCATATCGACGAGCAACACGTTCTTACGACAATCTTCGCCTTTTTGCGCAGCGTGTTTTCTGATTTCTTCGGCTGCGTTTTTGTTGTTGGCTTTATCGAGAGTCAGGCAGGAAGTATCGATTGCCTGATTAGCGATAAGGTTGATTGCCGAATTGAAACTGTCGAAACCGTTTGTAATGCACTTAAAGTTGAGTTGTTTCTTTAAAGCGATATTGAAATTTACGCTCAAATTGGGCGTTTCAAAACCTGCAAAGCAAACCGTTGCGTTATAGCTTGCAAGCTTGATGGCGACGTCTGTGTTTATGTTCGAGCCGCTCATATAAACGACCTTTTTAGCCATATGCGTACTCGTCAGATCCGAAATGTACTTTTCGATTTTGTTATCTATAAATCTTGTGTAATAAACGCCGCACATTTTGGCAAGCTCAAGATTTTTTCTGTTGGTATCGAGAAGAATCGGCACGCCCTGGTAATAGATAATGAGCTGCGACAGAATAATTCCTAACAAATTTGCGCCTACAATCAGAACGCGCTCGCCCTTTTGCATACCGATACTGTCGATAACGTGGTCGGCTATGGCAACGTGAGCGATGAATATAGAATCCTGATCGCTTACCGTTGCGGGAAGCTCCGAAATATCGTCAATGCTTTTCACGGCGAAGTTTCTCAAATATCCGTCGGTATTTTTTCCCGCTATCTGAAAATTCGTGCAGTGTTTGTAATTACCCTTGGTGCACTCGAAACACTTGTTGCAGTTGGTTACAGAATGCAAAAAAACGCGGTCGCCTTTTTCAAGACCGTAAACGTTATCGGAACTGATCTGAGCGACCTTGCCTACGGCGATACGCCCCGGAATGATGGGGTAATTTACATTCGGGTCGCCGTTGAAGGTGTTGAAATCTTCTTCCGTAATAAGGGTTTTCGTAATTTTAATTTTTAAGCTGTCGACGTTTTCAAACAATTCGGTTTTTTCTATCGACTCTATTGCGCCTGGCGCAACGATTTGTAATCCTTCCATAAAACACCAATTAAAGAGATTATAATATACAATTTGGAATTAAGCAAGTGTTTTTTTTGTTTTTTCAATATTTTAGCCGATTGACTCATAAAAACAGTTGACTTTTCGTTTTAAGATAATATATAATGATAAACGGCATCATAAGTGATTATTGATGTAACAATGATACGAGGTGTAGCAATGAAAAGCAATATTCATCCTAACTATAAGCAAGTTACGGTAAAATGCGCTTGCGGTGAAACCTTTGTGACAGGAACAACTAAGGACGTTGACGTTATCAAAGTTGATATCTGTTCAAAGTGTCACCCTTATTTTACGGGCAAGCAGAAACTTGTCGATACGGGTGGTCGTGTTGATAAGTTCAAGAAAAGATACGGTATTTAATTTTACTGTAATTGCAACTCTGAGGGTATTCTTAGAGTTGTTTTTTCTACACGGAGTTTACGGTTTATGGCTAAAAAATTACCGAAAAAACCAAATAAAACCAACATAGGCGGTCAGGCTGTTTTAGAAGGCGTAATGATGCGCGGCTCAACGACTATGGCTACTGCCGTGAGAGACGACGAAGGCAACGTTCGGCTCGAAGCAAAGCGCATAGGCAGCGGCAAAAAGCCCTGGTACGCAAAGGTTCCCGTATTAAGAGGTGCGGTCAATTTTTTTACGTCGCTCACGACGGGCGTAGGAGTACTTATGCGCTCTGGCGAAGTTTTCGGTGAAACCGAACCGACGAAGTTCGAAAAATGGTTATCGAAAGTTTTTAAGGTGGACGTCGTCAAAATAGCTTTGTTTCTCGGCGTGGCGTTAGGGCTTGGTTTATCCGTTCTGTTGTTTGTATTATCGCCGCAGTGGCTTGCCGAATTCTTTACTAAATTCACTTCCGTTTCGACGACTTCATTATGGTTCAATTTAGTCGAAGGCGTTATACGAATGCTGATATTTATCGGTTATTTGTGTTTTACCTTGCTGTTAAAGGATATAAGGCGCGTTTATCAGTATCACGGCGCAGAACATAAAACAATTTCCTGTTACGAGCGCGGGCTACCGCTCACGGTCGAAAACGTAAGGTCTTCTTCGAGAGTTCACGACAGATGCGGAACGACGTTTATGTTTTTCGTAATGATCGTCAGCATTCTGGTTTTTAGCATAGCAAACTCGTTTTTAGGCGTTCAAGGCATATTGCGCTCACTGGTAAAAATCCTGTTTTTACCTATCGTGGCAGGCGTTTCCTACGAATTGTTGAAAGCGCTCGCAAAGACCGAGTCGTGGATATTTTATCCTATTAAATTGCCGGGATTGTTGTTACAGCGAATAACGACCAGAGAGCCTGACGACGGAATGATAGAAGTTGCAATCGCCGCATTCGAAACGGTTCTTGCAATGGATAAAGATAAAAATCTTCCCGAAACGGAATTTTCCAAGCCGGAAAAAGTCAAAAGCTTGACTGAAAGACTTGTTGCGGAATTCGAAAAGAACAATATTGATAAAAGCGATGCCGAATGGCTTGTATCCGTTTATTCGGGCGTATTGCGCTCCGAGTTGTATTCAAGCGAAAAGACGCTGAAAATAAGCCAAGTGCAGAAGATCGAAGAGCTTAAAAACCAACGCTTAAAGGGCGTTCCGCTGTGGTATCTGGTTGGAAATACCGATTTTTACGGCAGGACTTTCAGCGTCGATAACAGGGTTCTGATACCGAGACCTGAAACCGAAGAGTTGGTCTATAACGCGATTAAACGCATAAATTCGGATAGCAATGTGTTGGATTTGTGTTGCGGAAGCGGAGCTATAGGCATAACGGTTAAGCTGGAAACGGGCGCAAGCGTCGATTTATCCGACGTCAGCGAAAACGCTCTTGAAGTAGCCGTCAAAAACGCAAAAGACCTTAAAGCGGACGTCAACTTTATTTTGTCCGATATGTTTGAAAATATTAGCGGAAAGTACGACGTAATAATTTCTAATCCGCCCTACGTAAAAAACTCCGACGTTGAGACGTTGCAGCGTGAAGTTCAATTCGAACCGAAAATTGCGCTTTGCGGCGGAGAGGACGGCTATGATTTTTACAGAAACGTCGCCGAAAACGGCAAGAAATTTTTAACTGAAAACGGCGTCTTGTTTCTCGAATGCGGTTCAGGTCAGGCGCAGGATATAGCCGATATGTTAAAGGACTATAAAAACGTTGAAATCATAAAAGATCTGAACGACGTTGAAAGAATTATAAAAGCGGAGTTATAATTTACATAATGATAGCAAAACTTGAAGGAATACTTGAAAGGTTCAACAAATTGACCGAGCTTATTTCCGATCCGCAGGTCATCGCAAAAATCGATGATTGGCAGAAATACGTTAAAGAGCGTGCGGAAATCGAAGATACGGCGAACAAATATCTGGAATATAAAAAAGTCGAAAAGGAACGACAGGACGCGTCAGAGCTGCTCAGGACCGAAACCGACAAGGAAATGAAAGATATGCTCGAAGCCGAGATTTACGATTGTAAGGATAAATTGCAGGCGATCACCGAAGAGCTGAAATATCTTTTAATACCAAAGGATCCTAACGATGATAAAAACGTTATTTTGGAAATAAGGGGCGGAGCAGGCGGTGAAGAAGCCGCGCTTTTCGCGGCTGAGCTTTACAGAATGTACGTCCGTTACGCCGAAAGAAACCGCTGGAAAACGGAAGAGATCGACGTCAACGAAACGGAGCTTGGCGGCATTAAGGAAGTTACCTTTTCAGTGAGCGGAAAAGGCGTTTATTCAAGGCTCAAATACGAAAGCGGCGTCCACCGCGTGCAAAGGGTTCCCGAAACGGAATCGCAGGGCAGAGTGCATACCTCAACCGCAACCGTAGCCGTGCTTCCCGAGGTCGAGGACGTAGAAGTCAATATCGATGAAAAGGATTTAATCATTGAAACTTGCCGTTCATCGGGCGCAGGCGGTCAGCACATAAACAAAACCGAATCGTGTATCAGAATGGTGCATATCCCGACGGGTATAGTCGTCAACTGTCAGGACGAGCGTTCACAGATAAAAAACCGTGAAAAAGCTATGAAGGTAATGAAATCGAGGCTGTTCGATTATTACAATACTCAGTATCAGAACGAATATTCCGAAAACAGAAAAAATCAGGTTGGAACGGGCGACAGATCCGAACGGATAAGGACTTATAACTATCCGCAAGGCAGAGTCAGCGACCACAGAATAAATAAAACGATGTATAATCTTGACGAGTTTTTACTTGGCGATCTCGATGAAATGATAGAGGCGTTGATGATAGCCGACCGTGAAGCTAAATTATCGAGTAACAACGAATAACCGTCATATAGACTAATATTTAAACAAAAGGTGATAAAAATGAAAGTATCCGATTTGGCATTATCAATCAAGGAATCAATGACCTTAGCGATCACCGCAAAGGCGAAAAAACTCAAACAGGAAGGCAAGTCAATCATAGGTTTTACGGCAGGAGAGCCTGATTTCGATACGCCTGAAATAGTAAAGAACAGCGCGAAGAAAGCTCTGGACGTAGGTTTTACGAAATATACTCCCGCTTCGGGTATGATAGAGCTGAGGCAGGCTATATGCGAAAAGCTTAAAAAAGAAAACAATCTTGAATACGAGCCTGATGAAATCGTCGTATCGAGCGGCGCCAAAAGCTCGCTTTATCACGCAATATTAGCCGTCGTAGATAAAGGCGACGAGGTAATAATACCGTCGCCTTACTGGTTGACTTACGAGGAGCAGGTAAAGCTTGCCGGCGGAACGTGCGTATTCGTCGATACGTCCGAGAACGGTTACAAGATTTCAGTGGAGCTTTTCAGAAACGCTATAACGGAAAAAACCAAGTGCATAATACTCAATTCGCCGTCAAATCCTACGGGCGTGGTTTATTCGCTCAACGAGCTGAAAGCGATAGCGGAAGTTGCGCTCGAACGCGGTATTTACATAATTTCAGATGAGATTTACGAAAAGCTGACTTACGGAGTGGAGCATATTTCCATAGCAAGCCTGTCCGATGAAATTAAGGATATAACCGTTGTAATAAACGGTATGAGCAAAGCATATTCTATGACGGGATGGCGTATCGGTTACACGGCTTCGAACAAAGCGATAGCGAAAGCTATCGGAAACATTCAGAGCCACACGACGAGCAACGCCTGCTCGATTTCACAGTACGCTTCCGTTGCCGCGCTTAAAGAATGCGACGAATTCACGCGCGAAGCAAACATAATTTTCTCCGCAAGAAGGCTTTTGATGCTCGAATACGCAAAACAGCTCGCGGATATAACTTACGTTGAACCGCAGGGTGCGTTTTATATGTTCCTTGACGTTTCGTCTTATTACGGAAAGAAATATAACGGCAACGTAATCGACGGTTCTATTGCTTTTGCAGACGCGTTGCTCGATTTCGGCGTTGCGGTAATTCCCGGTTTGCCGTTCGGCAGCGACAAATGTATCAGATTGTCTTACGCTATTTCGGAAAAAGATATAGTCGAAGGCTTCAAGAGAATTATCGAATTTTTAAAAGCGTTGGCTTAAAGGTCGTTAAAATCGGCTGAAAATTGCCGATTCGCCACATTTTTTGGAAATTATAAAAAAATATCGTGAAAATTATTGAAAAAAAATGCAAAATAAGATATTATAAATATAAGTAATTTGTGGAGGCATTATATGATTCGTATTATATGTGGTCCGAAAGGAACGGGTAAGACAAAAATTATTCTCGACGAGGTTGACTCGAGCGTAAAAGTTGCTAAGGGCGACGTCGTTTTTATTACTGATAAAAAGATTAACAGCGCAAAAATCGATTTTAAAGTTCGCTGCTTATATGCTGAGGAGTTCAACATAAACAACGCAGATTCATTGCGCGGTTACATAAACGGACTAGTTGCAGGCAATTCCGATATCGAATACTTGTTTATTGACGGAGTTATGAGAGTAATCAAATCCGATGAAAAAGGACTTGAAAATTTCTTTAACGACGTATTAAGGCTGGAAAAAGAATACGGTCTTAAGGTAACGATGACAATCAGTATCGCTAAGGAAAACTTGCCAAGCTATCTTGCTGAATACGCAGACTGATTGCGTAAATAAATCGGCAGTCCTAAGGACCGCCGATTTTTGATAAAAACGTAAGCGTGAGTTATTTATGGAAATTTCAAAAAAGACGATGTATTCTGCCGTTCAGCCAAGCGGAGTTCCTACGATAGGCAACTACGTCGGAGCTATCAAAAATTGGGTTGATTTTCAGGATGAATTTAATTGTATATACGCTATCGCAGATTTGCATACTTTAACGGTCAGACAGGTGCCAAGCGAACTCAGGCAAAGGTCTCTGGAGCTTTTAGCGTTATATTTGGCTTGCGGTCTCGATCCTCAAAAGTGCGTTCTGTTCGTTCAGTCGCACGTTCACGAGCACGCCGAGCTTACCTGGATTTTAAATACGATAACCTATCCCGGCGAGCTTCAACGTATGACGCAGTTTAAGGATAAGAGTCTCAGACACGCCGAAAACGTGAATATGGGCTTGATGGATTATCCTGTGCTTATGGCTTCGGATATTCTGCTATACAGCGCCGATTACGTTCCTGTCGGAGCCGATCAGAAACAGCACCTTGAAATAGCAAGGGATCTTGCGATAAGGTTTAACGGCAGATACAGCCCGACGTTTACCGTTCCTGAGCCTTACATTCCTAAGATAGGCGCAAAAGTTATGAGCTTATCCGATCCCACGAAAAAGATGTCAAAATCCGACGACAACGAAAACGGTTATATCTCGATGGCTGATGATACCGACGTAATCATCAGAAAGTTCAAGCGCGCCGTCACCGATAGCGATAACCGCATCGTTTACGACGTCGAAAACAAACCGGGAATATCCAATCTGCTCACAATTTATAGTCTTTTCAGCGGAAAAACCGTTGCCGATGCGGAAAAAGAATTTGAAAACAGCGGATACGGCGAATTTAAAATTGCGGTAGGCGAGACCGTTGCAAGTGCGATTAAGCCCATCAACGACAACAAGCTCGAATATCTGAAAAATAAAGATTACCTTTATTCGGTTCTGAACGACGGTAAACAAAAGGCTTCTCGCATAGCCGCTAAAATGTTGAAAAAAGTATATAAAAAAGTTGGATTGATAATTCCGGAGTAAAATGTTTGGATACTTAAAACCAGATTTACCATATTTATATCTTAAAGACGATAAGCTGTTCAAGGGTTTGTATTGCGCAGTCTGTAAGTCTATTGGTGCAAACTGCTCGACGATGTCGAGAATGACGCTGACTTACGATATGGCATTCTTATCGGCTTTTTGCCACAACGTAATGGGCGTGGACGTGGAGCTTAAAAACGAGCATTGTTGCATACATCCGATAACGAAACGGCCGATAGCGACTCGCACGGATATTTCGGCAAAGACGGCTTGCATAAACGTTTTGCTTGCAAAGTATAAAATAGAAGACGACGTTATCGATAAAACGGGCTCTAAGCTTAAACGGTTAGTCGTTTCCGGCGGATATAAAAAAGCCAGGGCAAAGTATAAGGAAATCGACGAGATTATTTCCGACGGCTATAACCGTTTAAGAAAGCTGGAAGCCGAAAACGAAAGCTCTATCGATAAGGTCTGCGAGCCGTTCAGTAAAATGATGGGCGATATTGCAAGAGAGGTTTTACAGGATAAATTCGACGACAACGTTGGTCAACTGTTTTATTTTTTAGGGAAATGGGTATATCTTATCGATGCGTTAGACGATTACGATAAGGATATAAAAAATAAAAACTATAATCCGTTCTATGCGTCATTCGGTTTTTCGTCGGCAATAGAATTGCTTAATAACCGTGCTATAGACATAGATTTTATCTTTAACGATATATTTTTCAATCTACGGGAAACGCTAAAAAACGTAAAATTCAGTTATAATTGCGACTTGATAGCAAACATAGTATTAAGGGGCATACCGCAAAAAACACAAAACGTTATAAAGGGGATAATAAATGGAAAACAGAATAAAAGAAATATTCGGGCTGAATGATAATTTCACCGACGAGGAGCTTGAACAAAGATATCGTGAATTAGTCGAAAAATATTCCGAAGAAAGATTTTTGGAAGGCGAACCGGGCAATACTGCCGCAAGGCGTCTTACGGAAATAAAAACGGCGTATAGCGACTATAAACGCAACAAGACTTCAGATATTGGCGAAAAGAAGGGGCTTAGCGAAGCTGATAAATGTATTCGCGACGGCGATCTCGATAAAGCTCAACACATTCTCGATATTCAGGACGAAAGATCCGGCGAATGGCATTACCTTCAGGCAGTAATTTATTACAAGAAGAATTGGCACAACGAATGCAAAAAGCAGTTGGAAATTGCCATGAAGCTGGAGCCTGCAAACGAAAAATATAAAACTACTTACGATAAACTCGTTGCAAAGATCAAGACCGAGCAACACGGCGAAAACGTCGGCAGCGGTAATAATTCTAATCTCGATTGGAATAAATCGCAAAGCGGCAACGGCAGATTCGATAACGGCGCACCGCAAATGGGCGGAGATTCCTGCGTGAATTTCTGTTGCGAATTTCTCGCTTGCAACGCCTTGCTGAATTGCCTGTGTAACGGATGCTGCTGATGAAAAAATCTCGTATTGTTGCAATTTCTGCAATATGTACGGCTTTTACCGTATTGGTGTTGTTTATCGGCACGATATATTCCCATCTGGATCTGACTGCGCTGTTAATCGCAAGCATTATCGTTATGGTTCCTTTGTCGAAGGGTTCGACGCTTTCGGCAGTCCTGACGGTTATAGCAAGCTCGGTTCTATCGCTGTTTATGTGTGCGTTCAAGTTTCACGTCATTTTACCTTACGCGCTTTTTTTCGGGCTTCATCCCATCGTAAACTACGTCGTTAAAAAACGGGGCTATAAAAAGCTGTATTGGTTCATTATCAAGGACGTATGGTTTGTTCTGACGATGCTGCTTATGCAATATTTCGTTCATCTGATCGTAATAGACGTCGCCTTTATTCAGCGGTTTATGGTTTGGTTTATCATTGTATTCGGCGCGCTGTTGTTCTTCCCGTACGACTATATGATTATAAAATTTCAGCAATATATTGACGCTTTGGTAAAAAGGTTGAAAATATGAAAAAGAACGATATATTTATCGCTACGATAGACGGTTCAGGTGCCGAAGGCGAAGGCATAGCTCATTTTAACGACACGACTTGTTTCGTGCCGTTTTCGATATGCGGTGAAAAGTGCGAGATAAAAGCGTTAAAGGTAAAAAAGAATATTGCGTTTTGCAAGCTGTTGAACGTTCTTGAAAAAAGCAGTCAAAGACAAACTCCTGCGTGCAAAGTTTTCGGAAAATGCGGCGGTTGTCAGCTTCAACATCTCAGCTATGAAGAACAACTGAAATTCAAACGTAAAAGAGTCGGTGATTGTTTCAGAAAAATAGCCCGTACCGAGGTCGAAGTCGACTCTGTAGTGCCGTCTGGTAAAATTTATAAATATCGCAATAAATTGCAGTTGCCTTTGCGTGAAGAAGACGGTGTGAGAAAAATCGGCTTTTTCAGGGGAAATACTCACAGCGTCGTGGATATTGAAGAATGTCCGCTTCACGATTATTTTTGTAGTGCTATAATTGCTATCGTAAGAAATTGGGCTGAGACTGAAAACGTGTCTTTTTATAACGAAAATAATAAAACAGGACTTTTAAAACATCTCGTAGTGCGTTCCGTCGGCGATGATTATTTGATTACGCTCGTTGCGAAAGACCGAAGAATAAACGGCGTTAATCGACTTATTGAGGCACTTTCAGCTAAATTTCAACGTTTTTCTTTGCTTCTTAACGTCAATGAATTTGATAACAACGTAGTGCTAAGCGACAAGTTTGTCGTTTTGTACGGAAAAGATAAAATCGAAGTCAACGAAAACGGAATAAGGTATCATATCGGAGCTTATTCCTTTATGCAGGTGAACGAAGGACAGAAGCAAACGCTTTATAACGACGTAATAGCTTGCTGTTCGCTCGATAAAGAAACTACCGTCGTCGACAGTTATTCAGGCGCAGGCGTACTGACTGCAATGCTTTCCGCGCACGCGAAAAAAGCGTACGGCGTCGAGATAGTCGCCGAAGCGGTGGAAAGCGCAAAGGAGCTTGCAGAGTTAAACGGCATAACGAATATGTATCCTATACTCGGTGATTGCGCCACGGAATTGCCCAAAATACTACAAAGCGACGAAATAAAAAATCAAAAGGTCGTTTTAGTGTTGGATCCGCCGCGAAAAGGCGTGGACAGTAAGATTTTGACGAGCGTGTTGAAAACGCTTCCCGATAGAGTAGTTTACATATCCTGCAATCCGCAGACCTTGGCAAGGGACGTTGGTATTCTTACGGATAAACTCGTTTACGTTGGAGAAGAACTGAAAAACAATCCTGCGCCGTCACCGAAATACGTTATCGACTCGATAAAGCCGTACGATATGTTTCCGCAGACGTCGCACGTAGAGACACTCGTAGTTTTACGCACGAAATCGTCGAACGACCGTTCGGCTTTATCACCAGCACCCGGAATAGGGAATTTGAAGTAAATAACAATTTTTTCATTTGAAACGGCTATGCTGTCCACAAAAGTGGCAAGTAGCCGTTTTTTATATTCGGAAGAATCCGCATTCGGGCTTTTGATAAAGCCTTCGAGTGCGGTTTTTATTTTATCAGGCTCCACGACGATAGAAACAGGGGTAGAAAGCCGTTTAATCTCGCCGTCGAGAAAACCTTCACGGGAATCAAGCTCGCGCGATTTCAGGGCAAATGTCGCTTTGTCGAGAGCTTCGGAAAGATAAAGGTCAAGAAGACGAGCCTTCTGGTTCCGAACCTTTTCAAGTTCCTTTCTGTAGGCGTTCGCATCGGCCGCATTATTCTGCGCGTTTTGCTTGCGTTGCTTTAACCGAACGGAAAGTTCAGCGACAACCCAGTCCATAGTGGCTTTCGAGAAAAGTACGTTCTCGATAGCAGAAAAAACAAAGGTCTCGAGAACTTCCTTCCTGATCGAGCGCAAGTGGCAACGCTGAAGAACCGCGTCAGGCTCGTGCCGGCGATTATGCTTCATGGGGTCTTTGCGAGCGCAACGATAGAACCGCGCCTCGTAGAGACGATCCGCGCCGTTTCGGGATTTATATTCCTTTTTGCTTTTGAACCCGAACAGATGCGAACCGCAATGGGCGCAAAACAAATAACCAGTCAGGATGTAGTCGTCTTCCTTGATGCGAGGACGCGGCCCGCGTTTCCGTGCCAGCGTGGCATTATGCACGCGCCAAAACACATCAGCATCCACGATAGGCTCGATAGCGTCCTCGATAATGATAGGCTCCTGCCCCACCTTGGAACGGAGACCGTAAGAGAAACGCCCCACCAGCATGGTGTTCGTCGTCATGTGCGCGATAAATGCCTCATTAAAATACGAACCGCGCCGAGTACGTAAGCCTTGACTGATAGCCCACCGTACGACATCGGCATAAGAAGAACCGCCATCAAGACGGCTGAAAATTTCACGGATAACGGCCGCTTCTTCGGGGATAGGGACGTAGCGCATCTGCTCGTCCACACGATAGCCGTAAGGCACAGGGCCGCCATTATGCTGCGCTTTCAGCGCAACTTCCTTCTTGCCTTTGCGGACTTCACGCGAAAGGTTCCGAGAATAATACTCTGCCATACCCTCAAGCACGGCTTCCATCATAACCGACTCGGGGGAGTCGTCTAACGGTTCCAGCACCGAGATAACACGAACGCCGTGGGTTTTCAGTTTATGACGATAGACCGCCGAATCATAGCGGTCACGGGCGAAACGGTCCAGCTTGTGGACAATGACCGCGCGGAACGTTCCCGACGCGGCATCGGCAACCATATTCTGGAAGTCCTCACGGTTGTCGTTTGTTCCAGAACGGGCCTCGTCGATATAGAATTTTTTAATGGTGTGACCTTCCCGGGCGGCCCATTCCGTAATGGCGCGGACTTGCGCCTCGATAGAATAACCGTCCCTTTGCGCTTCGGAAGAAAAGCGACAATAGCCTACAACGTCCACAAGTCAGTCCTCCTCGATTTCGTCAGAATTGTCTTCTTCGGTTTCCATCGCCTCGCGCGCCGACCGTTCTGCCTGCAGGCGAATATTTACGTCACGAACATAGGTCGCAAGGGTGGAATACCCTGACCAGCCAAGACAAGCCGCGATACCGATGCAGAGCAGAGACGAAATCAAATTGACGAAAAACAATACGATGCCGGCGACCAAAGTAACGCTAGCAATGACCAAAAGCGTGATGCCTACTTTATACGGGTTTTTCATTAGAACCACCCCCAAAGTCGTCGTGCGCAGAACGGAGCTTTGCCAAATTGAGAATCATCTCGAGGCTTTCCAGCGAGCTGATACCTTCCAGAGCGAAAAGTATTTCGATTTTCGTGCGTACAGGTTCGGCGACCGAATCCGCCAAGGATTGAGTAACAGCACCGTCAGAGTGCTGGGTTTCCTGATAAAAATCGTGGCGCAATGACGAAACAAAATCTGTGTAGATTTCTTCTGCGGATTTACCAAGCAGATAATCAACGGAAACACCGAAGAAGTCCGCGAGAATTTGCTGACTTTTTACGGAAAAATTGCGCTCGCCCCGTTCACAATAGGCGATAGTAGAGAAATCAAGACCTGTTCGATCAGATAATGCGCGAAGCGAAAGACCCCGCGCGGTTCGTAATTGCTTAAGTCTGTTCATAAAAAAAATACCTCCGCTTATAAGTTTATCATTTTTGTGGCTTGACAGTCAATAATAAATTGCGGATAAAATCAAAATATTTTGATAAAACCCCCAAAAAAGTGTTGACAAACAGCCCACAAAGAATTATAATAGAGAAAAATCGTGGACAGATAGTCCACAACGGAGGACATTAAAAATGATTTGGAACAAAGACTACGAAACCGTACCCAGCGCAATGAGCTATGCAACCGAACAGCAAAAAGAGCAAATCAAAAAGGCTCTCGATTACGCAAAAGGGAACGTGACCGATGGCTACGCAAAAGAAGACGACGAATTCATCGTAATAACGGTGGAGGGATATAAGTGCATCGCCTTAATTACGAGCGAATGGAACCCCATCGAAATCTGCGAGCGAGTATTCCCGTTTGACGACGAACGCATCTACCCCATGCAAGAAATCGAAATGACCGTAAACTTCAAACAATACCGCGCAGGGATGGACTACTAATGGGACGCTACCAACCACGCACATACGAGCAGGTAATGCAATACTGCGAAGACACCCAGACGAGCAAAGACGGAATCCTTCGCCTTCTTCGATACTACACCGACACACTCGGATGGGGGATGCAAGCAAGCCTCGACTACGTCGCTGAACTTTTCGAGAACGGAACCATTCAACAAATCAAGGAGATAAGGTAATGACTTTGACGAAAGACCAAGCAATCGAAAGAGCCTTCGATACTTGCAACTTGCTCGGCGGAGAATCGCTGGACATTTACGCGGTACTTTACAGATATAAGGCTCTGCGGGATTTACCCGAAAACGAACTTGACGAAATATACGAACAGATAACCAAAAGGCTCGGGTTCTAACAAAGTCGAAATGCCGGAAACGGCATCGCAGGGAGATAGCCTACCCTGCCTGAAGATGACAGGCTACGGAGGTAAAGCAATGAACAAAATCACAGAATCGGTAAAATCGGAAAAAGGGTTCTACGTGGGCGACATTTGCTACGTATTAGCAGACAAATTATACCACGGCGTATGGGGCGAGGCAAATTACCACGACGGGAAATATAAAGACCCCGAAACGGGGTTCGAATTTGCAGTAGCAGGCACCGCCTACGGAGACGGCGAATATAGCGACCAAGACGGTAACGCATACGGAGTAGACGCAGGGGTTATAGGAATCGTCCCGCTTGAATTAGTGTCTGACTTGTCTGGGTGCGAAAACGGGAGAGTCTGTATGGGCGCAGGGATTGCTAACTTCACGGCAGACGGCGGGTACTTTGAAATAGGAACGCCGAAAGACGGAACTATTCTGATAGACACTCGAGCTGAATGCGAAGAAGACGAGTGGGAGGACGACTGATGGCAGAGGAAGTCTACAAGACTACATACACAGCAAACCACCGAGGCCAAAAATGGACAGCGCATCATATCCTACTTGCGAAGAACGCAAGAGTCGCAATAGTCAAGACAAAGCAATTCGTGAAGAAATACCTTCACTACACCGCCACAAACGTGACGGCCGAACCGATAAACAATAAAAATTGATATAAAAGGAGACAAAAAAAAATGAAGTACCAAACCGCAGAGAGCGTAACGCTCGGACACCCCGACAAGTTAAGCGATTACATCGCTGACCGCATTCTCGACGAATGCTTGAAGCAAGACCCCGAAAGTAGGGTCGCCTGCGAAGTGATGCTGTCGCACGAAGTGATGATGGTGGCAGGTGAAATCACCACCAAGGCAAAAGTGGACTACCAGCAGATAGCGGAGAACGCAATCAAGGAAGCAGGGTACGAACCCCCGGAAAGTTTCGTAGACGATATCGTGGAACAAAGCCCCGACATCAATCAGGCGGTCAACGAAGACCAAAGCAAAGCACAAGGCGCAGGCGACCAAGGAATTATGTACGGCTACTCAACCAGCGAGACCTTCGACTGCTTACCACTCGCAACGAGCCTCGCGCATCGTTTGACCGAACAGATGATGAAAGCGATGAAGACCGCACCCATCAAGCTCGGTCCCGACGGCAAATCTCAAGTAACAGTCGCCTACACCGCAGACGGAAAATACAGCCACGTCGCATCGGTTCTGGTTTCCATCCAACACGGCGAAGACGTAGACGACGCGACCGTTCAGAAAGAAGTCAAGAAGCTGGTAATTGACCCCGTTCTGGAAGATTTCATCACCGAACAAACCGAAGTAATCATCAACCCGAGCGGTAGGTTCGTGCTTGGCGGTTTCAAAGCCGACACAGGACTCACCGGGCGCAAACTGATGGTTGACACCTACGGCGGACTTGTCAAACACGGCGGCGGAGCCTTAAGCGGAAAAGACCCTTCAAAAGTGGACCGTTCAGGCGCATACATGGCGAGATACATAGCGAACGCAATCGTCGCGGCGAACCTTGCAGAAAAGTGCGAAGTTTCACTCGCCTACGCCATCGGCAGAGCAGAACCTACGATGGTCAACGTGGACACTTTCAAAACATGGAACTACGCGCCCGATCGTTTTATAGCAAGCGCAGTCAGAAAGACCTTCGACATTACACCTGCAGGCATCATTAAAACGTTAAAATTGAAAGAAACGCGCTATGCATCGGCGGCAGCACACGGACATTTTAACTACCACGAAGACGGAACGCAATTCCCGTGGGAAGACGTGGACACCGACACCATAGTAAGATTACAATACAACCTGCGCGAGGCACTCGACGATGGTACGAGTAATTGAGTTATTCGCCGGGATAGGCGCACAAGCGGCCGCACTTGATAGAATCGGCGCGGAATGGGAATCCGTAGGAATCGTGGAAATTGACCCCTACTGCGTGACAGCATACAACGCAATCCACGGAACGAACTGGGAGCCAAGCGATATCACCAAAATAGAGAAACTCCCGGAATGCGACCTTTTAACTTACAGCTTCCCCTGCACGGACATAAGCACGGCAGGAAAGCAGAAAGGGCTGGGAGAGGGCAGCGGAACGAGAAGCTCCTTATTGTGGGAAGTTTATAGGTTACTCACCGCATACACCGATGGGGGGGAACCTGCCGAAATACCTTCTCATGGAAAACGTCAAAGCTCTGGTCGGGAAACGGTTCAAGCCAGACTTCGACAAATGGCTCGACAAGCTCAAAGAACTGGGCTACACGACCTACTGGAAAGTTCTCAACGCGACGGATTACGGCGTACCGCAGAACAGAGAACGCGTGTTTGCGATTTCGATACTGCACGACGACGAGGGATACGAATTCCCAGACCCCGTACCCCTCCGCAAGAAACTCAAAGACGTGCTGGAACCCGAAGTCGACCCGAAATACTACATAAGCGTAGATGCGATACACTCAAGGTTGGAAAGCAACTTCACACACCGAAACCGTTCAATCATATGCGGGGGGGGGATTTGCAGAACCCTGACGGCGCGGGAATTCAAAGAACCGACGTGTGTCGCACTATCAGAGTCGGAGGACGCGGAAGCAGAGATGCCAAGCACCGATGGGACATTATAGTTCAAGGAAAGGAGAAATCATGGAAGACAAACAATGCAAACTCGCCGGGAGGCTTTCCGGCGGAAAATGGGACAAGATGCACGACATCAGCCGACGGGTCTACGACACCGACGGAATCGCCCCTACAGTCCACACCGCTGGAGGAGGGAACACGGAAGTGAAAATAGTGATGGGCGCATTAAGAGGACGGAACCCCGAGAACCCAAACGACAGAACAGCAGGCGCACCTACAGTTCAAATGCTCGAACTTCGGGACGACGAAGTGACGAACACCATAACTATGGTACAGAAAGACAACGTCGTAGTAAGCGCAGCGGGGATTTACACGAGAGCATCGAAAGCGTTCCAGCGCGGACCGTTACAAGATAAAAGCAGGTCGATACGCGCAGGATGCGATGACGCGGGAGTCGTGGTAAAAGAAAGGTTCTTCAGACAAGCGATAGAAACAGTCAAAGCGCATGACGTAAAGCCGGGGGATACCGTAAACGCTTACAATCAAAGCGTGAACGGTAGCGGAACCAGCCCCACGGTGACCACTCGCCCCGAGGGGTTCAAAACGGCGATACTTGCCGTCGACGAAGCTCTCTGCGTGAGAAAGCTGACACCACTCGAATGCTGGCGACTTTTCGACTTCAGAGACAAAGACTTCTACGCAGCGAAGAAAGCACTCGAAGAAAATCACTACAACGGAAAAGACAAGGCAAGCTCACAGCTTTATAAGCAAGCAGGAAACACGATAGCCGTCCCCGTCCTTGAGGCGATATTCAGCAAAATAAAAGGGCTGGAATTAGCATGGTAAGGAGGAGAACGGATGAATGGAAAAGAAGTATGAGTGCCTGACTGACAAAGGCGCAAGGACACTCACGGAGAGCGAAATAATCGAGATAAGCTACCCCATAACAAAAGGGATACTACGAACGAAATACAGGCACTACTTGAACCTACAAGACGACATAGGTCAGGAAGTCGCAATGCACGTCTGGAAATCGATGCCCAGATACGACCCGAAAAAAGGTAGGCTGGAAGCGTTCATTCACGGAATAGCAGAGAACGTGATACATAACCAGATACGCACAGCGCAGCGTAGGGAAAAGAGAATAACGCCACTAACCGACGAAATGTTAGCGGTTATCGAAGCCCCGGCAATAGAACCGGGAGAGACGGAAGACTTCGAGCAAATGGTCGCCGAGTTCAAAAAGGTTTTAACACAAATCGAACGAACCGCGCTCGACCTTAAACTAAACGGAGAGAGCAACGTTGAAATATACAACAAATTATACCGCCCGAAACCATACAAGAAGACCATAGGTCAAGCAATGTCACGGTTCTGGGAGAGGGTAAAGGACAAATACGAAAAATGGAGGACGAACAGATGCAAGTAAACATCGCAAAAATCAAAGGCTTGATGGCTGAACACGGCGAAACACAGCAAGACCTTGCAAGGGTGCTGGGGTGCAGCGTGACGACGGTCGGAAACTACATGACCAGCAAATCGGTAATGAGAGTGGACGACGTAGGCAAAATCGCGGTGCATTACAAAGTAAGCCCGCTTGACCTTTTGAAGAAAACCGAAGCATAAATTTTTTTTGCTATGCTTGTGGACTGACAAGCCAAATCATAAAGGAGGTGATACAATGGACGGAACCACGAAAAATACGGTAGAGGCCGAGAAAACGGATGCCTTCTTCGAATGGCTACTCGACGAGCTACTGAAAGGAGGTGCAGATTTATGACGTGTCCCTGCTGCGACGAAGAAATGGACTTCAACCAAGAGACCGGCGAATGGGAATGCTCTGAATGCGGATACACCGAACAGAGATAACCCGAAACCAAAAAGAGAACCATGAACCAAAAAAAATAACAAATCGGAGGTAAAAAAAACATCATGGAAATCAAAGTAGTAATTGCGCTCGACGAAAGAACGCACGAAACCCTGAACATGCTCGCGGATGCGCTGACCAAGGAAATGACCATCAAGGTGGCAGACTCGCAGGCTACGCACGAAAAAACGCCTAAAAACGCGAGCGTAAGCAACGGCAAGAAGAAAGCCGAAGAAGAACCCAAGAAAAAGCCTGATGGCGAAAATAAGCCCGTTTCTGACGGCGTAGCGGACAAAGGCGAAGAATGGACGGACGCGGAAAAGGCGGAAGCCTTAAAAGTGGCGCAGGAAAGCGGAGACTGGACTGATAACACCGACCAGCGAATCCCTATAGTCCCCATCGAGGAACTGCGCGGACTTGCCGCAGACGTGAAAACAAAGAAAGGGACTTCGGACCCCGTCAAGAAACTTCTCGAGAAGTTCGGCGCGAAAAAGCTGTCAGACATCCCCGAAGACAAAACGGCCGCATTCGCTAACGGATTAAAGGAGATACTCGATGCCTGATATTCACGCAAAGTTAAGCGCGAGCGGTTCCGACCGGTGGATGCATTGCCCGGGAAGTGTAGTTCTGGAAGAATACTTCGAAGATGAGGGCAGCGAATACGCCAGCGAGGGAACACAGGCCCACGCGATAGCGGAAACGCGAATGAGGGCAAGGCTTGACCCCACACCGCAGAACGTAAGAAACGCAGAGTACGCCGAAGAAACAACCGATGCAGAGATGTGGGCGTTCACGGGGCAGTACGAGGACTACTGTTCACAGATAATTGACGGGATGCAACTGCAAGGACGCATCGTCAGAGCCTACGTAGAACAGCGCGTACAGTTTAACGACTGGGTGCCTGACGGGTTCGGGACGGTTGACTTCTGCGCAGTAGGAGGGGACGACCTTCACATCGTCGACTTCAAATACGGGAAAGGGGTCAAAGTTAGCGCAAAGAACAACTCGCAAATGAGAGACTACGCGCTGGGCTTTATTCAAGAATTCGCCTTAATTTATGACAATCTGAAAACCGTAACCATGCACATCGTCCAGCCGAGAATTAACAACGTCAGCAGCGAAACGTTGACGGTTGAAGAATTACTCGAATGGGCGAAAAAAGAGCTAAAACCCAAGGCGCAAGTCGCCTACAACAACACAAGAGAATATGCGGCGGGTAAACATTGCAAGTTCTGCAAAGCCAAAGCAGTATGCAAGGCAAGAGCCAACAGCATACTCGGCAGAATCGCCGACATTTTGATGCCATTTTAACGGAGGTATAAAAAAATGGATTACTTATTGATAGCAAACATCGCGATACTGCTCGTGGCAGCCGCAAGCATCATCATCCTGATGGTTCTTCTTAGCAAAGCAGAGAAGAAACTCGCCAAATACGGAGAGAGCTGGATGTACAAGAGAAAGGGAGGGAAACGCAGATGATAAACAAAGATATGCTCCGAGACCCTGACCTTCTCGACCCTGCTGAAATCGCCGCGCTTTTGCCGGTTTTGGACGAATTCATAGACTGGGCTACCAAGGTACAGGAATACGCGCTTAAGCAAGCCCTGAACGGCACCGAAATCCCCGGATACAAACTCGTAGAGGGAAAGACCAAACGAAGAATCACCGACGAAGATGCAGCAGTTAAGGCACTCGTAGCGGCAGGGTACAACGAGGCCCTGCTTTACGAGCGAAAACTTCTCGCTTTGACAAAGCTCGAATCGTTAGTGACAAAGAAGAAGTTCGCTCAAATCGTAGGCGACTACGTAGAGAAACCGAAAGGCGCGCCCGCACTTGTACCCGAAGACGACCCCAGAGAGCCGTATAAAACGGATGCGGCGGAAGACTTCGGAGACGGGTTCGGCGAGAACTTCGACTAAAGGGGGGGGATCATGAAAGCCCCCGTCAAAGTTAGAAACCTACCGCACGAACAATGGGCGGAAGCCTACCAAGGCTACTACGTCAGCAACATGGGGCGGTGGTATTCAGAACGGACCGAAAAGGTTCTCAAGCAAGAACCTAACTCGTCAGGATACTACCGCGTAAGCCTGCGGGTAGATGGAAAACAAGTCCGAGCATTTACCCACATCAAAGTGGTGGAAATATTCGGCGATTGCAACGGAACGAGGATACCTGAAAATAACGGAACACTTCAAGAATTGCATCTGTCAATAGACCACTTGAACAGAGACAAGCGGAACAACCGCCAGTCAAATCTTGAACTCGTTTCGCACCGAGAAAACTGTGCGAGAAAATACAAAATTTTTAATTTTAAGGAGGCCAAAAATTATGGCAAACGAAAACAAAACTAACAGCACCAAGGTAGTAACCGGACTCGTAAGATTTTCTTACGTTCACATCTTCAAGCCCGAAGCGGTAGACGAAGACAGCGAGAAGAAGTACAGCATGGCAGTACTTATCCCCAAAAGCGACAAAGCGACCCTTTCCGCGATTAAGGCGGCGGTCGATGCGGCAAAAGAAAAGGGTAAAACCGAGAAATGGAACGGCAAAATGCCCGCAAACTTGAAGACCCCGCTCCGCGATGGCGACGACGAGAGACCCGACGACGATGCATACGCAGGACACTACTTCTTCAACTGTTCGAGCAAGCAAAAGCCCCAAATCGTGGATAGCCACTGTCAAGAAATTCTCGACGAAACCGCAGTATACAGCGGATGCTACGGTAGAGTTTCGGTCAATTTCTTCCCCTTCGATGCGAAAGGAAACAAGGGCGTGGCTGCAGGCTTGAACAACGTCCAAAAACTCAAAGATGGCGAATCGCTCGCAGGCGGTAGCACGGCAGAAGAAGACTTCGGCGACGGGTTCGGCGAAAACTTCGATGACGATGACGACTACCTCGATTAAAAAACGCCTTCTGTTCGTCGACATAGAAACGTACTCGGAGGCGGACTTAAAAGAGTGCGGAGTTTACAGATACGTAGAAGACCCCACCTTTGAAGTTCAGCTCTTCGGGTACGCCTATGACGACGACCCGGTCACGGTCGTAGATTTCGCGCAGGGAGAAAAACTCCCGGAAGACGTGCTATTCGACATGCAGAACAACGCTGTAATTAAAATAGCACATAACGCGAACTTCGAGAGAACGTGTCTGACCAAATGGCTGGGATTTTACATGCACCCGGCGCAATGGTACTGCACAGCAGTCCGAGCCGCAACGCTCGGATTGCCCCGCAGCCTTGCTGCGGTCGGCGAAGTTCTCGGGCTGGAAGAAGACGACAAGAAAATGGCAATCGGCAAACGGCTGGTTCAGTATTTCGCAAAGCCATGCGCACCCACTAAAACAAACGGTGGTAGACGGCGCAACCTTCCACACCACGAACCCGAAAAATGGTCGCTTTATAAGGAATACAACCGACAAGACGTAGTGACCGAACGCGTAATATTCAAAATAATGGAACAGTTCCCACGCATAACCGCCGACGAACATGAACTCTGGTGTCTCGACCAGTGCATGAACGAAGACGGGGTGCTGATTGACACGGAACTCGTCCGCAACATTATCACCTATTCGGAAAATCACTCGCAAGAGTTGGAAGACCGCGCACGAGAAATCAGCGGAGTAGAAAACCCTTCGAGCTTTCCACAAATACGGCGATGGTTGAGAAGTAAAGGGCTTGACCCCGAGAGCATAGACAAAGACGCGGTAAAAGCCTTAATAAAAGAGTTGAACGGAAAAGAGCCAGAAGTGGTCGAATTCCTAAAAATAAGGCAAGAACTGGGGAAAACCAGCGTAACCAAATATTCAGCGATGGAAAGGGCGTTGTGTAGCGACAACCGAGTACGCGGAATGCTACAGTTCTACGGTGCAAACCGAACAGGACGGTGGGCAGGAAGAATCGTACAACTTCAGAACCTACCGCAAAACAAGCTAAAAGACCTTGACCTTGCGCATCGGCTCGTCAAAGAAAACGACTTCGAAATGCTCGAACTTTTATACGACTCGCCCATGGACGTATTCAGTCAACTGGTAAGAACCGCATTCATAGCAGACGAGGGAAACACCTTCGCCGTAGCCGATTATTCAGCAATCGAGGCGAGAGTAATCGCGTGGCTTGCAGGAGAAGAATGGAGAATCGACGTGTTCAAAACACACGGAAAAATCTACGAGGCCAGCGCAAGTCAGATGTTCAACGTCCCGATCGAACAGATAACCAAAGGGAGCGACCTGCGCAAAAAAGGAAAAATCGCAGAACTCGCGCTGGGGTACCAAGGCTCGGTAGGGGCGATGAAGAAAATGGGTGGAGAAGCTATGGGGCTGACCGACGACGAAATGCAAAGCATAGTCGACAGGTGGCGTGCTGCAAACGAGAACATAACCGCATTGTGGAGAACATGCGAAACGGCAGCTAAAAAAGCAATAGCGCACCCCGGCATAGCAGTCACCATCCAAAAGGGGATAACCTTTCAAATGGTCGGGCCGCATTTATTCGTTAAACTTCCGAGCGGGCGGTCATTGACGTACCAAGACGCTCGACTGGTAAAGTTCGGGATGCGCACAAACATCAAATACAAAGGGCAAAACCAAACCACCCAGAAATGGGAAGAAGTGGACACCTATGGTGGGAAACTTACCGAAAACATCACGCAAGCGGTCGCACGAGACTGTCTCGGCGCGGCGATGGTGCGATTGAGTAAGTGCGGATACCGCCCGAAGTTCCACGTTCACGACGAAGTAATAATAGAGGTTTCCTGTGAAACTGCGGAAGAAGACCTGACGAAAATCCGTGGGATTATGGCACTAAAAGACCTTGACTGGATAGACGGGCTACCGCTTACGGCAGACGGCTATCTAACCGAATACTATAAAAAAGATTAAGGAGAACCAATATGCAAAAAACCATAACGGAGCAGTTCCAAGCAATCTGCAAGGAACAAAACATTAAACCCAAAGAATGCATCAGCGCGATGCGCGCCGTTGCAATCGCGCTCAACCAAGTGGCAGATGCCTACGAAAAAGAGAACCAGAACGAAAAGCCGGATTTTACGACAATCAAAGACGGCGAGCATTTCACCTACAAAGGGATAGAGTTCGTAAGGCTTGGCGAAGAACAGGGCGGCATTTTATGCGTAACCGCAAAACTGTGGAAAAAGGAAGTAGCCTTCGATAAAGACAACTGCAACAACTGGGTAAAATCGAGTATCAGAAAGACCCTGAATAGCAAATTCCTCGCGCTTTTGAACAGCGACGACCTTCTGCCTTTCGAGTCTGACTTAATCGCAGACAACGGCGACACCGCCTACGGCAAATGCACCGATAAAGTGGGCCTTCTGTCTTGCGACCTTTTCAGAAAGTACAGAAAATACGTACCGAGATACGATGACTGGGCGTGGACTTGCACCCCGTGGTCGTGTGACACTTCGCACGCGTACTACGTGCGCTTTGTCAACCCTTCGGGGTATGTCTGCAGCTACGATGCGAACGACACGTACGGCGTCGCCCCGGCTTGTATTTTCAACATCAAATAATCAAAAATCGCGCCCCGAAAGGGGCGCAACCCACCGGGGTGGAAGTACCCCACGAAAACGAAAGGCGCGGAGATTTAAGCAATGGGCGAAATCAGATTAAAACACGGCGCAAAGCTCGAACTGCATATAGCAATAGGGCGAAATCGCCAAGAAACCAAATGGAAAAACAAGACAGTAACGTGGACGGAACTTCTCGAAAGGATATCCGAAACCACGAGAACATATGAGACGGCCGCAGAATACCGAAATATGGGCAAAAACGACCAAGACCGAATAAAGGACGTGGGTGGTTTTGTGGGCGGAATATTAACCGAGGGGCGACGTAAAAATGGGTTCGTAAAAGCGCGTAGCATCATAACGCTGGACGCGGACTTCGCAACCCCCGACTTATGGGAAGACACCGCTATGCTGACAACATATGCCATCGCGGCGTATTCCACGCATAAGCACAACCCCGAACACCCGAGACTTCGCTTCTTGATACCATTATCAAGAGACGTGACTCCCGACGAATACGAAGCGACCGCACGATGGATAGCGAACGAAATCGGCATCGACTACTTCGACGATACCACCTATGAGCCGGCACGACTTATGTACTGGCCCAGCACGTCAAAAGACGCGGAATACTTCTTCGAGTACGCCGATGCACCCGTCCTTGACCCTGACAAAGTTCTCGCTAAATACACCGATTGGAAAGACACATCGAACTGGCCAGAATCAAGTCGCAGTAAAGGACTTCGAAAAAAGGCGGCGGAAAAGCAAGGAGACCCGCTCGCAAAAAGCGGTTTAATAGGGGCGTTCTGCCGTTCTTACACCATCCAAGATGCAATCGCGACGTTCCTTCCGGAGATTTATACGGAATGCAACACCCCGGGACGATACACCTACAACGGCGGTAGCACAGCGGCGGGGCTTGTGGTTTATGACGATAAATTCGCATACAGCAACCACGCTACCGACCCAGCAAGCGGTCAGCTTTGCAATGCTTTTGACCTTGTCAGAATCCATCTATTCGGGGAAGACGACATAGATGCAAAAGCGGATACCCCTGTCAATAAACTCCCGAGCTGGGGGAGAATGATGGAGCTGGTAGGGCAAGACGAGAACGTCAGGGCAACAATAGGCGAAGAAAAAATCGCCCAAGCAAAAGCAGAATTCGGCGACGACTTCCAAACAGGCGACGACAACGAATGGCTGAAAAAGCTCAAGACGAATAAGGCCGGGGGCTACGAACCAACAATATCAAACCTTAAGCTGATACTTCAGAACGACCCGAACCTTAAAGGGATACGCGGTCGGGACCGTTTCAGCGACAGATATGTAGTGGAGGGTTCGCTCCCTTGGAAGCGTGAAAGTACCGCAAATACATGGACAGACACAGACGATGCAGGACTACGTGACTACATAGAATCGGTGTACGGCATCGAAGCGAAAGGCAAGCTAATAGACGCGCTCGCTTTGATTTTTGAGGAGCGCGCCTTCCACCCCGTCAAGGATTTTATCGAAGAACAAACGTGGGACGGAACGTCCAGAGTAGAGACCGTGCTGATTGACTATCTGGGGGCGAAAGACACGCCCTACGTGAGAGCTGTCACAAGGAAGACGCTGGTCGCAGCCATAGCCCGAGTTTATAACCCGGGATGCAAGTTCGACTACATGCTCACCATCGTAGGAAGACAAGGCGTGGGGAAAACCCTACTCGTCAAACAACTGGCGCACAAATGGGGGAGTAACACCCTTTCGGACATCCGAGGGAAAGAGTCCTACGAAGCTCTGGACGGCGTGTGGATAATGGAAATGGGCGAACTTGCGGCCTTGAAGAAAGGCGACCGTGATGCCATAAAAAACTACATCAGCAAGCAAGAAGACACCTACAGAAAAGCGTACGCGCGAAACGTCACGACGAGTAAGCGACATACGATTTTTATAGGAACTACGAACGAGTCCACCTTCCTCGAAGACGACACAGGGAACCGCCGATACTGGGTAGTGGACACCGACGAAACCAAAAGGAAGAAAACCGTATGGGACGACTTAACGCTTGACGAAGTCCATCAAATATGGGCCGAGGCTTTAGAGATTTATAGAGCAGGCGAAAACATAATGGCTTTGACGGACGACGAGCAAGCCGCCGCCAAGAAAGAACAGGATATGCACACCAGCGAAGACCCCTACATGGGACTCATTCAGCGATACCTTGAAATACCGCTCCCGGACGGATGGGATAAAAAGACCAAATACGAGAGAGCGCAATACTACAACACAACGGAAACCTTCCACGCGCCACAAACAGGCACAGAAAGGACGAAAGTCAGCGCAATCGAAATATGGACCGAGTGCATGCAGAAAAGCGACAGTTCGAGCCTTACACGCGCCGAGGTTAAAAGGATTTACTCATGCCTTGAAAAACTCGGCTGGGTAAAGAGCGAAACCACGATGCGCATAGGTGGCGAATACGGCACTCAAAAAGGGTTTATAAAGCCCGAAAAATAAGGAGAAAACCATGGATAAGAAACATAAACGGCGAGTATTCGTATGCTCGCCGTACAGGGGCAAAACGCCCGAAGAAACGCAAGAAAACATTCAAGCCGCACGAAAGGCCGTGCGGTTTATTGCACAAAGAGGAGACGCACCCTACGCGCCCCACCTTTACTTACCGCAAACACTCCGAGACGAAGACCCTACCGAAAGGGAAATGGGCATCAAAGCGGGCCTTGCTTTCCTTGAAACATGCGACGAATTAGTCGTGTTCGCATACAAGGGGATAACCGAGGGGATGCAGAGAGAACTGGCACACGCAAACATCTGCAATATACCCGTGACCGTAATCTGGACAAGGCTTTGATTTTGTGACCGAGTGGGCGGCGGTTTGTGACCAGAAAACGGAACCCGTGAAGTTCAGTCACACGGTCAGTCACAAAAAGGGGAGGCGAATTATACCCCCTATAGGGGGTATAAAGTGGAGCGCTTGTGACTGTGTGACCAAAGTGACCGAAAAATCAATGAACTTTATAGAAATAGGCGAAAAAGTAGAAAATACCCGCCTAAACGCCCATACGTAAGAGTTTATATAGAAAATCAGTCACATAGTCACACCACAAAAAAAAGGAGATAACAGCATGAGAGAAAAAACCGTAGAAGAACGACTCCGAGAAGAAGTCAAGAAAATAGGCGGCAAGGCTTATAAGGTATCCAGTCAAATCGACAAAGGAATGCCCGACAGGCTCGTCTGCTTACCGGGTGGTAAAGCAATCTTCGTAGAGACGAAAAGACCAAAAGGCGGTGTCCTTACGAAAATACAAAAATACCGTCACAAAGAACTGCGAGCGCGGGGGTTCGACGTTCGTGTGATTTTTACTACAGAAGCCGTGGAAGAATTCATTGCAGAACAGCGAGGGCAAAGATGAAATACGTACCGCACGATTATCAGGAATTCACGATAAACCGAATACTTCAAAGCAAACGACTGTTCGCAGTATTAGACATGGGACTCGGCAAAACATCCTGTACACTTACAGCGATAGAAGAACTTATAGCGGACCGTTTCGAGATTGACCGCGCCCTTGTGATTGCACCGTTAAGAGTAGCCGACGACACATGGGAATCCGAACGCGATAAATGGGAACACCTGCAAGGGTTGACCTTTTCAAAAATTCTGGGGACCGAGAAACAGAGAATCAAGGCCCTTTCGACAGAAGCGGACGTTTACACTATAAATCGAGAGAACGTCAAATGGCTTGTGGATTATCACTTGAAAAACCGAATGACGTGGAAGTTCGACATGATAGTAATAGACGAATCGTCGAGTTTTAAGAGCCACGACAGCCAAAGGTTCAAAGCCCTTCGAAAGGTAACGAAATACGCAAAAAGAGTGGTACTTCTAACAGGAACCCCTGACCCGAACGGACTTCTGGATTTATGGTCGCAAGCCTACTTACTGGATGAGGGCGAACGACTGGGAAAAACGATAACCGCCTATCGAGACCGATACTTCCGACCGGGAAGACGGAACGGAAACGTCATATACGAATACCTTCCAAAAGCAGGAGCCAAAGAAGCGATATTCGACACCCTGAAAGACATAATGGTGAGCCTTTCAGCGAAAGACCATCTGCGAATGCCCGAAAGGATAGACAACGTCATAAAAATCAAAATGCCAGCCGCCGCCCGAGCGAAATACGACCAAATGGAAGAAGACAGCATTCTGGAACTCGAAAAAGCCGATGTGGTAGCAGGAAATAAGGCGGCGGTTACGAACAAACTTCTGCAGATGGCAAACGGTGCCGTTTATTACGAAGACCTAATCCCGGGAGAAGACGGAGAGCTGGAAACGGTCCGAAAGGTCGAGTGGATACACGATGCAAAGCTGGATGCGTTAGAGCAGATAGTAGAAGACAGCGCAGGACAGCCTATAATGGTTTTTTATAGCTATCAGCACGACTGCGAACGATTGATGAAAAGGTTCGCAAAATACAACCCCGGAACCATCAAGGATAGAGAGAGCATAGCGGCGTGGAATGCAGGAAAGGTAAAACTATTGATAGCGCACCCAGCGAGCATGGGACACGGACTAAACCTTCAAGCAGGCGGAAACATTATCGTATGGTTCGGAGTGCCTAATAACCTTGAGTACTACCTGCAGGCGAACGCAAGACTTTATAGACAAGGACAGCAACAGACCGTGGTCATTAACCACTTACTGATGGAGAACACGCACGACATGGACGTGATGGAATCCTTGACCCAGAAGAAAGTAAATCAAGACGAATTGATAGCCGCAGTCAAAGCAAGAATAGCCGAGAGAAAAGGTTCATCGGGTAATAAATAGGTAGAGCCACCGAGAATGGCTCGCGCCTCCGTTGTGGCGGGAACCTCTCCGCCTTCGCAAGAGGGGGGGGAGTTCCCGTTTTATTCTTTCAGACGAACAACGGGAGCAGGAGTTGCGCACACATTTTTAACGGAAAATTGAGATTTTCAAAAACAACGACGGAGAAGAACGTATGAACATCGAAAAAATCAAAATAGATAGCTTGACATTAGACCCGGAAAATGCGAAAGAGCATCCAGACTTTCAGGTAAAACAGATTGAAGAAAGTATAAAACGCTTCGGCTATTGCGACCCCATCGGCGTATGCGGACCGCAGAACCTGATCGTCGAGGGGCATGGACGATACATGGCATTGAAGCGACTCGGCTATACGGAAATCGAGTGCATAAGGCTCGACCATTTGAACGATGACGAGCGCAGAGCTTACGCAATCGCGCATAATTCTACGAACATGACGACAGGGTTCAACCCCGAACTTTTACAACAAAATCTCAAAGCCTTACAAGGCAAGTTTGATATGGAAGCGTTCGGCGTTTTGCTTGCGAAAGTAGACGACGCTGCGAGCGCGGAAGAAGACGACTACGAGATGCTCGACACCGTGCCTAAACGCGTGAAAGCGGGCGAAGTGTGGCAACTTGGTAGGCATCGATTGATATGCGGAGACAGTACAGATGAAGAAACCTTCAATCGACTGATGGGGGGGTACAGCCGACCTGACGGTGACTGACCCGCCATACAACGTCAACTATAAAGGCGGAACGCAGGAAGAGCTTCGGATACAAAATGACAATATGGCATCGGATGAATTTCGTGCGTTCCTTACAAAAGCGTTTGTTTTAATGAACAAATTCACACGTCCGGGCGGAGCCTTCTACGTATGGCTTGCAAGCAGGGAACACGTGAACTTTGAAACCGCGCTGAATTCGGCGGGGTTCACAGTCCGCCAGCAGCTCATCTGGGTAAAGAACGCGCTGGTGCTTGGCCGTCAAGATTATCAATGGCGACATGAGCCGTGCCTTTACGGCTGGAAAGACGGCGCGCATTATTTCCGAGACGATAGAACTCAAACGACCGTGCAGGAAAGTGACCCGCCGGAGAACTTGAAGAAAATGAAAAAGGACGACCTCGTGCGCCTTTGCAAAGAACTTCTCGAAAAAGAAGAAAAGGCAGAAAGCACGGTAATACGCGAAGACAAGCCCGCAGCATCGGAACTTCATCCTACGATGAAACCTATCAGGCTGATGGCGCGTTTGATAGCGAACAGCAGTAAAAGAGACGACGTGGTTCTTGACCCCTTCGGCGGTAGCGGGAGCACGCTGATGGCGTGCGAACAACTCGGCCGACAATGCCGAACGGTAGAGCTTGACGAACGCTACGCCAGCGCAATCGTGGATAGGTGGGAGAAGTACACCGGGCTGACGGCGGTAAAGGTGGAAGATGCAATTTGAAAGAGACCCTCGAAAAACGAAGTTTTATAACAGCAAAGCGTGGCGTAGACTCGCCAAGCACTACGCATCCAGCAAGGGATATATCTGCGAGCAATGCAGAAACAAGTACGCAAAGTCTGACATAAAACCCTTTTATAAGCAGTTCCACGTGCATCATAAAATCGAGTTGACGGCCGAAAACATCGACAACCCGGATATAGCGTTAAACGAGAACAATCTCATGCTTTTATGTCAGCATTGCCACAACGTGGTGACTACGCAAAAAGAAGTTCTCGCGCCGGGTTTGGAATTTGACGAAAAAGGAATGGTACGAAAAATATGGGTAAAGGAAGAAAAGCAATCCCGCCGGAGTTAAAGGACAACGGCACCTATAAAGATACAGGCGCGATAGAGAGGCAAAAAGCACTCGTGCCAAAAGTCGATAGCGCGAAATTGACTCCCCCGAAGTGGCTGCCCGAGGGCGCACGTAAAGAGTGGCAACGCGTGGTAAAACTATACAAAACGCTTGAAATCGAGGTGCTGAACGACCTCGATAAGGCGGTACTTACGAGCTACGTCATAGAGGTAGACCTGCGAGACAGACTCTACCAAGAGTGGCTAAAAGAGCAAAAGATTTTCTGCGACGACGAAACAAATACAACGCGCGGGAAATTTTCAGCCGCAGGGATACCGATAGAAAGCACTGCAGGCACCAGCAAACGAAAGGTCATAAATCCCGTACTTCGAGAAATTGAACGGCACAATGCGACCATTCGTGTGCTTGCAGAACAGCTGGCACTTACGCCAGCTGGACGCGCGGCATACGCAGTCAGACAGGAGAAAGCAAATCGTAGCCCGGCGGAAGAATTCATGGAGGATTAAACCGTGGGGCTTTGGATTGAAGACTATCTCAACGCGGGAGAACGCGGAAAGATAAATATACCCAAAAGGGTGCGGAAACAATACCTGCAACTCATCCCCATACTCGAGGGAAAAGACCCGCGCTGGTACTACAACCCGAAGCTCGCCTCAAAACCTATAGACTTCGGCGAAAGGTTCTGCCGACAGAGTAAAGACGAATGGCGTGGTCAGCCTATACAGTACCTACTGTGGCAAAAGGCTGCGCTTTCGGCGATTTACGGAATAGTAGAAATAGGAAGCGACGTTCGAAAGCACCAGCGCGTGTTTACTTTGGTAGGCAAGAAGAACGGGAAAACGACAATGGTCGCACCCGTTGCGCTTTACGAAACAGCGCGAAAAGGCAACGAAGTGTACAGCGCAGCAAACGCACTTCAGCAATCAAGAATCATCTGGCAAGAAGCGGCGAACATGCTCGACCAGTCGCCCCAGCTTCAAACGATGCTGAAACGCAGGCAATACGACATCAAGAACATCAGGAAAAGCGGGTTCTCGGTGTTTATGCCGTTAGCAAACACCCCGAACCTTCTCGACGGAAAACTGCCGAAAGTCGTAATTCTGGACGAAGTACACGAGCTGTATCAAGACTTATACGACATTTTATACAACGGGCAAATCTCGGTAAGAGACCCTTTGTTTTTAATGCTCACGACAAAAGGGTACCTGCGCGAGGGACTGTTCGACACTGAGTACAAAAACAGCTGTGACATTATCGACGGGATAATTCAAGACGAGCGCAAGCTCTCGCTACTTTACGAACTCGACAACCCAAACGACTGGCTGAACGAAGATACGTGGCAACAGGCGAATCCCAGTATAGGGACGATAATGACATACGAGGCTTTGCGGAACACGGTACGAACTGCGCTCGATAAACCGCAGAGCTTGAATGCCGTAAAAGTAAAGCATTTTAATCTGGGTGGCGTAAGCGGAGATGCGTACTTCGAATACGACGTGATAAACAACGAGCGAACCTTCGACTTGAAACGGTTCCGTGGATACGATGCTATCGGTGGGTTTGACCTTTCACTTACAAACGACTTGACAAGTTTCACGACCGTATTCTGGGACGAAAGGCAGGGCGAGTATTGCGTAGATACAATGTTCTGGATTTCGTCGAGTTTTTACGGCAAAGTGTCGCAAGACGTGAGAATGGGTAATGTCTGGCGCGCATGGGTGGAACAAGGCTACATAAGAGTAGCAGGCGTGAACAGCATCGACCACAAGGAAATCGTGAAATACGTATGCTCCATGGTAAACAAATATCACATCAGATACCGCTGGATTTACTATGACGCGTACGCGGCGCGGTACCTTGTGACAGACCTTCATAACGAAGGGTTCAAAGAAGGCGAGTGTTTAATCCGCGCCCAGCAAGGAAGCAAGACGCTGTCGGTTCCGTTTCAGCGATTGGATGCGGAACTTCGACAGAAAAAAGTCAATTATAACAACAACCCCGTAATGAAGTGGTGCTTGACTAACGTGGCGGTGGAAGAAGACACCAGAAATAAAAACCTTCTTCCTTGCAAGGCAGGGCATAACAATATGAGAAAAATAGACGGTTTCGCGACGTTGCTGAACGCTTTCGTAGGCGTAACCGACCATTATAACGAATTCGTAGGAGGATAAAAATGGGAATATTTAATCGCAGAGCGAAGACCCAGACGGAGGAATCGAACCAAATCGTTCTGCAGATAGGTTCGTATGGCGGCTTGACCCCCGTCTACTATGCGCCTGATGGCGGGATGTTCAGCAACGAGGCAGCGGCATCGTGCATTCAAACGAACGCGCTGTATTGCAGTAAAGTGGAGTTCTCCAGCGTGAGAATACTCCCCGACGGAGAGAGGAAGTACGACTACGCTCATCTCGATAAGCTCCTGCAGTATAGTCCGAACCCGCTCATGACGGCGGCGGTTTTCTGGGAGAGAACCGCGAGCTTTTACTACAAATACAGCAATGCTTTTATTTACAAAGAAATGGACCCGTTCGGAAAGATTATCGCGTTTTGGAGCATCGACCCGTCAAGTGTGAAATTTGATAAAATCAGCACGGGGGAAATTCTTTTGAAGTTCACGCTTAATGGACACGATGTAGTAATCCCGTATAGCGAGATAATCCACATCGCGAGAGAAGTGACCAAAGACGTAATGTTCGGTGGTGATGCGAACAGCCCCATCAAGCGAGTGATTGACTTGATAAATCTGAATTACAAAGGGATAGAAAACGCTATTCTGACAAGCACGTTTATACGTTTTATAGGCGAATACGCGACCAAGATAAACAAAACGGAACTGAAAAAAAAGGCAAAAGAATTCACAGATAACTATCTGAACGTGAAAAGCGACTCGCAAGTGGGAATCGTTTTCTCTGACAGTTCAGTAAAGCTCACGCCCGTGCAAGCGCAACAGCAGAAGACGGCAAACTATGCGGAGCAGAATCAATGGAATCAAGCGGTTTATAAGTTCTTCGGATGCCCGGAAAAGGTAATCGCAGGAACTGCGAACGAAGACGAAATGACATCTTACTATGAGAGAACCCCTGAAACGTTCTTCGAAAGAGCAGCGCAGGAGATGACGCGAAAACTTTTCACGGACCGCGAATTCGATATGGGGAACCGAATTGTTTATAGCGACCGAAAAATGAATTACTTGTCAATGAAGACAAGGCTCGAACTTTTCACCAAAGCGCGTGAAATCGGTGCGTTCACCCTTGGAACACTCGGCGACCTTCTCGGCTTGCCGGTTCCCAGCGGAAAACGCAATGTAGTCGTGACGTCTCAAAACTACAACGATAGCTTGAAAGGTCAGAGCAACGGAGACAAGGAAAAACCGAAAGAAACAGACGAGAGTGACGGCTCGTCGGGTAATAGTAAAGAGGAGGGCGATGGAGATGCCGGAAATCAAAAATCAGATGAATAACAATCTCGCGCAATTGCGCACATTACACCACGACTACCGTAGGCTTATGGAAGTAAGGGCGGAAGACGTAGGCGAAAGCGGGGATTTAATACTCTGCGGAACGCCTGTCATTTTTGACCAACCGTATAAGCTGTTCAGGTACGGCAACAAAGACGTGTACGAGGTAATCGAACACGGTGCCTTTGACGAAGCCGACTATGCCGACGTACCCGTGAAATATAACCACGGGGACAGCAGAGGAACTCCTGCACGAACGACAAGCAAAACGGAGCGTGGTCGCCTTACCATTACGGTTCATCCTGATCGTGTAGACGTTAAAATGAATTTACTTCCTACGTCGGGCGGAAAGGATTTATACCTTGAAGTTTCAAACGAAACCGTATCACAAATGAGCTGGGCGTTCACGGAAGAACGCAATAGCGAACGCATCGTAGAAGAAAGCGACAGAATCACCTTCTACGTTCGAAAGGTTCTTCGAGTTTTCGACGTTTCCGCCGTAGACTTTGGAGCCAACCCTACTACGAGCATTTACGCAAGACGACGCGGTGACTTGGACGAACGAGCCGCAGAGCTGGACGAGCGTTCCCGTCAAGCGTTACTGCATAAAATCAACATTTTAACAAAATAAGGAGAAAAAAAACTATGACTCTTCAGCAAATCATGGCACGCCTTGCGGAAATCAATTCTCGTATGGCGGCAATCCAAACCGAAGCACAGAACCCCGAGACCACTCACGAAAGAATGGCAGCCCTTGACGGCGAAGTGAATACGCTCGTTCAGGAGAGAGAAGAACTCACCAGAAAGTCCGTTCAACTTCGCGCACAAGCGCAAAATTTCACGCCCGTGGTTTCTACCCCTGCTGCGGCACCCGCAGTAACGGAGACGAACGAAAGAGCGGCAGACAAATACCGCACCTTGGAATACAGACAGGCATTTATGAACTGGGTATTACACCGTGCAGAAAGTCCTCTTCTCGCAAGAGCAGACGCGTCCACCACCACGGATGGTATTCAGTCCGTAATCATCCCTACGACGATTACCGACCAGCTCTTCCTTAAGCACAGCAACGCTGGCTCGCTTTTCGCAAGAGTAACCAAGACGAACTATCCTGCCGGTATGGCAATCCCCCTTGTGAACTTCAAGCCTGAACTTGAATGGGTGTCCGAGAACGGCAAGTCTTCGCGCACCAAAGCAACGACCGGCTCGATTACCTTCACGGGCTACAAGGGTCAAATCAGACTCGCAATCAGTCTCGAATCCCAGTACATGAGTCTCGACCAGTTCGAAGCGGCACTTCTCGAGAGATTGCTTGACGCATGCAAGCGTGGCTTTGATAAAGTAATCGTCAACGGCACTGGTACGGGCCAACCTACTGGTATTCTCACCGGCGCAGATTACAGAACGAAAGCGGCACAGCTCAACAACAAAACCATCAGCGACTACGCAGAATGGATTAAAATCTGGGCGAAAATTCCGCTCGCAAGACAAGCGAACTCGGTATTGCACATCAACAAGACCGACTGGCAGTCTCACATTCTCGGCATGAAAGACGAATCAGGCAAGGTAATCGCGCTCGATACTATCGGGTTCGGTGGCGCACCCATTCACGTGTTCATGGGTCGTGAAGTGGTTCTTCTTGAAGACCAAGGCTTGCCTTTGTTCGACAGCATCACCGGCAATACGACCGCATCCAAAGCGACAGCGTTCGCTTACTTCGTAGATGACGGCGACTATAAGTTCAACAGCAATATGCAGTTGACGGTTCGCAACTATATCGACGAAGAAACCGACGAAAAAATCCACAAAGCAACCATCATCGCAGACGGTAAGCTCGCAGACGACGAAAGCCTTCTCGTTATTTGCCGCGGCGCGAACGCAACCGCCTAATAGCGAGATAGGAGGGACTCCCGGATGACGATTACAACTGACCAAGTAAGGGAAGCCTTGCGCAAAGACGACTTCGAATACATCAACGTTCAAATCGGTAGATATATCGATACGGCGAAAGCCGCGTTACTGGTAGCCATAGGCTATAAAGTGACACTCGGTGAAAAGCAACTCGACTACGATATCCCTGAGGAAAACCGCGCAGAGTTCGATAGACTGTCCGATAGTTACATAATCGAATACGTCCGGGCGTACCTCGACCAAGTGGATAACGAAAGGATGCTGACGATTATAGCAACGCAATGTGAGGCTTTACTTCAGAAGCGCGAGACGGAGGGCAACGGATGAGCAAAATCGTAAAAGGCAAAAAAATCCGTTGCTTCTACGCCGAAACCGTGAGAGAGAAACCGACCAAAACCCATACGCGACACTTTATACACAGCAAGGATAGCGGTGGGTTCTGGGCGCATATTCGAGACCTGTCGCAAAGAGAAAAGCTCGCAAACGAATCGGTAGGACACCAAACCGTCGTGCAGATTATAGTAGGCTACAACCCCAAAATTCTGGACATGTGGGAACGCTTAACGATAATCGACGAGAAAGGGGTGTCCTACACGATACGTGAAAAGCCCGACGAATTCGAATACGCAAAGGAAGACTTAAAAATTACGGCTTACGCCTTCCGAGACGAAAAAGATTATACGGAGGATACGTATGACGGATAACGTGATAAAAGCCGAAAATGCGGCCGTAAAAGCGATAGAAACAGCATTCATAAACGCAGGCTGGTCTGACGGCTGGGGGCTGACAGACGACGAAGTTCGAGCCGCGCCCAGCCCTTTATTTTACCGAAATGAAACACCGGCGGTAGCTTCCGAAGCGAGGACGACCGTAGACGGGCAGACTCACTCGGTATATTGCATCTACAACATCATAGAAACGAAGCCGAACCACGCGGGAAACCGCCCGTCAAACTTTGACGTGACGGTCGCGCTTACGTTTTATTATGACGACCCGTTCCTGTTTTTCAGCGACGAGAAAGAAAGCCCCTTCGGGAAGTTTGCCGAAGTTCTGATGGATGAACTGGCAGACGGTCTCTGGACGATAAGCAGCGAGGGAGAAAGCCCGGTCCCTGCAACGGAAGACGGGCAGACCTACACGAACAGAAAGGTACTGTTCGTAAAAAATAATTTTTAAGGAGAAACAACATGCCTAAAAAAGTGGTACAGAAAATCATCAGTCGCGGCTTGCAAAACATTCTCACCCAGAGATTGAACGCAGAGTTCAACGGCTACGACACCGACCCCGTACAATGGCAGGGCGACACCGCACTCGTCTTCACTCCTACGCAGACGACTACGGAGATGCCCAGCGGGAATGACCCCGCGTGGGATGTCATCAAAGGCCCTGTGCTTGGCGACGTAGAGCTTACGCTTTACGACATCCCGGTCGAAAATATGGAAGACTTACTCGCAGTAAAATACAGCGAAGCCGACGGTGTATGCGTAGGCGACAGCGACGACGGAACCGTATGGCTTGGACTTTCGAGCGACAGGCTCATCAAGTCCGCTGCGGGCGAAAGCAAAAACAAACTCATCCTTTATAAAGTGCGTTTTGACCTTCCTGCGATTGACAGCAAGACGATATCGAAAGACGATAACGCCATCGCTGAATTGAAGTTGAAAGGTTACGCGTACCCCGTCTTCTTTGCGAAAGCAGATGGAAGCACGGGCAGAAGAACCTACGCCATCGTGAATAGCGTGAAGAACAAGGCGAAGTATGACGCGAATACCGAGAAAATCGTGTTCCCCGCCGAAGCGACAAGCGGTTCTTAAGGAGCGGTAGGTAATGGCTTTTAAGCGTTACCCCACGCGATACGTCCGCACTTACGAGTACAAAGACAAAGAAAGCGGGGAGGTAGATAATATTGTTTTTATGGCAAACGGCTACCTGTTCCCGCTTTTTAAGTCTTTTACGGGAGTTGAACTCGGTAAGGCTCTCGAAGACTACAAAAAAGGTTTGATGGGCGTAGTAAACAAAGACACGATGGAGGCCATCGCTAAATTTGAGACGGCGCAAGGGTCGGACGAAAAAATAGGCGTAGTGATGGCGAATTCCGAAGTGCTAATGACAGCATTCAAAGCAGCGCAGGATACAGATAACATAGTGGGCGGGCTTTCTTTAATTGAGGTTCTGCTCGTGATTATGCGCGTTTGCGCACTTCCCGAAGCGGACCACGCGGAAGCACTCGCCGTGGGGATAGAACTTCTCCCGCAAGAGATATACGAAGACCCGCAATTCGCTTTTGAACTGCTCAACATGGCGATGGAATACGACAACCACGCAAAAAAAAACTCCACGTTCCGGAAAAGCTGAATAAAAGCGAGACCGTGAAGAAGTACGGGATGACCAGCTACCTTTTATACGCGCTCGCGCAGATGGGGTTTAAGGTGGACATTCTAAAATACGGGATGAACGTCGTAATGGACGTAATAAACCTTTCGGTTGACCTTCACGAAAGAGGACACAACGAAACCGCCGATTATATCGACTTATCGGAACCGGTGGAAATGGAGGGGTAGTATGAGCTGGAACGACGGCATCACCAAAGAAATGTCGGAGTTTTTGGACGGGTTAAGCGACGTAGGCACGAAAGCACGCAAAGTGGGAGAACAAGTCATAGATGAAGAAGTTCGCGAATTCTCGAACCGTGTGGTGCCTAAAATCCCCGTTAAAACGGGCGGTCTTAAAGCGGCTTATAAAGAAACAAAGATAACCGACAACGGAAAGAACTGGTATGGCTATGAAGTGGGGTTCGAGGGCAACGCGCCAAACGGAGAACCCTACGAAAAGATAGCGAACATCCAGAACTACGGAACGCCTCGACGCGCGGGTTCGTTCTTCATCACGAATGCTGTAAAGAAGTTAAAAGGGATGAGCGACCGAATCGAAGCGCGAATTGAAGCGGAGATTTCCAAGAGGACGGAATAGTCCTCTACTTGCAAGCCAAGGGCGCGTAAACGTGACCGGGTTCAACTCCCGGGGCTTGCACCACAAATAGAAACAGGAGGGAAGTATGGCAAAAATAGGGCGTAGCTTTGACGAGTTAGACCAGAAGATAAAACAATTCAATACGAGCTTGAAAGGCGCGGATAAACAGGTAAAAGAACTCGATAAAAGCCTGAAACTCAACCCCGGAAGCGTGGACACAGTAAGACAGAAATATACCCTTCTGTCGCAAAATTTACAAACAAACGCGCAGAAAATAGCTGCCCTTCAGGAAAAGCAAAAACGCTTGACGGCAGACTACGAAACCGGGGCGATAACGCAGGATACGTATAACCGACAGCTCGCCAAGACGGCGCTGGAACTCGAAAAAGCGGAGCGTGAGACTAAAGAATTAAATGCACAACTTCAACAGCAAAACGCGGCCATAAGAGATGCAAAGTTCACGAAGCTGACCGACGGGCTTACCAAAGTAGAGAACGTGGCAAACAAGGCATCTGTAGCAACGCTCGCTGTAGTAGCAGCGTTGACCGCACTCGTGGCATCAGCCATAAAAGCGGGGGACGAATTATCAGACACGGCTACTCACTTTGGAACAAGCGTGGAAGAATTGCAACTATGGCAGAATAGACTCGGAATGCTTGCGAAAGACCAAGAAGCATACACCAAATCGCTGGAAAAGGTAGGTTCGGTTTTAACGTCTATCACAGCAGGCAGAGGCGCAAGATACCTGACCTACCTTGAAAAGTTAGGAATTGCGCAGGAAGACTTGAATGGTAAATCGAACGGGGAAGTCTTCGACATGATATACAACGGACTTCGTAATGTTACGGATGCGACAGACCGCGCCACCATAGCGCAAGGCTTACTCGGCGATACTGGTCTTGAAATCGCAGTAATAGCAGGAACGGAGCAGGAATCGATAAATGCATTAGACGAGGCATTGATAGCGAACGGCATCATAACATCCGAACAGGCAAAGTACGCAGACGAGGCCGCAAATATAATGCTTGCCTTAAAACAACAGTTCCAAGCGAACAGTATGGAGCTGATGGTGGCTTTGATGCCTGCGTTTGAAACACTCGTCCAGCTTTTACAAACGACCGTAATCCCGTGGCTTACAACCCTCGCGAATTGGCTCGGCGGGCTTTCCACCGGGGAGATGAAAATGCTAATGGTACTACTCGGCATAATTATCGTACTGCCGAAAATCATAACACTTGTAAAAGGCGTAGTGACCGTTATGCAAATGATAAATGCGGCCAAAGCAGCGCACGTCGCAGCGACAGGCGCACAGACGGCAGCAATGGCAGGGCTGAACGCGGTGTCCACGCCGTGGCTTGGAATTATCATGGCGATTTCAATGGCGTTATTGCTTTTGATACAGATTATAAGCTGGTTTGTGGGCGGTTCTAATGCAGCCATAGACAACGCAAACGAAATGCTTGCAAAAATGGACGAGATAGACACGAAAGCGTCGTCTATGGGCTATGACGCAGAATACAGCGCAGAAGCGACCTACGACACAAATACGCACAAAACGGTGGATATAAACCTCGACGTGAACGCGACGGGGGACGGCACCGAAGTGAGTGAAGAAAATGCAGAGATTATAGCGGACAATCTGGAAGAAAAAATACTCGTTGACCTTTTGAACCAAGGGATGGGAGCAGTAGTCCGCTAAAGGAGACGGAATGAGACCTACACTATGGCTTAAAAACGACGACGGCGACATCTGGAACCTTCGTCCACGTCAACTGATGACGGAAGAATACTCGTCCTTTTTTGCAACGCTCGACGGAACAGGGTTCGAGACCAAGCTGAAAGTGGCGCGAGTGAAAAATGACTTCGTTATAACGGAGGAGACCCCGCAGCAGATAACCATCACGGGAACGATGTACTTCAGAAGCCCCGTGAATATGCAAAGGTTCGGCGAGTTCGTAGGAGATTACACGAAGACGGTCCGCCTTTTCTACGACCCCAGCGGTAAGATAGACCCGCGCTCCCAGCTTGACAGTCCGTGGTACAAACACGTCAGGGTGACGAAGCTCTCGAGCGGTGAGCAAGACTTAAAGACGGGGTTCTGGATTTGCAAAATGGTTTTTACACCGTTATCAGCAATGTGGAGACGAGACACAACGGTGGCAAGTTCAACGACCGTAGCGGAAAGCGATGCGCACACTTACCCTTTCGTTTACCCGTACTTTTACCAGAACGACAAAAGGCTGTACCTTAATATTTTGAACACAGGAGAACGCATAGGGTGCAAGGTTTCCATCACGAATGGGAGCGGATACGCAATCGACCAAATAGAGTGGACGGCAACGTCGGACAACGTCCGTCAATACGCGAAATGGCTCGCTGCGGTAGGGCTTCCGTCCGGAAGAACCCTCATCGTAGACAGCAACCCTGCGACGCAGAAATCGGTAGTGCAGTACGGCAATGACAGCGACGACGTGAGTGATTACCAAGAAGCGAATCCGCAATACATAAACTTCGTGGAATTGTACCCGGGGAACAACCTGATCATGTTCAACCTTGAAACGATAGAGGGCGTGACGATAGAAGTTTCCTACACGGAGGAAGTGAGGGTTCTATAATGCAGTACCGCACCTATAAATTCAAAGAACTTGATACCCCGTGGTACTGGACGTTTCCGAACGCTGACGGTTCCACGGGAACCTACATCAACAAAGACACGCTCGTGTACGCATCAGGGGGCGCAGTTTCAAACTACAGCATAGACCAAGACTACATGGTGGCGAACAATAGTACGCTTGAAATCGCGCAGGAAACGAAAGCAGTAGCCGGGCAGATAATCGTACTGATTGACGATAGCGGTGCCTACGACCTCGGTGTAGTGACCAGTGTGGATAACGAGAACTTAAAAATCCTTTATAAGTCCATGATGGCACTTCTTGACACGGACATCTTGAACCCTACGAGAGACGGGCTGGGAGAAACGTCCGATAGCGAAGACGAAGAACCGCCCGAGATTTCCGCGTATTTATATGACGGAGTGGACGGGACGGCGCGAATACTCGCGGCTTACTTTGCCACAAACGGTGTGGATAAGTACAGACGGCTCCCCATTTTCGTGAGAACATCAGGCGGCGGAATTGACAAGATACGTACGGAAAAGGCCACGGAAACAATCACGAAGTCGGCTGTAGCCACGTCAAGCACGTTGACCATTAGAGTGGACGGACTCGAACCCTTCGACGATATATCCGTCATAGGGAGTAATTCATGGGGCTACAACAAAACGACAGGCTGGTGTTCGGCAGATTTTACGAACTGTACGGTCGGAAGAACCTACACGGTAACCTTCAAACTGATACGAAACGTGACGGTCGGTGATAATAAGCCCTACGCTTCTGCGCTTTGGAGTTATAAGGACAATACCGTGAACGTTCGAGAATGGCTGATGGACTTATTCGACAAGCATAATGTCGTGGTTCAGTTTTCGCTCGTTTTTGAGACGACGGAACGTGCCTACATCGAAATTTATATTCAGCGCAACACCGCACCCGGAAGACTTCTAAAAAACAACATCCACGGCTTGACCGTTAAGCATACAGAAGAAAGCGGGGCAAGAGCTACCGTCTGTCAGGTTATAAACCAAGAGACAAAAGAGTGGCTGTCCACGTGGTACCTTTTAGACGATAACACGGTGACGCAGGACGCTACGGCAGATAATCGAATTCAGCCATACATGCTGACGGTCGCGGAATTTGACACCGAGAACGACGGCGGTGCAACGCAAAAAGAAGCGGCCGAAGAAGCAATGCTTTATAGCGACTTCAACCACTATATCAACATTTCAATGGACAGAACAAGCGCGATGTTTCCGAAGAACCTGTCTATAGGAGATGCGGTGACCATCGTCCCCGAGCTGGAAGAAATGGGGCTGGAAGACGAAATCAACGACGAGTACGAAGACAAAATCTACAAGTCAATTTACACCGGGCGCAAAGAGAGTAGCAGTTCCAGCGAAGTGACGCTCATCTTCGGAAAAATAAGAATCAACTACACCGACATCATCCAGATGCAACAAGCAAAGAAAGTAAGAACGTAAGGAGGATAACATGGCAGAAAGACTTTTACTCGCCGGCGCGGGGAACGCAGAGAAAGGCATCAATGTTATAAACCCGCGATTTCAGGCGGAAGCGTTAAGGCGAATACGAGGGCGCGACACAGGCGTTCTCGATAGCTCGTTTTATACGGCAACATCGGCAAAAGGCGTAACAAGAACGGCGAATTCGAATTTTATGTGGAAACTTTTCGCGTCGAACGTTTCGGACATTTCGGTAGGGCTCGGGATGGCGACCGCCTACGGGTACGACTTGAAGTCCGAAAAAACCGTTCACCTTGTGGGGACGGCCGCAACAACGGGAACGAAGTACATATTCGTGTACCTTGAGTGGGACTTGCACAATCCTGACGAAGCCTACGGTTCGATTAACCTGTACGATAACGGTTCCAGTTCAAGCTGGACACCCGTCAGTCAAGACAACTTAGTCACCAACCCGATAGGCATATACCAGATGCCGCTTTATAGGTTGACTGTGAACACGGCAGGAACCGTGACAGCAACAGCGAACTGGACGTCGCTGGGAGTAGCGACGATAGGATATCCGCTTCGAAGCGAGTACGCAAATCGAGCCGAAGAAGCAGACCACGCAGACAAAGCGACAGACTCCGATACTGCAACGACGGCAAAAAACTATAATACGAGTTCAGGGAATATAAAAACTAAATTCGACGCCATCGACACGAGGCTCGCTAATTTGGGTTTTAAGTCAGGGGCTATAACTTTCTGCGGTACAGCTTATAGCCCTAATGCGACGACAGCCGCCGCGGCGACACAAGGGCTGTTCAGGCAAGGGAACTATGTTATAGGGAAATTAGTGCTTACAAACAAAGCGATATGGCTCCCTGATTATGCGTGGAACCGCGTTCTCGGAACGATACCTGCAAACTTTCGTCCATCCAAGGCGGAATATATAACCATAACGGGAACATTAGGAACAAACTTCTCGTCAATAAGCGGCTCGTCATTTGGCAGCGGAACGGTTATAATGAAAATTAACACGGACGGTACCGTAGAATACGTGAACGCCTTCGGTGACACGAGTGTGGCTTTTTACGGGGACTATAAAAGCTGGTTGATTTCCTTCGGATACGAAGCACCAGCAATCACATAAGGAGATAGATAGATGCCGAACATAACTATAACACTTTTAACGAATAAAAGAACCAGACAGACCATTGACGCACTCGACGTGAATGTGGTAGCGCAAGCAAGCGGGTATAACGTAGTGGAGGGCGAAAACAACGCTACGGAAATTCAAGTGAATTACCCTGATGCGTATACCGGGCAAAGACGATACGTGTACATGAAGAACGCAAAAGGCGAATACGACACCTACGAGTTCACAGGCAGCACGACCAGCTTCAAACTTCCTGCGTCAATGACTTACGCAGGTAACACTATACTTGTTTTTTACGCCTCAAGTGGGAGCGGAGAGAATGCCGTAAAAACGGTATGGAACCCCGTAATCGTCCCTATAACAGCGACAGGCATCAATTATGCGAAAGTAGCAATGGCGAGCGTAGACGTTCTCGACGAGTACATTCGCATCGCAAGCGAAATAAGCCAAGCAGAGACGGCGCGTATTACAGCCGAGAACGCAAGGGCAAGCGCGGAAATAACGAGAGCAGAACAGGAAACTGTAAGGCAGGATAATGAACTCGGCAGAACACGCGCTGAAACTTCTCGTGTATCTGCGGAAGCCGCCAGAGCGAGCGCAGAGACGGCGCGTATTACAGCCGAGAACGCAAGGGTAAGCGCAGAGACGGCGCGTATTGCGGCAGAAAAGGCGAGAGCCAGCGCGGAAAGTCTCCGCGCCACGGCAGAGGCAAATCGCGTGGCGGAATACGATGCCTTGATAAAAGACCTTGAAGATGCAATCGTTAACATCAATTCGGCGGCGGAGAACGCTGGCAAGGTTCAAGAAATCTACGACCAAATGCAAATCACGTTGACCTACGACGACGAGGGGTACCCTTGCTACGTAGATACAACGGAAGAATAAGAAACCTTATAGGAGGATAAAAATATGGCAACAAAAAGGCGAATTCTCTCGGACGAAACGTTCGCAGAGAAAATGGACGCACAGAACGCCCTTCTCGCCGCAATTGCAAGCGGTAAAGGAGAGGGAATCAAAGTGACCTCATGGGCAGACGTTCAGGCAATCGTGAGAATGGGACTCGCAAGCAAAGCGTTCTCGGTGGGCGACCAGTTCGAGTGCGAACGCGAGAAAACAATTACGGTAAACAAGGGCGACAGCACGGGTATCACAGCCGTCAACGTGGATGAATTAGCGTTCGTAGCGAAAATGGGTGAAGCTCACAGCGGAACCTATGAATTCACATACGACGGTAGCGCGTGGCTTTTCAACGGTGAACCCGTGACCCTTTCCGAGTATGGCTTGACGATAACTGGAACGGCCGCAGCGAACGACCACATCATCGTAGTGGAAACTACCACGAAAATCGTGTGGGACGTTATAGGTATCGACCACGACACGCCGAGCGACAAGAAGTTCACGCATTCACTCACCCTTCAAATGCACGACTGCATCACGGCTCTGCAATTCGACGCGCCGGAGGCTTTATTCTACGCGGAAGAAGAACTCCCGGCGGGGACGTATAACTTCACGCTTTTAGCAGGATATGACCCTACCTACGGTGGCGGTAAGACTTATCAGTTCACGCTTACGAAAGCGGTTCCCGCAGGCGGACAAATCACCTTCGTATGGGGGTATCGGGTTCAGGCATCGACCGTAAAAATCAGAACCTATGAAAACAAAACGACCACCACAGCACTCGAAGAAGTAGCGGTCAGCGAGGGAGCAGGCGGAACGGCACTCGAAAGCATCAGAGCGTGCAACCACACGCACAGAATCCGCTACGGTTCGAATAACTGGGCAGAATCGGCTATCAGGCAATGGCTGAACAGCTCTGCGGAAAAAGGCGCAGTCTGGACCCCTAAAACCGATTATGACAGACCGCCTTCGTGGGCAGCCTCGGAAATCGGGTTCTTACGTGGGCTTGACCCCTCACTTGTGGCAGTTCTCGGCAACGTCAAAAAGCAAACCGCCCTGAACACTCTCACGGATGGCGGCGGTTACGTGGAGAGCGACGAACGCGTGTTCTTGCTTTCCAACTTCGAGATGTACTCGGGCAAGCGCGCTGAAGAACCACCGTACCCGTTCTGGGAAGTCAACAACACGACGAACGGTGCGGACTACACCGCCGATGCATCGAGAACGAAGTACAGAAACGGCGCAGCGACCTACTGGTGGCTCCGTTCTCCTCTCACTTCGAACGCGTACTACGTGCGCACTGTCCTCCCTTCAGGGCATGTCAGCAACTACAGTGCGTACGACACGAACGGCGTCGCCCCGGCTTGTGTAATCGTTTAATCAAAAATCGCGCCCCGAAAGGGGCGCATAAAGGAGCCTAAAACATGTCAGTAGTTAAATCAAAGCGCGGAGAGGGGCAGCTCGTAGTTTTTACGAAAGCCAGCGAACTCGCGGCGTTCACGGTTAAAATCTGTAGCAACGAGAAGAACTTCCCGAAACGATACCGCTGGTGCGTGACCGGGAAAATAGTGGACTCGGTTCTGGAAATACACCGATGCATCATACAAGCGAACGCCGTGTATGTTTCCAGCAAGGCTGACTACGAACTGCGAGAAATCCTGCAAAAGCAAGCCTTATCGGCGAGCTACGCGGCTTTAAGTTTAATGGACGTAGCGTATAGGACATTCAACCTTGAAGAAAGTAAGGTGGAAAACTGGACAGGTCTCGTGATTGAAGTTCAGAACTACCTGAAGAACTGGAAGAAGTCCGACGCGGAAAGGTTCAAAGAATATATAGGTTAGTAGTTGATAGCTCGGCCGTCCGTTCTCCTAACACTTCGAACGCGAACAACGTGCGCAATGTCAACCCTTCAGGGAATGTCAACAACAACAATGCGAACAACACGAACGGCGTCGCCCCGGATTGTGGCAACCGCTCGCTTAAAGTAGGCCCGTCAAAAGGCAGAAATCAATGCAATATCACAAGGAACTGCTACCCTGACCTTCAGAGAAAGGCGAAAAGAAACGCCGCGGTAAGACTCGCCCTCCGGGGCGGGGCTTACCTAAACGGCTGTATAAGATTATGAATGAAAAGCAAGACGTAAAACAAGTGGTCTGTGGGTTCGGCAACCTTTACAAGGCGATGCGAATCAGCAAAAAGAACGTCGTGTGGAAAGATAGCGTAGCGAGCTACGTCAAAAACGGACTCGTGAACTGCTATAAGCTGAAAAAGCAACACGAAACAGGCACATACAAGATAGACGATTATACCGTTTTTAAGGTTCACGAACCAAAGGAAAGGGACATCGTCAGTACAAGAATAAAGGACAGGGTCTTTCAAAGAAGTTTCTGCGACAACTACCTATACAAAACTGTGACGCGGAGTTTCATCCACGACAATGGTGCGTGCCAAATAGGCAAGGGAACAGACTTCTCGAGAGAACGACTCGCCCATCACTTAAAAGAGCATTACAAAGAAAATGGTCTGGTGGGTGGAATACTGAAGTGCGACATCTCCGATTATTTCGGAAGCACGTCACACGAAGTAGCAAAGGATGCGCTACGTAAAAGAATAAAAGACGACTGGGCGATGCAAGAAGCCGCGCGAATAATTGACAGTTTCACGCAGGGCAAAGACCCCGCAAAAGGTATGGGACTCGGCTCGCAGGTCACCCAGATAATCCAACTGGCGGTACTGGATGGAATCGACCACATGATAAAGGAAGAACTCGGCATAAAGCACTACGTCAGATACATGGACGATTTTATTCTGATACACCAAGACATAGAATACCTGCGCTATTGCAGAGAGCGCATCCGTGCAGAGCTGGATAAGAAAGGGCTGCGATTAAGCCCAAAGAAAACGCAGGTACAACCCGTCAAACAGCCCGTGCATTTTCTCGGTTTCAGCTTCAGGCTGAACGAGAACGGTCGCGTAACCATGCGGATACTCCCGGAAAAGGTTTCGCACGAAAGACGGAAACTGCGTCGACTTGTGGGTCTCGCAAAAGCAGGCGTAAAGACAAGAGCTGAAGTAGATAAATGCTACGAAGCCTTCAGAGCGCATGCCAAGAAAGGCGATAACAGGGGCGTCGTCCGAAAAATGGACAAATTCTACGAAAATTTATGGGAGGAACACCAAAATGAAACATCTCACAATCAGGGAACAACTCATGGCGGAACGTCAAATGCGCGAAGCCCAAGGGGCTGAATTGACGAAAGCCAAGGCAGACGCCGACTACATCGCAATGATGACCGGTGTCGAACTCGAGCAAAACACGGAACAGGAGGGACACGTTGATGAGCGCAAAGTTTAACAAGGTCAGAGAGTACTACGACAACGGCCTGTGGAGCAAAAGCAGAGTGGCTGATGCCGTGGAAAAAAAGTGGATAACTGCTGAAGAATATGAAACCATCACAGGCGAACCTTACGCAAAGGAGGCCTGATATGGACGTAGGAACCATTATAGCAATTGCCAGCGTGGTGATTTCCGCAATTGCGGTCACTTGCACCATTATAGGCGTAACGAGAGACCGCAAGAAAGACGACTACAATGCTGGCAAAGACGACGGCGGAATCAGAGGCGACATCAAGTACATGCGAAATAGTTTCGACGACTTGCGCCTTGACGTTAAAGAAGTGGCACGAAAGCAGGATACGCAGGGCGAAAGGCTCACGCGCGTAGAGGAAAGCTGTAAGCAAGCGCACAAGCGCATTGACGAAGTAGCAAGACACGTGGAATACACAGGAGGACATAACGAATGAAAGCAGAAACCGTTTCAACCATTATAACGATTTTACTCGGTATTCTCGCCGTGGTGGTTTCGTTCCTTTCGTATTACTTCTACATAAAAGGGAAGTTATACAAAGCGGCAGAGGGAGCCATCAATGACGCGGAACCCGACGAAGACCCGGAAGACGAAAAGATAGGCGCGCAAAAACTCGATGCAGCGACCGACCAAGTATACGCATTGATACCCGCTATCCTAAAGCCCATAATCAAAAGGGACGTGGTAAAGGGAATTGTACAAGCGGCATTCTTCCGAATCGAAGCCTACGCGAAGAAACAGGTCAGCAAAAACTCCAAAAAGTAGCGAAATGCTACCCTTCGGAGTTTGACCTTTACCTATCGGGATGTTATAATGATTAAACAAACGACATCGCGACGTTTGAAAAATCGAGGTCGTAAACGGCCGTGATAGGAAATTCCGTGCGTAAGGCGAAGCACGTGGAGACTTTGGTATGTTTAACTCGTGTAAACCACGATATATAGTATAAATTAAATCTTTTTTATACAAAATATTGATTTTTATTATTTCTAAATATGTTTCGTGTCCACCTTTTGTCCACGCTTTTGAAACGGCGTGGACATTTTTACTTGACGAACAATTGACTTTTTCGCCACAATCTCGTATAATGACTTTGCACAGTCGTGCTTTTGGAGTAAAAGGAGTAACCGGATTATAAGGAAACAAATTTTCCAAAAGGAGGGCGAAACTATGGCGAAAATTAAAGTCAAAGTAAAGGGTACAATACGTATCCGTCGTCGCTAATTGGCGGTGCAAGGAGAGTGTTCGCGCACTCTCCTCTTTTTGTTTTGCTAACGATATTTTTGCTACGTCATTTAGTCAATCCAAATCCCGCTTTGCGGAGAGCATAAGCAATATTAAATGCATCTTCGTCCAATGGGTCAAATTCATTGTCTTCAATTATTTTTTCCATTTTGAATACATCGGGATGGGCACAGTAAAAACAATCATATGCATAGCTTTTCATTTTTGGTGCTTCGACATAACAAACTCCTCGCTCTTTGATTTTCTCTTTTATAAAATCTGCTCTGGGATGCGAGTTAACGGTAGTTTCAAATTCTTCCTTGGAAACAATTTTTGTGTTAATTCTATATACAATATTATTCATCGTTTTCTGTTAATCCTTTTTTAATTACTTGCTCAAATTTTTCAACAGCATCATCTTGCAATGTTTCTGTGGCGTGTACATAGGTCTGAAGCGTCGTAACAATACTCTTATGACCAAGCCTCTGTTGAACCGCTTTCGGGCTAACACCGTTTTCTATTAGCGTTGTAGCGTGTGTATGCCTTAACGAGTGATAATCAAAAGCTAATTTTAATTCTCGGTGAATTACTCTCGCGGGGTATTTGAAACTATCCACAGAAGTGTAGTCGCCGTTTTCGTCAATACATATCATCTTGACACGTGCTAACGGAACATTTAATGCCTTTGACACTGGAATAATCCTTGTAATCGGATTTCCTTTTTCGTCGGTTTCTTCTTTAGTTACATAGATTGTATAGTATTCACCATAAACTTCTTCATTGTGTTCTTGGCGTTCTTTTTCCTTAACTAATTCATTAAATAAAGTATCGCCAATTTTAATTACCCTTGAAGAATTATACTTTGGCTCCGTGAAATACCAATTAAATCTATCTTCTTTTAATTGTTTTTTTGCGGGGGAAAAGCTTAAATATTCTCCGTATTTCCTTTTGAGAATTTGCTTGTTTACCGATAAAGTTTTCTTTTCAAAATCTATATCATCCCAAGTTAATCCAAAAGTTTCAGATATTCTTAATCCGCAATGCCAGCCAATGAGTAGTGGAATATAAAACCTATTACCATAAGGAAAGCGCTTGATTATTCTGTCAAACTCTTCCTGCGTTAAGATAATTCGTTCTTTCCGTTTTTTGCCACCAGTTGGAAACTTTACATATCTTGTGGGGTTATCCTTAATATAACCAAGTGGGTGAACTGCATAATCGAGGGCAGACTGCAGAGTGGCAAGAATATTTACCAGCATAGAATGCGAATAGCCATATAAGCTTATCTTGTTTGAATATTCTTGAATAACAGAAGAGGATAGACTCTTAAGTTTGTAGTGACCAAAATAAGGTTTTAAGTGGTTTTGAATTAAACCGGCATAGTTTATTTGGGTGTTATACCTAAGGTTTATCTTACAGTTCTGTTCAAACCAATAGTCTAAATAATCGCTTACGCTAATCTCGCTTGGCTCAAAACAAACGCCACCATTGTTGTATTCCGCCAGCGCCTTTATTCCTGCATCTAAAGCATCTTTTTTGGTTCTAAAACCAGCTTTAGATATGTGTTTTCTTTTGCCGTCAATTTTTGCTGCTTCAAATCGGTATTCCCAATTTGGTTTTTTGTCGGGATTGTTTTTATTTCTGTCTCTAACGTTAATCTTCGCCATTGTTGTTTAACTCCTTTATTTGAAAGGGGTTAGTTAAATCTTTACCTTCGTTTGTTTGCAAAAACTCCAAGAGAGCTTCGCGTCTAACTTTGTATTGACCAATCTTTAGAAACGGTAATATGCCTGCCTTACGCAGTTTGTGAACGTAATCTACGTTTGTTTTTATAAGTGCTGCTACTTCTTTTACCGTATAAAGAATGCTTTCCGATTCTCTAACATCTTTCATTTATGTATCCTCCACATAAGTGGCGAGTAGAGCACTTCAAATTACAATATTTCATCTTAACCTCTCGAAATATTTCTAATTTATTGTGTTGTATAATTAAACTTCTTCTACTTGGAAAAATTCCACAGATGCTTTATCTATTTCGGCGAAAGAATTATCGCCAACAATTAAACGCATCTTTTTGCCTTTTCTCATATATTCGACAAGAAAATCTTGTGGTAAGAAAAGAGTATTAATCTCAACTTCATTCCCACTTTTAAGAATTAATTTAACTTTACTTTTGGGATGAATAGGTACTTTAACTGTCGAATTGAAAGTTTTTGAAATATCCATAAAGAGCTCCTTTGTGTCTAAATATGTTTTATTGTGTTCAAAAAAACATAAAGCATATAGCCTTATATTCTTTCAGATTCCATTAAATTAACGAAATCTAAGTATTGCTGTTTATAATTAAGTGCATAATTTGGAGTACAGCCCATAACAGAAGTTATTTTATCTATCAAAGACCTATTAGATTTATCTGCGTATATTTCTAAAAACAAAGCATTTTTATGCAAATTTCTAAATAGTATTGCGGTATTCATATAAGTGGGGGTTTGTGCATTAAAACGTTTGATTATTTGAATTATTTGACCTTCGTCAAGCTTGCTACATGCTGATGATGTTGACCTTATCAAATACGTATCATCGCCTTTTAGGATAATTGTCTTGCCATTAGATTTGTATTCTTCTAACCCAGACAAGAAGTAAAGTGCTGCAAAAGGCTCTCCCGAAATTTCATATTCATTACCGTTGCGTAAGACGATAAATTTGTTAACGCCGCACGTTCTTAAATCAGCTTTCTTGAAATCTGAAATTTCTTTTGGGGTGAACCCAAGCCAACCCAATATGCAGACACCCTTAACTCTCGTTAAATCTCTGGTGGGATTATACTCATAAGACTTGCTTTGACCAACGTCGTCAATAAAAGAAAGCAGTTTTTCAATACTTCTAAAATAAGTAACCGTATTTTGAGAAGAAATAACTTCTTCGCGAGTGGGTATGTCTCCATCCACACAACAAAAATCAAGCAAATTCAGTAAATATTCTTTAATTTTTTGATAATGTGCCCTGGAAACGTTACCCGTAGAGTGTAAAAAGAATGCTTTGCAAAGTAATTTTTTATCTGCAAGTACATCTTTTGCGGTTTTCCCACCGGCAACTTCTGTTAGATGCTCAAGAAAACGTTTAATATCTTCTTGTTTAGCGGTATTTGCAGTTGAATAATATTTTGCTAAAAATTCTTCATAGTTTATCATTGTTCTTATACCTCCCATATACTTTACAACATTTTTAGACATTTGTCAATATCGTATAAGCAATTTTTATGTATAAGATAGGAAAATGGGGGATGGTTTTTGTCGATTAGTTGTTTCCTTTTTTCTCTTTTTTATTATTCAAGATTAGTTTGTTAAGTTTTATTGACTTTTTCAACAACAATATACTCAAGGTGAGAGTTTCTTCTTGCGTAAGTCTGACAGTAAAGTCTACTTCGCCAAACCCGTCTTTGCAGATATCAAGCGAATGGAAGTTTTCTGGGAAGGTAACATACGCTGTAATAAGAAGATTGTTGTTTGCGACTTTGACGTTGAATTTAACCATCTCTGGTTCCATAGGCAAGTCTAACGGGTTGCCAAATTCGGAGCCATCATAATCAAACACTATTATTTGTTCGTCTGCGTCGAAACTTATATTGTTGATGAGTGATGTATCAAAAATTGCCTCTTCGCAGACAATGCTGCCAAGTTCTTTGGTGCTTTTATTGCTAATGAGTTTCATATTAAAAATTCTCCTATTAATTTAACTTTTTCTCGAGTTCATTAAGTTTTGAAATAATGTCATCAATGGTAAAGTTGTTGCCTGCCACTATTTCGTGAACATCGGTTTTGCCAAGCACAAAGTCACTAACAGACCTTCTTGCTTTGTCGAACATTTGCTGATAACTACCGAGATATCTCATAGTTACTCTTTGGTCGCTATGATTTAATAAACCTTGAATTTTTGTGATAGCGTTCATGTCAATGCTTGACTTGTCTACACACGCAGCGATATTTGCGAAACTTTTACGCATTGTGTGCGAGCCTATAACAATTGGTAGATTTAGTGCTTTGCCTGCATCCGACAAAATCTTCCACCCATATTCCTCAAACATTTTACCTTTTGTTTTATGGCTCTTAAAGAGAAAGTCATCCATCTTAAACTTCCATTCAATAGAGTCTAAATACTTTGTAACAGCATCAACGACCGACTCCGTTATCAAGCAATTGTTTGCTTTATTTGTTTTTTGTTCAATAATAACAATTCTATCTCGAAACGTCTTATCGTCGTTTAACAATGAGTTGATTTTTAAGGATAATAGGTCTGAAATTCTTAGCCCAAGACTAACACCAATAGTCCATAAAGCCCAGTCTCTAATTTTACCGTTCTCCCAGAAGTAGCCTTGCATTGATGCAAAATCTTCATAAGACCTGATGGGGTCGGCTGGGCGAGATTTTCTCTTGCCGTCGGATTTATATTCAGTGTATTCCTTTTCTTCAGCCTCCATTTGAGCCTTTGTGCGTCTTTTTCTTTTAGGCGTGCATTCTAATTCAACGATGCGGTTTTTTAGCCTTATAGCCTCGTCTTCGGCGTTTTTACGCATTATGCGTTCAAGCGCAAGTTCCTCGACGAGAGTGTGATTTTCTCTTTCAAGCCTAAGTATTTTTTTGGCATCTGTTTCAAAAAGTTTCTTTAATGAAAAAGGGCTTTCGTATGTATCAAACAGTTCAGTGCTTCTTCCCATCGTCTTCCTCCATATATATTTGTTCAAATATATTTAATTGATTTAAGATTGCCCCAAGCATTGGACAATTATTGCATCCGGACGTATGTATTGTACGACACTCTTTTGTGCCGTAATGCCGACAAGTAACAATTTTGTTACCCTTATCGTCGGTTATAATTTTTGTTAAAGGTTGATATGTAGTCATTGTTTTAGACTCCTATTCCGATTGAAAGCATCAGTTTTCTATTTATGTCTTCGATTTTTTCTCTATTGACAACTTCACCCAACTTCCTTTTAACTCTTGATTTATCAACAACTCTTATTTGCTCACATAAAACAGTAGAAATTTTCAATATACCGGCGTCACTTGGAGTTAATATAACGTGAGTTCCGACTGGCGTTTTATCTTGCGATGTTAGTGGACAAATAATTGTAGTAGGGGAGTGTGAGTTACCCTGTTCGTTTTGAACTATCAAAGCGGGGCGAATACCTGACTGCTCGGAGCCAACCTGGCTACTCAAATCTACCAAATAAATTTCGCCTCGGTGCATACTTGTTACCGCATTAAATTTCGTCTAAATTGCTTACGGCTTGTTGCAAGTCGGTTATAGCATCGTCTATTTTATCGCTGCATCTTTCCGACTCGGAATAAGCGTCAGCGCCTTGTAAGTTTTCGGGGGTGTTTTCTCTTGCGTAATCTTCGTCTTCTTTAATGGAAGTTAATTCTTCCGCGCAAGCGGTGATTTTCCCAGTAATTTCTCTAATTTTTTTTCTTCTTTCTCTATTCACATTGCAACGCTCCTTTAGATATTGTGTTTTAATAAGAATGCATTGCTAATACATTTGAAACTGATGGTATTATCATGGTCTCTAATAACGACACCTTCTCTTAAGGTATCATGTACCGTTGATTTGCCATCTGCATATGCAATCATCTCGTCCACAGTATCTAAAAGGATGAAGTTAGTATCTATAATAGGAACCCATTTTATGCCATATTCGTGAACAATATCGGTTGCGATTGCACTGTCAATCTTTTTGCCGTCAATAATCAAATTGAAAGCATAAAAATCTCTACATTGTAAATTATACTTATTTTTCTGAATTGCTTCACCAATAGTTTCACCTTGTAAGACTACCGTTGTAGCCTTATATTTTTCAAGTATCTTTAGCAATACTTCTTTTACGTTATATTTAATCGCTATTTCGTGATACACGTTGTCGTCGTAAAAACATTTTTGATTTATATCCGCTTGTCTTACATTGCGGGAGCAAACGGCGAACTCGTATTTTCTTTTCTTTTCTTTTCTAAGCCCGAAGCTCGTGGATGTTCCGTCAAGTTTTTCAGTTACGACCATAGGTTTACCTTTGTAAGTGTCGAGAACGAAAGGCATATTTTGCAGTCTGGTTTCATCTGTTTTAATAATCCATTCGGGAAATTTCTTGGACTTCTTTTTGGAAATAAGACATTTGAACGCAATCTTTCTGAACCAAGCAAATTTCATAAGCCACATAAACACCTTGTTTTTGCAAAGTTTTTTATGTCTTTGTTTCAAAGTCGTCATCTTATTTTGCGGTGTTTGTTTTGGTAATTCGTCTTCAACTTGGGTAATCTTTAAGATTTCTGTAACGTCGTCGCCTATATTATAAACTTTATCGGTGAAATGTAGTAACGTTAAAGGGAATACAATGCCTTGTGATAAAACACCTTTCATTTTCATAGTTTTAATTTTGTAGTTTCGCTTTTCAAGGAACTCAAAATCAGGGTTTGTTTTATCTACAATACTGTCAATTTCTATGTATACACAAAGGTCGCCAACGGAAAATTCGTCTTTCTTTGCGATACATTGCCACCCAAGGACACCGACAAGCTCAATTCTGTCGGCGCCTTCAATAGGGCGTTTCCATTCAATTTTTTCAATGTGAGCAAGTTTTCTCATATAATATCCTCGTTAAGGGGTAGGAACCACTATATTCGCGGAACCGTCTGTTACCACGTTAGGTAATTCGCCATCCCATTTAGCCAAATAATCCATATATTTTAAGTAATCAGTAATTACGGCAATTTCTTCTTCTGTTTTGCCAGTGAAGTCTATCTCATACTCAATAGTAGAGTTTCCATCCTCATCGGTGGTCGTGGTTTCTTTAATCTCAAAACCTAATGTTCTTGCAACTTCAATAGACTTTAATTTTATAGCCATCGCCTCAGCTTTAGCGATTTCTACTTGCGCTTGTGCATCCGCTTTAGCTGCTTCAATTTTAGCTTCCGCAGCAAGCTTTGCTACTTCAAGTTCTTTTTCAGCATTAACAATTGCAGTTTCTTTTTCATATTGTGCTTTTAGTTTTTCTTGTTCTGCAATCATCTTATCTTCGACGATTTTTTCAAAAGCGTCTGAAAAATCTATATTTGTTAAAACAACGGCGGTAATATTTACATAAAACTCTTCGTCAACAGCTTCTTTAATAGCGTTTTCTACCTTAGGAGAGATAGATGAACGATTTTGTATAATATCCATAGCCGAATAAGAAGATAGGGTAGATTTAGTTTTTTCAATTGTTACGCTTTGGATACGATTTGTAAGTGTAACCATCGAACCATACTGCTTGGCGATATCAATTACCTTCGTAGAGTCAATTTGAAACTGTACAGTCATAGCGACATCCATCGTTTGAGCGTCCTTCGAATAAGCCATAGACGTAATTTCAATATTTTGAACCTTTGCGTCATATTTTTCATATTTTTCGGTAACCCAAAAATCATAGTAAGTGCCAGCAGTTCTAACTTCTTTTGCTTCTCCCATATGTTTTACAACCGCAACTTCACCTGTATCAACGGTGTGAAAACTGAAAGGTACAAAAATAAATGTGAACAGAAAAGCTACACCTAAGGCAATTCCTGCCCATCCACCAATTTTGTATTTTGTTTCTTCTTCGTCTGCTCCACGATAGAGGAAATATCCACCAACGCTAAAGCCTACAGCGAGTAAAACAAAAAATACAATGCCTAAAATAATTCCTATAGCCATATATAAGCCTCCTTAAAAATTTTTAATGTTTATTAAATACAACCGATTCGCCGTGTTTTATATTCCAACATTGCAAGCAATTTGTGCAATCGCCAGAACACTCAAGTGCGTTATCGGGGATTGATTTGTTTTGGTTTTCATCCTTAAATCTTACGTGAGCCATCGGGAAAGAGTAGGGGTTTTCTATTTTGAAACTATCACCCCAAGCACTAAACACAATGTGTAGATTTTCAGGAATTGTTCCGCCTCGTTTTATGAAGTCGTTAACAATTTCAAACTTCTTTGTGAAAACCAAAAAAGATGTTCGTGGCAATTCAAGAGCAATTTTTACCATACCGGCAAAATATTCGTCATCTACAATATCTCCCGAAGCGTGCCATCTAAAATAAGAATAAGACATAAATCCGTTGTTAATTGCTTTTTGAATGCTCTCGAAATATCCATTTGGATTAGTCAAATATTCTTGATAATTATGTATGTGGCTATTCTTTACATTCTGAAATCTAAAATTTCCTTTGGTTGCATAACAATCTTTTGCACAAGGGCAATTTTTTCTGCACGTTAGAATTGGTGCAAGATTTACAGACGGTATTAAGCCAAGTTTACTATTTGTGGTTGAAATTTTTACCGACAACTTTTTATCCTCCCATTGAACTTTTGTCCAAAGAGAAGATATTTAGTTGTTCAGTCTCTTTGGACTGAAATAGTTAAATTACAAAAATCGGTGGCATTTCTCGTTTATGCTCACTATATTTATGCATTTCTTCAATCTTATCAGCGACTTCTTTTGAAACACCTTCGCCAAATAAAATCCAATTATCAAGCTCTTCGTAAGAGATTTTGTGTAACTCGTCTTTTGTTTTTGCTTTTTTAATTTCTTTCTTGAAATCTTCTTAATGTCTTCATAAAAACTCCTTTATGAATAATGGGAGCGGGGGAGGGGCTCGAACCCTCGACCTCCAGATAATGAGTCTGGCGAGCTACCAACTGCTACCACCCCGCACATCTTAAAAAGATGGAATGTCTGGGAATAATCCACCCCAATCTTTTGTTTCGTCCAGTTTAAATCCGCATACTTCAAGCGAGTAAACCTGTCCGGCAACCCATTTATTACTCTTGGGCATGCGGTTCATATAATAAACGACCTCAATACTAACTTCTTGTTTGCGTCTTTTTTTGTACTTATTAGAAAAAGTTGCATTAGTTAGATAAATTTTTCTATTCCCGTGATTTTGTGTATCCGCCGGTGAACCATATGTTTCCAGTCTTAACTTGTGCTTTTTAGCAAGTTCTTCTACATTGAAGAAATAAACTTGCGCATTGTTTTCTAACTTATATAAAGGTCGTGCCATTGTTTCCTCCTAACCGTTGAACGAAATATCAAGCCCAATAATTTCGCCGTCGTTTTCAAATTGTTTTACGGTATAATAACCATCACCAAACCCAGAGTTGACCGTAACCCCGTTTAACTTACTGCAAACGCAGTCGATTAACGGAAAATTTTTCAATTTGGATAATGATTGCCAAAATTCCGTCCATTTTTCTTCGTCTAAGTCTGGCTTGTGATTATAGAAGCCACATAACCCAGCGTCAACGCCGACTTTACCAACTTCTTTCCATTCTTTAGAATTCAATACATTGTAAACGTAAGGCGGTTGTTTTTTATGTATAATTGCAACCATCATAATCGCATACGAATTGTGTTTCTTGCCGTTTTTATCATTGTAAGGGAAGTTAACAACGTCAACATAACATTTATAATCGCCTGGCTTTACTTGTTTGCCCCAAATAGAATATTTATCACACTTATCGTATGAAGGGTCTGTAATATCAACAAGACCATCTGGTATTGAAATCGTGCCGATGCGCAAATTTTTCTCTCTGTAATATGGTTTAAGTGCAATTTCTTCCATTTTAAGTGCAAATCCTCCTTGAATTATTTTGATAAAAGGGATGTTTTATTGTAAATTTTTAGTGTCCCAAGGGGGATTAATCCCCCAAAGGACTTCGGTCGAGTTCTCGTGGTACGCTATAACGAAGCGTGAGAACTCTAAATGGCGCCACCCATCACACGGCGACCATCTGTGTGATGTGTTTGGTCGGAAATGTCGGATTCGAACCGCAACTCCTGCTCCCAAGGCAGGCGTGTTAGCCATTAGCACTACAATCCCGTTGATTTGCTCCAAATAATAGTGTTTAATGCAATTATTTGGAGAAAAAAGGTATTAACTATGATTTTTATGTGATTTTCTCCAGTTTTCTGTTTGACTGTGGCAATTGGGGCATAAATATTCTAAATTTTCTCTGGAATTGTTTTTATGGTTGCCGTCTGTGATGTAATTCAAGGGTAATAGGGCGACCTTGCCACTCGTTTATACCACAACAATTACATCTATTAGCTTGGTCAAAGAGAACCCTTTCCTTGATGTTTAATTCATCATAAGTACGATTTTCTTTTTTAATTTTCCACGCCAAAGAAACTTTTTCTGCAGCAATTTTTCTATTGCCTACAGGTTTATGCCCAACTCTAAAAGACCCACTCGTTGGAGCCTGCCCTTTGTTGGCTTTGCTTATCTTTTGTTTTGTTTCTTCGGTTTGAGGTCTTTTTCCGGCACATTCACTTGAACAAAATCTGGCAGAACCGTAATGTTTAGTGACAAATTTTCCACATCTCTCACAATAATAACTCATAAGTTTACCTTTAGTATTTTTATATCCTCTTTCTTTCCTCCCGATAAATCGTTATAGTGGCGACTATATAAGGCGGCAATTTCCTTGAGGTTTCTCTGGTGTGGTTATGGCACGTTACCACACTCGCCGGCGCCTTGAAAGAGGTGTTTGCTCCGTTCGTGCAAACAGAGCAGTGGGGTATCGAGTACGGGATTCGAACCCGTGAATGCCGCCGTGAAAGTGCGGTGAGTTAAGCCACTTCTCCAACTCGACATATAATGACTGGTATGTTATGTGCGTCCACAAGCTGGAACCAGCCTAACCCGACCACGAAACCCAAAAGCATTCGTAGTCCAATCTGGAGCAGGATAAGGGATTCGAACCCTCACAGTCTGCTTGGAAGGCAGAAATGCTAACCATTAAACATCAATCCTGCATGTTGAGAGAGGGGAGATTCGAACTCCCACACGTTGATAGCGCTATCACCCTAAGATTTACAGTCCTCAGCTTTGCCGTTTGCATACTCTCTCATTGGTGTTCGCAAAAAGAAGTATCTAATAAATATGAAGTTGCATAGATACAAATGCCAGTCCACAAATATTTTGGAATGCACCCGATAGCCCCGTTCATCCCGAGCAACCGCCGATATAGTTTTGGTCGGCGGCAGAGCGACTTAATTTCTCTATTATATCGGTTCCTATCTTGTACTTTGATAGGCTTGTATATTACAGTCGACATATAATACACAACTTATGCAATGGCGGAAGGTGTAGGACTCGAACCTACGCTCCGAATAAACGGAGAACGGCTTAGCAAGCCGCTGCAGTACCAGCTATGCTTAACCTTCCGTATAGACAACCTTTCTCGTCGTAGTGTGCAACTTTACAACTGAGTCGACGCTTGTTATAAAGTATGCCTGTCGGGTTCTCCGTAGTTGTCTGGGATACGTCATCATCTTTATAGAGATGAGCCATCCACGTGGTCGTTCGCGAAACAACAAATTGGCGATTCGTAGGGGATTTGAACCCCTGACCTCCAGCGTGACAGGCTGGCGCTCTAACCAACTGAACTAACGAATCATTATGGCGGAAGTGGTGGGATTTGAACCTACGAGCCCCTCACAGGGGGCTGCCGGTTTTCAAGACCGGTGCTTTAAGCCGAGCTCAGCCACACTTCCAAATTAACCATAACAAACGCAACTTAAAGCAATAAGTCTTTTCTTGTAATCGAAATTTTTATCAAGCAAATATTTTGAATAAGTGCGCTTCATTTCGTCGATTAACTCTTCTTCGCTCATATAAGGATTACTATAAAGAGATGGATATCTCGTTAGGCAGCATATTACCCATTGTTCTTTATCTGGGGCTAACTCTTCAACAGAGCACTCAGTTAATGAACGAACATAATAGTATCCGTATTCACCGCCAAAAGTGGATTTTGGGCTAATGCAACCATTGCCTTTCACTGTAATGTCTTCGCAAAGACAATCAAGCAGTTCTTTGTTTGTTTCGCATTCGGGATAAAATTCTTTTCGTATTTTTGTTAAATCAAGTTCGTCTACTTTGACGTATAATCCTTGTTCTTCTACAGGATAATATGTTGAACTCATATGAACCTCCGTTTGTTATGTGTGGTGGGGGTAGAGGGACTTGAACCCTCACAGCTTGTGCTCAGGGATTTTAAGTCCCTTGCGTCTGCCATTCCGCCATACCCCCGTATGTCATGGAAAGTTTGTAACTTTCGTGACTAATCTTCTATTCTGTCCATAAATCTCCACAAACAATTAGCTTGTGGTCTGGCTTTTCTACGCCCAAGTCAGCATACTGTAAAGTATTTCATTTGTTTAACTCCTTCTTGAAGTGTTTTCTCAGGATTTCAACCTTTAATTCGTCCAACGCTTGATATGGTCTTATGTCAATCCTATCGCCATCTCTTGCGATAAACTCTTCCTTAATTTTGTTGTTTTCTTTATCGTAAATTTCAGCAAGTTCTAAAGCTTTTTCTAAAGAAAATTTATTCAACTTTGCTTCAAATAATAATTCTCTTATTTTTGGGCTTGGCGTTAAACAGGATTTAAACGGTTCTCCGCTTACATAGCGTTTAATAAAATCATTAATTCTAATAATATGATGTAATTGCTTACCGTCGTAACCATATTTTTCTATTTTGTGAAGAATGGTAGGGTAAGGGTGACACAATGCCTTGCGTTTTTCCATCGACATACCCGCCATAGTTCTGCAAGTTTGAGCAGGGTGAGCATGCGTTAATGCTTCACCAAGATTTCTCAATTGCGTAACTTCCGCTTTCCACTCATAAGGACAATAAAGGAAATTGGTAAATAAAATTTCAACAAAGTTTACATTTTGTTTCTTGAACACATCAAACATTATTCTAATATCTTTAAGGTCTATGTGTTCCTTGTTTTCTCTTTCATGTGTGGTTGATATGGGCGAACTACCTTTGCAAAAATCTTCAAAAGAGGGCAGAACGATGCATTTAGTGTCAACGTCACTCCTATATTCGTCCGTGTAAATGTCTAAATTGTAGTTTTGGCTACCTTGAAGAAATACACCAAACACATTTTTACCATCGAGAACTTTTAATGCATCTGCATAATGTGCTCTAACAGAACTATCTATTTGTTTAATTCTCATTTCTTTATTTCCTTAAATAATATTTCTTTTCTTAATTAAAACGAAACAAATGTAAATCTCAGTTTTGTTAAATTTAGTTATCATCTCGCTGAATTTCGTTTTAATTTCGTTATTCATTTCTCTTTTGAGTTTATTTAGAATAACTTATTTAAGCGCCCGCCTTATCGCAATAATGTAAAAAATCTACTAAATCTTTTTCAATCCCTTTCAGTCCTTTATAGTATTTTGAATTAAAAAACGGCTCCATATGGTTATTTATTAACCAAACAATTAAAAATTTGGTACTATTTTTAATGCTTTTAATATCTTCGTATCCAAGCGCAAAATAACTTCCCACGTTTTGATGGTCATAATAATGAGCAACTTCAGTTTTTTCGCCTTTAGCGTTAATAAATGATTTTGTGTATTTCTTCCCGATGTCGTGAAGAAATGCAGATATAAACATAATAGACCTATAAGGTTTAAGTTGTTTTGGAGGTTCGGTGTTCACAACCAAATCACACACTTTGTGAATGTGCTCCGATACTGTGTTGTTGTGATGAGGGTTATCGTGTTCGCAATCAACCCATTTGCAGTAGTCCATCACGTTATAAAGACTATCGTTATGTACAACTTGAATATCGTCCCAACCCTCGTCGTAGTAAGGCGGTTGAAAATTTCTTAACATGCGGTAAATTACTTGTTTACCTACGTTGCGTGTTCTCAAACTATCGCGCTCAACACAAGTTTCGGGCTTTGACCATACCACTACAGCGCACTTATGGCAATTAGGTAAGGATTGTAGCAAGTGTTTTCTGTTTTTTCTGCGAATGTTTGTCGCATCGTAAATTACGTCGTGTCCATTTTTTAATGCTAAAATTGTTCTTTGTTGCATTATTTCAAAGACCTTACCGGGGTTGTCTTGTATGTTTTCATCCCCGTATAATTCTTTTCTAATGCAATCGGAAGAGAAGACCTCGCAATTATTAAGTTTTTTTGCAAGTTCTTCGCTCAAACCAGTTTTACCGCAAGCGGGTAAACCGATTAACATATAAAATTTAGCCATATACAATCTCTCCAAATAAAGCGTATTGAATTATAGTGTCGGCGTCAGCTGCATCCATTTGACAGACATCAAGTTCGCCGTTCACAATAAAAGAAGAGTTTTCTTGTAAGAATAAGGAAAGTCCCGTAGTGAATTTTTCAGGAGTCAATTCATATTCGCTATCGTCTTCGTTGTCATAGAGATATAATGTTCCACCACGAGAAATCTGCTCACTGCCATAATCGCCGAGATATTTCCCTTTAACCTTGGCTTGACCACACCAATATGTAATCCCGCCTTCAAGCGCCATCGACATAATATCGTCAATGTTTTCTTGAGTGTATTTAACCTTTTTTTGTTCTATAATGAGTTCCATATTAGTCCTCGCATTTTTCATTTAACTCTTCAAACAAGTTGAAAATTTCGTTGCCAAGAGATTCATAATATTCACGCAAATCATCATCAGCCATCTCGCAATCAAAAAATTCATCAATGCAAGAGGGGTATTGGTTTGGTTCGTCATTATTTTCGTACCAATCCTTGACGTAAGCGAGATATACACAAACATCTTCGAACTCATAATTGTCAAGACCATTAAATATTTCTCCGTGCTCCGCAATAGCATCGTCAAGTTCTGCCCAAGTTTGTTCCCAATATATGTCGTTGTCGGTAAGTCTTTCCTGCCATTCTGATATGATTTTGTTTGCTCTTTCAATAGGAAAGAAAGATTTAACAACAAGCCCTAAAGTCCCGAGCCTTTCTGTTATTTGATTATACAAATCTTCTCTTTGATATTCTTTATCAACCTCACGAGAAATAACTTCTCGATTGTTTTCTATGAATTCCACAAAAGCGTCTTCAATAGAATAATAATCGTCATCTTTATATTTTGATAAAATGGGATGTTTATCAATAAATCCAGCAACAAGTTGCCTAATAGAATTGTTATTGCATTCATCCCAGAATTTATTGTCACGCATATTTAGCTCCTTATTTTGCCGACACCTTTCGGTGTCAGCTTATTTAGATTCAATAATTAGATGCAAAAGCCGAAGGCAACCCCGCAACTACCGTCGGCAAGGTTGAAGCTGCTATCAACAGCACCATAAACATAGCAGAAGTGATGCGTGCCACCCCTGCAAGGAGAGCGAAGCCACGGATAGTTTTCAAGAGCTCTATTATCTTTTTGGGTAAAATACTCGTATTGTTCACCTTCGCCAACGTGTGAATACTTGTTTCTTCCGTAAAACTCAATTTCACTAAATAAAAACAAGTTATCAACCGTTTGAACAATTTCACCGTCTGTTCCACTTCTGGCGGTCTTTTTGAACACGGGTTTTATATTGTCTTTAAGAATAGGGGGAAGTATAGAATAAAACTTATCCATACGTAATCTCATCATAGATGATTCCCAACCTCCGGCGTTTGTATTTTGTTCATTCATTTTGAAATATCCGTCATTTTTAAGAATGCCAAACGTAACCTTCGCCGTAGATGAACCATCGGAAGCAAGCGTGTCCTTATTAAAATCAAGAACGATTAGTTTCGCTGTTTCGCCGGTATATAAAGTGATATTTTTATAATCGCCGATATTGAACGCTTCAACGTTTTCGTTGTTGTTTATGTGGTCTATAATTTCATCAAGCGTTAATTTTATTTCCGTTTGAACATATGTCCTTGAACCGTTGAAAATTTTACAATTATGACAGTGGGGTTTATCACCAAAAAATTCGCAATAACTACATTTTGCTTCCATATGTATTACCTCTTAATATTTTTTATCGCCTCGGTGGCGAGCCTATCGCATTCATTATTGAATGCGTTATCAGAATGACCTTTAACCTTAATGAACTTGACCTTATGAATTTTTGTAAGCTCAATCAGTTTCAGCCATAAGTCTTTGTTTTGCACAGGCTTTCTACCGCTAGTTCTCCAAGCGGAGTTCTGCCAATTTATTAACCAGTTTTGGTTGAAAGCGTTTACCACATAAGCTGAGTCGCTGTATAGTGTAACTCTACTCGGAGATTTGAGAGCAAGGAGGGCTTCTATAACCGCAGTTAACTCCATACGATTGTTTGTGGTTTCAGCATCGCCACCGCTGATTTGCTTTGAGTGGTTGCCACACATCAAGATGGCACCCCAACCCCCAGCTCCGGGGTTTCCTGAGCAGGCGCCGTCCGTATAAATTGTTACATCATACATATTTGCCATTAATAAATCTCCAAAGTTATTTTAATGCTCTTACAATCCATGTAAAGAAAGTGACTCGAGTTGTTGTCTTGTTGGAAATCATTTGGACATTTTCTTGGGAAAAAAGTCAAGTAAAATACTTTGAGATTTAGAAATAAAAGTGTGGAAATGATTGGTTTCCTTGGGAGGAATGACTGTCGAACTTGCGACTTACCGTACTCGAAGCTCAGCGAATTCTCAGAAGACGTCCCGCTGCTCTGGCTGCTGGTGTTCGTCTCTCTGACATTTTGGCACTTTAGATTTAACCTAAAGCTCTACCCGAAAGTAGACATAACGATTGTAAGTAAAGCTTAAATACGAAAAGGGGGCGGCGGCTCTCCTCTGGAGCTCATTGCCGTTAATAAATCAGTTCATTATCATAACTTAAACTTGATTTCGCAGGAATCGGTTTAAGTTATTATCATAAAATGATTTGTTGTTACGGTTCGGTCTATTACATCCGATATAACCAGATGCCCAATGTTATGTATTAGATTGGCATATCTATTTAAGCTTTTTGAGTTTTAAGGTTAACCGGCACGAAGAACATCTTTTATGGTCTGTTCAACGTCCTTATTAAATTTCGCGCTGTACGACTTAATTATCGTATCTATGGTCGTACACTCAACCATACGGTAGTAGGAGATAAGCCCTTGAAGGTGCTGTGTATCCTCAAGACTCCATACGTTACCATTCTTTTCGTCGTTCATAAACGAGAACAGCATTGCCTTGAAGACCTTTTTCTTTGAGTGACCGATTGTGATTTGGTTGTCACTATTCAGCATAACCCCGAGGTTGTAATTGCGACCCGATGAGTTGCCGTACCTTGTTTTATGCAAAGATAGTTGAAATGGGGCTCCGAAAGATTTAAGAATATCCATTACTTTACAGATGACTTTGGTTCTGGGCAAATCGGCGTTTATGGATTTTGTTAACCATTTAATAACTTCATTCTTGTTTTCTACCGTAATATCAAATGCTTCAATTCGAGTCTGTGCATTTACTATCATTTTACTTTTATTTGCGAAATGTTGAGCAGTTCCTTCGTCAAGCGTAATAGTCAACAGTTCATCGTTTGTATACACATTATATAGGGTATTATTAGAACGATTTTTTATCAAAGAATCTTTAACTTTTACGCTATTAATAAATCGGGATGCATAGAAGTTTTCAAAATTAAGGTCACTTGATAGGATAATATCGTCAGCATATCTCGTGTAGACGAGGTGAGGTGTCATTTCTCTCACCGTCTTCGCGATATAATGGTCAATGGGTACCATAAACAAATTGGTAAGAGTGGGGCTGATGGGAGTACCCTGTGGCAAACCGTTATTGAGATAACATATCGACAACGCTTTTACCAAAGCCTCTCTTCCGTTGGGTCTTGCAACAATTTCGTTAAAAGGGAAGATGGTTTCAAGCTGCGCGAGGATGAATTCGGGGTTCGAGCTGCCGAAAAAGTCGTGGAAGTCGAGTTTCAAGAACCAGCGCGACTTGTTGCTCTGATGTCTCTTAACCGCATCGATGGTGTTTCTGCCTTTTACATAGGCAAATGCCGCAGTGTGGTAGCTTGCATAGAGACGCTTCTCAAAGAGATATTTAAGCTCTCTCAGCGCGTTCATCAAATCATCGAGCGGCGCATTTATCTGGCGAAGACCGCCACTGCGCTTAGGAATTTTGAAACTCCTGTACAGGGTAGATTTGTCCTCGGTGTTGATGAGAGTTATGTATTTTTCGTTGAACCTTTCAAGCGCCGCAATCATTCCGTCGAAATCCGTATCATCGAGAAGTCTTTGTGGAGTATTGTTTCTGAATACGGTCTTGGTGTCGTGAGTGTCTTCCATCTGACGTTCAAACACGGATTCGTTCATTCCGTTCAAAATATCGTCAAAAGAAATTTGATGGAACTTTTGACTTACAGGTACTGTTATGTACGGCATGGTTTTGTGTCTCCTAATAAACTGTTTTTTTTTAGATTGGCTTCCATGGGACCTTCGGCATTCATAGTTCGGTACTACGATGTCCTGTGATTTTCGGAAGCAAATAGAAAATAATTTCCTTAAATGTTGGTTGTTCGTAGGGTTAGGGTAGGTCTTTTATTTCCGTTATTGCGCTTGATGTACTGAAAAATATCCCTAATCCTTGCTCAAGATGCAGGATTTGCTCCCGCTGTGTCCTCCGTCTTCCCGACATTTTGGCACTCCGAATATAATCCGAAGCCTTATCAAAAGATAAGCATTACTTTATTAGTTTCAATATGCGTCTACTTCAAAGGTGAACGCATCGATGGTTACAATCTTTTTTAACTCGTTCTTGCGAACAAAGTTCATAAAGTTGGCAACACCATAAGAGCAAATTATTCTCACGGTTGGAGCCACTCCCATCTCAACGTGGCAAGCGGTCATTGGGGTAGCCTCTTGGGCTTCTTCGTGGGAAAAATCCATACTCTTTAACAAATTTGAGACTTGTTTTGCATTCTTCCAATCTGCAGCATAATGTTGAGCGTCGGTAAGTCGAGTTCTAAAATCAAACATTGCTTTAATCGACATATTTCCTACGTTTTTCTGGGTAATTTCTCTTCTTAAATCAATGTTGTCTACGCAAAGGAAGACAAAACCGTCCAGTTTGGTTTTGCTCGTCCAACCTTCGTTGCAAACAACAATATCGTCTTTAGCGTCGGGGTTGATTGACAATAACATATTTTTTACGGCTTCAGTTTTTTGTTTTCCGATATCACTATCGTTAAACATTTGATTAGCAAGATTATGAGCCGAAACATAATCAAAATCATATAAAGTAATTTTTGTTAAGCCAAGCCTAATTAACAACTCGGCAACTGTAGAGCCAACAGAGCCACAACCTATAATGTGGCATCTATTAGTTACATCCAATGGGTTAAAATAATCTTGAGATTTTACAAGGTTCATCGGTTGCCTCCATAGATATCGTTGTACCAGTCGTCTTCTTCATTGTCGTCGAAAAGGCTACTTTGCCTTGCACTCGCCTTTGCTCCAATTTTTACGTCTGGATTTTTTTTTGCTTGAGATGCGGTAGATACAACGGGGGTGGAAGTAAAGTTATAGCAACCATAGCCAACCGAATGAGCTTCTTTAACAACTCGGCGTGCTTCTGACATAAATTCACTCAAGTACGAATCATCATCAGTTTGTACAAGAATGTTAATTTCGTTTGTGCTATACAGAGAGTTATAAGTTAAGTCGTAAATTTCACCGCTGATTTCGCCTCTTTTATTGAGAATGATGAAGATATAGAAGTAGTCGTCACCTTGAGTTGGTATTCCAAAATTGTTGATGACATTCTTTCTATAATCCATATCCGTCCCAGACGGAGTTACCGCCATATTTACGTGTGAATGACCGTGAAAACGCAATGAGTTGAATGTTTCGTCGTCAAGTGCATCTAACCATTCTTCATAATCTTTTTGCGTTGATACAACCGTACAGTTCGTTACTTCGTGAGGAAAGATTAAAATATCGCTGACAAAAAACTCGTTTTCACTTATTCTTTGCACAAGACCGTGCCATTCAACTTCGGTTGAGTAGTTAATAACTAAAGCCATCATTTTGAGGTAGGCTTTAGGAGCAAATGTGAGATAGGCTTTTTTGTTGTCAGTTTTATTTTTTAACTTAAAGGTGAAACTAACTTCTCCGTCTTTTTCGCTTTGAAAACGCCTTTTGCTTAATTGTTCACACTCTGCTATGAGTTGACTTTGTGTGCTATTTATAAATGCGCTAATTTCTTCTGGGCTTGCAAATAATCTTCTACTCATATTAACCCTCCGTTATTTCAGTTTTTACTTCTTCATTGCTTTGATTATTAAATTCTCTAATGTATGCTAAGAATTCTTTAGGTGTCATTTTTGTGCCATTGTCAGCGATTATACATTTACAAGTATCCATATTTTCTGCAAGGTCTCTAACAAAATGATTGCAAACTGTACTGTCGCCAAAGTTGATGTTTTTAATTGCAGACACCGTTTGGTCAATTGCCATTCCCCATTCACCACTTCTCAAAAATTCGTTAATATGTGAACTGTTGTTTCCGAGACAAGCATAATGGTAGATGTGGGGGTGAGGTAAATGGGTTTCTTCAAAAAGCCCAGACCTAACGTTTGATACTGCGGTGATACTCGATAAGTTCGTAAGTTCGAATACGCCCTCGACTTGTATAAAGCCCTTTTCTTGGATAAAACAACCGTACAAAATTTCTCTTACACTCGGATTGCTTGCTAACCACGAACTTGAGTTGTCATAAACTCTAATGAATGCATCTTTGTCGTAATACTCGAGAACTTCCGTCACGTAATAACGAAGTTTTTTAGAGCTACCAGTTGAAGAAATAACACTCGCTATTCCGATATTTTTTCTTGCGGTGAAGAAGTCATAAACTTCGCTTGAATTAGATACTTTTTGAGCCTGTAGCGCCTCAATATTAAGGTGTACTCCAGAAAGTTCATCCAAAATTTTAGCGATTTCTCTTTCATAGTCAGACATATTGTGCATTAGCTGTACGCTTCTGTCCATATAGGTTTTTAATTGAGCTTCTCTATAACCCTCGCCCCAATTCATCAATGTGCGTCTCGCAGCCATATCTGCGAAATTATAATTGCAGCACGAATTAATTATGTTTACAAAGGTATATTGGTCGCCATTGCTTACCGCCCTAAAGAGAGCCGTTTCTTCTTCAGTCATAGTGGTAAAGTACCAAGGCAAAATCCTAAATAACGAAGATGTAAGAGCGGTTATCCATCTTTCGGTGGCACTTCGTACAAAAATAACGGTTCTTCGTTTTTCGGTATTCGTATAAACTTTCGTTTCCGAACACTTAGAAAGAAATGGAGCAACAGGGTATGGGGGAGAATCCTGCGATGCCCAACCTTCCTCGTTAATAACAGGCATATTTGCACCATTTTTTGCCGTAACTATAAACAACTCAACGTCGTCATATCTATCGGTGATAAAATCGCCACATCTGGAGTAACCGTCAAATTGAGAAACCTTCGTTGTGATGAGTTTCAATTTTTCAATTTCGCCTTCGTGGTGCTTAAGGGCGATATATCTTAAGGTTGATTCAAGAACTCGATTGTCAAGCGTAATTTGGTTTACCCCAAAAAACGCATTAGCATCGGAATTCGTGAGAATTGTGTTCACGTCCATAACCTGTGCTCCTTATGTATTTTGGTTGTTATCTTGCGCCGTCTGCTTTTACAACAGCATTTAAGTTAATCGTTCCACCATCTGCAACGCCAAGCGCTTCAAAAGTAGAATTTAAGTCAGTTGCGGTTAAAATAGTACCGTTAAGGTTTACCGATGCACCAGCCACGCTTGCGCCAAGTTCGTCAAATACACTCTTAGGAGTGCCGGTTACGTCTGCAACAACTTCTTTGTTACGAATGTTCGTAGTTTTAACAATAACTTTAATCATAAAAAATTTTCTCCTATAAAATTTTGTTTTTTTTTGTTTGGCGGGGCGTAAGCCCCGCACCTTTGCTTAGCCTACGGTAATAGAGTCAACTATTTTCTTTCTGTCTTCTGCAACTTTTTCTGATGCTGTAGGAATGGTTTCTTCAAGCTTGCCAAGATGAGCTACGATTGCGCCAAACTTTTCAGCCACGAATTCTTTTGCTGCGTCAGTGGTTTTAACCGTTGCAGGAATAAGACCCGTAATGGTTGCATAACCGTTTTCGTCACGAGTAGCGCCACCGAAAGTTACACCAAACTTTTCTACGCTCGGTTTACCTTCCACGAAAGATACCGCAAATTCTACGTTGCCGTCTTTGTCCTTAATCTGAAGTGCTTCAGGATTGTACTTCTTAAGAAGTTCAATTTGCTTCACCGTGATTTTGGAGGTGAGTGCGTATGCATCTGCTGTGATACTGAGTTTCATTGTTTGTTCTCCTTTACAAAAAATTTTTTATATTTATCTCAACGTTGAGTTGGATATAAAGTTAGTGTCTAAAAATGTTTTATAGACAAGAAAAAGAAAAACGCCGCATTGCCGTTTCCTACGGCGTTTTATTTTCAATTAAATATACAATAACGAGAGCCACATATAAGACTGAAACGAAATCTTATATATTTGCCAACGTTGCCTGTTCAATCGTTGACGGCTCAATCAATATATCTTATTTAGTAAAACAACAGGATTTTACTACCGCACCCTTGATTCTCAAGAGTAATAGCAGGCTCAATTCAGCATTCTCCCTGCACTTGCTCGTCGCTTCCTCAACGCTTGTCGGTATCACAAGAATTGCTCAGCGCTTATCCGTCCCATTTGAGGTTTTAATTGTCTATCTTTTCCCAGAAAGATACGCTGATGGGAGATAGGGTGGTTCGGAGTCCGCCTCGACATTGACGTCGTGTCGATATTGCGCCAAATCTGGTTGTTTTTGAAGATAAGATTTCAACCTAACTACATCTTGCCACTATCTTGTCTTTCCAAGTGTCATTGGCGTTTTGATGGGGACATCCCATCGTGGGTGAACCTGGGTCTTACGACCAGCTCAAAAAATGCGTATATAGGCTGTTCATCGAACTCCATTTACCACAGCTCCTATTACTCTCAGGCAAGCTTACCGACGACCCAAGCGTCTTGCTTCTCCTTGTTGCTTCGTGGCACCTATATTTGCTAACGATAATCACCTTATTTAATATTTACTCAATGCTATCGAGTTTGCGACAAGCCGTTATTTCATAGAGAGCCCTCAGAAAAGTTCTCTCGTGTTACTGCGCCTCGTGCGCTGTTACACGTGAGAGTTTTTCTGATGGGCTGCATTATGAAATGTTAAAACCGTTTTGATACAACTAATATAATCAATTGCCTAAACTAAAATTTAGATTAGAATGACCATTGAGTTTTAACTGCGCCATTTTCAGGCGCAATATTTATTGTTTTTAGATGATAAACAAAAGCCGAGGGTAATTCTGAATGTTACGATTTTCTTTCTTTACATAAATTTCTAAAAACGTATTCTTTAGGCTCCCAAGTGTTAATAACCTTGTGGAATTCACCACCATACAACATAAAGCATTCGGGTTCTCCTTGGTCTTCGTTAGATACGTAAACTTCAGACTCTTCATCAAGAATAGAGCAATAACGCTCCAACCAGACATCAATCGCATCAGACTCGTCTTCAGTTTCTATAGTTGCTCCCAAGTATGCCACTACAGGCACAACTTCGGCAAATACAAAATCATCATACCAATCATCTTGAGCCTGCTCCCAACATTCTTCGGTTTTGGAAATAGGATTAAAATCGCTATCGCAAAAGTCGGATTTGAGGTCGTAGGCAAGGTCACTTGCCACAAAAGAATGAGGGTCAAGTTTATATTTTTTAAGTTTTTCAAGTATAAATTTTTCTATTTTTTTATACATATTTACTCCTAAGTTCACAATCCACGTAGATGAAGGAAGACTCGATGACTTCCGTCATTCAGAAGTTGGAAGTAAGATTTGGGGTAATTCGAAAAAAAAAACTGCTTAATTTGTAAAGAAATGTTTATAAATTAATTTGTTTGTTAATGAGCAGTTGATAAAAGTGTCTAAATATGTTGTAGATTACTTGACTCTTTGGAACAAATGTGATACAACATATGTTCACGGTATCTTGGCATCAGGACGACGCCAGTCGCCGGCTCCTCCATTTCCCAACATCTTGTTACTTTGAGTATAACCCAAAGCCCCGAAAAGGGAATTACGATTGTGAATAATAATTTATGTCTTAATATGTCATAAAGACGTTAAAAGAATGAGAACTTTGCCGTTCAAGTTCTTTTAACATCGACATTATAAAACATATTTAGACAGTTGTCAAGCGTTTTTTAATATTTTTTTAAAATTTTTTTTAATTACACTTTAACTGTTTTTAAGTGCTTTCTTTTTAGCCTGATAACGCCTGCTTGCTTCACGCATTTGAGCTCGTCTACGTTCCAGTTTTTCTTCTGGTGCCAATACGTGCTTTTCGGCAGACGCACCGACTGGAGCGGGGGCGGTTCTTTTTATGGAAGATGATGCAACGCTTTGCGAAACTTTATAAGAATGCAATTCGTCTATTAGTTGATACTTAATAGATTGAATACGCAAGTAAATTGCGTCATTTTTTGTTACGGGTATAACGACGCCGGTGTTATTTAAAATAACCCTATGCGTTCCTTTTTTGTCGCACTGTCCAAGAATTTTTTCGCAATGCTTTAATGCTCTTGATTTTCTTGCTATAATTTCAGCAGTTTTAGTATCCATAAAATTACGCTCCTTTGATTTAATTAAAAAAGACGCTATATCTAAGCGTCTTTTTAATTACTATATTTATTTTTTGGGGATATATAGATTGTCAACGAAAAACGAAATTAAGAATGAACCGTCGGGCAAGCCAGTTCCATTGATATTGATTCCGTCGCATAAACCTAACGCGGAAATAAATTTCTGCAAATTGTTTTCGCCAGAACCAAAAACTAAATCGTCTATGAAGCGAATTGAAAGTTCAGCAGGTTGGTTTCTCTTTTTTGTTACGCAATATTCAATCTTTGCGTTGTTATCATTAGCCAACTTTTTGCAATAATTCAACACGCCAATAAGTTTTTCAGCCTTTGCGGGGTTAATCACGCATTTAGTTTCGTCGATTTCGTCGGTGAATTTTTTATAATATTCTGCACCGATAATTTTGATAAATTGTTCCTTGTAATCCATTTATACCTCCTGTATGTTACGCAACTTAGTTTAGCCAAGTTGCTTATTGATTTTTTCAATTGTTAGCAACCTTTGGCTACTTAAGTAAAACACACGGAAGTGTTTTAGGATAATAAAAGTGGTGGATTTACGATACCCACCGAAACGTTTTTTAAAGAAGCCCTTGCGAGCAACTCGAACAGTTGCTACACGAACACCACTAAGTGTAGCATTACCATTATATATAATAAATAATATAATGTCAAGTATTTTCGGTGGCGTCATCCACTGTAATTTTTGATAAAAACTTATCCCACTCCATAACAGGCGCAATTGTTTGTTTACGTTGCGACTCATATGACCAGTCACAACCGTCAACGAGATAACCTAATGCGTTTAGGTATAATGTTCCGCCAATATTGTCGTCATTATTATATTTGTGAACTCTGTCGTCAATGTATTCAGACGGCTTGTTATCACGCTTTCGTTTATTCGTTATGCTTTTTGCACGCCCTTCGTTTATGAGCATAGTCCTACTAAAATCGGTTTTCTTATCGTTGGGGCAAAAATATTCTCGCTCGCAATCGTATTCGTCATATTTATACCGATAATAGTTAAAGTTAAAATTAGGGGATTTATACTGCTCGTGGAACTCGTCATCACTTATCGCAAGCCCACAAAGTTCTTTTTCTGTGCAATGCGTATATGCTTCGTCAAGCAAGTCAACAAGACGCTGACGGTATACTTTTGCGTTAGTCACGATATAAAAACTACCTAAGCGAATATTAAGCCAACGCATAGTCTGAAGAGTGAATTCAATAGCGTCAATATTAAGAGTTGGCTCACCACCCGTAAATGTTATGCTGCCGATTTCGCTATCCCTACAATGCAAGAGCAGTTCACTTATATAATTTTTGTCAATGTTTATATTTTGAGCATTTCCACGCAGACAATGAGCACAACGCATATTACATTTGCGTGTGACCTCAATACACAAGTTTTCTATATACATAACGCACCTACAAAAGAAAATAAGGCTATTGCTCAAGGCGTCGCATTGCACGACGCCCTAAACGATAACCCATATGGAGTGTATGTTAAGTTTACTGTGGTTTAATTAAGAGTTTTTAACTTCTCTATAGCCGTCAATGCCATACTTGCTATTCGTAACCAAACGATAGCAAATGTCAACTAAGATACGACGGAAGAAACTATCGTTAGATACTCTCACCGTGATGCGTTGCTTACCACTCTTTTTACCGTAAAGGTCATCAATGTATGCTACGTCATAGTTATTACATTTATAGGTTTTGCCGTCGGGGTTATCGTTAGGCAAGATTTCGTCAATTACAGATTGCAATAATTTGCAAACTTGCGTATTGCTGGTAGGCGTTTTGCCCATCTCAATTTGCTTTGCCTTGTCTTTTAAGAAATATGACTTTGCGATATCATTGACATTAGCCACGCCTAATTGCGTCGCAGCACGCAAGCACATAAGTTGATTACATTTGCTTGCTACATATTGCCAGTCGGTATCAAGTTTTGCATACTTACAGAATGCAAGTAAGTCAATTTGACGCTCTCTCTCTACGGGGTCAACTGACATAATGCGGTCATTGTCGTCTTTGTTTCGCTTTTCTTTATGTCCGATAGTCTTGTAAGCATACGCTTTAACGATTTCCACAATAGGATTTTCCTTAGATGCATATTCGTCATACATTGCGTTAGCTGAAAGTTTTGTGTAGTCGTCTTCTGCTTTCGCTAATGCGAGCATTGCTTCGTTATAGGCGTTCGCATCTTTCTTTTCTATTGCTTCGTTAGCATTCTTTAATGCGACGTCATACTTTTCTTTTGCGATTTCTAATGGGGTTTTGTTTGTAGTTTGTGCCATAATTTTTACTCCTTGAGTATGTATTTTTTTTAGACAATCGGTTGGTTATCCACACACGCCACGAGGAGGCTGCCTTATGTGTGCATAAGGAAACCCTACACAAACGCATAGGGTTTCCGTTTATTTGAAGTGTATTGTTACACTCGTTTATAATTTCGTTTTATTCACGCTATTTATAGACCGTAAATGCAAACACCGAGTATATAACGCCACTTACTTGAAGCACGATTATACACGTATCACGCCCATTGGGATTACCTTTGGTTTTACCTTATGACACCGTTTATCACGCCCACTTGAGGCAATGTAATGCCATAATGTCGTACTAATGCAAGCAAATCGTGAGTATAACATCACGCATAGACACACGTTGCACAAGCCGAGTTTAGGTTTGATGCCATACCTGCTACGGTTTTTCACTATCACGAGCCGTGAGCCTAACTCTCACGCATAGCCGACGCCTTGTGTGTTAAGGTGACATTATGCTTTGATTTTTGCCGAGCATAATCGGTTAGCCACCAAAAGTGGCACACGCACCGTTGCAAAGCAACGGCACGGTATCAAAACGCATTGCCATAAGGCAAAGCGGTTTAATCGTCGTTTTAACCCTTGAGCCGTTCAGCGGTT
>JBJEVF010000043.1:0-199615 GCA_051884215.1 Christensenellaceae bacterium | reverse complement strand
GCCGTCCGTTCGCTATAAAGGGCGAGCCGTCAACCCCTTTAGGGGTTAGCGTTTTAACCCTTGAGCCGTTCAGCGGTTGCCGTCCGTTCGCTATAAAGGGCGAGCCGTCAACCCCTTTAGGGGTTAGCGTTTTGTGGGCGTTGCGAACTCTCGCCTTTACGCACGCATAAAAGAAAAACCCCGTAGGGGTTTAGCCTACGGGGTGTTGTTAAGTTATAAAAAACGCTTTAGCGTTTTAAGCCGAGCATTTCGAGTGATTTTGCGTCAAGGTTATTGACTTCGTCAATAAACCACTGCAAAACTTGTCGGTTGTTTTGGCTTGCTTTTTGCTTGCTTATAGCAAGCAACTCTGCTATCTCGCCGTTAGATTTGTTGAGTATGTAATACTCAAAGCACTTCCAACGCTTGTCTGTCGCAAACTTATGAGCCTTTTTGACTTTGTCAAAAAGTTCATAAATCGCCTTTGTAAAGCCCTTGCCGAAATAGCCTTCAACCCCTACGGGGTTGAGCGAACACAAGTCTTGCACTGCAAGACGGAAATCTTTGTCTAAAATCTCTTCCTTTGGAAGAGTTTTAGCGTCACGGCTTTTGTAGTTGCCTACTACCATTTGCTTGTCTAATGCCTTAAAGGCATTAGGGATTGCATTTGCCTTATCGCCTTTGGCAATGCTCTCTAAAAGAGAGCAAACGACTTCGCTACGCCAATCTACGACTTCCGTCCTTCCTTCGGAAGGACGATAGGCTTCGTCAATTATCTCCTGTGGGAGATAATCACGGCGGGTAACTACTATCTTGGTTATAAGATAACCAAGATATTGCAAGCCGTTCATATTGCCGAAGTATTTGTTATCAGAGATAACAAACGCCGATTTGCCGTCGGGTGCATTACCTACGCCAACGAAAGCAACGCTTTCGTCAAGCAACTTGTCAAGGAAACTTTTCTTAACTTCGTTAAGAACGGCAGTCATTTCGCTCACTGCATTGTTAACAACTTCGTTGTTAAGGGTTTGGGTGGTGGTGTTCTTGCTAACTTCGTTAGCACTGTTCATTTTTTTGCTCATTTTGAGCCTCCTTAAAAAAAATTTATTTTTTTTAACCATCGTCGGCTTGTGGTTGCCGTTTGGTTGCCTCAAGTATATCTCGCGCGCGGTGGCTGTCAAGTGTTTTGGCGACTTTTCACAATTTTTTTATTCCCCGTAGGGGAATAACTTTGCCGATTTTGAACTTTTTTTCGGCGAACTGCCACTGTGCAGGTGTGCTTGCGCACGTGCGACAATTAGGGGGTTCAAAGGGGGAGTAAACTTTGGTTGCCGTCCGTCTTGCCAAAAGTCGAGCCTTATTCCCATAGGGAATAATTTTACTTTTTGCTTTCCAAACGGCAAAAATTGCATTTTGCTCTCGTAGAGAGCAACTTTTGTAATCTTATCTTTTTAGCGTTGATAATATTCGAGCAGTGGGGGGTATTTTACACTAACAAGTTAACTAAAAATCACATAAATTCATATTGTCGCTCCATCACACTCACACACTCTCCAAAACCCGAATCCACTCGGCAATCCTTTCGAAAGTGTTTCGTGTGGTAGGACAAAAAGTAAACTTGGAATTCTACCCGTTTTTTCTTAGCTCATAAAAGAAATTCTAAAAGAACGTCGTATGGCAGGAAGAAAAATCGAGAAGTATCAAAATCGACCAAAAATATATAATATTGATACATACGCGCGTGACATTATATATTATATATGGATATAGTATAAGAGGGCAATAGGAATACTATCTTTAGTAACTAATAGCTATTATATATATTGTTTACTAATAGCTGTTAGATATATATTATTAGCTAATAGACAACAGTAGACAATTAGATTATTATTCTAATAGATAATAGGTTCTACATTATTAAAAATAAAAAAGAAAAATAATAAAAAGAAAAAAGAAAAATTTTTATTTTTTTTGTTAAAGCTATTGACAAGTGTCTAAATATGTTTTATAATAGATGCATAAAGTAAGTAAACAGATATAATTTAAGAGATTTGCTTAGAAAAACAATTAGCCCTAAAGGGCAGCAACTGAAACAAGAGGCATAGTTCCAAAGGTACTCTTGGATACTATCGGCAATCGCGAGCGTAGTAATTGACCCATAGCGAGCGACCTGTAGCAACCAAGTACCCCAATTTTACCTTTAGGTTTCCTTAATTATATCTTTTCTTTTTAGGAGCGCATTTTTTTCTCCCTACTGTACGAAGGTATTTTTTCAAGTTGCTACCCCCAGGGTAGCAATTTTGCATTTTAAGGGCATTTTTAGCCCCCGAAAAGACTAATAAAAAAGAGGAAAAATGAAGGTAAAAGTTTGTGATGCTTTATGTGGAGCAGGGAAGACGTTAAGCTGTATCAATATGATGAACTCTGATATAGAGAATAAATACATATTTATCACGCCGTATCTAAACGAAGTTGAACGAATAAAAAACTCTTGTAGTGGCAGAGGATTTGTCTCGCCGGAGAAGAAGTCCTCTAATGGATATTCAAAACTCAAAGACCTACCTGAGCTCTTAAGACAAGGAAAGAATATAGTCAGCACCCACGCATTATTTTCTTATTATACGGATGAAATAAAAGATTTAATAAGAGAAAATAACTATATACTTGTTCTTGACGAAGTAATTGATTTGTTCCAGCCTGTAGATATTGACGCCGGTGACGTAGAGTTTTTGAAGAGAAACAACATTGCCCGAGAGGACGAAGATGGCAATGGAATCGTGTGGGAAGACGAAGACTATAACGGCATAGTGTTTAACGACGTGATGAGAATTTCTAAATCCAGAGATATGGTTAACTACGACGGCTCGTTCTATTTCTGGGCTTTGCCAATAGATATATTCAATAGTTTTAACAGTGCTTACGTGCTAACTTATCTTTTTGAATATCAACTGCTTAAATATTTCTTTGATGTTAATGGCGTAGAGTATGAACTAATAGGAACGACGAAGAAGAATGGAATATATCAGTTCTGTTCGCTTGAAGAAATGGATAGGCGAAGAAATCTAAAAGATTTAATCCACATAAATTATACGACAAAATATAACGAAATAGGGAATGATAGATTTTCGTTATCGTCGGGTTGGTTCGGAAGAGCTGCCAAAGAAGAAGGTCAGCCAAAATTGGCTGAATTAAAAAACAATTTATACAACATATTTAGACATAAAGGAACCACAATGGATAACAAATTATGGACTACGCTAAACAAGTATAAAGGTTTTCTAAAAGGAAAGGGTTATTCAAATTCATTTTTAACCTTTAACCGCAAGGCAAGTAATGATTACGTTAATAAGAAGCATTTGGCTTACTGCTTAAATGTTTATATGATGCCTTGGATGAAGAACTATCTTCAAAAGCTTGGAGCAAATAATGTAAATCAAGATATGTACGCGCTTTCAATTCTAATCCAATGGGTGTTCAGGTCTGCGATTAGAAACGGTGAAGAAATTTGGATTTACGTGCCGAGCAGAAGGATGAGAACTTTGTTTCAAACTTGGCTTGATAATTTAGCCGAGGGAAACGACTTAAAAGAAATCAAATACAGCGAGCGAAAGGTTTTCGCTACGAATAGAAAAGAAATCAGATATAAAAAATGAGGAAAACAATAATGAAATCTTGTGAAAATTGCTTTTATTACGATACTTGCCAAGAAAAAGGTGAGATGTGTGAATATTATGACCCGCTATATGGTGCGGAAAAAATAGCCATCGAGGAATACGAAAAAGACCTCGCGGAAAGAGCTGAAGAATATCAAAAAGTTGTTGACGAACAACAAAGCTAAAAAGGAGTTTTAATGAATAAAGGGTTTAAGATTTTATCTATAGAAAGTAAAGATATTTATTCCGCCGGAAGTTTATTAAATGCAAACGGCGAGGGCTATAGAATAAGAGACAAGGAAGGAAATATTCTCTTAAGAAAGTTTGAAAATATGCTCGACTGGAGCCTTGATACCATCAAACTTCAAGAAGAATACGAAAAAGCAAGTAGAAGAAAAGATTTCTTCTTTAATGTAGGAAGAAAGAAATTTACCACGGTGGTAATCAACGTCAAATTTTCTTACTCATATAAAGAATTTAATAAAGCAGGCAAAAATACTTATGTTCGCAACGGATATGACTTCAAGGATTGTGTTTTTACGGACGGGGTATGTTTACACGACGGATTACTTATAGGCATACAGACAAACGTAGAAGTAAAAAATCCAATTGACTTATCGTTGTTGCCTAAATATTTTACATACATAGAAGGGTGTTACCATCAAATTGGAGCAATTCCTGTCTTAATGAATAAAGCAGAACTTAGAAACGAATTGTATAAAAACGGGTTCGTGTGCGATGGTGTTAAATATGTTAGGTATAAGAGAAGTGCAGGAAGTAGCCGTGTAGGTAAGTGTTTATTTGTAAACGAAATCGTTGCCAAAAGAATGGCTCGCTGGGATAGATGCGGATTAACCGTTAGAGAAAACTCACCAATAGATTTAGCGTCGTATGAAGCTTATATCGCTCTTCCTATGAGTAGTATTATTGATACGATGGAAATCAAGCCAGAAAACATTTTAATTGTAGACGATTTTGAAAGCACGTTCTCCGATGAGGTAGTTGCCGTTGAAGAAAAAGACAACCGCTTGGTTGCGTGTAAAAAGACGGTTGACGTAACTAACAGTATTTGGGATGGCGAGTCTCTTCTGGACGCAAGTATGTTTGGCGAATATGCCTCTAAAGGTATGTTGCTTTTGAGAAATAGATTTTTCAAAACGTGTGCCTTCAACACAAATATACAACAATGGTTCGCAGATAACAATATTGCCAGTGTTGAACAATTGAATGGATTTACGTTAGCTACTGATATTAGCCAAATAAAACTAATAACAACGCCGAGCAGTGTTAAATATTTGAAATTTGGAACAATGGAAGAATGGCTAAATAACATTGACCACACGTTTGGTATTGTAAAATATGAAAAAGAAACACATTTCTTCGGCGGTAGAATGGTTCAATGTCACTATCAATTATTAAATTCGTTAGAACTTTCTTACCAAGAAGTAGAAGAACTACTTAAACCGTCTTTGGATTATATCGGCGCAGTTCGTAAAGACCCAGCAGTATTGCGTTATCATGTAGGTTTTTCATTTAAGGGCGTTGAAGAAGACGAAATGCTTGAGCCTATAACGACCAAAAATGAAATCGTTTTCAAGTTGCTTGGTCTAAACGATAAGTTCTGCAGAACAAAGATATATAAAGAGTTTAGAGATTCCATCGTAAAAGGTTTCTTTAGAAACTTGAAAAAGGGACACATACTTATAAACGGAAACTATTCAACGTTGCTTGGCAACGGGTTAGAATTGTTGAAACATTCTATTGGTCAATTTAACGGCGAAAGCGAAATTGGCGTGGGCAATATTTATAGTAGGCGATTTGAGTTCGGTAAGAAAATATTAGGCTCGCGTTCACCACACGTTTGTGCAGGAAACATTCTGCTCGTAAAAAATGTAAACAATGAAAAGATTGGTCAATACTTCAATATGACTAATGAAATAGTATACATAAATTCAATAAACGAAAACACTCTCCAAAGATTGTCTGGCGCCGACATGGACAGTGACACAATGCTTTTAACGGATAACGAATTCTTAATTAAAGCCGCGGAAAAAAATTACACCGTTTACAGTGTTCCAACGAACTGTGTTAAGGCGCAAAAAACAAAGAGACATTATAGTTCATTTGATAAAGCTGATTTAGACGTAAAGACAAGCATCAATAAAATTGGAGAAATAGTAAATCTATCGCAACAATTGAATAGTCTTTACTGGGAAAGAATTAGTAGCGGGAGCTCCAAAGAGGAAAACGCAGAATTATATAATGATATATGTAAATTAGACGTATTAAGTGGAGTTGAAATTGACAAAGCTAAAAAAGAATTCACGATTGATAGCGGGAAAGAAATTGATATCTTAAAGCGTAAGTACAGAATTGAAGACGATGGAAAAACCGTTAAGCCAATGTTTTTCAAAATGATTACTACTGAAAACGGCTATGAACTATCCAGAGACACCGTTTATAGATATTTTGATACACCTATGGATTATTTGCAAAAGATAATTACGAGCGTCAATTATAGACAAGCAAGACTTACAAATAAAGACATTATTCCTTTTATGGATATTGTAAAGAAACCGGAAGGGAATATCCGCAGTGGCTATTACAACATTATTAGGGACAAAATAATAGAAATGGTTAGGTTCTACAAAACTCAAATATCCCAAGCCTACTTGGCGTATGACGAGAAAGACAAGAACGGTAAAATGCTTGCGAGGGAATTGGCTGCAGAATTAAAACAACAATGCGTTTTTGCAATAGAAAAAATGTCTTCGCACGAATATCTTATGTATTTAGTTCTTAAAGAGATGGACAAAAAAGAAAACAGAGACATTAAGAACCTTATGTTTGAAACAATGTTTGGCAAGCCCGACGAGACATTTATGAAAATGATTGTCAACAGCAGAGAGCCTGTTTACAAGCTTGCAGAAGACGAAAACGGAAACGAAAAATACTACGATTTTTATTATAAAAGAGTCGCATCCTACGAAGAAAATTTGTAAAAAAATTACAAAAACAACACTTTTATTTACACGGACGAAAAAACGGCGTCTTAAAAAATCCCCTACTACACGACATATTTAGACACCGTTTTTTCAAAAAGTTGTTGCCGTAAGGAGAGAAGAGAGAAATATAGCATAGTCTTCTCAATTTAATGAATTAAATTGGAGGTCAAGAAATGGACAATAAAGAAGAACTATGCCGGGTTAGAAAAGATTTGGTGGGCATGGTATTTGGGCGCTTGACAGTATTGGAACGCGCAGATGATTGCCTTAAACCTAAAAAGAATGGCAAATATGAAAAATGTGCTTGCTGGAAATGCAGATGCGAGTGCGGCAATATCGTAGTTGTTAAAGGCTCAAATCTTAAAAGCGAACAGACGCAATCTTGCGGTTGCCTACATAAAGAGACGGCTAAAAATCAAGGGAAAAGAAATGGTATTGATTTAGCTGGTAAAAAATTCGGAAAACTTACCGTTGTCAAGAGAGTTGACGACTATGTTTCTCCCCAAAATATAAGAGTTCCGCGCTGGTTGTGTTTATGTGAATGCGTAAACCAAATAGTTACGACATACACAAAACTAAAAACAGGTAACACAACATCTTGTGGTTGTGTTAGATTTGAGGATTTAAGTGGGCAAAGATTTGGCAAATTGATTGCTATCAAAAGAATAGATAAAGAAAAAAATAGCGACAGCACAAGAAGACCATCCGCATATTGGCTTTGTAAATGCGACTGCGGGAATATGACAGTTGTCGAACTTTCAAACTTAAAGAGGGTAACGACAAAGTCTTGTGGTTGCACTAAGTCATTTAATGAAGCGAAAATTTGCGAAATATTAACAAAAAACGAAATAACATACGTAAAAGAATTTCGTTTTCGCGAAACCAGAATAAAAAACTTAAGATTCGATTTCGCCATTTTTTCAAACGAGAAACTTTTTGGCTTAATTGAATTTGATGGCGAACATCATTACAGACCAGTAAAATATGGGGGGTGTAGCGCTGAAGAAGCCATAAAGCAGAACAAACAACAACAAGAAAGAGATAAACAGAAAAACGATTTTTGTAAAAAAAATAGTATTCCATTATTAAGGATACCTTATTGGGAAGAAAAGGAAATTGAGTTGATATTAAAAAACTTCCTATTAGGCTTAAATTTGAATTTTAGGAGGGAAAATGAATAAAGAAGAAAATCTATTTATAGATAAAAGCCTTTTGAGGCTGGAAAACGAAAACGAAGAACAATACATCTGGAGAGTGGGAGAATTAAAAACGTCAGGAATATTAGAAGCGGATTGGGACACTATTGCAGATGCAATCAATAAACAGTTTAGATGCGGCGAAGAGGAATATAGAGTTGAGTCAGCTTATAGAAAAATCTACCAAGCGGCAAAAAAATTTTATGACGCTGGTGTGTTCAAAGATTTAACTACCGAAAAATACATTTCTTTACTTCGTATTGAACAACAAGAACTAAGAAAAGAAAGACAAAAATTAAGCGATGAACGTGTTGATTTCCAAAGAACAGTAAGGGAAGAGGCACGAAAGGAATCTTTTATCGATTTAATTGAGAGAACCCTTTCAAGAAATGTAGAACCATTGGAATACAAACAATCTCCTGTAATCGATAGCGATGAAGATATGATTTTATGCTTATCTGACTTGCACGCAGGAATTGAAGTTGAAAACCATTGGAACACCTACAATACGGGAATTCTCAAAAAAAGACTCAATAAGTATATTGACGAGATTAAAGAAATCCAAAGCACACACAAAGTTCACAGATGTGAACTCGTTCTTGGTGGAGATGCTATTTCTGGGTTTATACACCCGAATTTACGTTTAGAGAACAACGAAAATGTAATTGAGCAAATTAAGATTGCAATTACATATATAGGCGAATTTATCTCGGCATTACAAGATGATTTCTCTGAAATAAGAGTCCATAGTGTTGCCGGTAATCATTCGAGATTATCACCAAATAAAGAAAACCATCTTAGAGGCGAAGAGTTAGAAGCTCTCATTCCATATTGTCTAAAAATTAAATTTGAAAACAATCCTCAAGTAATCATTTATGAAGATGGTCTAATTGATAATACCATCAACACATTTATTACGAGAGGTGGAAAGCTTTTCTACTTGGTTCACGGTGATAAAGATACGCCAAGCAACGTAGTTAAAAACTTAACTCTTATGATTGGCTCAAAACCAGACGCAGTATTACTCGCGCACAGACATCATAACGCTTTTGATACACAATTTGGTGTAAAGGTTATCCAAATGGGTGCAATTGTCGGAACTGACGACCATTGCGTAGACATTAGAATTTCTGGAGAACCAGAACAATGCGTGGTAATTACGAGCAGAGAAAAAACTATTAAATGCTTATACGATATTTGTTTGAAATAAGCAGAAAAGATTAAAAGGAGAATAAAGGAATGGTTAACAGAAAACAATTTAGTAGAAAATTTGCGGAGACATATAACGTTACATATCAAATGGCAGACCAGCTCTGTAGGGATGTATTTGAACTCGTAGGTAAAATTCTTTACGAGGACAAAGAAGACATCACCATCCAGGGATTTGGCACGTTTAAGAGAAAGGTGGCGAAGCCTCGCAATATCAGACATCCTGGAACGGGAGAAGTATCTTTGGTTCCTGGTCATGAGTTTGTAAAATTCACACCGTCTGAACTTTTAGAAAATAAAAATAAAGAATAATAAGAGGAGGAGAAAGAAATGAAGAGACTTGAAGCTGTAACGCAAGAACAGTGGAATGTAGTTTGCGAATTCAATAGAAATTTGCTCGATTCATTCTTAAGCAATTCAGTAGAACTTTCTCCTAAATCCAAAAAAGCATACGAATCAAACTTAAAAATCTGGTTCGTGTGGGTAAAAGATAATCTAAACAATAAAAAACAAATAGATATCAAGCCCCTGGAATATAAAAAATTCCAAAATTGGATGGTGAATAGAGGATGCTCATCTTCTGACACAAACAATAAAAGGGCTGCAATATCTTCGTTGAACGGGTATATAGAGATTTATTATCACGATGATTATCCTATGTTTAGAAACTTTATTAACAAATCAATAAAAAGACCTACCAAAAAAATCGTAAGAGAAAAAACCCCTCTAAGGAAAGAAGAATTCAAGCATTTAATAGATGTTTTGAAAGAGAGGAAAGAGTATCAAATGGTTGCATATTTATTATTCACCTTCGATACTGGTTGCAGAAGAGAAGAGAGCAGACAACTTACGAAAGATGCGGTTAACATAACGCCGACAATAAGAAAGAGAATTATCAAAAATGAAGACGGCGTTGAAGTTGAAACCGAAATCAAATTATATTACACCAAACCAATTAGGTGTAAAGGGGCAGGTATTGAGGGTAAACAGAGAAGATTGGCTTTTGGCGAAGACGCTATGGAGGCAATCAAAAAATGGGTGGAAGTTAGAGGCGAAGATGACTGTCCATTTATGTTTATAACCAAATACGGTGGTGTTGCACGACAAGTTTGTGAAACGACATTTAATAACTGGTTTACTTCAACCTTTTCTCCAATTGTTGGTAGGTCAGTTCATCCGCATACTCTAAGAGCTTCAAGAGCAACGCAAGCCGTTGTTGAAGAAGGGAAAGATATTGAGTCGGTAAGACAGTTGCTTGGTCACGAAGACCAAAGCACAACCTTAAACTTCTATATAGTTCGCGAGGACGATGACAACATTGACGATTTGTTTTAGCGGATTATAAGGAGGAAGAAAATGTCTGAAAATAACATTGGACGCCCTCAGGGCGGAACTATGCTGGAGAAAGTAAAAGCCGATAACAATTCTCCAGCGAAGATAAATAGCGAATTTCAAATGCCTAAAATTCGCATTAAAGATACGGATACACCTCAGCAGTATAGATGTACTTGCTGTGGCAAAGTATACGCAAAGCAAGAAGGGAATTTCCTTAAAGCGGGCGATTCTATATTATGGCAAGCTAACAAGGGTTATATGCCTATATGTAGAACGTGCGCAGATACAATATTTAATTCTTTGACCGATTTTTATAGCGGGAACGAAGAAAAATCTCTTAAATTGTTTTGTGGTTATATGGATATGTTTTACGACGAGGAAGCCTCGGCAATGGCTGCGAAGCACTTGCAGGCTGGTAGAACAAAACTTTCGGCTTATCCATCAAAAATGAATACGCGCCAAGTAAAAATGAGAGGCTCTACATATTTAGATACTATTAAAGTAGAACAAGGCGAGTTTGGTACCATAAAGAGTTTTAACGACATTGTAACACCCACAGAAGATAATGAAGATTACGTGGTAACGGAAGAAATAACTAAACGTTGGGGATATGGGTTAAAACCTGAAGATTATCAATGGTTAGACGAGCAAGAACAGGACTGGAGAAGTAGGACTGAATGCAAGACTAAAGCCCAAGAAGAACTCATAAGAACAATATGTATAGCACAACTCAATATGAGAAAAGCGCAACAAAGCGGTGGCAACAAGATTTTGGAAACGATGAAGACTTTCCAAGATTTATTGGCATCGTGTAACTTACAACCGAGACAAAATACAGATACGGATTTTGCAGACCAAAACACATTTGGCACTTTAATCAAGAAACTTGAGCAAGAAGAGCCTGTTCCAGACCCAGACCCAGAGTGGGAGGATATTGATGAAATCAAAAAGTATTTCGATACGTGGTTCTTGGGACATTTATGTAATTTAACGCACGTTTCTAACGATTACGAGGCTCAATATAGAGAAGAACTTGAAAAATACACCGTTAAACCTCCAGTATATGAAAGCGACGGTGAAGCGGTTGACGTTTCTATTCTTGACAAGTACAGCAACAAAGGAGACAAGAAAGATGAGTAAAATTATCGTTCGCTCCGATGCCGAGATAAAACAAGAGAAAAACAAAAGAATTATGAAGGGCGTCGCTAAATGGGCGTCCTTCTATAGAGCTAATCCGCATAGGTTTGCAAGAGATTATTTAGGATTAAAACTTAAGAAATTTCAACAAATCATATTAAATGAAATGTTCAGAAAAGTTAACTCAATTTATCTCGCAAGCCGTGGTGGTGGTAAATCGTTTTTACTTGCCATCTTCTGTGCGTGCTATTGTATTTTGTATCCCGGTACAACGATTTGTATAGCGTCAAAAACTCGTGGTCAAGCAATTGAAATTATAGATAAAATTCAAAATATTTTAATGCCATTATCGCCGAATTTGCGAATGGAAGTGGCGGAAATTAAAAACAATCAAGCGGAAGCGTCTTTGAAATTTAAGAATGATTCTATAATCAAAGTTGTTACTGCGGCGGACTCTGCGCGACACAACAGAGCGACGATTCTTGTTGTCGATGAATATCGTATGTTGGACAAAACGACCATCGATATGGTTTTGAGAAAATTCTTGACGTCTCCGAGACATCCTGCGTTTTTAGATAAACCTGAATACGCTAATCATCCAATAGAAAGAACCAAAGAACTTTATGCAAGCTCTTGCTGGTATGAAGGGCATTGGAGCTATGAACACGTTAGGTCTTATGTTGTTAATATGATTACCGGCAGAAGCTATTTTTGTTGTGCAATGCCGTATCAATTAGCAATAAAAGAAAATCTATTAGATAAAGAAAGAGTTGAGGACGAAATGTCTGAAAGCGATTTCAACGATGTTCAATTCTATATAGAAATGTGCGCATTGTTCTGGTCTCAAGCCACCAGTGGTTTGTACAGTTTTGACGAGATTGATAAAAATAGGGTAATAAAACACCCATATTATCCTTCGAGCATAACAGTAAGACATAACGATAAAGCGTTACGTATTCCGCCTAAGAGACCAGGCGAGAAGAGAATTCTTTCAGCGGACATTGCGTTAATGTCGTCTGGAAAAAACAAGAACGACGCTACATCAATATTTATAAACCAGATGTTGCCAACACCATCTGGTCAGTATGTGAGCAATATTGTTTACACCGAAAACAACGAGGGCTTGCGCACTGATGCGCAGGCTTTAATTATACGTAAATTATTCGAGGACTTTGATTGCGATTATTTAGTAATCGACAGCAATGGTCTCGGTTTAGGCGTTTGCGACGCTTTAATGTCGGATATTTACGACCAAGCGACAGGCGAGACATATGGAGCAATTTCATGTTACAACAATGAAGAAATTGCGAAAAGATGTGCTGTTGTTGGTGCTCCTAAAAAGCTTTGGGCAATTAAAGGCGCACCTGAATTTAACTCTCAATGCGCTCTCGGCTTAAGAGAAGCGTTAAAGCAAGGGCAAGTTAGATTGCTTATTTCTGAATATGACGCAGACGAAGCACTTGCTAACATAAGAGGATATGCCAGCTTATCTCCACAAGATACTCTGCAATTAAAGTTGCCTTACATTCACACAACTTTATTGGTAAACGAACTCGTTAACCTTGAATACGAAACGAAAAATAACGTCATTCGTGTTAAAGAGAAATCTGGAATGAGAAAGGATAGGTATAGTAGTTTGAGCTATAACATTTTTGTAGCAAAGGCTATAGAGAGAGACGTGGTACTCTCGCAAAAAAAATCCATAGAAAACTTGGTGCTAAACTTTAGAGTACCGAGAATCAGCAGAAACAATAGAGGAGGAAGGTAACGGTGCAGCAATACAATAAAAACCGCAAAAGGCATAATAGCAAACCAAAGTCAAAAGAAAGACTTGTTGAAATGCCATTATCTTTTGCAAAACAGCTGATGAAACAATTAACTTTTAACCCTCGAAATGCTTCTTCAAAGAAATCATATTCATATTCAGTTTACAGTAAAGAAAACATTATCAAATGGTTGCAATCACCATCAAGTACATCAAACGAAAAAAGCTTGCGCGATGCGTCGAATTATATGTATATATCTTCGATGCACTACAACAGGTTGTTGAATTATTATGCGGGATTATATACGGGCGCATATGTGGTTACGCCTTTAGCGTTTAACCCAGAAGAAGTTAAAGAAAATTTCGTTAAGCAGTTTAGGAAGGTTACCAAATCATTGGAACTTATGAATATTCCTAACATTATTAGAGAATTACAGTTAATCGCTTTAAGAGACGGGGCGTTCTTTGGCGTAATGCTTAGCGACAACAACTCTGCTTTCATCCAAAAAATCGACCCGGAATATTGCAAAATTACATCTATATGCGATGGAAGCTTTTTATACAAAGTTGATATGACAAAAATTGCAAGCAAATTAGAATTTTATCCAGCTGAATTTACAAAAATGTATAACGATTACATAGCAACAGGCGACCAATGGCAAGAAGTGCCAGTTGAGGTATCCGTTTGCATTAAAGCAGATAGTTCTAACGTCGATTTCACGGTTCCGCCGTTTGCGGCTGTTATGCCGTCTTTATATACAATCGCAACAGTAGAAGGACTACAAGAAACAGCGACTGTATTAAAGAATTATAAAATGCTTGCGGGTAAAATTCCTACTGATAGCAAAGGTCAACCTTTAATGACAGAAGATATGGTTAACAAATATTATGCTCATATCGCAAACGCATTAGGCGAAGACGTTGGTCTTGCTCTTTCTCCGTTTGATTTTGAGACTTTTAGTTTTGAAAACAAAGCAGGGGTAACTGAAGTAAACGATTTATCAAATGCTGTTGCCAACTTCTGGTCAACTGCTGGTACTTCGGGGTTATTACACGGTAGAGAAAACAGCACTTCAGGTATTGCTAAACTCGCTATTAAAAACGACGAAACATATGTCCTTGGAATGATACAACAAATTGAAAGAGTAATCAATAGATACTTAAAAACTGGGTTTGCTGGAACAAGTAAATTCAAAATCAATATATTACCGATTACAGTATTCAACAAGGAAGAACATCTTAAATACTATCGCGACGCCGCTTCATTAGGGTTAGCAAAATCTCACTATGCGGCAGCATTAGGTATTCCACAAAGCGACCTCGCAGGGTTGGTATATCTTGAAGATAGTCTTGTACCTTTTGATAAATTAAAACCTTTGAAGAGCTCATTCAATTCGAGCGGTAGTACATCTGTTGGTAGACCTCAAAGTAGCGACAATGATTTGGACGACGCAGGGGAGGACACCAGAGATAACGACACCAATGCAAATAGGTGAGGTACATTATGGAAAACAAAATAAACTTTATAAAAATTTTTGATGAAAGAATCGCCAACACGTTAAGTGATGGCGGTTTTTCATATACAGAGGAAAACATTAACGACGGTCAAACGGTTTTTTGCTTTGAAGAAACTCCAGAACTAAAAGAGGCTCTCCGCACCCTCTACGGTGATGGCAACTATGAAGAAGCAATTTTCGTAAGAGACGGAGCGTTGCTTTTCTAAAAGGAGGATAAGCAAAAAATGAACGACAAACTAATCACTGTTGCGTTCTCGGGAAAAATTGTTCCTGTAAAGCCTATAAACGAGCAATTTACTTTATGTAAATGTTTTGTAATGGCTTTAGGAAAGAACGGCAACAAAACAAGCATTTCAAAAGATGCTGTTGATGATGCTTTGCCTTCGTTGTTTAATGTTCCCGTAGTAGGACATCTTTACGAGGATGAAGATGGCAACGTCAGATTAGGTGGGCACGATATGGTGCTCGAGAAAGACGAAGACGGAAAATACAAATTTAGGGTGGTTACGGTGCCATACGGAACTGTCCCTCAGCAAGAAAATGTTCATTATGAAGAAGTAGAAGAAAAAGATGGAACTAAAAATACATATTTAGTCGCAGATATTATTCTATGGACTGGTCGCTATCCGCAATTATTGGATGCGATATATAGTGAAGATATTTTCTTCGCGCAAAGTATGGAGATTTTACCAAAAGAAACTGAACGAAAAGATGGTTATCTCTACGTAAAGAAATTCCAATACTCTGCATTATGTCTTCTAAACAAGAGCGATGACAGTTCTAAAGACGTTAAGCCTTGTTTTAAGTCTGCCAGAGTTGAACCTTATAAGTTCTCTGAAACAGAAAATTGGATGAAACTATTCGGGGAATTCAAAGAACAATTGGCAAAAAGTTATTCGGCGGTATCCGCTGGAAAAGGAGGAAAAGAAACATTGAACGCTGAGATTATAAAAGCAATTTTACTTGAGTTCGGCTTAGCCGATGATACGCAATTGCCTTTCGAAGTTACAGATGGAATGACCGAGGACGAATTTAGGGTAAAAGTAAAAGAGTTTGCAGAATCTAATTGCGCTGGAAATACTGACGACGGTAGCAATCCAGACGGAGACCCTGCAGAACCTACTGGAGAACCTTCTGGTGAGCCTACGGGCGAACCGGCAGGAGAACCTAACGGTGAACCTGCAAATGGAGACGACGGTTCTCAAAGCTACACAGATAATGGCGGTGAACCTGGAACAGACCCAGTGGCTACTGAACCATTAAAATTCTCGGTAGAACTTACATACGAAGAAAAACGCAAAGCATTATATGAAGCGTTGAAAAAGTATGAAATTTGGGACGCAAAATTCTATTCATACTACAGTCTTATCGACTTTGATAATTTTTATGTATATTCAATATATCACTTCTCAGGCAAAGAAGTCAAAGATGAAATGGGAACAATTAGAATTCCTTATTCATTCGCTGACGATAAGGTTGTCTTAGATATGTCTTCACAAGAAAAGGTTAGACAAGTTTGGTTAACCAAAGAAGATGAAGAAAAACTTGAAGCTGATAAAGTGCAATTAGCGGAACTTGCGCAATACAAAGCTGACAGAATTCAAGACGACAAACAAAAATCATATTCAGCCGTAATCGCAGAATTTGCTGATTTAGGTGAAATTGATGAATACAAAGCTGTAGTTAAGGACGCTATGCAATTTGAAAGCGTAGAGGTTTTAACTGAAAAACTATTTGCTATTCGTGGCAAAAACATGAAAAAACCTGTAAAGAAGCCGATTGATTCAATTCGCATCCCTGTTGGGTTTTCTAGTAAATCCGCTGACACGGAACGTGATGAATTTATGAGGAAATATTTACCAAATAAAAAATAATTAACATTAAATAAGGAGAAAACAAAATATGAAAGTGAAAGCTTGTGTAAGAACTGACAAAATGTCAGGTACAACTAATGCTAAAGACCTTGCATCTGCAAAATTCTATGCAGGTGAAAAGGAAGCTGCAATCGAAAACGGAAACATTGTTACCCTTGGTGGGTACATCGACGGAGAAAGAGAAATCAAAAAAGCAACTGCTCCTACTGCTTCTACGGCATTAAGAGACATTTACTTGGTTGCTTCTCCTGAAGTTATTAAGAACAAAAACTACTACGGTCTTAACGAATTTGAAAACGCTGCTGGTGAAGCTATTCGTTGCTACCGTTTAACTCCTGCAGACCAATTCTCGGTTACTAAAGAAGCGTTAGACGGCGAAGTTGCTGTTGGTAGTTTCGTTGAAGCTCAAGCAAGCACCAAGATGAAGGTTGTTGCATCTGCTACTGAAGGCTCTACCGTTATCGGTAAAGTTTTAGCTATCGAAGACAAATATATTTTAATCGAAGTAGCTTAATTAAAACATTAGAAAAGGAGAAATTGATATGGAACTTTTACAAGTTATGATTGATGCCGTAAAAGGCAATTTTGGCTCTTATTCAAAGGCTGAATCTTCTGAAGCTATACGTAACGCTTTAATTGAAGCAAACGGTGGCTCAAAGAAGATTGATATCAAAACCTGCTACAGAGGTAGCACGGTATACTCACTCATCGAAGAACTTATTCCTGCTATCATCAACGAAGGATTCAAGGATGAAGACGGAATTTTTGCTCTTGTTGATTACAGAAACGTTGCAGACGGCGACGAACAAGACTTCGTAATCGAAGGTAATTCTTTATTCGTTATCGCTGACGCTGCTGCTGGTGTTAAGGGTGTTAGACGTCAAAGAATCGACGACACTCAAACCGTTGCTGTTAAGACTTCTATGAAGATTGCTCGTGTATACGAAGAATTAAATCGTTTACTTTCTGGTAAAGTTGATTTCAATACTTTCGTAGACAGAGTTGCTAAATCTTACAAACAACACGTTCTTAACGACGCATACAAAGCACTTGAAGCAATTACTCAAGACACTGTTGGTTTCGACGCTAACTATGTTGTAGGTTCTAACGCTTCTGGCGCAGAAGCTGCTCTTTTAGCGCTTGTTGCACACGTAGAAGCTTATACTGGCAAACCTGCTCGTATTCTTGGTACTAAGGCAGCACTCCGCAAAGTACCTAACGCAGTTATGTCAGACGAAGCTAAGAGCGACCTTTACAACGTTGGTTATTTCGGTAAGTTCAACGGAACGGAAATGGTTTGCTTAAGACAAGTACATAAACCTGGTACTTCTGAATTCGCTCTTAACGACAGCAAAGTTTATGTTGTTGCTGGCGACGACAAACCTATTAAGGTTGTTAACGAAGGCGAAGGCATCCTTTTAGAAGGCGAAGCAACTGCAAACAACGATTTAACAAAGGAATATGTTTACGGACAACCTATGGGTGTCGGTGTTGCTTGCTCTGGAAAGATGGGTATCTTCACGTTTAGTGAATAATAATTGAATGACAGGCAGGCGTATGAAAATACGCTTGCCTCATTAAAAGAAAAATAAGGCAAAATAAGGAGATAAGGTAATGGAAGAAAATAAAAAAACTACCAATAAAACTATAAATAAGCCCGTCAAAATTGATGATGGCGTATCGATTAAAGTAAAAAGTAATTTTTACGGAAAATTATATTTTAAGAACCCAAGAAGCGGTGACGAATTCAACTGGACTCAAAATGGGGATATTCAGTTTCTTACTATGTTTGACTTAAAGACGATGAAAGCACAAGCGGGTGGGTTCTTCAAAAACCAATGGGTTACGATTTTAGGAGTATCTGATGACTCTGATTGCAAAGCAACTCCTGCAGATATCTGCAAAGCGCTTGCAATTGACATCTATTATAAGAATTTTATTGACCCGACAAACTTTAACGTAGTATGTAGCTGGAGTGAAACTGAAATTGCGGAAAATATTTCACTCTTGTCTGATGGTGCAAAAACCAACTTAATTGTTGCTCTCAACAGTTTCATTGAAAATGGAACACTTGATTCAAGACGTAAAATTAAAGCGTTCGAAAAGGCGCTTGACTGCGAACTTAAAAATAACTAAGAGGTGGAAAAATGCCAACAAAGTTTAAGGAGATATACGAGAGAGCAGTTTTTAAGTTTACCGATTATACTTTTCTAAATATAGGAAACGGACTAAAAGAATCTGTTTTACAAAAATATCTTTTATCTTCGATTGTTGATTTTCAACATTCATGCAAGATTGACTTAAACGATTATAGCATTGAAGATGCTCAATTTAATAATGAGTTAGATAATGAAATAATTGATATATTGTCTTTGGGAATAGCTTTCCATTGGTTAAGCGCTCAATTACTTAACAGAGAGTTGTTAAAGAATATGATACATAATAAAGATTATACTTCGTATTCACCAGCAAATCTATTAAAAGTAATTAAAGAACTGCGCGACACCATTGATGGAGAATATAGGGGAAAAATAAGCACCTACTCATTCAGACACGGGTCAATAGATACTTTGAAGGTGTGAGGTGAATTATGGAACAGCTGAAAAACTATTTATTAAGCCTACGAGGCGATATTTTTAAGTTATTACCAATGAAAGAAGCAGAGATGAATGGTCTCGATAATCATGTTTACGAATACCTCGAAGGAATAGTGGTTAATTTATCGGGGGCTACAAAAACTTACCCTGAATTATCAACGCAAAAATTGTTTTTGTACGTTTTGAATAACATGCAATATTTGCTCTCAAATACCGTTGATTTCAAGGTATGGCGTAGAATTATTTTGAGCTCTACGAAGAATATCGATAACTTATTTATCGAATATGGCGGAGGCAATAAATAATGACACAAAATGGTTTAGACTTATATTCCCAGTGGCTTAGAAGTTCGCTCGATGCGAGTAACGACCACGAAAAGGGGCTTGCGAAAGAAAATATTAAAAATTCATTAGTTAATTCGCCTGCATACCAGAGCAATGCAATGGTTAATGGCGAATACCAAGCGATTGTCGCTATTCGAAAAGAAATGCAAAAATGCAGTGTAACGGTGATTCCGGGAACAACATTATGTATTGGCGACTTAATAACGGTGTTTGGCGAAAATTGGCTTTGTATTAAATTGTATAAAGACGAGTACGATGTGTTTAACGGGGAACTTTGGTTATGTAATCAAATATTTACATATCAAACAAAAGATGGCGTATTAGTAAAGAAATACGCTATTCTTGATAATGGCTCTTATACCAGCGGGAACGATAAGGCAATAACCATTGCAGAAAACAGTTATAACTGCTATATGGCTTTAGACGACGAAAGTAATGAATTGTATATTGATAAGAGACTTGCTGTATCTGTTGTCTATAACGCGAAAGGTGAAAAAATTCTCGAGGTCGGAAAAATTAAATGGCTCGACTTTAAAAGCAAGAATTTTGGTGAAGGTAGCCATCTATTGTATTTTGGAATTGGCGCCGATGCTTATAATCCTGACACTGACAACGTAGAAACTATGATTTGCGATTACAAAGAAACCACAGAAGAAAATGTTGTTGTCAATACCGAATACAAGATTGATGGCAAAGAAACCATTCGCAATGGCTCAAGCAGAACATACACAATTACTTCAAGCCATCCCAACGAAGACTTTAAGTCTTTTGAATGGGTAATAGATAAAGAACTTGCGGATACCACATTAACGTCCGCCGGGGAAACTTGTCGCTTGACGCTTCAAGAGGAAGATAACTTAATAGGCACAATTTTACTGTTATCGTGTAAAAACACAAGCGGTGAAATCGTTGCTACAAAAACAGTGGAGGTAATATGAGATGGCAAAAACATATTTAGACCAAATAGTTGATTACCCTTCCAAGGTTATGTTGAGGTTATCGCAGGACAAGAATTGCGTTGGTTTCCTTGTTAATAAGGCATTCGATAAAATCACGGAAGAAGATATGGATATTGCACTGGAAGAACATATTATGGACTACCAGTACGTTGATGAAACTACCCAAGAAACAACTGCATTTGTTTGGGTTGAGATGGAGGTAAGTCAAGTAACCAATAGCAAGTTCAAAAATACAAAGCTTTACGTAACCGTAGCATGTCATAAAAATTATATGAAGCTACCGCGCCAGACCTTTAAAGGGATTAGCGGTAATCGCAGAGATAATCTTGTTCGATATATAGATAAAGTATTAAACAACTCCGATTTTCTTGGAATCGGTACTCTAAAACTGAATGCTGTGAGAACTCTCTCGCCGATAAATGGTTTCACAGCAAGAGAAATAATATACGAGGTTCCCGACTTTAACGTCGTGAATATCACAGAATGAAATTTAATTACGAAGACTTAATTAGCGGAGACTCAATACCCGTCTCTGGTGTTGGGCACATACGTTCACCGCAATTATGGGAATTAAAACCTACTCAAGGCATCGGCGCTTGGAAGTACAATTTTTATCTTAATCTTTTAATTTGGGATAAAGATGAATTAATAAAATTTATGAGACTTTCAACAGGTAAAAAACTAAAAGCGCTTGATAATGCGGAAAAGCTTACAGCATTTGACGTTATTACTTTGCTTGACAGCCCCAGAAAGCTATTGCAAGATGCAATGGCTTTTTTTATGGACGAAAATATATGTTGGAATAATGAAAAGAAAGTTTTTATTACGTTCATAGAAGATACAAACAATGTAACGGGTGTAATAAACCGTGATAATTTTGAAGACGTTCGAGATATGATGCTTCAAGTCAACTATATAAATCTCGGACGCATGGCTAAACCACAAAAATTTGCATCAAAAAAAGCAAAAGAGTTATGGGAAAGAGCACAACAATATCTAAAAAATGGTGCAAAAAAGAAAGCCGATAAAAGAATGCAACTTGGGAATATTATTTCTAAATTAAGTTGCGTTTCGACGGGATACACCTTACTAAATATATTTAATTTAACCGTGTTTCAATTATATGACCAATTCTTCCAATATGGTTATTTGAGAGCCATGGATTTGAATGAAATGGCATTCAGTAATCACGGAGGGAAGAATTTTGATATGCAAGCGTGGTTAAAACCAATAATCAATAACTAAAAAAAAGGAGAAAAATAATGACTAATACAACCGAGATGGCTAACCGTTATGGTCTTAATTTAGTTTTAACTAACATTAGCGACGAAACGGAAACGGCTACCATTGATTTTGCAAACGAAGTTAGCCTTGAAATTACAGGCGAAATTACTTGGGCAACTGGTGGTCAAAACCATTCTAAAAAGATTGGTTTTAGAGACCCGAAAGAAGGAACTTTAAAGATTTCTACTCAAGTTACAAATATGCAACTTATGAACTTGCTTTCTGGTGGAAAACTCTCTGATACAACTGGCAAGATATCGTTCAAAGACGATATAAGACTTGCGCTTAAGTATTACAAAATTGAGGGTGAAACCGTATGGCAAGATGAAACCGGAACGGTTTACAACGAAAAGATTACTGCTTACAAGGCTCTTGTAAAACCGAACTACAGTGTTACATACAACGGCTCTGGCGACCCTATTAGTCTTGATATTGAATTCGAATTATCAACTGATAAAGATGGCAACTTTGTTGATATCGAACGCAGCGCTGCTACAGACGGAGAATAAGACTAATATTCGATTATTTAAACTGCATAGCCGTGGCATTACGTCACGGCTATACTTTTATAAAATATTATGGAAGAATCAAGAAGCAAATTTAATGTAGGGAAAAAGACTACAGACAGGACTTTTGATGGAATTATCTTTGATAGTATTGTGGAAATGAAATACTATCGTGATGTGGTTCTTCCCGAAATCGAAAAAGGCGACATAATTAGTTGCGAAAGGCAAAAAAAATATATCTTGCAACCATCGTTTATTCACCTTGGTAAAAAGATTTTACCCATTGAATATAAGGCGGATTTTGTATTGAAATATAAATCGGGAAAAGAGATGGTTGTTGATATAAAAGGATGCCCAGATGCGGTGGCGATATTAAAAAGAAAAATGTTTTGGTATGTGTTTCCCAATATTGACTATGTTTGGATTGGATACTCGAAAATTGATGGAGGATTTTGCACATACGAAGAAATAAAAGCGGGAAGGAAAAAACGCAAAAAAGATAAAAAAAATAAAGGAGAAATTGGAACAAAATGAGCATAAAAAAAGTTAATATTAAAAATATTATGAAACGTTTAGTACAGGATAGTGCACCTGTCGCAAAAGAGTTAAGATATAAAACAGAAATAGGAGAATTAACATTTAAGGTATATCCTGTGATTTCATACAAAGATAGAATTGCAATGGTAAGAGATATCGTCGATGGTGTTTTTATGGGAGAAAAAAATACTATTGATTGCTATATGCCAGAATTTTTGAGTTTAGTACAACGTAATGCTGTTGTATCATATTTTACGGACCTAAAGCTCCCCGAAAAACTTGAAGAGGCGTGGCTATTTTTGAAACATACAACTATCTATGATGACGTTGTTAAAATTGTGGGCGATGAAATTCAGGAGATTTTTACTGCAGCAGATGAAACCATTGAGGTATATAAGAAATATCTTACTAACAAATCCGATATTAACAAATTAGTTAGTAGAATAGGTCTCAGCCTTGAAGAGATGGCAAAGAATATGCCAGAAGTAAGCGCTGATGGCATTAACGTCGACGGACTTAATGATGCGTTAAAGGCAAATGGAATAAACATTGACTTAAATGGCATTCTTGGTTCTATATTGAAACCACAAGGAAACTCAGGCGAAAATAAACAATAGAAACCAAAGTATGTTATAGGAGAGCAAAGATGAGCTTAACAGAAATTTTACAAATTATTAGCTTAATTTTCGTAGTTCCTATGAATGTATTTGCTCTTCTCACTTTAATAAGCAAACCATTCAGGGAAAAAATATTAAACACAAAAAACGCTAAAAAGAAAGACGCGGAAAACGAAAAAAATCAGAATGAAACAGATAGATGTCTGTTGAGAGATAGAATTACCTCAATTTACTTTAAGCATGTTCGCGAATGCGAAATAAAGGAATATGAATTTGAAAACATGGAGCACTTGTATAAACAATATAAAAAGCTTGGTGGAAATTCATTTATTGATAAAATTTGGCGAGAAGTACAAGATTGGCATGTAATTAGATAAAATATTAGTTTGATATAGTGGCTGGGGGTTCCCAGCCATTTTTACGCTAAAAAGGAGATTGAAAAATGCTAACAGAAAATTATGTTCAATCGTTGATTGACCAGTATGCGAAATCTCCCGCTGGGCGAGCAGCGATAAAAAAGGCTTATTGTGTTGATTATACGGGGGATAAAACGTGCCCTATTGATTTAACAAGCATGGCTAACGAAATGAGAGAAATATTGTTTAAGTATATCAACGAAACAATAAAATCTTCTACATTTTCCATCAACGATATTAAAATTGGCAAAACGAAAAAATCTTCAAGAGCCTGGGAGTGGGAAATAATCATTAGTATTGACAAAGAAGCAGTGAGGAGAGAGTCTTTATATCCCCAAGGATATCCAGAAGGGTTAAACGACTTAATCTTGCTTTATTCTACTGGTTATAATACCCGCGACTATGTACACGGGTATAACAAAAAGAAAGAGAGATACATGTGGAGTTTGCCGAAAAGACCTCAAAATGACTTTTTGGAAAAAGCTGTAGAGGAATTTAATCAAAAATATAATAGTGGGGCTACTTGGGCTTCGCTTAAAGAGCCTTATGATGATGGGGCGAAGGAATAGTATATACGTTATAAAGACTTGCAGAGCAAGTCTTTTCTTTCATATATGCGACGATTTGAGTTGCAAAATAATAAATTAAAGGAGGAGAATATGGCAGGTAAAAAGAATATTATCGGCATTAAGTTTGGCGTCGATTCAGAGTCAGTTGGTTTGATTAAATCACAATTAGAAGATATCGCGAGCAAAATTCAAATTGACGTTCATGTAAACAAAACGCATTTTTCCAGCCAATTAGCTTCGTTAAAGAAAGAATTAGATAGAACTCTTGGCGAGTTAAAAATCAATATTGATACAAGAACTGCCACGAGAACAACAGGGAAAAGCTCCTCTGGTGTGTCCGATGCGGATGCACAAACTGAAGCATATAAAAGAGCGCGCGTAGCTTTATTAAATTATTACAAATTAAAAGAAAGGATGTTGTCTCTTAATAAAAGTAGTGCTGCCTATGTTGAGGGAGAAGAAAAATTAAGAGAACAATCAGAAACCTATAAAGAACAACTTAAACTATTAAAAGATATTGCTGGTGAAGACGATAAGAGAATTTTAAGGCTTTCAGAAATAAAAACTAAGCTTGAAGATGCTTACAATGCGCAAGAACAACAAAGCGAAGCAAAGCCTACAATGAAAGGCGCGGCGCTTGATAAATTATTATTAAGAGCACAGTCATTAAGTACTGATAAAGGGTATGATAAAATAATTGCAAGAAGTGAGGAAGCAAGGAATAAAGTTCATGCACTTCAAGAAGAAATCAATAATACGCTTTATTCTGGCAAAAAACGCAAAGAAAGTATTACTCGAGAAGAATTTAATCGTCTTAACGAATCTTTGATAAAAACCGAAACAGACCTCAAAAAAATAGGGGAAGAAACAGATACGGTTGGAAACAAAATTAAAGAAGCTTTTAATAAGCATGTTATCCAATCTATTGCGAGCTGGTTACTGATGTTGGCGACGCGTGCATTAAAACAAGTATATGACAACGTCGTAAAATTAGATAAAGCGGTAACTAATCTACAAATCGCAACTGGAAAAACAAGGGAAGAAACGCAGGCGTTAATTCAAAGCTATGCGGCTTTAGCAAAGCAACTTGGTGCAACAAAACTTGAAGTCGCGGATGCCGCAGATACGTGGCTACGTCAAGGTTATAATATAATAGAAACCAATAAACTAATTACATATACATTAATGTTATCCAAGTTGGGGCAATTAGAGTCTGCAGAAGCAGCTAAGGCATTGACGAGCGCAATGAAAGGCTATAAAGTATCAGTAGAAGATGCCGTAACCATAGTAGATAAGTTTACAGCAGTAGATATGGAAGCCGCAATAAACGCGGGCGATATTGCGACCGCGATGGCTGAAACTGCAGCAAGCGCAGAAATTGCTGGCGTTTCTATGGATAAGCTTATTGGTTATATTGCCACAGTTGGAGAAGTAACGCAAGATGGTGCAGAAAGCGTTGGTACATTCTATAAAACATTATTTGCAAGAATGGGCAACGTAAAAGCTGGTAAATTTGTTGATGATGAAACTGGTGAAAGCCTAAATGACGTAGAAAAGGTACTTAATAATGTTGGAATATCACTGAGAGACTCAGATGGCGAATTTAGAGAATTCGGTAATGTTTTAGATGATGTTGCAAATAAGTGGGATAGATACGACAACGTGCAACAACACGCAATAGCAACAGCATTCGCCGGAACAAGACAACAAGAAAAATTCATCGTTTTAATGGAAAATTACGGTGATGCCTTAAATTACGCATCAACAGCAGCAACGAGTGCTGGTGTAGCGCAACAAAAATATCAGGAAGCTTATTTAGATAGTATTGACGCTAAATTAAATGAACTAACAGCATCGTGGCAAGAATTTTCAACATTACTTTTAGATAGTGACTTAATAAAAGGCGCAGTAAGTTTCTTAACGGGTATTGTTGATATCTTGAATTCAATTCTTGGCATTGCCGATGGAATGCTTGTAACAATTCCAGCAATAACAGTATCCCTTGTTGCATTATATGCTATATTAGTAAAAATTAAGTCGACCACTGTTTTCATTACTATGTGGACTCATCTTAAGAGCATATTAGCTGTATTTCCTGCGATTATTTTAGGACTAAAATCAATTGTCTTAAATATACTTTCGGAAGCAAGAGCGCATAGTTTGTCAAGAAAAGCTCTTATTTCTAAAGCAGCCGCAACAAAAGCAGCGACTGCAGCACAACAAGCAATGAATGCGACAAATCCAGTTGGCTGGATAATTCTTGCTGTAAGTGCAATAATGGCTTTAGGGCAAGCATTAGGCAAATATGCAAATAAAACAAAAGCCGCTAAAGATGCTTCAGAAAAATATAAAGAGGCTGCTGAACAAGCCAAAGAGGCTGCTGAAGAAAGCAAAGAACAAACGCAAGAGCTCGTTGATTTAGTGGCTGAATATAAAAAAGTAACTGATGGAATTGATGATTCTGCTACATTTAGTGCTGAAACGCGCCAAAAAGTTTTAGAAATTCAAAAAAAGATAACGGATTTAGTTGGCGAAGAAGCCGAAAACTATGATTTGCTTAATGGAAAAATAGAAGATAATATAAAGAAAAATATGGCTTTACTTGCTCAAGAAGCGGGGGGAGCGTATGAAGATGCAATAGATGCATACTATGCAGCAATGGATAGCAGTAATCATGCATACGAAACATCGTATAAGGATGTCGGTGGGTTTAACTTTTGGGGACTTTGGGGGTTAACAGACCCTGAGTCATATTATCAAATTGTGTTCCAAGCAGGCGAGGATGCAGAAAAATACGCTGAAGGCGTATATGATATTATAGCTGGAATGGATGAAAGAATTTTAATTTCCAGAGACGCAACAATTGGAGATAAATTCTTTGGTGTAAATTTAGATGTTGATTCAGCCCAGGAAGCAGTAGAAGTTCTTGATGAACTTCTCACAAAAATGAGAGAGGCTGGATATCGAGATGGTAATATCTATGCTCAATTTAATGAGTTAAGGGAGAGATACAATGCTTATGTGTTAACTCAAAACAATGCTTTATCTGAAGTCGCTTCTTCGGCAGCCATGTCATATGGAATGCAACATTATTCAGAAGGGCTTTCAATAGGTTCTTTAGCCGATTATAAGGCGTATAGGGATAATATAATAGAATCCGTTGCTAAAGATGAAGAAATTACAAAGATAGGTGTTGATAAATCAATAATTGAAAATGAGGTTGACAATTGGTTATCTGTATTTTTTGAAGAATGGTACAATAAGCTTGTAGATTCTACGCAAGATGTAATATTGACCAAAAAACCATTTATAGATATATTAAAGGAAATCGAAGATGAGTTCGATACACTAACTAAAGCTTTGGAGGAAATAGAAAAAGCTGGAGCGCTTAGCGCAGACGTTATAGAGAAATTGCTCAACGAATATGAAGGGTTACAAAAATACTTTACGTTAACCGACCAAGGTTATGTTGTTGCCGATGCATATAAAGGTTGGTCAACGTCTGAAATATTAGAAGATTTCACGACAGACTATCTTCAAAGTTATGTAGATGCACTTGCCAAATGTGAAGAGGGAACAGAAGCATATTCAATCGCACAGGAAAACCTAAATAATGCTATTGCGGTATGTGCAACATTACTTAGGTCGCAAGCGATTAAAGATGCTACTGCGGAATTAGAAGAACACAAAGACTCCTTAGAAGAACAACTCGACAAATATAAGGATTTGGTAGATATCAGAAAAGATTTATTAAATACTTATAAAGAGGAACTTGACTACCAAAAAGAGCTTGCTCAAAAGCAAAAAGCGGTAGCAGACCTGCAAGCACGTTTAGCTATTGCAAGGTTAGACACCTCGGCATCGGGGCAAGCACAAGTACGCGCTCTGGAGTCGGAGTTAAATTCGGCAAAAGAAGATTTAGATGAATATACTTTGGAGCAGGCTATAAACGACATAACCGAAAAGATTGATGGTAGTTATACCGAATACGAGTCGTTTATCAAAGGGGAAGTCGATAGGCTTGAACAGGCTATTGCAGACATCGCAAAAAACATAAATGTTACTGTAAATGTTCCGAGTCCTACGCCGACGAACAATGACACTCACGAAAGGTGGACATCATATCAAGATGCCGTAGATGCAGGCTTTTCTAATATTGCTGGCGCGAGTGCGTCAGAAAGAGGTAGAGTAAAAAATTGGGATAATCCTAAAACTGGGAAAAAATATGCATCATATCAAGAATACCTTGATGTTATGTATGAAAAGTATATTGGTAAAACACCTGTTTACCATACAGGTGGGTTTGTAGGAGATTATTCTGAGTTAAAATCTAACGAACTTTTTGCAAAACTATTAAAAGGCGAGTTTGTGGCAACACCAGAGCAAATGGATAACTTTATTAAAGAAATTCTTCCATCTATGATGATTACTTCAGGCGGTGGAGATTCTTTTGAATATAATGCTCCTATTTTTGAAATTAAATGCGATAGTATTGATAAAGAAACATTGCCAGATTTAGAAACAATACTAAATAAGGCAGTTGATAGATTTAATAAATATATGAAAAACGCATTAAGTAGAACAGGACATAAAAACAATTTTAATAAATAAGGCAAGAGCGGACTTTAATTAGTCTGCTCTTTCTTCATAAAGGAGGAAAAATGTTTAGCGCAACGGAATTTACATATGACAATAGATATTCTGGTATGTATGGGATAAAAATCGCTTCGCTTGATAGCAGTGTAGTGGAAGAAACTTCATACGTGGTGCCGACAATAACATCTGTAAAACCACCAAAATCCAATAAATTCTTTTTCCAAGATATAAAATACGAGTCTATGCCAACATATTCTTTTTCTGTATTAGCTGAAACGGCAATACCAGAACCTATTCAAAGAGAGTTGATGCTTTGGCTTGATGCCCGCAAAGGGTTTAGGGTCTTAAAAATTCACCAACCAGAATTCGAAGAATATGAATATAAATGCATTTTTAACATTACCGAAATTATATATCATTCGGGAAGTTGTGTTGGTTTCAAATTACAGGCAACATTTGACTCAATTTATCAATATGGTGTGCCAGCAATAAAAAGAGTCTCTGGCTCAGGTGTTGAACAAATAGTTTCTCTTTTTAACCCGTCTGATAACGTTGACGAATACGTTTATCCAAAGGTTGAGTTTACTACGGTAGATGGAAGTATTTCAATTATAAACACAACCGATGACGTAGCAAGAGAGTTCTCATTTTCAGGGTTGGGGGCAAACGCAAGTTTTGTTGTGGACAACGAACTTAAAGTAATAACTGGAAGTGGCGATAATCTACTTTCAAAATTTAGCAAAAAATGGCTACGCCTTATTAAAGGCAAAAATCAATTAAAAATCAAAATCAATGGGACAGTAAAAATTACTTGTCCTCATTATGCAAAAATAAAATTCTAAAGGGAGGTAAATATGATAAGTAGTTTTGATTACTATAAGCAAATCGAAAGTCCAGAAATGTATTTGTGTAATCCAGACCAAAGATATCTCTGTGACATTGTAGGCAAAGATAGACATATGGTTTTAAGATTTAACGATTTGTCAGAACTAACATTTACCGTTCCGAAAATCGAAGGGACAGAAAACAAATATGATTTAATCCAAACCAAAAGATTGATTTACATAGATAAAATTGGTTGGTTCCAAATCTCAGACGTAACGGAAGAAGATACTGGCGGAGTTTCTGTAAAATCAGTTACCGCAGAATCGCATCAAGCTACGTTTAAGGATAAAGGCTTTGTAACTGATGGAAGGGTATATATGTTTTATAACCCGAACGACCCATTAGATGATAAATATGATAGTTCAAACCTGCAAGCAATACCTTCTGTGGTAGGTCAATTAAACAAGCAATTGGGGATTAAAGTGGCTCTAAACAATAGTGATATTGAGACAACCGAAGACAAAGTTGAATGGACAATAATCTATATTGACCCTGCGTTAAAATTCAATGCACAAAGCTACAACGATATGTATAAATCGGCAAGCGGAGCTGAAAATATTTGTCGTTCATTTGAAGAAAATACAGAACTGTTTGGTTATGATTTCATCGTAAATAATGTTGAAAAAGCATTTAAGGTAGTATTTGAGTTTGACTTTCTTTATCATACGATAAAGGTTAGGAAACTTGAAGATATAACAAAGCCAACTGATATATATCTTGCGTTCGATAATTTAGTTAATGCAATCAGCATCAAAGAAAGCGCAGAGGATATAGTTACTGTTTTGGCGTGCAATGGCAACGACCTTGATATTAGAACAGTCAACCCGATGGGGACTAATTATATTGTAAATTTTGACTATTACAAAAAACGTAAAAGTGACGATGGAAAGGTAGACTATCCTTGGATGTCGGAAGAGCTTATCAGCACCTTAGAAGAGTGGAAGGTTGAGTTCGATAAGTGGCAGAATCACGATGACGCAAGAATTTCTCACGAGAGAAGTTATTCGGAATTGACGCTTGGGCTACAAGAACTCTTCATGAGCAAACTTGAATCGGATAATATTATTCAAAGTTCTAATTTACAATTACAAAATTTATTTAACGCAAGAGACCAGTTACTTAGTAAGAGTAGGTCTACTTATATAACCGACCACGCAGAAGACGATACGGAAGATTGGCTTGGCAGTGCTCCAATTATTGTTGAAACAATTGATGACGAACACGTAAGCTTAGATAATGGTTCAAAATATTATAATAAAACTTTCAGCCAAATTTCAGGAAACGTTACAGCATATAAGACACAACCGGCAATATCTAAAATCGATGGGACAACAAAGTTTAAGTATTCGTTCGATGGTATCGAGTCTAAAACTTCGAATTTTGATGAGATGATTGCAGGCTACATTGATGACTCAGAAGAAACCGCAATGGAAAATATTTATTTATATTTTACTGATGCTAACGATACGAGCACGTTAAAGTCTTATTGTAAAATTAACGTTAAATCAGTGGTAGGTGTTTCAAAAGACGCTGACGGAAATATTGTAAAATATACGCAAACCTCTGGAGAAACTTGGTCTCAAAAGTCAGGTACGATTGATTTAAGGGGTGTGACATTTACTATTTCAAGGGCTTCTGCGACTGGCAACATTTCTATTACAGCTACAGGATTTTCTACAACATTCCTATCAAATGCCTATTTTATATGCAATGGTAGAAGATATCAGGTTATGTTAAGCGCAGATGGTATTGTATCAATTTATGCTTACTACGTTGCTGGGTTTGATAGATATACAACCTACGCTGAATTGACTGGTGATAACGGTTGGTGCACTTTATGGGAAAACTATATTAATAATAATTTAGTTTCTTCTAATTCTACCTTAAACAATCAAATTAAAGCCATAGAAAATGAAATGGCTTATATAAATACTCAATGCAATGTGCAAAAATTTATTCTTGCACGTGGACAAAATCTTTATAACGAATTATCAAGTTATTGGATTGAGGGTAGTTATACAAATGATAATTTAGCGGTTCTTGATTCAACCACAATGGCTGAAAGAATAACACTCGCTAAAGAATTAATGCAGACGGCTGAACAAGATTTAACAAGAAGTTCTCAACCGACTTTTGAATTATCTGTTGCGGCTGTTAATTTTATTAAGCTTATTGAGTTTAAGGAATTTACAAAACAATTAACTCTTGGAAGAACAATAACAATTGAAAAAACCGAGGATGTCTTATATATTCCAGCACTATTATCGATTGAATATGATTTAGATGTTTCAGATACATTTGAGTTGACATTCTCCAACGCCGCAAAGCTCGGCGATACAACTATGACGTATGCAGAATTGTTGAAAGAAACCACGTCTATCTCAAGAACAGTAACGGCAAATTGGGCAAATTTAACAGCATTTTCAAAAAATAAAGATACCATTCAAAGCTTGATTGAAGCACCATTAGATAGAACTTTGCGCACTGCAAAAGAGAATATGGCTTCACAAGCGTTTGTTATTGATGATACTGGAATTTTAGGAAGAAAATACGATGATGATTCCAAAACATCATTCTTACCTGAACAGATAAGGATTATTAATAACACAATTTTATTTACCAAAGATAATTGGGAAACTGCAGCACTTGCACTCGGTAGAATTAAATATGGCGAGAGTGGAGAAGAAGCTTATGGTTTAATCGCTGATGTTTTAGTCGGAAATATGGTACTCTCTGAAAACATGATAATATCCAATGGAGATAGCAGTATTAAATTAGATGACTCAGGTATAAAAATAAAGAAAATAAGTGAAAGTGGCGAAGAAAAAATAGTATTTTCTGCTGATACTAATGGAAATTTAGAAGTAGTTGGTAATATTACAGCAAAGACATTAAAGATAGAAGATGCACAAAGGATTGGTGGTGCTATTTTATCAAATAATTTTGAGATTATTGGCGATGAAATTACAGGCTTGAAGATTGATTTTGGAGATGAACCATCTATAAAAAGTGAACATTTTTTGCTTGATAGCAAAGGCATAACTGCGGACAATTTGGAAATAAAATATGGTTGGATTGGAGAGAAAAATAAAGGATTCATAATTAATAAAGAAGGTATTTTTTCGTCACAACGCATGGGTGAAGGGAAAGTTTATTATAACGATGGGCTAACATATGGAGGCGTTTTAAAGTTAGGTGACCATAGAGAAGGAGATGGAATATTACTTGGAAGCAGAGTTTCTGGACATTCTATTGATATTTCTGACAGTGATGTCTCCAAGGGGACTTTTTATATAAAACATACACAGATAAGACCTAACTATATCGGATTTTTATGCGATTCTTATGAGGAATGTCAAGACGATGATGGTTATCATTTTATCCCCAATAGTTGGGAGTACAGAATAGGTCAAATTGATAATAATTTTGCTTACGATGGTGGCGGAGTAGGTGAACAAAATCAACTTAAAATATGCAACCAGTATATAGAACCACAATGGGTAAGGTGTATTAAATTTACACCAGACCAAGCAACTTTATGTGGTAAGAACTGGAATACTGAATCACCAATATCCACAACATCTGATAAAAGATATAAGAATTCTATCAAAGAAATACCAGCAATTTATTCACAACTTTTCGATGAGTTAAAACCTGTAATTTATAAATATAATAAAGAAACAAATGGTAGTTATCATACTGGCTTTGTTGCCCAAGATGTTAGGGATGCCATGAGACAGTTAGGATTGCAATTAAGTGATTTTGCTGGCTATGTTGAAACAAACTCAGGGTTAGGAATTCTTTATGATGATTTGATAGCTTTGTGCGTGAACGAAATACAAAAATTAAAACAAATATTAAAAGAAAACAAGTTATTGGAATAAAGGGGTAAAAAATATGAAACTAATTAAAATCATTAAAGCAAGGCATGTATTGAAATCTCATTTTGATGAAAAAATCAGTCCTATGGTTGCATACAAAATTATGAAATTCATTAAAAGTACAGACGACGAATCTGAATTTTACTCTGATAAATTAAAAAAAATCATTGAAGACTATGGATTGAGAGACGATAAAGGGAATTTAAAGTTAGATGACTGCGGCGGAGTTCTTATTGCACCTGCAAAATTAAATAAATGTAATGAATTAATTTTAGAACTACAGAATACCGAGGTGGACAACCCTATTGTAAGATTCTCTTTAGACGAGTTAAATGAGTTTAAGTTATCTGTTGCTGATTTATCTATTTTGGAAGATTTTTTAAAAATTGAGGAAGGAGAATAAGATGTCATTTAAATTATTAGGCAAAGCCGTTAGGAGATTAAGACTACCAACGGTTAATTATGAAAATTCGACGATTCAAGTTATACCAGCCCAATCGGGAGATATGAATTCACGTTGTATTGAAATAGAATTGTATGATGATAGGGGAGATATCAATCTCAGCGCATACACCAGAGTAATGCTAAACGCAACCTTGCCAGATGAAACAAAACAAGTTATTGAAGGGGTAATTGATACTGAAAAAAATATTGCGATTTGTAATATTAAATCTTCAATAATAAGACAATATGGCAAAGTTGTATGCGATATATCATTCTATGGAAAAGAAGAAAATAACGAAGATATATGGCTAACATCCCAAACATTTTATATATTTGTTGCTCCGTCTCAGGTTGATAATGAGGCAATAGACGGTACAGACGAAGATAATGTTTTGCTTAGGCTATATCGTAAAATAGAAGCAGAAGAGCAAAGAGCACAAAACTCCGAAATAATTATTAAAGAGCAAATTAATCAAGAGATTGAAAGAGCACAAATCGTCGAAAACGCTCTTGATAAAGAGAAATATGATAAGACAGGTGGCGAAATCACTGGTGATGCAAGAATTGTAGGAGAGTTATTGCTTAGAGATAAGAATTATTTAAATGCAGATTATAATATAGCTGAGGCGATAGACTATCCATATTGCGGCTCTAAAGAGATGTTTATTAACGATTTTAAAGAAAATAAACTTTCGCACGTTGCCGTTTATAGCAAAACAAGGAATAAGCTTACTGATGGAAAAGTTGAAAAAGATATTTTTGTTTTTAATGGAGCAAACACCAGTGGTGACTATGATATTCATTTAAGTAGTGGCGAAGATTATGCTACATCAATTATAACTGATATTAGATTTAGTGGCGATGTTAAAGTAAGTGGTGGTAGTAAGACTATAAATGGAATTGCCTATTCAAAGTTTATTGCTGTAAAGGTAAACGATACATTTACTATAAAAACAAAACCACACACAAGGAGTAAACTTACATTAGTAGCATATAGTGGTGGTTCAAATCGAGGGTTCACCATTAATGATATATCATATCCGGTTCAAAGTTCTGGCTCATTAATTGAAATAAAATTAGATAATGACACTGACAAAGAGCAGGTAAATACAATAAGTCCATATAGTTCAAATATAAATTTGGTTTATATGAAGTTCGATATTGTAAAAGAACCCGATATTTCGCAGAATATTCACGAAGATATAGTTTTCTTTAATGGAAAATCTTCTAATAATATAAGTTATGAAGGAGTTACGTTAGCAGGAGTTTCGTATAACGGTGTATCCACAGGAAGTGGCAGCGGAATTTATACGAATGGAATGTCGTTATCAAATAGTGGATTAATTCGTCTTTCTCTCAAGCCTCTTACAACTATAAAAGTTAAAGTAACGGCAAAATCTGGCAACAACCAAGACAGAGGGTTGACGATAAATGGAGTCGCATATGAATTTACGACAAGCATTAAAACAATCGAAATAGAATCATTTAAAAATGAAGACGGAAATAGTGATTATAATTACGACATTAGAGCGTATGGTTCAGGAAATATGTCAATATATGAACTTGAGTTTGTTTTAGACAGAAATGCTGTTACAAACACATCACCATTTAAAGCTTATGTACATGGTGATAAAATGCTTGTTGTTAGTGAAGATGGGTTTGAATACTATAACAAAGAAAGTGATGGCTACAACAAAGAGTCTAAAATTCTTGTAGATGGTAATCACATTACTATCTCTCAGCGAAGAGTGTCTCAATACAATCCAGACGACAAAGAGGATTTGACGTTAGACATGACACACAATTCATTAACGGCAAAAACATTAAACGGCGAGATTATTAACTTATTAGATAAAACTAATTATATAGTTTATAGTGACATTCGTGTTGCAAAGTCATTTTTTACAGTAGATAATACATATGAAGGATATAATTATAAAGCAGATATTAAGCTAAGCAAAGCAACTAAAAATATGCTTGCAACAGTTAATTTCGATATCGATAGTGCTAATAGATTTGCTTCAGTGTGTGAAACTTACGATGGTGGTATTTATATATGGAGTAATAAAAATGATGCCGTGCTTATTCCACGAATCAAGCTTGAATTAGCAGAAGTCATAGATATCGGTGGTAGCAAGAATTTAGAATTTACATCTAATGGAGATGGAACTTGTGTTCTTACTGGAATTGGGGCTTGTCAAGATGCTAAAGTAAATATACCTAATGTGTCTCCTGATTTTGATGTTGTTATAAGCATAGGCGAGGATGCATTCAATAATTGTCAAACGCTAACAAATATAGTTATTCCTAATAGCGTAACATCTATCCATAAAGGAGCTTTTAGAGGGTGTAATTTAATTAAGTTATACGATTTTCGTAATAGAGCATCAGTTGTAACACTCTATGATAATGATTCACTTGGACATGCTATTAATTGTCAAATTGTAATACCTGACGACTTATATGAAGAATGGATAAATGAAACAAATTGGAATACATTGACGAATGTTATATATGTCAAAGAAAGCAAATATACGGAGGTTTAATATGATATCAAACACAATGAAATTGATAATCTTATCAAGAATATGTTTTATGGAGAGATATTTATGATAGGCAATACTAATAATTACATCGGATATAATGTTCCTATATTAATTACATATTCTGAATTAGTCATTTTATGTAATAATCAAAAATTGCAGAAAGGTGCTACTTATAGAATAACCGACTACGAATGCACGACAACGCAAGAAAACACAAGAAGTGCAGGACATATTTTTGATATTATCGTAGTAGCTGACGATGAAAAAACTTTAAACGAAAATGCAAGGGCTGTTCGGCACGAAGGTGATAGTTATTTCAAAGATAGCGACTTGGAAGCTTGGGAAATCAAATACAGTTTATATAACGACAAAAGTCGTTTTGCTTGGGCAGACGAAGAAAAAGGTAAAGGAGTTGTTTATTATCTAAAAGACGAACACGGTAATGAATGCCCATACGATTTTAAAAATATACAGTTTAAACGCTTTGTGCGACAAACATATTCTGCTGAAGAAAGCGGTATAACAGATATAATTGATATCGAAGGGGAGCAGGGTTGGAAGGTTGTTTACTATCCGTCTAACATTGATGAAGATAGCAAAGCTAAACTTAAAGAGAGGATTTATAATCTATTTAGTTATAACGAAGAATATTTTATTCCGTATGTTCGTGATTCGTACCATCCATTCGATTTGTATTTTACGAGAGAAAACGAGCAAAAAACATATTTAAGGTTTGAATTTTTAAATTCAGCTAATAGATGGTGTCGTGCAAGTTTGGTGGGTAATTCTACTTCTGATTATAGATGGTTTTATACGTTCTCAGCAAAAAACGGCTCAGATTTTGTTGACATTATAGCAGATGACCATCCTCTCGACGACGCTTCGGTTGGAAAGCATACTGCCCATAATAATGTCATCGAACAATACGACGCTAATCCATCTTGTTTGAACAATATTGTATTTATATCTGGCGATGGTTACGATTGTTATAATAATATATTCGCTAAAGGTTGTTATGATATGACTTTGGGTGAATACTGTTATAACAACAGTTTTGGCAATGGTTGCTACTCTAATAGTTTCGGCAACGATTGCCAATTCAACAGTTTTGGTAATGACTGCTACTCTAATTTGTTCGGTACTTCTTGCTACTCAAACAGTTTCGGTAACGATTGCTACTCAAACAGTTTCGGTAACGATTGCTACTCTAATAATTTAGGCAACAGTTGTTACTCTAACTTTTTTGGTGGTACTTGCTACTATAATAGTTTAGGCAACGATTGCTCCTGTAATAGTTTCAGCAACGATTGCTACTCCAACAGTTTTGGTAACGGTTGCTACTTTAACAGTTTTGATAATGAATGTCAATCCAACAGTTTTGGTAACTCTTGTGACTTTGACACAGTCATTTGTGGTACAAATTACATAGAAGTTCCTAATGATGCGGATAACGAAGAAATTGGAGAAAATAATGCTATGGGCAAAGAAATTGTCGATGGTAATTCATTAATTCTTATTAGAGATAATGACAGGGTTTCTTTAAAATTTGGAAAAATTTCTGACAATAATTACTTATCAAAAGTAGAACTTACTAAAATTACCGATGAAGATAATAAAGCATACGGGAAAGTACACGCTGTAACAAGAGATGAAGATGGTAAGAAAATTGCTGAATTAGTACTGGGCGAAGGCGCAGAACCTTATGATTCATACTTAATAACTTATGACGAAGATGAAAACGTTAGTGCCAAAATTGCTTTATTAGGTAGAAGTTATGAGCAAGCTATAAGAGCGTCTATAAAAGGCAACACACGATTTTATGTTAATGATAATGGTGTTTTGGTTGGTAATAAATTCTTCGCTAACAATGGTGATGCTATAAGAGGATTGAGTTATAATATATCGAGTTGTATAACTGAAGTTGAATATGCATATGGAGTTAATAGTATTTCAAATGTGTATCAAATTTGTGCTGTTACTATTCCAATTACTGTTACAAGTATTACAGGCGTTTATTTTTCCAATAACACTTTTATTTATTATAAAGGTACAAAAGCGGATTGGGAAAAAATTGAAAAAGCAACACCTAATGGCAATCCAACAATTAAGGTTTTTTGTATTGATGGCGAAACAACATATCAACAATAAGGAGAATAAAATTATGGGTTTAAAAACAACAAATTATGAAATAAAAAAATTAGGGATTGTAGTTCCAGAAGCATATGCAATCATACAAAATATAGAAATTCACGGCTCAAAAGGTAAGGCGGAGTTTATTATTCAATCGACAAGAGAAACCACGAAAACAAAACAACCATTAGAAAAATTTTACATAGATTTTTCTATAAATCGTAATGAAAACCCTTATATCACAGCTTATAACACAGCTAAAGGTACATATAAAAAGATTGTAAAAACTAAATTTGAAGATGAAGAAACAGGAAGGATAAAGTTAAAGAACATCGAACAAGATGTGCCAAATAGGTTGCACGGCTGGGAAGATGATATTATAAATTATAGTCAGATTGAATCTGAAACCAAGTTTGATAATGCATAGCATTTTAATGGAGAATAAGATGGCGGTACTAAAAAGTAAAAGAGAAGAAAGCAGTATTCAGTTTTTGGATACTGCTTTTAACATAGAAGAGTATACTATTCGTCAATGTATGAAGTTACCGAAAAGAAGTATGTTTTTCGTTGGCGAAAGAACTGTTAATTTGGCATCTGAGATGGCGGAATGTTTAAGAAGAGCAAATACAATTTACCTTGATTCCATTGAAAAATTTGACGCAAGAACTCGTTTGCTTATGCAGGCAAACCAAGCACTTCAATGTTTAATTTCTAAAGTTAATCTTATTAGCAGATTATACCCAGACAGCTTATCGGCAAGTGCTTTTTGCGAATGGAGCGAGATGCTTGTTGAAGAATTTAAGTTGATTGCTAAGTTGAAAAAAAGCGATTCAGATAGAAAGAAGAAATTTTTATTGAGTGAAACTCAAAACTAAAAACATTTAGGGCATATTCTGTTTATTTAGGCTTCGCTCTCCTTACAGGGGTGGCACGCATAACTTCTGCTATGTTTATGATGCTGATGATAGCAACTACAACAATGCCGACAATAGTAGCGGGGTTGCCTTCGGATTTTGTTCGTTTTAGGCAAAGTAGGCTTTAAGCTGAAATCAAAAAGAGCAAAAGGAGAGTATGTCCTTTCAAATTGATAAATATACATAGCGATAAAACTATTCGGACGCTAACGTGCATTGCCATATTATTTCTACGGCGATATGGTTTAATGGATAGTTTTTATGTGGCTAACAGCTGTAGAATTATTGCCATACACTATGTTCAGAAGAAAAAAGGTGTGTTTATGACAAATCAACAAAGACGAGAAAATAGATTTCAACGTCGTAAATTACAAAGGATAAATAAAGATTTAATTTTATCGGAGTATGGTAACTTTGATAAAGTATTTAGTTGGGAGCACTTAAGAGAATGTTCTCGAAAATGTATGCTTGGTGTTGGCTGGAAACACAGCACTCAGATGCATAAATTAAACGAATTAACAAACATGACAACATTATATAAACAACTTCACGATGGAACCTATAAAAGCAAAGGCTTTTATGAGTTTGACATTTTTGAACGGGGAAAAGAACGCCATATTCAAAGTGTTCATATTACAGAAAGAATTGTGCAAAAATGCTTAAGTGATTATTGCCTCGTTCCAATATTATCAAGGAAATTTATTTATGACAACGGTGCTTGTATTAAGAATAAAGGAATTGATTTCGCAGTAAATAGATTGATAAATCATCTCCACGTGTTTTATAGGAAATACAAAACCGACGGCTATATATTGCAATTTGATTTTTCTAAATATTTTGAAAATATTAACCATAAAAAGCTTAAGGAAATGATTGCAAAAGAGATACCCGACCGGCATATTGTCTTGTTGACAAATATGTTTATAGATAATTTTAATGGCGAGCGCGGGCTGGGGCTCGGCAGTCAAGTGTCTCAAATATGCGCACTATTTTATCCAAACGAAATAGACCATGCTATCAAAGAAAAGATGGGTGTCAAATATTACGGGCGATATATGGATGATGCATATTTGATATCCGAAAGCAAAGAAAAACTTATCGACTGCTTAAATCAAATATTAAGACTATGCGATAAGCTTGAGATAAAAATAAATAAATCAAAGACAGTAATAAACAAACTATCGAGACCATTCACGTTTCTGAAAAAGAAATTTATTTTAACCGAAAGTGGTAAAGTTGTTGTCAATGTGTCAAAAAGCGGCACCAAGGCAATGCGTAGAAAATTAAATTTCTTCAAGAAACAAGTTGAGGCAGGCAAACTGTCGATAGCCGATGTCGTTCAATCATACAATTCTTGGGATGGGCACGTTAGAAGATACAATACGCATACCACAAGGTTTCATATGCGCACGTTGTTTTACAAAATGTTTAAGGAATACTTAAATTAAAAACGGAGGAATTATTATGGAACAATTATTAAACTTTTTTGTTCAATACGGTTTTTGGATTAGTATTTTTGCGGTAATTGGAATTGCGATTCTGGGAGTTCTAAAATATTGCAACCTATTTACAAAAATTGAAGAATCAAAACGTCATTATATTTACATAGGAATTTCGTTAGGATTTTCTCTTATTGCAACCGCAGTGTATTTGCTAATTATAAAGGCTTTTGATTGGACATACTTTTTCGCTGTTGCTGGTGCAATGTATGCTCTAAATCAAGCATTTTACAATATATTCAAGGTTACTCCTATCAATAAATTAGCAACACAGGTATTGGATGGGATTGTAAAATTATTTAAGAGTAAAGTAGCAGTGGAAGAAGTTAAACAAGATAAGGAAACCAAAACCGAAGAATAAAAAATGGACGTCTAAATGACGCCAAGTGCTAAAAATGCGCGGAAATAAAAAAGGCGGCTATACGTTTGTATAGACCGCCTAAATTTTTTATTTATAATTTTTTAAAATTTGAACTTTGCTTTTAGTAATCCACGCTACGGCGAAGGCTTCAAGCATAATGAATTCCAAAATCATCATTCTAAATTGGAAATCTGGAATTAAAACAACACCTAAAAGCGCAGCCGTCATTATCGCACCGCATATGTAATAAATTTTATTTCTTGTTTTATCCGTTCCTTTAGTAAATTGTGTTAACGTCATTAAAGTAAATGAACCGAACACCAAAAATGCGCAAATAAAATGAACGACATTACTTACCTTTATGGGTAGACTAAATAAACCGACATAATCGAGATTATAGAAGTTACTACTACAAGGAAACGCCGCAACACCAATAGCACCCACGGCTGATAGTATTGTAAATATTCTGTCGCCTAAATCATAACCGTGATAAGTGGCGAAAAAGAAAGTGCACAATCCTAAAGATATAACCATAATGATTTTATGATTACTGTAGTATGTTTCACTAATGCTGTTTAATATGTATGTAGGGTTGTCGCCGTATGTACAAGACAAAAGTCCAAATAGCGTGCATAAAATAGGTAATATCCCACAAATAATGCCAAGCGCAAATCGTTGCTTATGTACAGTGTTCTCAAATTTTAATTTTAACATTTAATTATATTCCTCGCATTTGATTTTATTTTTATTAAACCATTCCGCGACTAAATGCCTGTGGCAAAAATCGCTTTGCTTTTCATAACAAATTAGCACAACATCTTTATTCTCGCTGAGTGATTTTAATTCTTCATAAACTTTTTTACAGTTTAACTTATCTAAAATTTCGTTGTAAAAATGCTTAATATAATAATCATTGTCGTGACTAATTTTCCATTGGCTAAAGAAACTATATTTAGGCGCTAATTTTTTATATTGAATTCCCATATAAAAGCTCGGCGCCTTACCGCATATCGATATAGGAATAATATCCTTTGGAATTTTGCTTAATTTTGCAAAATATGAAGTGTATATTTTCATAGTTATACCTCGTTAGACTTATTGTTTATCCCGATTAACATCATCTCTTCCCAGGTATCTGAAGCATCATCTATTTTGAAATAAGCGTGCCAAGATTCTCGGGAAGACCAACTACAACATTTAATCTTATATTCTGTAATTGGATATCCCGCCGAAATCAATTCTCTCATAATTCGCGTTATTCTTTGATTGATAGACCTTAAGTGATAGCCGGTGTTATTTTCCATTCCTAAAGCATCCGCTATCTCGTGAAGTAGACCAAAATTATGAATACCAATAGAACTTCCTTTGCACGTACTTTTAATTATGATGAATTTTTCATTGAGTGTTAGATGTTTCACTTTTAAGCCCCAAGAACCGTCGCAACCATTTTAGGGATAAGAGATTTATCAAAACGATTGCCTACCGCCTTGACTGTTGCACCGATGATTTTACCTTTGTTGGTTTCACCTGAAGCCACTATTTCGCTAATAATATGGCGAACGTCTTCTTCTGGCATCATTTCGGGTAAGTATTGTTTTAGTTCTTTAATTTGCGCATCTAATTCGCAAACTTTATCAACTATTTTATTTTCGGTAGAGGTAAGGGGAGGGATTTCAAGATAACAAGCACGTGTTTCCTCGAGTTCCTTAATTTCCTTTTGTATAATATCTACGATGTTATCGTCTTTGAGAGGGAGAGAGTATTTGCCGCTTTTTTCTGCGACAGTTATTTTAGCGATAACACTTTCGTAGGTTTTCCTTTTGAGTTCGTCTTTATTTTTACGCGCATCGTTAAATGCGCTCCTAATTTTGTTTTGCATACCTTTTTCTTCCTTTTTTATATTTGAATAAAAGTCATCTTTGATTTTAACTTTTGTAAGCCTTGAAAACACCAACAACCAGTTGCTTTTTAGTGTGGTTTGGAAATTTTCGTTTTAATCTTGAGTAAATGATATAAAATACCTTTTGGCTCATTTTGTCCATGTTGCGTTCCTTATGTTCTTTTCAGCGTTTTCAATTCTTGATATTAAATCTTTCAAAGTAATTTCTTCATCGGTGGTATCAAAGAGTTGCTTTTTAAGTATTCCAAGCATAGCGGATTTAATGTCGCCGTAATAGCCATAGAACTTCCAAATCATAACATCTTCTTTGGTTTTCTTATTGAAAGATTTGGTATATTGCTCTACACACAAGCATTGTTCGTCAAGTTTGCGTATTCTTAAATTATTATTTATGTAAATCATTGTTTTTACCTTGTTTTATAAGGGAAATCGAGCCGTGGTAAGACTTTATTATTTGTTTTGTCTACTTCTTCAGTACAGTCTAAAAGGCTCTAAAATCCCTTATAATCCTTATCACTTTGAAGTGCTACCAAAACCACCATTTCTAATGCCGTCGGCACAGTCATCGTCAACTTTGAAATAGGACATAATAATTCCTTGCGCAATGGCTTGACCTGCTTCAATCGTCATAGAATCGTTATGCTTTGAGTCGTTAGTGATTTTAATCCACATATGACCTTCGTTGTCTGAGTTTGAATAGTCGGCGTCGATAATGCCAACTGTGTTATCGAGCTGAATTCTAAACTTGAAGCCAAGTCCACTTCTTGGAACAACCATTAAGAACTTGTCGTCGTCAAGCAATATTCTTAAACCAGTAGGAATTTTAACGCTATCCCCAGGGCGTAGATGTATTGTTCTTGTAGAGAATATGTCATAGCCGGCGCTACATTTTGTGGCACGGACAGGGGGCTTAATTTCGTCATATGTAATATTGGAATTGGATTCGTTAAAATCCTTTTCAAATTGCTGTTTGCTAATCTTTTCAAACCTCATCGGGGTATTCCTCCTTAATTTTGTTTACTTTCATATATAGACCACAATGGCATACGCCTTCTTCTTTTTGCTCTCTAAACTCTTTACACATACATTTTGTGTCTTCGTTTTTAATGAGCCTACAAGGGCAATAGCCATCATTTTCGTCGAGCTTTTGCTTAATTCTTTTTACGTGCTCGGCGTTATCGTTTAGTTTTACTATCATATCTTCCTCCAAAACAAATGTGTAATATCTTCCCATTTGCCTTCTGAAATTTTTTTATATAATCTTTGATTTGTTGTTGGGCTTTTTAATCCACCTAATTCTTCAATATATTCTCCTACTTTGATATAGTCAAAATAGTGGAATAGAGTAGTATCCAATACGTTTTTCCCAGAATACAGCGCTGTTTTAAGATTGTATTTCTTGCATATCTCGGCGCACCTTACTAAAGTTGAGATTTGCTTGTGGTTGTCTCCGCCAAGAAATAATATACAAGAGATGGCATCTTGGTTATTTAGAATATCATTTTCTAAATCCGCCAAAAGCGGAGAGCCTATATCGGCTCTCAACTCTGGGGAGTGACACCCTTTACATTTGTTAGGGCATCCAGTTATGGAATAACTCAGCGAAATCTCGTTAGGGATTTCCTGAAAGCAGATGGCTTTGTAAAGATATTTAAGATTTTCCATAATATCTTTTAGCAGCTTCACGCTGTCTATCTTCCGAATACTTTGAAATGCGTTTTGCATAACCAATTACACGGGTAATATAATCTACATTCTTTGAACCACAAGAAGGGCAAGTATCCATATAATGTTTTGAGATATGTTTACAGTCATTGCAAATAGTGTTCGGAATATTGAATGTGAAGTATGAACAACCAATTTTTGCAGCGTATTTTAATAATTTCAAATACTGTTCTTTATCAAGGTGTTCATCTAAATTGATATGGCAAGCAGACCCACCGTCTAAGAATTTTACAACTCTATCACCGTGCATGGTCATTTTGTCTATAACGCTAAGTGTAGGGTCTTCAACCTTGAAGAAATATGAGTTATAGCAATCTCTTGGAGAAGAGTAGCCAGCCTCTTTATCCCATTTAGCGTTTTTAACGCCGAGATTTTCGGCGGGTACGTATTCGGTGTTAAACATAACTTCGTTAGTACGCGCCTTTTTGTTTTCTTCCATTATCGGGCTAAGTATCATTTCACAATACTTATAATAATTTTCGTTCGGGGAGATTTCAATGCCCAAGAATTCAGCACCCTCAACAAGACCATTGATGCCTTGGGTTAGATATTGTTTTTCTAACGAGATGTATCCTGCGTCATAAATAGGGAGTAAACCGTCAGCCAATTCTTCTTTCAATAATTCGTTAAATGCAAGCAAATATTTTTGATTTTTAATTGCTTGTTCGCGTACTCGTTCAGAAATATCGGCACCATCTTTTACGGCATCTTGAACTAATTTATTGATGTTGGTTGTTATAACTGCCTTAGAGCCAGTTGAAATACCACCAGCACCTAAAGTAAACGAGAATACATTATCCGTAATACCGTTTTTCAATCTACAACAAGAACTTAAACTATCGGCAGAGTCGCTATTGTAAACGAAGAAGCTGTGTCCTTCGCTCCACATTTCAGCAACAAAATCAGCCCAATCTTGGTCTTTGTATTCTTTGGTTTCTTTATCGTACACTAAGTTTGCGGTTTCAACGGGGAATGTTAAATAATTTCTTTTACGTTCGTTGTTGAACCATTTCATAAAATATTTTTGCAACCAAGAAACGCTTTCCCATTGCATTTCTGTGCCGTCGGGGAAAACGAAGTTTTCAAATATTGCATCAAAATAAGTTTTGTCAAAGTATGAAATATTCCAGAAAACTGCTTGGTATCCACGTGCAGCAGCGGGTTCATTCAATGAGTGAACGACTTGCTCAAAGATATCGGAAATTACACGCCCAATTGTTTTAACTCTTTTTGAACGATTGTCGGCAATCTCGTTAGTTCTCAAGTAATAGTCATCACCGTACTCTAAACGAATAAAATAGTCTAAATAAGACAGGAATTCTGGAGTTGCTACAGCGCCTGCAAATTGTGCTGCTATAGCAAAAACTAAGTTAACAAAATTACCTGCAAATGAGTTAAGGTTCTTTGGTGCCGTAGACGGAGCACCAACAGTTTGCATTCCTTCGCAGATGAAAGGATATAAAGTAATTGATACACAATAAGGTAAGAGGGGGTGTGTTTCGTCGTGCCTATAAATATCGTGAACGTCAAGTTGACGAATGTATTCGTTGGCAAGTTCTTCACCAAACATTTCCTTAATTTTTTGTATCATTCTTAATCTGTTGATACCGATGTCGTCTTTTTTATGGATTTCACCAGTTAAGGTTGTAACGTTCTTTACTTCTACGTTGGAATTAGCATCAAACTTACTGCCGGTGGCAGCGTTTGAGGCTTTTGAATATTGTTTTATAAAGTCTATGTATTGTTGATATTGTTCGTATTGTTTAGTCCTATTCATTCTTATCTCCTTGCTTAAAATATTGAATTGCTTGTTTATAGTTGTATATTTGTCCATCAATTTCAAGCATTGGAACAGATGTAAAACCTTTTGAAATCATAAGTTCTTTGTCGGTACAAACTTCATATTTTACGCCTTTTTCTTTAAGGGTTTTTTCTAATGCTGTACATAATGGGCAATGAGTTGTGTATAGTGTAATCATATTAACTACCTCACTTTTCGTCAAAAATTTGATATTTTATTGCGTGATTTTTACAGAATTCTATTTCCGCTAAACAGCCTTTGCTATTTTTATAATCGCCAAATACCCACATTTCGTCCGATTTGGCTAATAACCATAGGCATTCGTTCAAACCTTGGTTGTAGTCAAGCATACTATATTCAAACCCAAAACAATGAACGGGAGATAGGAATAAATAGTCTGGATATTCTTTAATAAGCTTAAACACAATCTCTTGAATGTTGTTTAGATTTTCACATTTTCCTTCATATGGATGGCTTATGTATACGACTTTTTTATATTTGGGAGTATTTGTCTTAGACAAAAATTGTTTTGCTTTTTCAAGTAAATCATCTAAAGTACCGTTGTTTTCGATATGATAATCGTATTCGATATCAAATACGCCTGCGTCGGCAATATTTGAAGTAATATGTTCTACGGAATCTCTCGTAACTAAAACAGCTTTGGCTCCAAATTCTTTCTTCGCTTTTTCTATTTGATGTTTTTCTCTCATGTCGATGCAAAGTATTTTTGCATCAATTTTGCCGTTTTTGAAATCATTCATAATTTTTGCCATTTTTTGATAATTCCCGTCGTTATATTCGTCAATTAAAACTTTCATATCCGATAAGAACTTTCTATCTCTTTCCGTTTTTCCGCCGTTCCAACCAATGCGGGACGCAAGTTCTTTAACGGGATTTACAATGCTTGTATGATATACCGTCGTAAGAGTGGCTAATAAGTCAATGAATGTGTCTTTGCCAACTCCGCCGGAACCATTGATTATTAAGATTTGTTTCATTTAACCCTCCAAGAAAAGTAATTCTTTTGCATAGGGCAACGACTTTGCCCAGTTTATAAAATCTTTACTCCATTCATCAAGTTTGTGGTTTTTGCGTTGATGTATAATGGATAAAATATTTTCATAATTTAATGTAATAGTTCTTGTTTGAAGCCACGACTCAGGCAGCCAGCGAATTAACTCTTTCCAATATCTCTTATCTTTAGTTTGTAAGAACAATAATCGTAGTTGCTCTAAAAAGTCAATATGTAATTTTACGTTTGCTTCTAACAATGTTTCGTCAATTAAAATTAAAGAAGGGGAATAATCTCCGATTTCGAAACAATCAAGCGTAATTTCCTTGCTTGTAATTTTGTGCATTGTCGATGTCGAGTTAGCAGTAGTGCCAACTTTATATGTATCAAATTCCTTATACCAATAAAGGGGAGCGGTGATATCCACAGAAACAAAGATTTGTCTCAGGAATTTTCTATGTTCGCTACCTGCCTTAATTAGCTGCTGAGCGAGTTTCATATCTTTCTCGCCAATTATATAGTTGGTCGGTACGTCCACGCAGGACAATTGATAATAACTATCGCTTTTATTCCAACTGTTTTTGGGGTTTCTCATGCCGCGCAGAGCTCCTTCAAAGTTAAATACTTGTGTGTGTTCGAATTTCAATGTTTATTCTCCTTATTCTTCAATTTTGTAATCAAGCAGATACCAATACCCAGTTTTGTTTTTATACAATTCAGCCGCATATATTACGTTGCCAGCCGAAATAGGATTTTGTTTATATAAATCCGTTTTAAGTGTTAATCTCGCAGTTTTGCCAGTCCCAAGGCTTCTTGTGCCAAGCCTGTATGCCCAAACTTCACTTTGACCTACAGGTGTCACATCTGTTATTAGAAGTCTGCGTCTGTCTTCTTCTTTGCCGGTGGCAACATCTGCATATCCTAAAACATCCATACTATATTGAATTCTTTCTTTCATTTTTGGAGGTTTTATAGGATGTTGTTTAATATATTTTTCTAACTCGTATAAGCAATATTTGGCTTTTTCGCCAATTTTATATGATTGAGATTGTTTTCCATCTTTGTTTGTGGCACTACAATGCTTATCGAGAATACTTTTGATGACCGGGGAGTTAATGGCATCTTTTTTAATTTGTTTTGCATTTCCTTGCTTGAACAATTCCCACGCATCTAAAATATAAATTAGTTCATTGATATTTCCAAAGTTTTGGAAATAATCTATATGTATTAAAGGCTTAACTTTTGAAGCCTTGATGGTGTTTTTATCAAGCCAATCAAGAACGTCAACAAACGATGTAAAATTTTGTTGGCTACACTCGTATAAAATAGTTCCAACGTTAACACTAAATCCTTTGATTGCTGCAATTGAATTAACAATTGTATTATTTTCAAGATTAGCTTTAATTGAACGGTTATCTTGACCAAAGCGAAAAGGTGGGAATTTGATTCCAAAATAACTTTCTGCTTCGTCTTTTAACGCATTCATTTTATCTTTGTCACCTTTTTTCTCGGCGAGAGTTAATAAAACTTCATAGAATTCTAATGGGTGATGTGCTTTTAGCCATGCTCCATATAAACTATCGAGAGCAACACAATAAGAGTGTGATGCGTTGAATGAATATCTCGCAGAGTCTTCAATGATTTGCCATAATTGATTAGCCATATCTTCAGCTTCTTGTGAAGTTCTGCCTTCATTTTCAACCATAGCTTTCGCAAAACCTTTGATAAATGTTTCTTTATATGCAAGAACTTTTTCAACGCGCTTCTTTGCAATGTTTTTAATTGCGGTGTAACAGTCGCTCATATCAATTCCTGCGTAGTTTAATGCCGCCATTTCTTGCTCTTGATAGAGTAGGAAACTGTTAGGCATTTCATCTGTCTGTATTAAATCATCGAACGCTTTTACGTTGTATGCAAAAGGTTTGCGTTCTTCAAACGTTCTATACATTGACTTGAATCCAGGGCGAATTGCTGCTACGAATGCACCAAGTTCTGATATGTTTTTAGGTTTGTATTTTGCAACCCTCGAAGCTGTTCCCGTTTGTTCGCATTGGTTAATACCAAGTGTGCAACCTTTTTCATAAATATCCCACGCAATGTCTGTCGGCGGGCACATTTTTAATAACTCAGTAACAGTAGGGGGCTCCATACCAATTCGGTGGTAAGCCCTGTAAATCAAATCAACTACTGAAACTTTAAGTAGGTCATTCTTAAGGAAGTGACCATCTTCAGCGCTGTGCCCGTCCATAATACAACATAGGTGGTCTTTGATTTTAACTAAGCCAATTTCTCTTCGTATGCTACCTGCATAAAGTAAATAAGAACAAGATGCGATAGACCAAGAAGTGATAAGCCCAAGATAATCTTTGCTTTTCTCATATATTTCGTGATACTCTTTGTCAATGAATTCAAAGACATCTACGTCGTCTTTTTCATCTTCTGGCGCGTGTTTTAGCGCAGTTTCATATTTTTTAATTTGTTTAGAAACTGCATTGGCTATTTCAAACGGAATACCTTGTGATTTTGCATATAACTTCCAAGCAGCAGATTTTTGCATAGTGCCATACGCTACCATAGGATAAGCGTGGTCTTCGCCTAAAATTTCTTGTTGTGCACGAGCAAAAGGCTCGACTGGCGCACAGTTAAAGTCGATATCTGGCAAACTTCCACTTTGCAAAATTCTTGTGGCGCTCATAAATCTTTCAGGATACATATGAACTTTCGCAGATACTCTATCTACTTCCGTAAATCCTAAAAGCATATTTGTAATGAACGAAACGGCAGAGCCTCTTCCTGATTTTGTTAACCAACCACCATTTTCTTTACCTTTTTTAATAATGTGATAGTTGTTAATGAAGTAGTCAGCCATGTGAGTGTCTACAACGACTTGAATTTCTTTTTTTATTTCGCTTTCATAGTGCTCCCATTTTTCTTCGGGAATGTTTTTCTTATATTCTTTCCAACCATTCCAAACCAGTTCCTTATAAATCTCGTCTTTCTCTGTTTGGCTTAATGTAGGGTAGAGCGTAGGCATTTTAATATCCGTGTTGAATATTGGGTTTACATATTCTTCAACTTGATTAAACACATTTGTATTGTTCATAGCCTCAAGAATTTCTTCGTGAGATAATACGCATTGATGTGCAAAGCGTTGATACGCAGTTTCGCCATCGGGATAATCTAAATACCAACCTACTTCATCTGGATAAGTAAGATTTTTTGAAATCAAAAAATCAACTCTGTTTTGTGCTTGCTCTGGCAAAATGTAGTGACTGTCACAACCCATAATAATGGGGATGTTTAATTCTTTATGAAGTTTTAATATTGTTTTATTAAGTTCAATTTGTGATTCGGTATTGTGATATTGAACTTCTAAATAAAAATTGCCTTGAAAATGTTCGTGAAATTTCTTTGTAATTTCGTAAATATCTTCGTATTTCCAATAGGCAATACACGCCGAAGTTACAACAACGTCTTTCGGTGGTAAACTCAAAATTAACTCAATATCCAATCTTGGTTGACCATAAAAGCCCGTCAAGTTTGCTTCGGATAATACATCGTTTAGCGCCTGTCTCCCGTTCTCGTTCATTGCGCCTATAAAAATATGGCAATTTGTTCTATCTTTTTCGGTTCTATCTTTAACCCAATATGCTTCCGCACCGATTAAAGGTTTCAGTCCGTATTTTTTTGCGATTTTTACAGTTTCCCAAGGGTTACCTTGCCAACCGTGCTGGCAAGAGCTTAAGATTGTATGTCCAAGCTCTACCGCACGTTTAGCGTAATCTTCAAGGTGAACTGCACTATCTGAAATTCGAACGTTTGTCAAGCAGTCGTGCTTGTGATAATTTTGATATAGCAGTTTCATTATTGTTCTCCAGGTATTCTTCCGTAAACTTCTTCATCTTCGCTATCTAATAATTGCGACGGATAAAAGGGGAGTTCATCGGTGTAATTTTCATCGTCCCAACCATACTTTTTATCAAGCGACTCTTCGTCTATAAAGAAACGTCGTGATGGCTTGTCGTAGAATAGACCAGCACTACTTCCTTCAAACCCAAGAAGCCTATCTTTTAAGATGTCGCATAAGACATCATATTTTATAGGCTCTTTATACCAGCCACCACGTTTGTTTGGAACGCCTTTTTTGTCGTCGTTGGTTACCCTATACAAACTTAAAATTCTATGAGCCAAGTCGATAATAGCTGAAATACCTTGAATATCCATTTTGCTTAATCGTCTCATTTGTTCAATCTTGTGAGGGTGAACTACTAAAACAACGGCAACGTTATATTTTTTTGCAAAATCAATTAACCTTGTAACAAATTCTTCCTGTTTTTGATATTTGTTTTGTTCATTGGCTTCAAGGTTAACCGAAGTCAAGTTATCGATTATGTGCAACTTACAACCATATTTTCTTGTTGTATCTTCCATAGATTTTAATATGGAATCTACTTTATGGTCGTAGCCATCTTTGTATATGTATAATTTTCCTCTGTAGTGTTCATTGATTTTCTTTTGTGCGTCCTGTGTTACTTTCCAATAGGTTGCGCCATTAAACGAATATTCTTTAACATTGCGCTGACCGGCAAGGATAAAGTTAACCCAGTTTTTTGTTTGGAAGTTTGGTAATTCGCCCGAATACATAAAGGCATTTTTTTCTTCATCAATTGAGTTACAGACTAATTGAGACAAGAATGACGATTTACCGCTTCCATTAACGCCAGTGACAATGGTAAATGTCCCATAGAATAACTTCATTAAACGTTTATCTAATTCAGGAATACCAGTCTTGATGCCGTCGATTTCATCTAAATCAATGTTTGTGATGTCTGAGAAATCCGAAACGCTGTCAACGGGGGAATCCTTGGCGTTATGTATTAAATCAAGAACCGCCTTTTTGCCTTGATAATACAAGACGTGGTTGAGGTCTTTCATTGGTATTTTTTTATCTTTCTCTATGTCGTGATAAAACAGAGGAATGTCAATGAATTTTGTTCTCCAAGAACCTAATCTAAAGACGCATTCTTTCTGCATTTTAATTCCAGCTTCATCATTATCGGCACAAATTATAATGCTTTCAAATTGTTCGAGCCAATCGAAATTTTCTTCAATCCAAGCGTAATTTTGTGCGCCCAACGGAACTGAAACGGCGTTAGTAAATCCGCTTTCTATTGCCGCCATACAGTCTATTTCACCCTCACAAATTAGTAGGGTAGAAGTGGTGTTAATTCTATTCATATTGAATAACAGAGGCGTTGTATCGGCGTCTTTTTGACACCAAGCTTTAATGTCGCCATTGCTTTTATCAATCTTATGCGAAGGTCTATATTTAACCAAACATAGAACATCGTTTGTGTCGTAGTAATTAAAAACAATATTTCCGTTGGCGTCTTCTCTGACATCAAGTGTATCTATCGTCTGTTTTGAAATACAGCGCTTAGCTAAATACGAATACACGTTTTCTTTTTCGTTTATGGGTTCTTCCTTTGGGTATCTATATTGGTGTTTAGTTTTTACGCCTTTCTCTCCAAAAGATACGACCATTTTTGCTTCATCGAATAATTTTTGAAGTGCTTCAAGGTAAGTTAAACCTGTATGCATATAAGCGTCTATAATATCTGTATTTTTACCACAACCAAAACAGTGGAATGAAAATGTTTTTGAATTATAAATAAAGCTTGGGGTATCTTCAAGATGCCACGGGCAACAGCCTTTTTTGTTAGTTGCGTCCCACTTTTCAATATTCAAAAGTTGTGCAATTATCTCTGCGTTTTTATCTCCAAGTTTTGTCTTGGCTTTTAATATTTGTTCTTTCTCTACAAAAATAATTATGCACCTCCTTTACTTAAATTTTGTTGTCGCAATACTCACGGTGATTGCATAAGTTTTGACTAAAGAATTCTTCGCAATTTGGGGCAAAATCCCAGCAATCTCTAATCTCTTGAACCGTGTTCCTTGCCCAAGTTATAGCTTCTTCAAGCCCTTTAATATCAAATGGAACGTCTTCAATGTGATTTTTCCTAAACATTAAAAACCTTAATGTTTTGGGGAATTCTCCGTATTTTTCTTTTACGTGTAATGCGTATAAATATAATTGTCGAGCGTATTCTGCTTTTTCTTTTTTACTTTTGAAAGAGCTTTTTGATTTGTAATCTTGGATAACCAAATTGCCATCCTTATCTCTATAAACAAGGTCGATTACGCCGTTAAAAACCCAGTCGTCTATAGATAAGTCGAAGGAGTCTTCAACTTCTAATATTTCTCTGTCAGCATAGCCAGGAAAATTCTTTAAGAATTCTAATCCTTGCTTGTAGTAAAGTTCTTTCATATTCTTGCAAAAAGAAGATTTAGGGAATGGTTCAGGAACTGCCGCGTCAAATTCCCATTCATATGTATCAGCTAAATCCCAAAGGTTAATTTCGCCTTTGGCGTATCTTTCCATAAGGGAGTGGACTTCTGTTCCATAAGAACTGAAACAGTTTCCAATCCCTTTTTTATGGTCTATATACGTGAGTTTGTATCCGTATTTACAAGTATGGAAAGAGTTTAACTTTGAAAAACTATATCGCTCTTTTTTCTCTTCTTTTACCAAGGACAGTCGTCATCCTGTTCTTTTTGAGTAGGAGCAGAAGATTTTTTCGCGGTAGAAGTTTTCTTTTTAGGCGCTTCATTTTCTTCTTCTTGAGATGCATCGTCAGAATTGATGGTTGCTTCTAAGATAATGAATCTAAAGAAAGACCTCTTGTTGCCGTCTTTATCTTCGTATCTTTCGTTTGTGAATTTTGATTTAGTAATCGTAATTCTATCGCCTTCCTTAACATCTTTAAGAGTGTTATAAGCGTGACCGATTACACGGGGAAACCAACTTGAATTTTTATAATTGCCATCTCCGTCTTTTTCAGAGGTTGAAATTTGTAAGTCTATGTATTTTTCCTCTACGGTTGATTTCCATACTTTTGCAAAAATTTGATTATTGTTAAAAATCATTATTTATCTCCTTTTGTTGTAGTCTTTTTTTGACCAGCAAGTTCTTTTTCTTTTTTGTTGAGTTCTTCTAAAACTAAAGTGCAGATTTCGATGGTTTTAATGCTCGAAGGATTTTGATTTCCGTTGTTTTTCTTGCTAACGATATCAAGTAATTCTTCTTTCTTTAAGCCTTTCTTCATAAGTTCGCTGCCTTTATCGACAACTTCCTTAATCGCCTTTTGCAATTCTTCTTCGGCTTTCCTTAGTTCTTTGTTTTCTTCATAATTTTCGGCTTCTTTCTGCTTACTTCTATATGCATCGGGGTCTGCTTCAGTAGTTGCTAATTGCAATGCTTTTAATAAGTAATATCTATTGCCGTAAGTTGCGCCAGCGCCAAATGCTTGTGAAGCGTCTTCCATTTGACCAATGTAAGCCCACCTGCATTGAACGGTTTCTTCAGGTTTGTCGGTATTTACCCAAGTGTAAATAACTTCTGCTTTAACAATTACTTCGTTTACTGGAACAGTGTAGTCAACAACTTGGTCTTTAACTTTCTTTGTTTTTGCCTTTTCATAATGATACGGTTCAACAGTTAACGTTCCTTCGGCGAGCGAAGGGTAGAGCATAACTCCGTATTTTTGCATACCGGCAGTAATTTTTGCCTGAATTTCTTCTTCGGTTACATATTTGTAATTGAAGCCCGCTTTGTTCTTTTGTAAAACGCCAGCCATATCGGCGATTTTCAAAAGTTTTTGATGTATGTTGAGATTTTCTTTTTCTTTTGACATTTACGTCCTCCTAAAAAATTATTTGTTTACTTGTTTAAGTCCCGCAAGCATCATATCTTCCCAAGCTTTTTGTAAGTTTTCTTCGGGAGAAATGGTGGGTGCGACTTCTTCTGGAGAAGGGGATACCAGAATAGGATTTGCTGACAACCACTGCGATATTTCTTCGTATTTCATATGTCTCTCAAGTTCGTTTTGAGGGTTTAGAGAACCTTGTCTTTGTAAAGACTTGAGAAAACTTTCGTAACACGAAAGGGAAGATGCAGTAGTGATAAACCTTGCTCCGTCCATATTTCTTGAATATGGGCGAAAGCGAACTGGTAAGTCTGCTATATTTTTGTTAACGTCTAAAGGCTTGCCAGAAATTTCGAAGATGCCGTTTCGTTGATAAAATCCAAAAATACAATCTTCGAGTTTTAATTCAAATTGTCTACCGTTTCGTTTGTCGAAAATTTGTATAACAGCTTCATAAATTTCTCGCATTATTTAACTCCTTTAAGAATCATATCTTCCCAGTCTTTTTGCGGGTCATTGTCTAATACGGCTTTTGATAATTCCTCGCCGTTAATACCCAGTCTTGCTTCCAATGTGCCTTCCACTCGAATTCTGCATTCAATTTCACTTAAAGCGTCACCAAGTGAAGTAATTTCTCTTGCGAATTCGATACTTGAAAGCCCAAATTTTTCCCAAATTCCTTCGAAATTTTTAATATATAGCAATGCGTTTAAGTTATCAGAGTTCCTTGGTGGCATAATCTACCTCCTGGTTATCGAGCAAATATGTTGCTTGCATATCGGCAAGATGGAGCAGTAGAGCAAGTTTACTTTTTTCAAAAATCTTGCCAATGAAATAACTCCCACCTTTAACCGAGGTGTCAAAGCCTCCCATATGAGCTCTAATAGCCAAAATTTCTTCTGGAAGAAGTTTTATATATGATTGGAGGATTATGATTGATTTGTCTGCGTGGTCACCGCAAGGGAACTTTTCATCAATTTCATAAACAGGTTTCTTAACCCATTGACCTCCATCATCTTTAACGTTTCTAAATCCAATCTTGTAAAAATTCACTTTACAAATATCGTGGAATAAAGAACAGATTGCAGCACTTTCTCTGCTTGCTTCAACTTCTGGATGATTTTCTAATAGCTCTCCAAGACAATTTGCTACGTTTAATGAGTGAGCACATAAACCACCTTCGTAAGAACCGTGATATTTTGTGCTTGCCGGAGCAGTAAAGAAATCGGATTTTTCTAACCACTCCAATAGGTCTTCAATGCCGTCTCTTTTGATTTCTCTTCGGCATATTTCTAAAAACACTTCTTTGTTGTTTGCCATAATTCCTCCTATTGTTTTCTAATTAAAAGTTTGATTTTGCCTTTGCTGGCAATCTTTCATAGCATTCTTTGCATATGTATTGTTCTTCGCCGTGCACTTTTCTCTTGAGAATTGTTTTATCTACGGCTTTACATTTACAACACTTAACAACTCCGCATTGTGAAAGTTTTCTTTTTGATTCTCTCGCTTTTTGAGATTTGCTGTCCGGTTTGTGCCCATTTAATTTAGTTAATAGTTTCATATTTTACCTCCTGACAAATGTGTCTAAATATGTCTTATCTTTCTAAAAAACAAAATGGTCTATAACCAATTCGTTCAACGCTAACGCACTTGCTTGTTGCGTTATCTATAAATTTTGAGTCGTTGTGTACGTGCCCATAAAAATTGAAATAAGGGGTAGTCTCATTTAATAAAAGCGGTTCGTGACTCAATAAGAAGAAATCAAAGAGAATAGGGTAGTCGATTGCTTCTTTGAAACCGCAGTTTCTGTAATATTCGTTTGGATAAGTATCGTGGTTACCTTTGATTAAAATCTTTGTTCCGTTAAGCCTTGGCGCTATTTGACTAATAGTATTTTTACCAAAGGCAAAATCACCCAATATGAAGACGGTATCCTGGTTTCTTACCACTTCATTCCATCTTTTGATAAGTTCTTCATTCATAGCATCAATGTCTGTGAAGGGGCGATTACAGTATTTAATTATGCTCCCGTGACCGAAGTGTGTATCGGCTATAACAAAGTATCTTTTATTCATCTTCGTATTCTTCCTCCGCATACTCATAATCATCAATTTCTTTGAGGTCGTAGACTTCTGTATTTTGACCATAAAGTTTCTTTACAACGCCCTCAGCGTTCAAAGGGCAGGTTACGTTGTCTACATATTTAATCCCTTTCGATGTGTAAACCTTAAATCTATACATAATTGCCTCCTAAATATTTTTAATCAAAGTGCTCTTTTATTCAGACTTTTTAGTCGTCGCTTAGCTTCGTTCCAACGCTAATGCACTTAAATACAAATCGTATGCCAGCAAGTACCGTCGTTGTAATTGATGCCCAAAGAGGCATACCTGTTGTCCATGCTGCAATGATAAGGCAAGCTGTAACCATTATGTATTTCTCCTTTAAATTAGTGTCTAAATATGTTGTATATTGCATAATAACACTCGGCGGATTAAATATTGTGCCCAAACCGCTTGCAGAACCGTTCCTTTTATGTTATAATAATCATGCGTCATCGCCGATTAAAAGGTGTTCAAGGATTAAAAGGAACATTCTATTAAGGAGGTTCTTACCTATGCGAAAAATTAAAGTTCGCGTTAAGGGTACAATTCGTATCCGTCGCCGTTGATTGGCTACGCCGCGAGGAGTACCAGCTTCTCGCGTTATTTTTTTGCCGCCGAGTGTTCTTACCGTAGCTTAGACATAGCATCTCACTATGTGTCTAAATATGTTTTATCATAATCAAAGAAAAATGTCAAGTGTTTATGACATTTTTCTTGTATTTTTTTAATGTTTGTTAAAATAAAAAAAGTAGGGGAGTTTGTTTATAATTATTGACGTTAATACCATATGAAGTCTGTTCCATAATACCAAGGGTATTTTTTTATTTGTTCGGGAGTACCTTTTACGCGAATTCTTTTTTGCTTAAGTGGGTTTGTTTCAAAGGCTCCAACAAATTCATAACCCTGTTTAAACATTTCCTTTCTTGTTCTAAGTGAAACGATATCAAAAAGTTCCTCAATTGGTAGACAAACCTCTGCAATCTTAAGACAGCCTACTTCATCATATTCCCACATTTGCCAAGAATGCAGAGAATTATATGTGGTAAAACTTTCTTTTTTCAATCCGTAATACGTCCAGTATTTTTCGGGTATTGCAATTTTGTTGTTTGGGGTTGAAAATAAAACATCTATATCGCACGGCGGAATATTTTTTCTGCCAAGAGTAATTTTATTAATGATATCTCCATTTTTATTTTCTCCGTAAAAAATTTCTGGAGACTCATCAGTTTTCTCTCTGCGAAAGTATTCTAATTTAGTTTTATAAGATTGCAACTTATTATGATAAAAACTATTATATATCTCACTATCTTTTAATGGAAGTCCAAATTTTGTTTTCAAAAAATTGAAAAGATTAGAACAATAGTAAGTTTCAGGATTATACTCTTGTTTACCGTCATCAAAAAGCCTTCTATAATCGCTTTCCGGATTCGAAAACATTTGCTCAATATCATCTATTGTTTTTTGATAAAACTCAACATATAGTTTTTTTTGTAAATCTAAATTAAATTTGCCTTTTTCATAATTCTTTTTTTGTGCTCTATCACCAGATTGATATAAACTAATACCGATGGCGATAAGTGCTATTATTAAAAATAGTGTCATATTTAATTTTCCTTTGGTTTAGTCAGTATCAATTCACTTGACTTTTTTTGATAAATATACTATTAGTATATATATAATGTTAAGATAAGTCAAGAAGTTTAAGCCTTGGTCTGTAAAATAATTGTTAGTTTGGTGGACAATGTCCACGCTGTGTCCACGTCGTGTCCACACTGAGTAAGTCGCGTCACATAATGATTAGTAATTGTAAATGACGGCAAATGTTTTGATTTCGTTTATTTATACGGATTTTTACCGCAAAAAGTTACGAAAAATGAACACAAATGATGGAAAAATATTTAGTAACTATAAACGTCGCACGTCGAAACGTTAGTCGTTCTTTCCAAAAAAGCGTGAGTTGCGTTTTAGGTAAATACTTGAAGCAGTGAAAATATGAATAGAACGGCATTTTAAGTGAAATTTCAAATAATTGATTTGATTTTCCTATAAAACAAGCAAAAAAGGCTCTCGTAAGTTGAGAGCCTTTTACGTTTTTTACAAATCTTACGTTTTTAATCGTCTGTTTATATAAATTTTCTTATAAGTTTTGGCTAAATTCGTTGCGTAAAAAATGAAAGTGCGCTTTCAATCATTCGAAATAATTTGTCAACGTGCCGATATTTTCGATAGTTACGTCCACTCTGTCGCCTTTTTTGAGCCATTTGCGTTGGTTTTCGGGCATACCGAGAATGACTCCGCTCGGAGTACCGGTTAATATAACGTCGCCGGGCTTTAAAGTCATACACCCGGAAGCGTAGCTGACGATTTTTGCGCAGTCGAAAATCATATCTTTTGTGTTGGCTTGCTGCCTTGTTTCGCCGTTGACCTTACAGGATATATCGAGGTTGTCGGTATTGAAGCCGTTCGCCGTAACTATAACGGGACCTAACGGGCAAGACTTATCAAAGCTTTTCCCTATCAGCCATTGCGAGGAACGAAACTGAAAATCTCTTGCTGATAAGTCGTTTGCGACGGTGTAGCCGAATACGTAGGAAAGTGCGTCCTTTTGCGAAACGTTTTTCGCCGTTTTGCCGATTATAATTGCAAGTTCGGCTTCGTAGTCGTATTGCTGTGCGTTTTGATTGAGCGCAATCGACTCGTTATGCGCCGCTAAGGCGTTATTGAATTTGCTAAACAGCACGGGGTGCTCAGGCGTTTCAAAGTCGCATTCTTTGCGGTGGTCTGCGTAATTAAGTCCGACGCAAAGTATTTTTTCGGGATTTAAAACGCAAGGCGCATACTTCAATTTGTTAGCGTCTAACAGATAAAGCGGTTGATTTTCAATAATTTCTTCAAGGTTTTTTATAGCCGTTTCGCCCTGTATGATTACGTCCTCGATCGAATAAAAGCATTGTTTGCGTTGAAGATAACACGTCGTTTCAACGTCTATTATGCCTTTTGGGCACTCGATGGCAAGATGAACGCCTTTTTGCGAATAGTAGCTTATCAATCTCATATTTTCACCTCAACGTTTTTTATAAGTATATTGAATAACTGACGAAAAGTCAAGTTTAAGATCGGCAAAAATGCCTTAACCGTTTATAACTGTTGACTTTAAAGGCTTATAGTTGTATAATTAGTGCGATATATTTATCAGGCAAATGAAGCGCAAAGGAAAATTATGAATAAAGACGTTGAAAAAATACTTATCACCGCCGAAGAGATTGAAGGTATCGTAACGAGATTGGCAGCAGAAATTTCGGCGGATTATAAAGACGAGGAGATTATCGTCGTCAGCATTCTCAAAGGCTCGCTGATATTTACTTCAGACTTAATAAGAAAAATGAGCTGTCCCGTAATTCTGGATATGATGCAAGCTTCGAGCTACGGCAGCGGTACTCAAAGCTCGGGTAACGTTCATATCAAGCAGGACGTCGCAAGCGACGTTTACGGTAAAAACGTTCTTATCGTGGAAGATATTATAGACAGCGGAAACACGCTTTCAAAAATTAAAGATTTTTTCATTTCGAGAAAGGCGAAAACGGTTAAAATCTGCACTATGCTCGATAAGCCTTCCCGTAGAGTGGTGGATATTAAGGTTGACTACGTCGGAACACAAGTCCCCGACGAATTTATTATCGGCTACGGTCTCGATTATAACGAAAGGTATCGCGAATTGCCTTACATCGGAGTTTTAAAGCCTTCGGTATATAGCAAATGATAATATTATAACAATTTTTAAAAAAACGACGGCAAAGCTAAAAGCCGTCTTTTTTCTTTGCAATAAAAACGCTCGACGCGCTTAAAAACGTGCGCTTTTTAAGGCTTTATGGCATATACATAAAATATGAAAGTTGTTATTTACGCTATATGCAAAAACGAAGAAAAGTTTGTCGACAGGTTTGTAGAAAGTGCAAAGCTTGCCGACGAAATAGTAGTGCTTGATACCGGCTCGACGGATAATACCGTCAAGCTCCTAAAGGATAGGGGCGTTACCGTTTATACGAAAACGTTTACGCCCTGGCGATTTGACGTTGCAAGAAATTACGTCCTTAATCTGTTGCCGGGCGACGCGGACGTATGTATTTCGCTCGACCTTGACGAGGTTCTGGATAGTCAGTGGCGTAAAAAGCTTGAAAAGTATTACGATAAAAACGTAAAACAGTATTATTATACCTATGTATGGTCGCACGTCGACGGGAAGGACGGTTACGTTTTTTACGGCGATAAAATACATTCGAGATACGGTTTTATCTGGAAAAACGCAGTTCACGAAATTTTGCAATATACGTTGAAGGACTATAAATGCGCATATACGGATATAAGGATAGATCATTATCCTGACGATACAAAATCAAGGGCGCAATATCTTAAACTTTTGGAAACTTCAGTAAAGGAAGATAAAACCAACGATAGAAATATGCACTATCTCGGACGTGAATATATGTTCAAAGGTCAATACGATAAAGCTATAAAAACCTTGAAAAGACATCTGAAAATGAAAAACGCCGTCTGGAAACGGGAGCGAAGCGCGTCGATGCGATATATTGCGCTTTGCTATGAAAATATCGGCGATTTGGAAAACGCTGAATTATGGTACGTTCGTTCAGTGTTTGAAAGTCCCGATTCACGGGAGCCGTATCTGTATCTCGCAAAGTTTTTTTTCAGGCAAAACGACTATCTCGCAACTCTTTTAATGTGCGAAAGAGCTCTTGCCATCAATAATAAATCAATGGACTATATAACCGAGCCCGATAGCTTTAACGGCTACTTTTACGACGTTGCGTCGGTGTGCTGTTATTATCTAGAAATGTACGAAAAAGCGTTGAAATACGTCAATATCGCAATCGCAACCTCACCCGGGAACAAACGGCTCGAAGAAAATAAAGAATTTATTTTGAAAAAGATATAATATCATCATTTTAAGGAGACTGTTTTCATATATATAGCCTATGAAAAAGCTTCCTTTTTTTGTTGCGGCTATATTTTCGTTTGTCGTGATAACGGGTTTTATCGCAACCAAAAATAAACTCGAAAGTTTGAATAATAGTCAAAAACCGACTTATAGCGCAACATTAACGTTATGGCACCTTGATTTGTTGGAAGGCGGAAAAGGCAGCAGAAGCAGTTTTTTGAAGAGCGCGATAAAAACTTTTAATCAGCAAAACCGGAACGTAAACGTAGTGGTTGAAGTACATTCAAAATATAGCTGCGAGCAAAACTTCAAAAAGGGAATATTTCCCGATATGATTTCTTATTCTTACGGACTCGACGGCGTTGAGGCTTTGTTTAACGAAATAGAATTAAGCGGTTACGAGGGAGTGTATATAGGCAAAAAGCTTTATGCGATAAATTTTGCGCTCGGCGGTTACGTTCTTATATCAAAAAGCGATAAGGTCGAAAAACGCGGCGAAAAATTATATGTGTCGCAAGCCGAAACTAATATGCCTATGATAGCTTATTATCTCGAAGGTCTCGAATTTGAAAAAGTTGTCGATAATCGACCTATTGACGCATATACAAACTTTTTAGCGGATAAAAATTCTTCTCTTTTAGGAACTCAGAGAGACGTTTTCAGGCTAAAAAAACGCGGCGTTGATTTCAGTTGTCAGCCGCTTGCGAGTTTTTCGGATTTAAGATATTTTATCTCGATAACGAAAAAAGAAAACTACGACGTCTGTCTCGATTTTATAAAATTGCTTACGGGCGATTTCCAGAAAAACGTCGAATCTATAGGTCTTGTTTCGCCTTCCGTAAACAGTAACGACGAAGTAATAAGCTCGTTTTCTTTTGCAAGAAGCGCGCGTTGCGTTTACGGGTATCCCGATTACAAGACGATAAAAAGCGTAAACGACGTTTTGTACGACGAAGGTAAAACTAACGAAGAAAAACTAAATACTGTTAAAAATATATTGAAATAAATTGAATAAAATTTAAAATTGTAGTAAAATAAGGAGAGTCGATGGATTTTAATCGCATAAACGATAGCCCGATTGCAAAAGAATACAACGTGAGTTTAAAAAACTACAACACTTTTAAAGTGGGCGGGTATTGTCCCGTAATGCTTTTTCCGAAGACAAAAAGCCAATTTTTTGAAAGCGTAGATATGGCAGGCGACGAATGCTTTATACTCGGCAACGGCTCTAACGTGTTGATAAGCGACAGCGGTTTTGACGGAGTCGTTATAAACACGAAATACCTGAATAAGGTCAGACTGACGGGAAATATTCTCGTTTGCGAGTGCGGTGCAAAAATGAGCGATATCGTTGCGCTTTGCACAAAAAACTCATTCGGCGGTCTTGAAAGCTTTTGTCAGATACCCGGCACTATCGGCGCAACCGTTTTAAGAAACGGCGGCTGTTTCAACAAAAGCATAGGCGACAGCGTTTTGTACGTCGTTGCCCGCTCCGGAATATACAACAGAGCCGATTGCAGATTTGAATACAGAAAAAGCAGGTTTTTTAACGACGCCGTTTATCTTGTAGGTTTAAAAGTTTATCCTTGCGAGTACGAAGATATCGAAGAAAAAATAACCAAATATCAGACTATGCGCAAGCTTAAACAGCCAAAGGGCAACACCTGCGGTTCGGTATTTTTAAACGAAGGCTTTTTCGCAGGTAAAATTATCGATCAGGCAGGCTTGAAGGGTTATGCCGAAGGCGGCGCGTGCGTATCAAGGGAACACGCAAATTTCATTATAAACAACGGCGGCAGCGCAAAGGATATTTACAACCTTATTAACCATATTAAAAAGACGGTTTACGAAAAGTTTAATATAGAGCTTAATGAGGAGGTTCAGTACATAGGAAGGTTCTGATGGAACAGCATTTCGATTATCACACCCACACCGTGTATAGTCACGGAAAGGGAAGCATTCTTGAAAACGCCGTGTCTGCAAAGGACAAGGGACTTAACGGGATCGCAATTACCGATCACGGTTTTTCCCATCCTTTTTACGGCGTCAGGCGCAACCAACTTGATAAAATGCGCAAAGAGTGCGAAGAAGCGACTGCTTTAACGGGCGTAAAAGCAGTGTTGGGGGTGGAATCGAATATTCGAGGAGAAAGCGGAAAGTGCGACGTTAAAGTCGGCGATTACGAAAAACTCGACGTTTTCGCCGCCGGCATTCACAGATGTATTTTTTACGATAAGCCGAGAGACTATGTAAAACTGTTCGGGCAGACGTTTATAGAAAAAAAACTTAACAGGGTTGCTCCGAAGGAGCTTGTGAATTATACGACGAAGGTTTACGTTAACGCTATCAAAAACAATCCGATTGATTTTATAACGCATCTCAATTACCTATGTTTTGCAGACGTTTTAACCGTTGCTAAGTGTTGCGAAGATTACGGCACGCTTATCGAAATCAACACCAAAAAATCGCATATGACTGACGACGAATGGGAAAAGGTGTTATCGACGAACGTCGGATTTATTCTTAATTCCGACGCTCATTCGCCCGACAGAGTAGGCGATTGCGAGTTGTTTTACGATTTGGACAAGCGTTTGCATTTTCCAAGGAAGCGCATCGTGAATTTCAACGAACAAATGCCTCGTTTAAGATTTAGTCTTTATAAGGAAAAACTATGAATTTTTCACTCAAAGTAAAAGAAGAATTGCTTGGCAAAGGCTTTTCAAAAAAAGAATGCGAGCTATCGTGTTTGTCGGGCTTTTTGCGGACGAGCGCGTCAATTATCACCAAGCAGTCTCAAATCGGGTTTGTGGCGGTTTCGGATAAGAAAACCGTTGAATACTTCAAGCAAATCATTTTCAACAATTACGGCTTGAATGCTTTGGTCAAGGCGGAAAAGGATAATAAAAACAGGGCGAAATTGGAGCTTGTCACTCAAAACAGCTTTAAGATTTTGCAGGATTTGAAAATTATATCGCTTGACGGACAAACCGTCACCGTCGAATGGAAGATAGGCGATGAACTCATAAGCACGGAAGACGAAAAAGTAGCGTATATGGTTGGCGCGTTTTTAGGCTCGGGCAGCGTAACGTTGCCGAAAATCAATCAGACCTCGACGACGGGTTATCACTTCGAGGTCGTATTTTCAAGATACGTCACAGCAGTCGATTTTTGCGAAATGCTCGCTTATTTCGGTATATTCGCAAAGCTCATCGAGCGCAAGGAAACGTTTGTCGTATATCTGAAAAATGCGCAGAACATAAACGACGTTATAACTCGTCTCGGCGCGATAAAATGCAGCCTCGATATGACGGAGCTTATCATTGAAAAGGATATAAAAAACCAGACGAACAGAAAGGTCAATTGCGAAATGTTCAATATGAGTAAGCAGGTAAACGCATTGATAAAGGACAAGGAAGCAATAGAGATAATAGAGCAGACCATCGGTATAGACAGTTTGCCTACAAATTTAAAACAAGTGGCTATAGCACGGTTAAATAACGAATCTGCAACGTTAAGCGAGCTTAGCGAAACGTTAAAAATTACAAAAAGCTGTTTAAATCACCGTTTGAGAAAGCTCAACAAGATAGCCGAATCTTTGGTGAAATTTTAACTAAGGTAGGGATTATGAAAGTATCTGTATTAGGCTGTGGAAGGTGGGGGTCCTTTTTAGGATGGTATCTTTCCCGAATAAACAACGACGTTTACCTTTACGGCAACGCCGACTCGAAAGCATATCTGAGTCTGAAAGAAAACGGTAAAAACGATTATCTGACTTTACCGGATAAAATCGAGCTCGGTTGCGACCTTGAATACGCTGTTAAACGGGCAGAAATTATAGTAATTTCGATAAGCTCTCAGTCATTGAGAAGCTTTCTAACTAAGGTAGCAAGGCTGGATATAGCGGATAAAAAATTCATTCTTTGTATGAAAGGCATCGAATGCGATACGGGAAAACGGTTGACCGAAGTCGCAAAGGAATGCGGAATAGACGGAAACAATCTTGCCGTTTGGGTAGGACCGGGGCACATTCAGGAATTTTTGCTTGAAAAACCCAACTGTATGGTAATCGATTCTGAAAATCAAGAGCTGGTGAGATTTTTAGCCGACTCGTTTAAGAGCGAGCTTATAAGGTTTTATTACGGCGAAGATTTAATAGGAAGCGAAATAGGCGCAGCCGCGAAAAACGTAATGGGTATCGCTGCGGGAATGCTCGACGGCGGCGGATATAAAACGCTTAAAGGTCCGCTTATGGCTCGGGGAGCAAGGGAAGTAGCAAGGCTCATTAAAGCTATGGGCGGCAACGAAATGTCGGCTTTCGGGCTTTGTCACCTTGGCGATTACGAAACGACTCTGTTTTCGGAATTTTCCAATAACCGCAGGTTCGGAGAAGCCTACGTTAAAGGCGAAAGCTTTTCAAAGCTTGCCGAAGGCGTTATGACCGCAAAGGCAATGAAAAAGCTTGCCGGACAGTATAACGTTGATTTACCGATAACCGATTGTATCTATAACATATTGTTTGAAAAGAAAAATTGGAACGACGAATTATTGCAGCTTTTCAAGCGTACTCCCCGTACAGAATTTTATAAATAAGCCCTTAAATAAGTCGGTTAAACGACAAAAACGGCAAATTTACGACAAAAAAATACTCCGAATATCTCGGAGTATTTTCGTTTGTATTGAGTTAATCTTCGATCTGATCCCAGGTCGGTTCGTTGAGCTCCAACGCAGTTATTTCCCGTCCCTTTTTCGTCTTGTTGCAAATAAGTTTGATAATAAATCCGGAAGCGAATACCAAAGCCATTACCAACCAGCCTGCAATAATTTCAGCGGCTACGTTGTAACTTGGATCGTATCTGAAACCGTTTTTGATAAGAACGATCATTTGCCACACGAACAGACCGAACAATGCAAGGGGCGATACGACCTTTACGGAAGAAATGAACCACCACTTAGGCATTTTGAATTTGTCGGTATTTTTATTGATTTCGTCCAGAACCTTTTGCGGTTTAAAGAACCAACCGACGATGAACGTTTCGATAATACCGATGACGATTAAAGTATATTGGTTAGTCCAGTTATCGACGATATCCAGCCAGCCTACGCCTGCGCCCGTTATGTAAATAATGGAAATAATACCTGCAAAGATAGCGATTGTAAGCGTAGTTTTACGTTTATTCAAGCGGAATTTATCCGAAACGGCAGTGGCTACGCCTTCGAGAATGGAAAACGCCGAATCGATTGCGAGAGTACAGAGCATAAAGTAGAATACGATACCGAAAATTGCGTTTACCCAACCGACGCCCGTAAGCCCTACGATAGCCGTAGGATATATTATAAATGCGGTGGAAATTCCCGATGCGGACATATCGGCCGTCGTCATACCTACGCCGTACATAGTCGTGAACAAAACTATACCCGAAAGCACCGAAATAGCTAAATCGCTGAATGCGATTATTATTGAATCTACCGCAATGTTCGTATTTTTTTGCAAATACGAGCCGTAAGCGAACATAATTGCCATCATTATCGACAGGCTGTAAAAAGATTGACCGGCAGCGTTAATCCATAATTTTGCGTCGCCGAAAGCGGTCCAGTCGGGGATAAACAACGCTTTTAACGCTGTGCCGAGATTGGGGTTGCCTATAAATCCTTTGACTGCGAGTATCAACAGCATCAAAACGGGCAGAAAAACGGTATATTTAACTACTTTACCGACCTGCGAAGCGCCGTTTCTGATGCAACCGTAAATCAAAGCCCAGGCTATTCCGAGACAAACGACGAGTAATAATTTTATGTTTCCGCCTTCGCCGATAAACGAAGTGTTGAACGTTGCTCCGATAGTGGTTTGCCAAAGCTTTGAAGCCGTTTCCGGCGTACTTGCCGTCGTTGCGAATTTGTAGCTGATGAATACCATCATAATACACCAGGCGAAAACGACTGCGTAATAGGTTAAAATAACGAAAGCGTTAGCGGTTGCCGCCCAGCCGACAGGCTCGGCTTTTTTGTTGATGGTTCTCATTGCCTTGGGCGCTCCGCCCTGAGCCTTTCTACCGATGGCAATTTCCATCATAAGTAGCGGAATTCCGATTGCGACCATACAGATGATATAGGCTATCAGGAATGCTCCTCCGCCGAATTTAGCGCACAGTCCGGGAAATCTCCAGGCGTTGCCGAGACCTACCGCCGAACCGATTGACGCCAAGATAAAAGAGGCTCTGCTGTTCCATTTGTCTCTCATATCGATTCTCCTTATCAAGTTGATATAAATAAAAATATCAGAACTCCAAAATTCTGCTTAATTTATCAGGCCTTAAACCGTGTATCAACGTATTTTAAAGTCGGTCAGACCAAAAGTTAGCTTAATTTTTAATCCTGATACTCATATTATTAGTTTTCAACCCTTTACAAAATGCCGAAAGGGGATAAAATCAAAAACTTTTTTAAGCAAAGGCCTAAAAAAGTTTTTTGGTAGCACCACGGGGAATCGAACCCCGGATTCCGCCTTGAGAGGGCGGCGTCTTAGCCGCTTGACCATGATGCCGTAATTCTTAGTACCTAAATATAATAGCACAACTTGAAGATTTACGCAAGTGAAAATTCAACATTTAACAAAATATATATTTTTTTAGCTATTCACGGGCGGTTTTTGAGTTTTAAAAGCGCAGTCAAAAAAAAAGTCCGCTACAAGGAGTTTGCAGCGGACGGATTTTGATTTGAATTTTTAATTCAGAACGGTATTACGTTCCGTTATACGATAACGTTTACCAGGCGTTTGGGAATAACTATCACTTTTTTTGGCGTCGCGCCGTTTAAAATGGCTTTGACTTCATCGTTATTCAAGACGCTTTCCTCAATCTCTTTTGGGTTGAGCGAGCTTGAAAGCATAAGTTTTAAACGGATTTTAGAGTTTAACTGAATGCCGTATTCGATTTCGTCTTTTTCGAGAGCTTTTGGATCGAAAACGGGGTAGTCTTCGAGAAATACCGAGTGGTCTGCGCCCGATTGTTCAAATAGCTCTTCGCAGAAATGCGGAGCGCATGGCGCAAGCAATTTTACGAGCGTCAGAACTGCGTTGCGGAAGCATTCGGTGTTGCCTTTATTGAGACTTTCGTATTTTTTGAGTGCGTTTACAAGCTCCATAATCCTTGCGATAGCGGTATTGAAAGAGAATACCTCCATATCCTTATCGACGGATTTTATGGTGTTGTTGAGAACGTAATTCAATTCCTTTTCATCTGCGGTTACGGGGGTCGGCACCGGTTTTGAAGAAAATGCCGTTTGACTCAACTTTTCGATTCTGTCAAGGAATTTGGTTATCGATTTAATGCCGTCGTCGTTCCAGGGACCGCCTTCAGTGTAATTGAAGCCGAACATAAGGTAAAGCCTGAAAACGTCCGAGCCGGTAACGCTGACGTAAGAATCGGGGGAAATGACGTTTCCGCGCGACTTGGACATTCTGTTGCCGTCAGGTCCTAAGATGATGCCCTGGTGAGTAAGCGATTTGAACGGTTCGTCGAATTTGAGATAGCCCATATCTCTTAAAGCCTTAGTGATAAATCGCGCGTAGAGCAAGTGCATGCAAGCGTGTTCGGGACCGCCGACGTACTTATCGACGGGTAACATTTTATTGATGATTTCCGGATCGAAAGGCATTTTGTCGTTGTGGGCGTCGGGGTATCTGAGATAATACCAGCTCGAGCATACGAAGGTATCGAGCGTATCCGGATCCCTTAAAGCGTCGTGGCCGCACTTAGGACATTTGGTGTGCATAAAGCCTTCGTGCTTTGCAAGCGGCGATTTGCCGTCGGGTTTAAATTCGACGTCGTAAGGCAATTCTACGGGAAGCTGATCGTAGGGGACGGGTACTATACCGCATTCAGGACAGTGAACGACGGGGATAGGCGCGCCCCAATATCTCTGACGGGAAACAAGCCAGTCTCTCAGACGGTAATTGACCTTGAAATCGCCCTTGCCTTGACTTTTCAGTTTGTTGATAATAGCTTTTCTTGCTTCTTCGCCGAAAAGTCCGTCGAACTCTCCGCAGTTTACGAGATAGCCTTCTTCGCAATACGGAATCTCTGCGTTGCCTTCCTTGTTATCGACGACTTTTATAATATCGAGACCGTGTTTAAGACAGAACTGATAATCCCTTTCATCGTGAGCTGCAACGCCCATAACTGCGCCTGTGCCGTAGCTATACAAAACGTAATCAGCCGCATAGATAGGCACTTTCTTGCCGTTTACGGGATTGATTGCGTACGCGCCGATAAATACGCCCGTCTTTTCCCTTGTAGAAGACAGCCTGTCTATCTCGTTCACCTTAGAAGTATCTTCTATATATTTTAAAACTGCGCTTTCCTGTTCTTTTGAAGCGTATTTTTTAACGAGCGGATGTTCGGGCGCAAGCACCACGAAGGATACGCCGAAAAGCGTATCGGCGCGGGTGGTAAAGACTTTAAATTCTTCGTCCGATCCGTCGATTTTAAAGCTGACTTCTGCGCCTACGGATTTGCCTATCCAGTTTTTCTGCATAAACTTGGTTTTTTCGGGCCAATCGAGCTCGTCGAGTTTTTGAAGCAGTTCTTCTGCGTATTTTGTGATTTTAAAGAACCATTGAGTAAGGTCCTTTTTAACGACGGTGGAGCCGCAACGCTCGCAGGCGCCGTCGACGACCTGTTCGTTGGCTAAAACGGTGTTACAGCTCGGGCACCAGTTTACGGGAGCTTCCTTTCTGTAAGCAAGACCGTTTTCATAAAGCTTTAAGAACAGCCACTGAGTCCATTTGTAGTAATCGGGCATACAGGTTTTGATTTCCTTCGACCAGTCGAACATTGCGCCGATATTTTTCAACTGCACTTCCATCGTTTCGATATTTTTAACGGTGGAATCCTTCGGGTGTACGCCCGTCTTGATTGCGTAATTTTCAGCAGGCAGACCGAAAGCGTCAAAGCCCATAGGCTGAAAAACTGCGTAGCCTTTCATTTTTTTGTAGCGGGCGTAGCTGTCGGTAGGACCGTAGTTATACCAGTGGCCGACGTGCAGTTTAGCCGCCGACGGATAAGAAAACATTTCAAGACAATAAAACTTTTTATCGGTTTTGGATTCGTCGAATTTATTAATATTGTTTTCTTCCCAATATTTCTGCCATTTTTTCTCAACTCTGAGCATATCCATAGAAAAAACTCCCAAGGCGAAAGCCGAAAATCATTTATTCATAGATTATAAACCAATTCGACGAGTTTGTCACTATTTTCAAACGTCATTTTGCTAATTTTATAAAAAATAATAGTATGCGTCAGGTTTTCAGTCTTTTTTATTGAGGTAAAAACATAAGAAAAAACTCAGAAACATATAATTACGATGGTGCAATATGGACTTTATAGAAGATATTTTAGAATTTTTCAAAAACGATAAAGCCGATTTCAGTTACAGGATTATCGACGGCGTAGGCGGATATTTTCTCAACGTCAAGGAAATCGTCGCCTTCGACGACAAAAATATCGTGCTTGCGTTCAAAAGCTGTCGGCTTGAAATATCGGGTAGCGGATTGAGCGTTGCAAAGTACGAGGACAGGGACGTTGCCGTAAACGGAAAAATAACCGGCGTAAACAGGGTGAGTAAATGAATTTGTTTTATATCGACGTCAAAATGACGGGAAGAAACCGTAATATTTTGCTTAAAAAGCTCAAAAAGCACAAAATAAAAGTGTTGAAACTTAAAAGTTGCGGCGAAAAGGAAACGATTATACGCATATCGCCGAAAGATAATAAAAAAGTTTTTGCATTTTTTAACGATATGTGGTATAATCAAACGGTAAAAGTATCGTTGCCATACAGAATTGTTTTAACGCTGAAAAAAAGGTGCGTTTTCTTCATTTGCATATTCCTGTCGTTTTTCGTTCTTGCTTTTGCGGATAAGCTGTTTTTCAGCTTTGAGATAAAGGGACAGACAAAGGTCAACGGCGACGACGTAAACCGCGTTTTGTCCGAACTCAATATCCGTAAATACCGACCGATAGAAGACGGGCAGCTTGCGCTAATCAAGGACGGTTTGTTTTCTTCTTACGAAGATATAGGCTACGTTGACGTAAAGAAAATTTCCAACAGATTGGTAATAGAAATTTACGACAAGCGCTCAGGCGAGATTGCGGTGAAACCGAGCAGAGATTTGGTGTCGGACGAAAGCGGAGAAATTTACAGCGTGACGGTTTACCGCGGAACGGCTGTAAAGAACGTCGGCGACAGGGTGGAAATCGGCGACAAGCTGATAGAAGGTATATTTAAAGTCGGCGAAAACATTTTTTCAACCTACGCGCAGGGAACGGTGGTCGTAAAAAAACAGTTTTTTTACGAACGGGCATACGATTCCGACAGCCCAAAAAACGTGGCTGACGCCGTAGCGAGCGCAATTTTTATGTGCGGAAGCGACAACGTGATAGATCGGAAAGTGGAAAAGACGGTTATAGGCGAAGGCGTCAATCTTGCCGTCACCGTAACGTATCTCGTCAGTATCGGAAACTGATTTTCGAAAAAGTAAAAAAAGCGGAGAATAAATTGGAAAAATTTACTGAAAAACTCAAAGTCGGTAGCGTGATAGAGCTGCAAAGCCTTTTAGGCTCGTTCGACGAAAACCTGAATATTTTAATGCGTGAAACGGGAACGACCATATACGTTGAAAACGACTTAATAACTTTTGTCGGCGAAGAAAACGAAGTTATGCTTGCCAAAAACGTCGTTACGGAGTTGCTCGAAGTCATCAAGACGGGCGAGAGCATAGATAAATCGAGGATAATTTATTGCGTCGAACTCGCAAAGGAAGGCAAAATAGGCGACGTTCAGAAGCTTATGAGCGGAGTTATCGCCATAACCTCGAGGGGAAAGCCGGTAAAATGCAAAACAATCGGTCAGAAGGCTTACGTTGACGCCATAAAAAACAACACCGTGGTTTTCGGCGTAGGTCCTGCCGGAACGGGAAAGACCTACCTTGCGGTTGCGATGGCGGTTTCCGCATACAAGAGCAAGGAGATAGAAAAGATCATTCTGACGAGACCTGCCGTTGAAGCCGGCGAAAGATTAGGATTTTTGCCGGGAGATTTGCAGTCCAAGGTCGATCCGTATCTCCGTCCGTTATACGACGCTTTACAGGAAATGTTCGGTCTTGAAACCTACCAGAAACTCATCGAAAGGGGCGTAATCGAGATTGCGCCGCTTGCGTATATGCGTGGCAGAACGCTCAACAACGCATTTATTATACTTGACGAAGCACAGAATACGACCAAGGAGCAAATGAAGATGTTCTTAACCCGTATGGGCGATAAAAGCCGTATGATAGTCACGGGCGACGTCACGCAGATAGATTTGCCGGACGGCAAAAAGAGCGGATTAAAACACGCAATCAAGGTTCTTGAAAACGTAGAAGATATAAAGATAATCAATCTCAGCCACAAGGACGTAGTTCGTCATCCGCTGGTTATGGAGATTATCAAGGCGTACACGAAAGACGAAGAAAGAAACCGCCGTACCGAAAAGTAAAACAGATCATCTTTAAAAACAGAGGAAATTATGTTTATTTCATACAACAAAAAACAGATTCAGTGGACGAAAAAAGATTATTTCGTTACAATTCTGAATTTCGTTATGCACTATTTGATATTGAGCGCGCTTGTGTTGGGCTCGGTAATGTTGTTCAGCGGAAACGAAACGACCTCGATGATAGACGGATTCGTGCAGTATTTCCGGAATAATATAAGCCTGTCTAACCGCAACGTCAATATGCTGGTATATACGTTGATAACCTGTGCGGTTATCGTGGTTTCCGTGTACCTGTTTTTCTATCACGAGATGCGGGATTACCTGATGAAACCGAAGAATATTATGGTTATTTTCGTGGTAATGGAATTCTCTCTGATAGTTTCCGTCATAACCTCGAAATACATTCATATCTACGCAAGGCCGATGGCGATGTGCGCCTTGCTGATACTTACGTTGATAAATAAAAAATCGGCGTTTTTTCTGCATTTCTGTTTCTGTCTGATACAGTTTTCCGTTGACGTTCTTATTTGCGATCTGACCGGAAGCACGCTTTTAAGAGAAACGCCTATGTACTTATCGCTGGTTATAGGTTGCGTTTCGGGCGTGTTCGGAATTTATCTTGTAGACGGAGTCGGTTCGAGAATCAAAGTATTCGTTCAGGGCTTCGTAATATCCGTGCCTGTAATAGTGACTATTTTCGTCGTACAGTTCGATACGTCGATGAAATTTGCCGACGTCATAAAGTATTTCACTTACGGCCTTGTTTCGGGCGTGACCTCCGCCGTTTATATGATGGCGGTCGTACCCATATTCGAGTCGCTTTTCAATATCGTAACCAGCTATCGTCTTGCAGAGCTTACCGACCACAAGTCCAAGCTTATTATGAGACTCAGGAACGAAGCTCCCGGCACGTTCAACCACTGCCTCGTCGTATCTTCCATTGCCGAATCCTGCGCAACCGCTATCGGCGAAAATGCGCTTCTTGCAAGAGCCGCGGCGTATTATCACGATATGGGAAAACTCAAACAGCCTAATTACTTTACCGAGAACCAGCACGGAGTAAATCCGCACGACGAACTGACTCCCGAGCTTTCGACCGAAATAATTAGGTCGCATACCAAAGACGGCTACGATTTTATCCGTAAACATCATTTGCCGCAGATTTTAGCCGACGTGGCAAGGGAGCATCACGGCACGTTGCCAATACAGTATTTTTATATAAAAGCTAAGAAATTTACCGACGGCGAAGTCAATATTGCCGACTTTTCTTATCCGGGACCGAAACCGCAGACCAATATTGCGGCGATAATAATGCTTGCCGACGGATGCGAGGCGGCGGTTCGCGCGCTCGATAAACGCTCTCACGACAACGTTGAAAACGTAGTCAGAAAAATTATCGAGGACAGAATGAACAACGACCAGTTTGCAGACTGCAATCTGACTATGAAAGATATAGATATTATAAGAAGCACTATCGTAGATAGTCTGACGGGCGTCTATCACGACAGAATAAACTACCCGAAACTCAAAATCGGTCACCACTCGTCCTTCGGTTCTTCGGTCGGTTCCGCCTCCGGCGAACAGACTGACTCAAAAACAAGCAAAAACAAAAAAACGGCAGATAATAAAGGTGAGCAGTAATGACGCAAAAACTCAGAATATACAGCGAAGAAGCTTTTATCGATTTGGATAAAGTCGCTCTGTGCGTACAAAACGCGCTTAAACAAAAAGTAAAAATGTATATCGACCTTACTTTTGTTTCGCAGGACGAGATACGCAGAATAAACAGGGAAAACAGAAACGTCGATTCCGTTACCGACGTTTTATCCTTTCCTACGCTCGATAACGTCAGGGGGAAAACGATAAAAACGAGTGATTTTTTAAACGACTACGACCACGATGAAAAAGCCTTGTTTTTAGGCGATATAGCCATCTGTCCGGACAGGGCGAGAGAACAGGCAGCCGAATACGGTCACAGCTTTGAAAGGGAGATAAATTATCTGCTCGTTCACGGTATTTTACATCTTTTCGGCTACGATCATATAACGGAAGAAGATAAAAAGGAAATGCGAATCAAGGAAGAAGAAATTCTTCATAAGCTGGGAGTTACGAGATGAAAAGCGGAATAGTTGCGGTCGTTGGCAGAGCTAACGCAGGAAAATCAACCTTGGTAAACGTTCTGGTAGGCGAAAAAGTAGCTATCGTTTCTCCCAAGCCGCAGACGACGAGAGACAGAATAATGGGAGTTATGAACGGCGACGGTTATCAGATAGTTTTCGAAGATACCCCGGGCTTGTACAAGGCTTCCAACCTGCTGAACAAAAGAATGCAGAAAAGCACTGAAACGGCGGCAAAGGACGTCGATCTGATACTTTTCGTCATCGACGGACACGAGGGAATAAAGGAAGGCGATCTCGACCTGTTAAGGAAATATATTAATTACAACGTACCGTTGATATGCGTGTTTTCCAAGATAGACATTATGCCTAAGGACAAGCTTTTAGAAGAGCTTTTGAAGTTTAACGAATTTGAAAACCTGACCGTCGTTCCCGTATCTTCGAGAAAGGGTAAAAACCTTAAAAAACTCATTCAGGAGATATTAAAGGTATTGCCCGAGGGCGAAAAGATTTACGGCGACGATATCGTTACCGATAAATCTGAAAAATTTATGATAAGCGAAATTATGCGTGAAAAAATCTTGTTGAAATGCGACAAGGAAATTCCTCACGGCGTTGCGATTATCGTCAACGAGTTCAAAAAGACGCCTAACGGCGTTTACGACGTCAATCTCGACGTAGTTTGCGAAAAACCCAACCATAAGTCGATTATCATAGGTAAAGGCGGTTCGCGCCTTAAAGAAATTAATTCCTTCGCAAGGCAAAGTATGGAAAAGTTTCTCGACGCGAAAGTCTTTCTTACGGTATTCGTAAAGGTTAAAGAAGATTGGCGCAACAATCCCTCAAGGCTCAAAGATTTCGGTTACAGCGACGAAAACTTCTATTGATTATACATAACTTTCAAGTTTATCGGCAAAATATTTTCAGGGAGCTTTATATGAAAGAGAAACCGGAAGATATTTTGTGGAAGCTGTTCGAAAGAACGGGAAAAATCGGCTATTATATGCTGTATAAAAAATTTAAAGATATCGATTGATTATGGAAGAGAAATACAATGCGATAGTGATAAAAACTGCGCCTTACAAAGATAACGATATAATACTGACGTTGTTCACCCTGGAAAACGGCGTCGTTTCGGCAAATCTCAAAGGCGTAAAAAAGGCTGGCGCCAAATTGAAATTTGCAGGCGAGCCTTTTTGTTTTGGCGAGTATTCGCTCGTGGAAAAGTCGGGCAGAAGAACGGTTACCGAAGTAAGCCAGATAGACAGTTTTTATAATATACGACTCGATTACGTCAAGTATTACGCGGCTTTTTCCTGCGCGGAGTTCGTCAACAAATTTATGTTCAGCGGAATGAAGTCTTACGACCTGTTCCTTGCGCTCGTAAACGCTTTAAAAACGCTGAACGAAGCTTCGGTTTCGCCAAAGTCGGTGCTCGTCCGCTTTTATCTGGAAGCGTTGAAATATACGGGCTACGAGCTTGATTTTTCGCATTGTTCCGCTTGCGGAAAGCCGTTGACGAAAAGAGCGTTTTTCAACTTTGACGACGGCGTTACCCGTTGCGCGGATTGTTGCAGTGCGCTCGATACGGAAATAAGGTTTTCGACCTATGAAGCGTTAAGGGAAATATCATCTGCCGTAAAGAGCGGCGCGGAGTGGCAAAACACGCCCGTCTCCGACGCTTCGACCGAAAAATTCGCCTTGAAATTTTTGGATTTTTACATATCTCAAAAGTCCGGAGTAACGATAAAAAGCCATAAGTTATTTATAGAGTGAACGTCTTTCGCTTGACACCGTTTGCCGATTATATTAAAATTTATCAATAAACGATTTTAAGGATTTTTATATGGAAAAGCAATTTTGCCCGACCGATTTTACGGCGGATACGAATTTCCGACACGGCGCATACTTAACTAAAAGTCCCTCGGAAACGGCAATACTTGCCGAGCGTTACGCAAAGACGCTGAAAAAAGGCGACGTAGTTTTGCTTCAAGGCGATATGGGCGCAGGCAAAACGGCTTTTACCAAAGGTTTGGCAAAAGGTCTTGGCATAACGGATAATATAACCAGTCCCACCTATGCGTATATGAACGATTATAACGGCGCGTTATATCATTACGACTGTTACAGGCTGACAAGCGGTGCGGAGGCGGCTGCTTTGGGACTTACGGATTATTTTTACGCAGACGGCGTCTGCGTGATAGAGTGGTCGGATAACATAAAATCCGTATTGCCGACAAACTGCAAAACAGTTCAGATAACCATTTTAAGCGAAAACGAAAGGAGAATAGAGCTGTGAAATATCTTGCGTTCGACACGAGCTCGACTTATCTTACCGTCATTGCAAAAAACGGGCAAAGGGAAAAGAAAACGTTTATAAGCGAATGCGCTACGTCGCATTCGGTTTTGCTTATGGACGAGATACAAAAAACCTTATCCGCAGTCGGTTTAGAAGTAAAGGATATAGATTTTTGCGCCGTAGTCACCGGGCCCGGCTCGTTTACGGGCATTCGTATAGGCGTTGCTTCTGCAAAAGGACTGGTTGCACCGTTCGGTAAAAAAATACTGCAAGTAACTTCTTTCGACGTCATTTCATATTCTGTAAACGAAAGTAAAATCCTTGCCGTCGTCAATGCAAACCACGATAATTTTTACGTTTGCGGATATACCGACCGCACGGTTACTTTACAGTCCTGTTTTTTGAATATAAGAGAGCTTGAAAAGATAGAAGGTTATAGGCTTTTCTCGTTTGAAGAAATACCGTCGCTTTCAGTCGCCGTTGCAGACGTTTGTCAAGGGCTTGAAAATTTCGTTGAAGAAAATTACTTGAAAGCAGTCGATAGCGACGAAGTTAAACCTTTTTATCTGAGGCTGAGTCAAGCCGAGGAGGGGCGCAAGTGACCTTTTCGGAGTGGGATAAGTCGTTTAACGGGCAAATCGAAGGTATAGAGCGAGATTGTTTCAAAACGCCCTGGACGCTCAATATGCTCGATTCCGTCGTCGGCGCAAACAATTTTTACGGCGTCGTCGCAACGGAAGGCGATAAGGTGGTAGGGTATATCGGCTCGATCTTCAATAATTGGGACGTCGATATTTTAAACGTTGCCGTCGATAAGGATTTTCGTCGGAGAAAAATCGGCGAGTCGTTGCTGACAAAGCTGTTGGCTCATTATATGAAAAGCGGCGCGGAAAAGATTTTTCTCGAAGTGAGAAAATCCAACCTGATTGCGCAAAATTTATACAAAAAATTCGGCTTTCAACAGATTGCCGTAAGAAAAAAGTATTACGAAAACACCGAAGATGCGATTATAATGCAAAAGTTGCTTAAAGTATAAATGAAAATAAACAATCTCAACGCTGTCGTAAAAGGCAAGGGTAAAACCTTGCTTTTGCTTCACGGATACCTTTGCAGCAAGGAGATTTTTACAAGTCAGATCGAATACTTTTCAAGATTTTTTAAAGTCGTCGCCATTGATTTTACAGGCTTCGGCGGTCAGAAAATGCCTTACCCGTATTCGCTCGAAGATTATAAAAAAAGTTTGCTCGGCGTAATTAACGAGCTGAACGACGATAAAATTTACTGCCTTGCGCATTCTTTCGGCGCGAGAGTGCTGTTGAAGGCTTTGCCCGAATGCGACAAGGTCGATAAGGTCGTTCTGACGGGACCTGCCGGACTCAGACCGAAAAAGAAGCTGAAAACCCGATTAAAGATAGCCTGGTATAAATTTTCTAAAAACGTGCTGAAAAGAAAAATGGAAAATCTCGGTTCAAAGGATTATCAATCGCTCGACTGCGTTATGAAAGAAAGCTTTAAAACGATAGTCAACGAGCATCTCGATAAAAAGCTTGGCGAGATAGAAAACCAGGTTTTGATAATCGAAGGCAGCGAAGATAAAGAAACGCCGCTTTATATGGCAAAACGGCTGAATAAGCTGTTGAAAAACAGTACGCTTATCGTGATGAACGGTTGCGGACATTTCGCGTTTTTGGATAAAAGTCAATATTTCAATATTCTCGTAAAGGAATTTTTATTAAATGATATATCTCGAAAATATTAATTCGTTAAACGATTTGTTTTCAAGTCGCTATATACTTGCAACGCTGTTGATTTCGGTAATATTCGCACTTGTGCAGATTTTGTATTTGCCTAAGTTTTTGCAGATTTTACAGCAAAACGGCTATAAAAGTGCCGATTATCTCGATTGGTTGCGTCAAAAAGGCAATATTTTCCGTTCAAGGCTGCTTATGTGCTGTCTGCTTTCGTTTTTGGCAACCTGTCTGTTTCAGGCGGCGGTGTACCTTTTGAAAAATACCGTCGTTTGCTGTTTGGGCTTTATATTCTTCGCTTTTTTCACAATGCTGTTTGTCGTTGCGGAAAGGAAGATGAAGAAAAGGCAGAAGCTCGTCGTGACCAACCGAGTAAAAAGGCTGGTTGCGTGCAATTTCGTTTTAAATACGCTTTGTAATTTTATATTCGTTATTCTGATTAACGTAGTTTTTTTTGCAATCTTCAAAGACAATATTTTCACGTCTTTAAGATTAAGCCTTGCGTGCTTGTTCGTGTTTTTTACGCCGTACATACTCGCAATATCTAACGTGATAATAAAGCCATGCGAAAAGCTGCTTTACAAAAGGCATAAAAAAATAGCCGAGCAAAAGCTAAGAAGCCTGAAAAACGTAAAAAAAATCGCCGTTACGGGAAGCTACGGCAAAACCTCTATAAAGAACGTGTTAAACACCATTCTTTCTGAAAAATACAAGGTTTACGCAACGCCTAAATCATATAATACGCCGATGGGAATAGCTCTTGCCGTCAAGGAAATTGACGACAGCTACGACGTCTTTATCGTGGAAATGGGAGCAAAGCATAAAGGCGACGTAAAGGAACTGTGCCTTATGGTCGAGCCTGATTACGGCATTGTCGGCGGTATTTGCGGTCAGCATTTAAAGACCTTTAAAACGCTCGAAAACGTAAAAGCGACTAAATCCGAGCTTATTCAATATCTGAAAGGCGATATCGTGGTTTTAGATTGCGACAACGCGGTTACTGCGTCGTTGCGAAATATTCAGGGCAAGACCATTCTTTCCGCGGGATTTAACGAGAATTTCGATTGTTACGCAACCGATTTGGTTCTCACCGACGAGGGCACCGCATTTACTCTTTGCATAGGCGGTGAGAAAAGAGCCGCTTATACAAAGCTGCTCGGCAAACACAACGTTTTGAATATAGTCATCGCTTCGCTTATGAGCTATAAATTAGGTCTGAGCGTCGGAGAAATTATAAACGGAATATCGAAGATTGAAAGAATAGAGCATCGGTTGAGCGTGACAAAATCCAACGGCGTTACGGTTATCGACGACAGCTATAATTCCAATCCCGTCGGCGCAAGGTGCGCAATCGAAACGGTAAAAGCCTTCGGCGGCAGAAAAATAATACTGACGCCCGGGCTGGTTGAGCTGGGATTTAAGGAAAGCGAAGAAAACGTAGCGTTCGGCTCGGCGATTGCAGAGTGTTTCGATAAGGCTATATTGGTCGGTTCAAACGCCGTTGCGATTGAGCAGGGAATGTTAAGAAGCGGGTTTAATTACGACGATATTTTTATTGCAAAAACGTTTGAAGAAGCAAAAACGCATCTTCACGAGATAGTCAAACAAGGCGACGTGGTGCTGTTCGAAAACGATTTGCCCGATAAATTTTCGTAAATTAAGATAATTTAACAATACTCGATAAAATCTCATAGTATAGCTATGAGGTTTTTTATATGAAAAATATAGCGGTATTTTTTGGCGGAGTAGCAAACGAGCACGACATTTCGGTTCTGACGGGCGTGTTTGTTTTAAACGCACTCGATAAAAAATGTTTCAATGCGATAGCCGTGTATATTCATACCGACGGAAGGTTTTACACGGGCAAGGCGCTTGAAAATATAGAATTTTTTAAAGATCCCGATTTTAAAAAGCTTAAAGAAGTAACGTTATTGAACAGCGAACCGGTTTTATACTACCGAAAGAAATTAAAGCTTAAAAGGTATTGCGAAATCGACTGTGCGATAAACGCTCTTCACGGCACAAACGGCGAAGACGGCACGCTTTTTGCATTGACTAAGATCAACAGAATACCGCTTGTCGGTTCGGATATGTTTTCCTCGTCGCTTGCGATGGATAAGGTAAAAAGCAAGCGGATAATAAGGGATATTCCGCAAGCCGAATTCGTATTTCTGAACAGAAAAGAATTTTACGGCGACGTTGCAGTTGCCGTAAGCAAAGTCACGAAAAAGCTTGAATTTCCCGTAATCGTCAAGCCGAGCTTATCGGGCTCGAGCATAGGTATAAGCAAAGCCGCCGACGTAAACGGCTTAAAACAAGCGCTCAACACCGCTTTTAACTTCGGAAGCGAAGTTATTTGCGAAAGCTGTCTCGAAGGCTTTTGCGATATAAACTGCGCCGTTTGTTCGTTTGAGGATAAAGTAGTCGTTTCCGAGCTTGAAAAGCCGACGACTTATAACGAAATACTGACTTTTGCCGATAAATATATGGGCAGCAAGCAGGGGACGAACAGACAATTTCCCGCAAAAATATCAAAAAAAGCTACCGCAACGATTAAGGAGTATTCAAGGAAGATATATTCCGATTACGGTTTTACCGGAATAATTCGCATCGACTTTCTGGTAAAGGGCGAGAAAGTGTATCTCAACGAAATAAATTCCATTCCGGGTTCGCTTGCGTATTATTTGTTCTGCGAAACGGTTGCGGATTTTACCGCGTTGCTGACGTCGTTGATTATTCAGTCGGTTGCCGATTTCAAGGAAAAATACGGAAACGTAAAAATATTCAAGTCGTCCGTGCTTTCTATAGATTATAAAGGCGCTAAAAAATAATAAAACGATTTACTTTTTACTTAATTTGTGATATAATCACGTTGTAAGTCGGTTGTATGACTGCGGTGAACGGTTTCGTTCAATGAGGAAAGTCCGAGCTTCACAGAGCAGGATGCCAGATAACGTCTGGTGAAGGTGACTTTAAGGAAAGTGCAACAGAAAACAACCGCCCGTTACGGGTAAGGATGAAAAGGCGAGGTAAGAGCTCACCGACCTTTTGGTAACAAAGGGTGCCGTGTAAACCCCATCTGAAGCAAGATAGGAGCGCGCTGTCAGGTTGCTCGCTATGCGCGCTCGCAAAACGTCGCTAGAGCCTTTTGGCGACAAAAGGCGTAGATAAATAGTCATACACGACAGAACTCGGCTTATAGATCGACTTACAAGCGTCGGTGGCGTTTTGCCACCGATTTTTACTGTAATTTTTACAATCTGTTTGACAAATAAATCGCCGTCGTATATAATAATGAAAAAGGAGAGACTATGAAATCTAAATTTTTGATTTTTGTTTTATCGTTGCTCGTTTGTCTGGCGTTTACGCTTTCAGCTTGTCAGAAAGGCGCGCCGGAATCGGCGGAAACGTCTTCAGACGAAAGCGTTTCGTCTTCACAGGGGACGGAAGAATTGACGGCAAGCGTAACCGATAGGACTATGTACAATTCGGAAAACCTTTTAAACGAAATCAAAGATTATCGTTTTGCCGATAACGGCGTCAAGTTCGAAGAATATTTGCTGACCGTTACAGCCGATTACAAGGTCGGCGACGTCTTCAATATGCTGCTCGATAGCTACGACCAAAATCTCGGAATAAGCACCGATTTTAAAAAGGGCTTCGGCTTTTCGCTTTATGACGACGGCTGGTGGCGGACTAATTTTGACCGAAAAAAAACTCACCGTCTGATTAACGGTATTTTAAATCTGAATCTTGACGGAAAGAGCAAAATCGAAGCGTTGCCGGAGGATCTCGAGACGTATAAAGATACCAGACTATATACGCTTTTTGGCTATTCCCAGTCGGTAAAGGACGTCGTATCTTCAATAAATCCTTCGCTCGACGCGCTATTAACTTCTACTTACGGAGAAATTTACAGTTTCGCAGCAGGCGACGCTGAGGCGGTAAAGAGCGTTCTTTCGAAGATTTACCTTAAAGACGTTCTGCCGATATTTGGCGTCGAAGTAACCGACTCGGATTTGACTTTATATCAACTCGTGTTTGTAAAAACTCTGCCGAACGGTATGACGCTTGACCAATTCTTCAATCTTTCCGACGAAGAAGCGTTGCAGGCTGTTTACGATATGCTCGTCAACGTCGTTTACGAAACGGTTAAAGAGCTCGATTCTTATATGGGCGAAGATCTGATGGTTGAAGGAAAAACCTGGGGCGTTTGCTTTGCTTATATCAACAGAATATTGAGCGCGTCGGAAGAAGAACAAACCTTGCTTTTGGGCGACGTCGAATCGTATATCAACGCTCACACCTTCGGTTATTTGTCTGATTTAGCCGTTGAAATATTGACCAACAGCGGCGCAAAGCTCGATGAGCTTTTGCTTGGTAGCGGAATAAACGTCACTTGCGAACAGCTTAAAGCTGCGGCAACGAATCAGTTTGTAAATGACCATAGAGACGTCGTTGTAAGCGACTACTTGTCAAACACGACGTTAAAGGTTGCGTTGCAGGAGCTCGGTTTTGACGAACAAGCGCATTCGAGCCAGACTCTCGACGAGCTTCTTTTGAATTTCGGCGACGTTAAATTGTCCGATTTTAAAAATCTCGATCAAGATCGTGAAGCTAAACTCAAAGAGATAATGGCAAAGCTCACTTTGAACGATTTTATAAAATAACTATATTACGTTTAGTATTTCTTCCAACCAAAAAATCACAACGACGTAGTGATTTCAAATAAGTATCAAAAAATCCGTTACGGTTTATTGTCGCGACGGATTTTTTTGTGTGTTGTTTCAGAATTCTTTGATGTAAAAGTCTTTTTTTCGTTTATCAAAAATTTTGCGTATTCATTGCAAGTGCGTCGTAAGCCATTACTCCTTTTTCTCAGAGTTTTGACGTCGAAGTATCAGCTTTGCAGGGTTATTACAGATGTATTTTATGTGTTCTTCATAATCCTGTCGGTCTCTGATTACGTGATCGAAGAATAGTTTTTGCCAAATAGAATAGCCTATGCGTTTTGTTATGTATCCTTTCAACTGCTGTATTACCCGTGATATCGTTGGGGCGACCATCGGTTGTTTGTATAATCGTTTCGCCGGAGAGGTTGTGGAGCAACTATCTGTTGTCGTTTTATCTAAATCACCCGAAACTTCGGGAGACGGGCATTGGTCGTCCGTAATCATCAGCAACAAATGGATATGGTCGGGCATAATCACATAATGATCCACCTTCAACGCAGGGTAAACGGATGGGATATTGTTGATCGCTTCATCAACAATCTTCCCGTATTGAGATAACTCTATGTCTTGGGGACGACCAATGGTCGCCCCTACGTCATTCCAAAAATAATTGCGTTTATCTGAAGTGCATATCGTTATGAAATATGCTCCGCAAGCATTGTAATCGAAATGCTCCAAACGATTTCTTTTGCGGTTTTGTAATTTTTTATTCATTTTCATTACCTAATTCATTACATTTAATTTATCCGATATCCCGTAGGGGCGACCATCGGTTGTTTGTATAATCGTTTCGCCGGAGAGGTTGTGGAGCAACTATCTGTTGTCGTTTTATCTAAATCACCCGAAACTTCGGGAGACGGGCATTGGTCGTCCGTAATCATCAGCAACAAATGGATATGGTCGGGCATAATCACATAATGATCCACCTTCAACGCAGGGTAAACGGATGGGATATTGTTGATCGCTTCATCAACAATCTTCCCGTATTGAGATAACTCTATGTCTTGGGGACGACCAATGGTCGCCCCTACGTCATTCCAAAAATAATTGCGTTTATCTGAAGTGCATATCGTTATGAAATATGCTCCGCAAGCATTGTAATCGAAATGCTCCAAACGATTTCTTTTGCGGTTTTGTAATTTTTTATTCATTTTCATTACCTAATTCATTACATTTAATTTATCCGATATCCCGTAGGGGCGACCATCGGTCGTCCGCATAATTTTTTTGCCCGAGAGATTACGGTGTGAATATCGGTGTCATTATACCTAAATTACCGATACCTCGTAGGGGCGACCATCGGTCGTCCGTATAATTTTTTCACACGAGAGATTGTGGCGCAAATATAAGTCGTACTAATAACGAAAAATCCGCAAAAAAAGACAAGTCAATCTGCGGATTTCAACGTTTTTTTGTATGAGACGCGAACGGTATGTTTTGTTTCGGAAATGAATTATCTCAATTCGGCTATTTCGTAAATAAGCCTTTCCGTCTTTTCCCAGCCAAGGCAAGGATCGGTTATTGATTTGCCGTAGGCGTTTTCTTCTACTTTCTGGCAGCCGTCGAGGATATACGATTCTATCATAATTCCTTTTACAAGACGGAAAATGTCGTTTGAAAGACGTGTGCTGTGGAGAACTTCTTTGGTAATTCTCGGCTGTTCATCCCACTTTTTACCTGAGTTAGAGTGGTTTGCGTCGACAATTACCGCCGGATTTTTGAGCCCGCTTTTTTCGTACATTTCGCACAGCGACATAAGGTCCTCGTAATGGTAGTTAGGCGAAGTTCTTCCGAACTTGTTCACCGAGCCTCGCAAAACGGAGTGAGCGAGCGAGTTGCCTTTACTTTCGACTTCCCAACCGCCGTAACTGAAAACGTGACTGCTCTGCGCCGCCGTGATAGCGTTTATCATAACCGACAAGTCGCCGCTTGTCGGGTTTTTGATGCCTACGGGTAAATCGAGACCGCTTGCAGTCAGTCTGTGCTGTTGATTTTCTACCGACCTTGCGCCTATGGCGACGTAAGAGAGTAAGTCGGCAAGGTAGCGGTGGTTTTCAGGGTACAGCATTTCGTCTGCCGCGGAAAAACCTGTTTCTTCAAGCGATTTTAAGTGAAGGCGTCTTATGGCGATAAGACCTCTTAGCATATCGGGCGAGCCGTGCGGATCGCTCTGGTGGAGCATTCCTTTATAGCCTATGCCCGTAGTTCTCGGCTTGTTGGTGTAAATTCTCGGTATGATAAGTATTTTATCTTTGACCTTATCCTGAACCTTTCTAAGCCTGGAAATATAATCGAGTACGGCGTCTTCTCTGTCAGCCGAACAGGGTCCGATAATAAGGATAAACCTATCGTCCTTATTTTCGAAAACGGCTTTTATTTCGGCGTCGTTCTGAGCTTTTTGCCTGACGAGCTTTTCGTCGAGCGGGTACATATTGATAATATCCTGCGGCGCAGGTAATTTTCTCTTGAATTCCATATTCATAGCAGTGAAACCTCGGAAATTATTTTTTATCGAAAAGCGATCTTCTTTTAGTGGAAAGTCGCATCATTTCTTTAAGAGCCTGGTCATCGTCGTTTTCGATGCAGTCTTTTAAGTATTCGAACTTGTCGATAAACAAATTCATCTGGTTAAGGAGCGTTTCCTTATTCATTTTAAACAGCTCCGTCCACATATTTTCATTGATTTTAGCAATTCTCGTCAAATCTCTGAAAGAGTCGCCGGTGTAGTCCACGAGGTGTTCTGATTCCTTGCAAGTCATAAGCGCAACGGCTATGCAGTGCGTCAGCTGAGATAAAAAACCGATCATTTCGTCGTGCATTTCAGGCGTGATAACGCTGATTTTTCTGAATCCGAGCAGCTCGCCTATACGCTGAGCGATAATCAGTGCGCCGTGGCTGTTTTTAGACGTTGGCGTAATGATGTAATTAGCTTGCTTGAAAATATCCTTTGAAGCGTATTTTACGCCCGAAAACTCTCTTCCCGCCATAGGGTGTGCGCCGATAAATTCAAGGTCGCTGCGCAAAAGTTCCTGAATTTTGTATATTATTGCGCATTTGATACCCGTTACGTCTGTAATGACGGCGTTTTTTTTGAAATAACGCTGATTGTCCTTTATCCAATCGACGATGATATTGGGGTAGAGTGCAAATACGATAACGTCGTACTTGGAAATAAATTCTTCCGAAACAACGGTAGTGCCCTCGTCGATAAGGTTGTTTTCAATGCCGTAGCTTATCGATTTTTCGTCGCTGTCGATTGCGCCGACGAAATACCCCTGAGAGTGCAACGAGTCGGCGTAAGAGCCGCCGATAAGACCAAGTCCTACTATAAGTATTTTTTTATCTTTGTCAAGTATCATATTTAATCTCCACGTTTAGCGATTGAAGGACGTCGAAGAAATTCGGGTAGCTTTTTTTTACGGCTTGTGCGCCTTCAACGGTTGCGCCGAATAAAGTTGAAAGCACCGCCATAGACATAACTATTCTGTGGTCGTTGTGTCCGTATAAAGCCACCTTCGGCTTTTTTAATTGCGAAGGCAATATTTTTACCGAATTTTCTTCAACCGTAACCGTTATTCCGAATTTTTCAAGTTCTTTTGCCATTGCCGTTGCACGGTCGCTTTCCTTAATTGCAAGTCGCTTCGTTCCTGAAAAGGTTGCGCCGTTTTTTGTCGAGGCTACGGCAAACAAAACGGGCGCAAGGTCGGGGCAGTCGGAAATATCTATAACGGGGCGCTCTTTATTCAGTTCGTCGAACAGTTTTAACACGATTTTATCGCCTTGAAAGCTGTTCTTATTGAGTCCGATAACCCTGACGTTACCGCCGAGCTCGTTTAAAGCTAATAAAAACGCCGAATTGGACCAATCTCCCTCTACGGCAAGATTTCTCGCATTGTAACGCTGATTGCCTTTGATATAATAGCAGTTTTGAGAAGTTTGTAAAATTTCTATACCGAATTGCTTCAATACGTCAACGGTAACGTTGATATAACTGCGACTTTCGACGGGCGGTATTATTTCGACCGTGCTGTCGCCTTCAAGCAACGGGAGCGCAAAAAACATACCGGATATAAACTGACTGCTTACGTTTCCGTTGATTTTGTAATTTCCGCAGGCGAGCTTGCCCGAAGCGAGAATATCCGTTTGCGATAAATTAAATTCCGCGCAATCTCGAAGCAGGTCTTTATAAATGCCTATACCCCTTGAAATAAGTTTTTCCGTTCCGCAAAAACGGCAATCCGCACCGCTCGTCAATGCGATAGGAATAAAAAATCTCAAAGTGCTGCCGCTTTCGTTGCATCTGAACGCGTCGGCAACGGTAATGTTCTTGCCCTTGCCGTAAACGGTGACGGTATCGCCGTTTATTTCGTGTTTTACTCCGAGTGCGGAAAGACAGTTTAAAGTCGCCTTAATATCGTCGCTTAAAGCCACGTTTTCGATGACGCTGACTCCGTCGCTCACTCCTGCGCATATCAGCAGCCTGTGCGCATAGCTTTTTGAAGGCGGAGCCGTAACCTGACCGCAAGCCTTGCTTTTTAATATCTGAACGTTCATAGTTTATCCGTTAACGTGATTTACGAGAAAGTCAAGGGCTTCAATGTAACCGTCGAAGCCTTTGCCCGTAATAGTTTTTATCGCTACTAAGCCGACGTAGCTTATCTGCCTGAATTTTTCACGGCTCTTGACGGCTGAAATATGCACTTCGACGGTCGGAATGCTCGTAGCCTTTAAAGCGTCGAGAATAGCTACGCTGGTGTGAGTGTAGGCGGCGGGGTTGACGACTATTCCGTCGATTTTATCGAAGTATGCTTTCTGAATGCAATCGACGATTTCGCCTTCGTGATTGGATTGAAAAAAGCTGACCGAAACGCCGATTTTTTCGGCGTGAGCGGTGATAAGGTTTACAAGGTCGGAATAAGTGTTTTTTCCGTAAATATCCGGCTCTCTTATGCCGAGCATATTAAGGTTCGGACCGTTTATAATTAAAATTTTCATTTTACAGTTTCCTCGTTATTTTATCGACGACTTCCTCAACCGGACAGTCTGCGTCGATTTCATAATCGCAACAAGCTTTATAAACGGGGTATCTTTCTTCAAACCGCTTTTGTAAAGCCTGTTTATCCGACGATAGCGGTCGGCTTTCCGTTGCAATAAGCTTGTCGAGCGGTCTGTCGATAAAGAACAGCTTGCCGTTTTGTTTAAGAGCTTTAACGTTTTCAGCGTTTAAAACTGCTCCTCCGCCCGTTGCGATTATAACTCCGCTGAGCTTTGAAAGCTCCTTGATAACTTCGCTTTCTATATTCCTGAAAGCCTGTTCGCCGCAGGCTGCAAAGATTTCCGTTATTTGACGGCGGTTTTTTTTAACTATTAAGTCGTCCGAATCGTAATAAGGCATCGAAAGGGCTTGAGATAACGCTTGCGCAACGGTAGATTTTCCGCAAGAGGGCATTCCTGTAAGCACCACGTTCTGTTTTTGTTTTAGTATTGCGTTATAAACCTCGTCCGTTTTTTCGGCGTTTACTTCTTCGCCGAAAAAGAGCGCCGAAGCGTAAACGGCTTGTCCTGCAAGCATAAACAAACCGCCAGTTGCTTTTACGTTTCTGCTTAAAGCTTCCGTGACGAGCTTTGTTCTTAACGGATTGTAAATTACGTCGATAACGCCCGACAGGTCGGGAAATTCCGATACGTCTATCGGCGTGCTTTCCGTATTCGGGTACATTCCCACAGGCGTCGTGTTTATTATAATATCGGCGTCGGTATGCTCGGAGTAAGCCTCTGAGTAGGTAATAGCTCCGTCGCTTGCCTTTCTGGATACTTTAAGTACGCATTTTGCGCCGAGATCCCAAGCGACTGCGCTTAACGTCTTTGAAGTTCCGCCCGTGCCTAAAACGAGTACTTTTTTATCTTTAATCTGAATATCCGACTTTAAAATCAGATCTCTTGCGCCGAAATAGTCGGTGTTATATCCGTAAAGCCTGCCGTTTTTATTGACGACGGTATTGACGGCTCCTATTTTTTTTGCTCCTTCGGAGACGAAATCGAGATAGGGGATAATAGTCTCCTTATAAGGAATGGTGACGTTTACGCCCTTAAAATTCTTTTGAGAAAAAAAATCTTTGATTTTTTCAGGCGGAATTTCTTTTAACCGATAATCGTAATCACCGATTTTCGAGTGTATTTCTTTGGAAAAGCTGTGACCGAGTTTTTCGCCTATCAATCCGTAATTCATACGATTTCACTCCTGTCCGACAGACAGTCCGTACCGAATCTTACGGCAAGCATATCGCATAATACCATTGCCGTGACGCTTTCTATAACGGGACAAATCCGCCTGACGATAGCAGGATCGTGTCTGCCTTTAATGGATAAAACGGCGTTCTCGTTTTTTAGAAAATCTATCGTTTGCTGTTCCTGCGCAATGGAAGGGGTTGGCTTTACGGCGCATCTGAACGTTATAGGCATACCGTTCGAAATACCGCCGTTGATTCCGCCGTTATTGTTAGTCAGCGTGACGATTTTACCGTCATTTACGGCGAAAGCGTCGTTTACCTTGCTTGCTCGCTGTTTTGCGAAATCAAAGCCGAGACCAAACTCGACGCCTTTTACTCCGCCGAGCGAAAACAGAGCGTGAGACAACACGCCTTCAAGGCTGTCGAACCAGGGTTCGCCGACGCCGGCAGGGTAATTGACTACCGCCGTTTCGATTATTCCGCCAACGCTGTCAAGACTGAATTTTGCGTCGGTAATGGCTTTGCTCATTTTTTCACTGCAGGAAGCGTCAATAACGGGAAAATCTGCGTTTTTTAATTTTATAATATCTTTCTCTACGTTGCCAAACGGTAAATCGCAGACGTTTTCACAGCTCAAAATATGGCTTGCGAGAGTAATTCCGAGATTTTCCAACGCTGAAATAAAAATCGCTCCGGCGGCTACAAGTCCTGCGGTAATCCGTCCGGAAAAGTGTCCTCCGCCTCGGTAATCTTCATAACCGCGGTATTTGACGTGCGCCGAAAAATCGGCGTGCGAAGGGCGGGCTAAGCCTCGCATACTCTCGTAATCTTTGCTTTTCGTATCCTCGTTGGGAATGACTATACAAAGCGGCGTGCCGGTCGTTTTGCCGTTGAAAACGCCGCTTACGATGCTGTATCGGTCGCTTTCCTGCCTCGCCGTGTCTATCGTGGACGAAGGTCTTCTTTTTGCAAGTCTTTTTTCGATAAAGTCGTTATCGACGTTAAGTCCGGGCGTTAAGCCGTCTATAACCACTCCGATATCCTGACCGTGGCTTTCTCCGAAAATCGTCAGCGTAATGCTCTGACCGAAGGTGTTTTTCATAACAGTTTCTCCAAATATCCGGCTAAATCGTCCTTAGTGGCTTTTTTAAACTCAAACGAGCCGATTTTATCGACGTAAACGACGTTTATGCCGTCCGCCGTAGCTTTTTTATCGTGAATGATAAAGGAAAGAACTTGTTGCTTATCAAAATCCGTTTGAGTTGGCAAACGGTATTTTTTCAGTATATCTACCAGCCTGTCCCTTACCGCTTTTCCGCAAAGTGCAAGCATACCTATGCCTACGCATTCTCCGTGCAAAAGACTGCCTGCCTTGCTGCTTTCTATTGCGTGACCTACCGTGTGCCCGAAGTTCAGCACCATACGCAAGCCTTTTTCGGTGGGGTCTTTTTCAACTACGTCTTTTTTAATAAGCAATGAGCGGCGGATAATTTCATCCGTATTTTTATCGAAGCCGTCTTCGTCTTCGAGCATTTCAAAAAGCTCCTTATCGTAGGTTGCCGCCATTTTTATGGATTCGCAAATACCTGCGCTCAGCTGCCGTTGCGAAAGAGTTTTGAGAACGTCAGGGTCTATTATGACCTTTTTCGGCTGGTAAAATGCGCCCACGATATTTTTAATACCGTTGAAATCTATGGCTACCTTTCCGCCGATAGAAGAATCTACCTGCGATAAAAAGGTCGTGGGGACGTTGTAAAAATCAACGCCTCGCATATAAGTCGAAGCGACGAAACCGCTTAGATCGCCGACGACTCCGCCGCCGACAGCCACAACGCAATCCTTTCTCGTGAACGAGTATTCGAGCATTTTTGAAAGCAAAGCCTTATAATTATCGAAACACTTGCTTTCTTCGCCCTGATTTATTGTGACGATTACGGGAAACAGGCAGTTTTTCGCCAAGGTCTCACTGTAAACGGCGGGAACTCCGCTATCCGTAACGATAAGGACTTTTCTTTTCAGGTTAAGGTATTCGCCCGTTTTGTTCAGCGCGCCTCTTTCCAGAACGATATCGTAGCCGCTGTTGTTAACGTTGATGGTGATTATCATAAGAGCTCCTTAATTGTAGGTGCCTACAAGCTTGACTCTTGCGCAGACTGCTGAAAGCTCTCTGAGCATTTGCTGACCGTTTGACGTGCCTATATTGCCCTCGGCTTCTATAAAGAAATAGTAGTTCCAGAGAAGCTCTTTCATAGGTCTGCTGCGCAGATTTCTCATATTGTAATTGTGCGCGCCTATAATATTCAATGCCTGAGCAAGCGAGCCTGCTTCGTTCTTTGCGGTGAAAACGAGTATAAAATGTTCGTTTTCGTTCTGGCTTGACGGCGAAGGTATATGCTGAGCTCTCGTAAGAACTGCAAAACGGGTGGTGTTGTTTCTTGCGGTGTTTATGCTCCTGTCGAGAATATCCATACCGAAGATTTCGGCTGTTTCGGCTGAGGCTATTGCCGCAAAGCTGTCGTCGCACTGTTCGAGAACGTATTTTGCGGCAAGAGCAGTATTGGAATAAGACGCCGTTTTTAAGCCGTGAGCTTTGATATAATCTTCGCACTGTTCGAGCGCTTGCGGGTGACTGACTACCGTTTTAATTTTATCTAAGGTAGCGCCTTTTTTAGCGATGAGATTATGGACGACGTCAAGCTCGATAATCTGATTGACGTAAAGACTGCCCGAAAACATAAGGTCCATAACGGCTCCTACGTCGCCTGCGTAACTGTTTTCGATAGGTAAAATCGTGCAATCGTATTCACCGTTTTCGACGGCTCTGTAAGCGCTTTCAAAATCGTCGCAGGCGGTTAGGCTTGCGTTTGGGAAAAGCTTTTTCGAAGCTATGTAGCCGAATGCGCCTTCGGTTCCGCTGTAAATTACTTTAAGACCTTCCGTCAGGCGGGTTTGATACATTCTCGACACGCTCATAAGATCCTGCATAAATTTGTGATAGTATTCACGATAGGTCTCGTTTTTTATGAGCAAAAGATTTTTATCCAATATGCTGTTTTCTCTGGTTTTGTCGTAAACGGGAAGAGAATGCTCCTTTTTATATTTTGCGATAACGCCGACAGCTTCCATTCTCTGTTCAAAAAGCTCTGCGATTTGTTTATCGATTGCGTCGATGGTTTTTCTGCTGTTTTCAAGTTCGTTCATAATGGTTACCTTCGTCTATTTATATTATAAATAAACTGTATATTCAATATTTTAATCTTTAATATTATATTATCGGCAAAAGCATTTGTCAATTATTTTAAGATTGAAACGGCGCTTTAAAGTTCAAGATAAAAAATTTTTGCAAAAAAAACATTCCGTATTTTTACGGAATGAAGGAATTTATAAAAGTTGTTTCAGTCGTTGCTCGTATCCTTCTTCAAGATCGCATAGCCTTTGAGCGTAATCGAGTATTCTTTCATCGACGTCCTCGTCGCTTCTCGAAAGTATCTGTTTCAATTCCGAAATGCCCATTACGGTACCTTTAAGCATCATATCGGCTATGTGCGACTTGGAATCGTCGCAGAGCGTATTCATTTTTATCGAAGTAAAAAGCATAGCTTTTTTCATAAAGTTGTTGTCTTTCGGTTCGATTTTGTTTTCAGACATAAATTTGGAAATTTCTCCGATCATTTTTTCGTAACCGTCGTATTCGTCCAACAGCTCGGCTTTCATTTCCTCGTCGGAGCAGGCGTCAAGGACGTTGGAAATGGATTGAAGCGCAATGTGCGCATTTTTGTAAACGTTATTGATAATTTCTTCGTTTAAACTCATAAATACTCCTGTTTGTATCGCTGATGCGGTGTTATGTAAATAATATTTGCAAAAATTTGCTTTTTATTCACATTTTGATTGACATAGTTGCAAATGTGTGATAAAGTAGCATAGAACCGCTCGGAATGGGCTTTAAGCGTGTAACCACCGCCTGAGTTTCGGCGAGATTGGTCAGGGAGGTAAATTAAAATGTATGCTATCATCGAAAACGGAAGCAAACAGTACAAGGTCGAAGTCAACCAGGTCGTAAAGTTTGAAAAATTAAAAGCAAACGTAGGCGATAAGGTTGAATTCAACGCATTGTTGGTTTCTGATGAGGGAGCTATTAAGGTCGGCGACGAAGTTAAGTCCGTTAAGGTCGAAGGCGAAGTCGTCGAACAGGCTAAACTTAAAAAAGTGATCGTTTTCAAGTTCAAGGCTAAAAAGAACGAAAGAAAAAAGCAAGGTCACAGACAACCGTTTACAGCCGTTAAGATTACATCAATCGGCTAATCAAATTTTTTGGAGGATAATAATATGTTTTTAATCAGATTATTTGCTCATAAAAAAGGCGTCGGTAGCTCTCGTAACGGTCGTGACAGCGCGGCAAAGCGTTTAGGCGCTAAGCGTGCTGACGGTCAGAAAGTACTTGCCGGCAACATTTTAGTTCGTCAAAGAGGTACGAAGATTCATCCGGGTAACAACGTCGGTATAGGTAGCGATGATACTTTGTTCGCTTTGTGTGACGGCGTCGTAAAATTCGAAAGATTGGGCAAAGATAAGAAACAAGTGAGTGTTTACGCTCAAAACTAAGTGACAAACCGCCGTTTATCGGCGGTTATATTTTATGATAAAATTCAGAAGCAAATATTTTAATATCGAAGATACGTTGTTCTGCGGGCAGCTTTTCAGATTTTTCAAAAAGAACGACGGATATATTCTCCAAAGCCGCAACAAGGCGTGCTACCTTTATTACGAGGGAGATTATACCGTTATCGAAAGCGACGACGACGAATATTTTTACAACTATTTCGATCTCGAAAGAGATTACGAGACAATTTGTCGCAACGCCGTCAACGAAAACGTTCCCTGCCTTACCGAGGCGGTCAATAACGCGTGCGGACTGAGGTTGGTCAGGCAGGATAAGTTCGAGACGATTTTTGAATTTATAATTTCCCAGAACAACAACATTCCAAGGATAAAATCTACCATCGAAAAACTATGTCGCAAAGTCGGCGAACCGTTCAATTTTAAAGGTGAGACCTTATACGCTTTTCCGACAAGACGACAGCTTTTGACTCTGAGCGAAGCCGATTACAAGCAAATGGGCTTCGGATATAGGGGAAATTATTTTGCGTCCTGTTCAGAAATCGTGGACGACGATTATATCAGAAGAATATCGTCGCTTGAAACCGAAAAATTAAAAATCGAATTATTGAAGTTAAAAGGCGTCGGAAACAAGGTATGCGATTGCATTTCGCTGTTCGGCTTTTCCCGTACGGATAGTTTTCCCGTTGATACTTGGGTTGAAAAGATTTATCGACAGGATTTTGGCGGAACGCTTACCGACAGAAAACTTATAGCCGATTATTTTACTAAGAGATTTAAGGATAATTCGGGATTTTATCAACAGTATCTTTTTTATTTCAAACGGGGAAAATAACTTTCAACCGTTGAACTTTCAGTAGTTGGGGGGATAGGTAAATGAACCTTATATTCGGCGGTAATACAGTCGATAGAAAAAAGAAAATATTGCTGACAATCGCCTTATACGCAGGCATTTTGTCTGTTACTTACGTTCTGTTTTCGGTGTTCAAGCCGTTATACGGAGCAATACGGAACGGGGCGTTTGCGCAATTCGTTTCGGCTATGTTTCTGGCTTTCGGCATATTTTATTCGGCGTATTTATCGTTGAAAAAGAAGATGACGCCGTATAAGGCGGTTGCGATTTTGTTTTTTGTCGCAATAGGCGTCAGAATAGGTTATATGCTTTTGACGCCCGCTTCGGTAAGGCAGTACGATACCTATACGAGATACAGCAACGGACACGAAGCTTACGCTTGGAAAATTTTTTCGGATTTTAAACTGCCGGATACCAACGATTATCAATTTTATCATCCGCCGCTGAATGCTTTTTTACAGGCGGTATTTATGCGTATTACGCACGTTTTATCTCTGATTTTTGTTAAAGCGTTCAATTTTGGCGACGCTTTTTATCTGAAATATTGCGACGCAGGCTTTCCGTCTTATCTTGCGGATCAGAGTCAAAGATACTATCTTTATTCTACTTGTCAGATTTTAAGCGTTTTTTATTCGGTATTGACTATGGTCGTAGGATATAAGATACTTAAATCGGTTGGATTGAAAGGATATAATCTCGTGGTCTGCTTTGCGTTTTTTGCGTTTTTTCCGAGACATATAGTTTTTTCCGCAACGCTCAACAACGATCCTTTAAGCTATCTTTTATCCCTTTCGGCAATATACTTCACGATACGTTGGTGGAAGGATAAAAAACTCGGAAACATTCTGTTAATCGCCTTATCGGTGGGTTTCGGAATGATGACGAAGTTGTCTTCGGCAACGATTTGCCTTCCGATTGCGGTTGTTTTTCTGATTGAATTCATAAAAACGGTCAAGCGTAATCCGGGCGCAATGAGAATCAACGATATGGTGGTTCAATATGCGAGCTTTTTAGTCGTCGCCGTGCCGTTGGGGTTGTGGTTCCAGATTTACGCTTACGTTCGTTTCGATCAGCCCTTCGGCTACGTCTTTCCTTATCTTAACGGCGCGTTATCGACGAAATTTGCTTCGCTTTTCGGAAGGTTCGTCTTTACGCTTAATATCGAAGAGTATTTCGGCAGTTTATACGTCAGATGTTTTTACGACGAGGTTACGGGCGTTCTTAACAACTATAACGTATGGAACGTTCTTGTGCGTTCTGCGATATTCGGAGAATTCGGTTATTGGCAGGCTGAAGGCTTTGCTTTGGCTTCAATCGTTTTAGAGCTTTTGTTCGTGTATTTTGCGTTTATCGGGCTGTTGCTTGCCGTAATTTATTATTTCAGCGACAGGAAAGACAAAAAATCAATTCTCGTCTGCGACGATTTAAACTCAAAGACGGTAACGGTCGTGGCGTTTTTGCTTGTTTCGCAGATAGTCCCATACTTGCTGTTCTATTTGAAAATGCCTTATACCTGTACGCTCGATTTCAGATACGTAATGCCCGTCATACTTGCTTTTGCGATAATGATAGGAAAAATAGACGAAAAATTTTCGAAAAAAGGCGCGGGCTTAAAGAAAATTTCGCATTCGATACAGGTTTTGGCGATGACTTTCGTCGGATTTTCAACGTTGTTTTATATGAATTGCGTATAAAGAAAAACTCGCGTTTTCAGTAAAATTAAAATATTGCGAAACGTTGCCGTTGGCACGGCAATTTTCGGACAAAATAAAAGGCTGACGGTTCCGTCAGCCTTTTGCGTTTGTCCCGGTTAATTATTCTTTGAAGTAGTCGCCGAGATTATAAGTGCCGGGTTGTTTGTTTTTAATGAATTTAGCTATATCGAGTGCGCCGTTAGCGAAAATGGTTTTGTTCTGAATTCGGTGGGTGAGAGTGATAATCTCCATTTCACCGATAAACATAATCTGCGTTTCGCCGGCGATACCGCCGCCTCGTATCGAATGTATGCAAATCTCGTTTTTACCGCGTTCCTGATTGCTTTTTCTTCCGCTTATAATCTTTCTGTTTGTACCTAAAACTTCGTTTATGGCGTTTGCGAGCAAAACGGAAGTTCTCGAAGGAGCCGTAGATTTTAAAGCTTCGTGTTCTTCGATTATTTCAACGTCGAAGTCTTTAAGCTGCAAAGCGGCGCTTTTGCACAGCTTGAACAGAGTGTTTACTCCCAAAGAAATATTTGTCGATAAAAATATCGGCGCCGATTGCGAAGCCTTTTCGATGGCCTCCATCTGGCTTGACGAATATCCCGACGTTCCGACTACGAGAGCGCATTTATTTGCTTTAACGAAATCGAGAACGTCGTTTATTGCGTCGGGACACGAAAAATCGATAACTACGTCAACTATTTCGGTCACGTCGGAAAAACTTGAGTAAACGGGACAATTATATTCAAAATCGGCTTTGAAATTTTTATCGACTCCGCACACGACGTTAATATCTTCATTATTGTTGGCGGCGATATAAACGCGTTTGCCCATCAGACCGCATATTCCGCACAATAAAACGTTAATCATAATTTAATTCCTTTAAAACTGAGATTTTTAAAAACTACTTGACGAGACCTAACTTAATAATTCTTTCGGCAATCTGAACGGCGTTAGAAGCTGCGCCTTTTCTTATATTGTCGGCTACTACCCAGAGGTTTACGCCGCTTTCAACTGAAAAGTCCTGTCTGATTCTGCCTACCCATACCTCGTCGTGACCGTTGCAGTCGAGAACCGTCGGATAAACGGCGTTCTTGGGATCGTCCTTGACGATAACGTTTTCGGCTTTTGAAAGAACTTCGATAACGGCTTCTCTCGTTACGGGTTTTTCAAACTCGATATTGATAGATTCGCTGTGCCCGTTGAAAACGGGGACTCTTACCGTAGTAGCGGTGATTTTCATATCGGGTCTGTGGAGAATTTTTCTGGTTTCGTTGACCATTTTTTCTTCTTCCTTGGTATAGCCGTTATCAAGGAAAACGTCTATATGAGGCAGGCAGTTGGAAAAAATCGGCAACGGGAACTTTTTAGGAGCCTCGCCGTTGACGCCGTTTTTAAGGTCGTTATATCCGGCGACGCCGGCGCCCGAAACAGCCTGATATGTAGAATATACTACGCGCTTGATAGTAAAAGCGTCGTCGAGCGGCTTTAAAACGAGCATCGCCTGAATGGTTGAGCAGTTGGGGTTTGCAATGATGCCGTTATGTTTCAAAATATCTTCTTCGTTGACTTCGGGAACGACGAGCGGAACGTCCTTATCCATTCTCCACGCCGACGAGTTATCTACTACGATAGCGCCTATTGATTTGAAAACGGGAGCGTATTCAAGACTTACCGAACCGCCTGCGGAAAAGAGAGCAATATCGATTTTTTTATCGACGATATTTTCTTTTTTAAGCTCGATTACGGTGTACGATTTGCCCATAAGGGTAATCTCAGAGCCGGCGCTCTTGCTTGAAGCATACATATAAAAGTTATCTGCTTTGAATTGTTTTTCTTCGAGAACTTCGATAAATTTTCTGCCGACCATACCTGTACAGCCGACTACCGCGATATTCATAATTTAACCTACCTTTAATAATTATCGTATTGTAGAAGTGTTTAAAGCTTTTAAGCACCTATAATGAAATATTTTAGCACATTGAAAATAAATATGCAAAGTTTTTTATATGCAAGGGCTAAAATTATTTGTAAATATTTGATTTTTAGTTTATTATATTAGTAGTTATGTAACAAATAGCTCGACTATTTTTAAATTTTACGTTTTGGGTGATATAATATGGCAGAAAAGAAAAGTATGTTTTCGGCACTTGTTGAAAAGGGAAGGTCCTCGGAAAGGAGGTTTACTACCTTAAACGCTTCAAGGTGGGCTTTCGGCTTTCAGGTTTTCAGGGCGAACGTTTCAAAGATTATTATTCTTAATATGTTGCTCGTTCTGTTTGCTTTGCCGATTATCTTGCTGTATCTTTTGCGGTTCAGTCAGTTAAGCTACGCAATAAGCGTTGCGCCGTTTTCGGCGAATATGGGTATTGGCTATATGCCTTATACGTCGCTCGTAGGCATAGAAGCTCAGATAGAATATACGGTAAACGCAAACTTTTTTAAGTTCTTTCCGCTTGCGATGGCGTTTTTCGGCGTGGGTTTAGCCGGCGTTCTCGAAGTCAACAAAAAACTTTTGTGGCTTGAAGAAGTTGCCGTATTCAAGGATTTTTTAAAGGGTTTATCGAAAAACTGGTTAATAATTTTGCTCTCTTTTATCGTCGGCGTGATAGTCAGCGCGGGCTTTATGGTAATAAGCTATGCGAATTTATCTTCGGCGTTTGTCGGCAACCGTGGTTTTGCTACTTTCACAAAGGTCGTATGCGCAGTAGCCGTAGTTCTGTTCGTCATTATGTTTCTTAATATGTCCGTAATGCACACCACTTACAAGGTTTCGCCTTTCGGACTTGTAAAAAATTGCTTTTTGATTTCGGCGATACTTATTCCTTTGCACCTTTTCTTTATGGCTTTTTCGGCAATTCCCGTTGCGCTGATGTTCTTCGACGGTATGTTCAAGGCGTTAGGCTTGATTCTAATAGCCGTATTCGGGCTGGAATTCATCTTTTTCGTATGGACCGACTATTCGCATTGGATATATGAGAAATTCCTGCCGAGTCCCGTCGATAACAGAAACAAGAACAAAACGCGCGAAGAAATTCAAGCCGAGCGAGAATCCAGAAGAGCCGTTCGCAGGGATAGATTTATCGATAACGATATTTTGCCCGTAAAGCCGATAAGCGAAGGTCTGAACGTCGCTTCGATTCCTATGGTATTCAGCTATGCCGACATATTGAAATTGAACGACGATAGAAAGAAGATGCAGTCTGACAGCGATAATTTCAAAGCCGTCGTCGAAAAAATGCAGTCCGAAGCCGAAGTCTCAACGCCTGACGGCACGGATAAAGAAAATAATACCAACGATAAAAAAGCTAAAAAAGTCAAAAAATAACGGAGGGGGATATGAAACCTTATTCGGCGTTGAGCTCCGTTTACGAATATCTGATATGCGACTGCGACTACCGAAAATGGTCGCAGTATCTTTTAAGTAAACTGTCTGAATACGTCAGACCGAACGCAAGCGGACTGGATCTTGCGTGCGGAAGCGGTTACTTTACGAGATGGCAGAAAAAGAACGGTTTTTCCGTAACAGGCGTCGATATAAGCGAAGAAATGCTTACCGTCGCTAAGCAAAAAGCCGTAAAAGAAGGTCTTAACGTAAATTTTTTAAAGCAGGATATATCCAACCTGAAAACCTTTGAAAAGGTCGATTACGTTACCGTTGTAAACGACGGAATAAATTATATTCCGCAGAAAAAGCTTTTAAAGACCTTTAAGAATATCTACAAATCATTGAACGTAAACGGTTATCTCTTTTTCGACGTATCGAGCGAATACAAGCTGAAAAACGTACTCGGAAACAACCTTTTCGGCGAAGACAGAGACGATTGCGCTTACCTTTGGTTCAACAAGCTCGGCGAAGGCTTTGTAGATTTCGATATTACTTTGTTTATAAGAAACGGAGAAAGCTATCTCAGGTTTGAAGAAAATCACCGTCAGTATATACACACGGAACGGGAAATTCTGCAATCGCTTAAAGAAAGCGGATTTCACGTTGTGGAATGTACGGGTCATCTCGGAAGTCAAAAGACCCAAACTACCGAAAGATTACAATTTATAGCAAGGAAATGAACGATGGGAAAAATATATAAAGCTTTAATGTTCGATAATGAAATATCCGTCTGCCTGATAGATTCTACCGACGTCGTAAATACTGCGATAGACTATCATAAGCTGTCGCCGTTGGCTGCTGCCGCACTCGGCAGAACTCTGACGGTAACTCTGTTTATGGCTTCGGGGCTTAAAAACGAAAACGACAGCGTAACGGTAACGATAAGCGGAGACGGTCCTTGCGGACACGTCGTAGCGGCTGCAAACAGCGATTTAACCTGTCGCGGCTACGTTGATAACCCGCGAACAGAGCTTCCGTTAAAGCCTGACGGCAAGCTCGACGTAGCTTCTTACGTCGGTAAAGGCAGAATTACCGTCGTTAAGAATATGGGCTTAAAAGAACCTTATACGGGCAGCGCAAGGATAGTTTCGGGCGAGATAGCCGAAGATTTCGCGTCCTATTACACATATTCCGAACAGCAGCCTACGGGAATTGCTCTGGGCGTAAAAATAGGCACCGATTATAGCTGTATCGGCGCAGGCGGTCTTATTTTACAGCCGATGCCGGGCGCAAGCGATGAAAATATCACAAAAGCCGAAGAGCTTCTGGATAAGTTTTCAAATATCAGCACGCTCGTAGAAACTATGGGCGTTGAAGGAATTATTAAGGAATATTTCAGCGACGTTGAATTTGACGTGCGTGAAACGTCTTATAAATGCAGTTGCTCAAAAGAAAGGATAGATAAAGTTCTCGTTACTATCGGTAAAGAGGAACTTATGGATACAGTCCAAAAGGAAGGAAAGGTAGAAGTGACTTGCCATTTCTGTCCTAAAATTTACACTTACAACGAAGAGGATATAGAAACGCTTTTTGAGGAATAATGCAGACGACGACTATTATACCGTTTGAAAAAACAGAAGAGAGACTGTATTTTCTTGCCTATTGCAAAAAGCAACGGGGCGAAACGGAAGGCAGTCTTAAATATCTTTTAGAATTGGTTGACAGAAACACGGACGACTTTGAAGTTTACGCTATGATGGGTTCGTGTTATTTTGACTTGGGATTGTACGTTTTGAGTTTAAACGCCTGGTTCAGGTTTTTGTCTGCGTCGCCGAAATACGAGCACGCCCGCGCATTCAACGCAATCGGCGCGTGTTATCATAAAATGGATGAGTACGGTCTTGCGGCTAAGTACTTCGAAGAACAGATAGTGCTTGCTAACGACAAGGAATTCGAATACGACGACGTGATGATGGATAATTACGACAGCATCTCAGACGCAACCGACCCCGATTTTTATATATGTTATCCCGAAAGTCGGGTTCCATCATACAAAAAAATACAGCAAGCCGAAATTCTCGCTAACCGTGAACTGTACGGCAAAGCGATAGAAATTCTCGAAAGCATTCCTGAAAACAGCGAAGATTATTCAAGAACAACGCTGTTAAAGGCGTGTTATTACTATTTTTCAGGCGAACAAAACAAAGCCGTCGATATACTCGACGACAGAATTTTACAAGCTCCCGACGATAAAAACGCCGTAGTGAACGTTATTTCTATGCTTATTTCTCTTGATAGGAATAATGAACTCGATAAGTATTTCGAATTGCTTAAAAACATTGAATTTAACTCGTCAGGCGACTGTCTGAGGGTGGCGTTAAGCTGTATCGAGGGAAATCGCGAAGATCTCGCCTTGTTTTTTGCAAAAAAGAGCGTTGAGCTGAACAGATACAATACGGGTGCGCTTCATATTCTGGGGTTATTGTATTATAACGCTAAAAATTTTTCGGAAGCTATGAAATGCTTCAGACTGCATTACAACCTGACTCGTTCTCAAATTGCCGAATACTATCTTATGCTTGCCTCAAAAACTCAGGACGGTTCAGCTACGTTTAAAAAACTGAAATACGTCAGCAACGTACCAGACGGTGTAAAACGCGATTGGATGAAATATGTGCGGAATATTATAGGCGGCGGAAAAATCGCATACGCAAAATGCGATAAAAAGAAGTTGTTTTATATTCTTAAATGGTTGTATACTTTTCCGAACTCGTTGCAGAACGATATTATGTTTGTGCTGTTTGAATTTTCCACGCCGAAAATCAGGGCGTTTTATCTTGAACTGTTGCTCGACGCTACGGTTTCGGATTTGCTCAAATCAAAACTGATTACTCTTTTATGTTATACGGGCTATAAGAAAAGGTTTTCGTTTGTTATCGGCGGACAATTTAATAAGCTGAAAATATCTCCTGCAAGATTTAAAGGCGAAAACGCCGAATTGTTTTTTTTCGCATATAGCTTTATCGTAGGGTGTTTATCGTTTGTTATGGACGACAATACCGACAGAGAAAGGGAAGTGTGCGAACAGATTTACAGTCAGCTTACCGGATCGGGTGATATAGATAAATTTTCAGACGTCAACGCATTGTCCTGCGCTATATCGACTAAGTTGTCTTTCGACGGCTCTTACGACCTGAATTTATTGATTAAATTGTTCGACGCTGACGAGTCCGTAACAAAAAAGTATATTGAAATCATAAACGGCTCCGCAGCTTCTGCAAATACAAAAAGTCGGGAGAATATCGATAATTTATGAAATTTGTAAACTTTAATCTCGTTTACGACGAATTCGTCAAGTCGTTTATCGATAAAAACAAAAACAAATACACCGTCAGTCGGCTTGAAGATATTCAGCCGCTACTGTTTGAAAAATTCAAAACTCAGAAAATTAAAAATATCGGCGACGTTTCCGTGACCGAATATTATGAGCGCAATCGGGAGCGTCTTATAGATATTTTAAAGCAGTATCTCAAACAGAATACGGAACCTGACGAGTTTTTGATAGAAGCTATTGAAAAATACGTCGATACGGATACTCTCGTCGGTATGCTTTCTCCTTTATGCGACGCTGATTTTTTAAACGTTATAATCAAAGTTCTCGACGACTTGAATTTTGATGATTACGGCGTGTATATCGAGCTGCTTAAAAACGAAAAAACCCCGTCGGAGGCGGTTAACGCCATAATCGACGTGTTAAAAGCCGTTCCCGATAAGGTGTATAAACAACTGATTGAAGCCGATATTTCAGACGACAGAGCCGTTTGCGAGATTATCTGCGAGATAACTAAAAGCGACGACGCAGTTACAGATTATCTGAAAAAAGCATTCCTAAGAAGCGGAGACAAAATGTCTGAATATTCAGATTATATTGTTCGATACGGCGACGAAAGCTTGCTCGGCGCGTTGCTTGACGCTGTTAAAAAAAACGATATAGGTTATCTTGAATATAAAGAACTGAAAATAGCTATCGAGGCGTTGGGCGGTCGTTACGACGAAAAGAGAGATTTTTCTTACGATAAAAATTACAAACTTTTAAAGGGCGAAGATGATTAAATTAAATCTTGATTTTGAAAACGAGAAAGAGCTTGACGAAAGTAAATTTTTCGGCGAAATACTTTTGCCTGAAAAGTGGTTTGAAAACGACGTTTTTTCTCCCGACGAAATGTTCGTGTGTCAAATCAATCTCAGTGAGATAAGCTATGCCGGTTTTGCTTCGGTTTTACCTTCAAGCGGTATGCTCTTTTTCTTTATTGATACAAAGAAGTTTCCCTATAAGTCGGTTATCCGCTATTTTGACGGCGAATTAGATGCTTACACCTGCTTCAACGACGATATTGATTCGCATATAAACGTCATAGACGAAATAGGCGTTTCGTTTGAAAAAGCCTCGTCGGGCGATATTGGAATGCTTACCGACGATAAAGCCGAAGGCTTTGATACCTGTCTGCTTAGAATCCGTCAGGACAGAGAAGATTTGCTTTTGCCGATAAACGGCGATCTTTATTTTTTCGTAAATAAGCAGGACGTTTTGCAAAAAGATTTTTCCAAATCTGAACTGATAATTAAAAAGTGGTAACAAAACGGTAGATGAAAAAAGGTTTATGCTTAACTTTTAACCGTAATCGGTTGGTCAAGCATAAACCTTTTATTTTACTTGTTTCTGCAAAATTAAATGCTTCTGACTTTTATTACTCCGTCGATAGCTTTTATTGCGGCAACCGCTTCGTCGCCGAGCTTTGTTGCTGTGTCAATCAAGCATACGCCGAATTCGTTTTTCATAGCCGAATTTACCGTGGCGTTTTTTGCGAGAGCGGCGATTTTATCAGCAACGTCGCCTTTGAAAAGAACTACCGTTCTGTTTCCGTTTTTAGCGACGGATATTCTCGGATAGTTGACCGAATTGACGATATTGCCGTTTTCGATATAATCTATCATCTGTTTTCCTGCCATTACTGCGCAATTATCTTCGGCTTCTTCAGTAGATGCGCCAAGGTGAGGCGTGCATATAACGTTCTCGCGATTAACGAGCTGAGCGCACGGAAAGTCCGTAACGTAACAGGAAACTTTGCCTGCGCCGATAGCGGATAATATTGCGTCGTTGTTTACGATTTCTCCGCGGCTGTAATTGATGATTTTTACGCCGTTTTTCATTATAGCCAACGTATCTTCGCAGATGAGATTTCTCGTTTCGTTCGTCATTGGAACGTGGAGCGTGATATAATCTGCTGAGCTGAAAAATTCCTGTTTGTTATCGACGATTTTAACGCCTTCGATAGTGGCGTCCTTAGGAAGATACGGATCGAAACCGATAACGTTCATACCGAGAGCAAAAGCTGCCGAAGCGACTTTTTTACCTATAGCTCCAAGACCGTAAACGCCTAACGTTTTACACGAAAATTCACAACCTGCGAAAGCTTTTTTGCCTTTTTCAACCTGTTCGGCAACGGTTTTTTCACCATCCTTGAGGCTGTTTGCCCAAGCGATGCCCTGCGCGATTTTTCTTGAAGATAAAACAAGCGCGCCTATAACCAATTCCTTAACTGAGTTTGCGTTTGCGCCCGGGGTGTTGAATACGACGATTCCTTGTTCTGCGTATTCTTTAGAGGGTATATTGTTTGTTCCCGCTCCGGCTCTTCCTACGCAGAGGACGCTTTCAGCAGGCGTGTAGCCGTGCATATCGAAGCTTCTTACCACGATGCCTTCGGCTGCGTCGCTTTGATCTACAAGTCGGTATTTATCCTTTAAAACCGTGTCGATAACGGGCGAGATTGCGTTGAGTTTAATAAAATCTTTCATTATGCGTTTTCCACCTCGAATTTTTTCATAAAGTCGATGAGCGCTTTAACGCCTTCGACGGGCATAGCGTTGTAAATGCTTGCGCGCATACCGCCAACGAGTCTGTGACCTTTGAGCGAGCATAAGCCGTTTGCCGTTGCTTCTTTAATGAATTTAGCGTCGAGCTCTTCGTTGCCGGTGACGAACGGAACGTTCATTATAGAACGATCTTCTTTCTTTACGGAAGATTTGAAAAGTTTTGAATTGTCGATGAAGTCGTAAAGCAAGCCTGCTTTGTATTCGTTGACTTCCTGAACAGCCGATACTCCGCCGAGTTTTTCCAATCTTCTGAAAACGAGATTAGCCATATAGATGCTGAAACAAGGCGGCGTGTTGTACAGGCTGCCGTCCTTTGCCTGAGTTGACCATTTCAGCATAATGGGGCAGAAGGGCAAAACGTTTTCCTGATCGTCCACGAGGCTCTTTTTGGCAATTACGATAGTAACGCCGGCAGGAGCGATATTTTTTTGCGCGCCAGCATAGATAACCGCAAATTTGTTTACGTCGATGACTCTCGATAAGATTTCGCTCGACATATCTGCGACCAACGGAACGTTCGTCTCAGGAAATTCGGCAAAACGGGTGCCGAAAATAGTGTTGTTGGAAGTGATATGGAGATATGCGGCGTCATCTCGTATATCGAGATTTTTAGGAATGTAAGCGTATGTATCCGCCTTGGAACTGCCTGCAACGTGAATATCGCCGTAAACCTGAGCCTGTTGATAAGCTTTGTTTGCGAAATTACCCGAAACTACGTAATCCGCCTTTTTGTTTTTGCCGAGAAGGTTAAGCGGTACTGCCGCAAATTGCTGACTTGCTCCGCCCTGAACGAATAATACGTAGTAATCGTCAGAAATATTCATAAGGGAGCGTAGTCTTGCTTCGGCTTCTTCAACGACAGCCATAAACGGCTTTGCTCTGTGGCTGATTTCGGTTACGCTCATACCCGTGTCGTTAAAGTTGAGTAACTCGCTTTGCGCTTGCTCTAAAACCTCGAGCGGCAACATTGACGGACCTGCTGCAAAATTGTAAACTCTGTTCATAATGTCTCCAATGCATAATGCAAAAATATATTTATTAGATAGTAACAATTATATAACATTATAAAATTATTTGCAACAAAGTAGACCGAGAAAAAAGCTTTTTTGACAAAATTTAGCTTTTTATCCGCTTTTACAGTCTTATTGTGTCAATTAAATGTCTTATCGGGCTTTTTTTCGGGCAGGTGCTTATAGTACCGCCGAGGCATATACCGGCGCATAAGCCTTACGTTCTTGCGTTCCTTGATATTTACGCTGTCGTAATACGCCTTGTAAAGACTTTCAAAATATTCGTCGTTTTCATCGAGATATACCGTAAGCGGAGCGTCGAGAACGGCCGTGGTCATATTTTTTCCTTGTCGCAAGGCGACCTTGTTGCGTTTGACGTCGTGAATTAAAAACGGTTCGGAAAATCGCTTGTAAAAGTGTTTTGCGACAATATCTACGACGTCGTTATCAGGTTCGAAGTGCGCGTACCAGAAACCGCTTGCGCTTTTGTTGAAGCGTAAAAAACCCGTAAAGCGATGTACTTCGAAACTGATTTTTTGCTGTAACTCAAAAAGGAGCAGAACGTCGGGATCTGCATAGTTATAACTCACGTCCTTTCGCTGTTCAAGACACTTTCTTGCAACGTTGAACATAACCGTTTCCTTTGACGCGTCGTCGCTTATGAAAAGATAAAAAATGCGGTTTAACAGTGTTATAGAGCAGTTTTTGATTATTCCGTTGCGGACTCGTTCAGCTACCTTGGCGTCGGTATCTATCTTCTTGACCGTCAGGTCGAAAGTCAGCTGAAAGGGCTTTGAAGTAACGAGTTCGGGTATCTCTTTATCGACGAAGCTATGATAGATGCAACACAAAAGACCTTCTTTTGAGCCGTCGAAAACGTAGTATATCATATTTCACCGCTCAGTACGCTAAGAAGCGTGTCGTTATCGGAAAACATACTTAATTGTGTCGGTTGATTTGCCTTATCCCCGACGCTCAGAAGATTGAATATCAACGCAGGGTTTTCCTTGCCGAAAAATTTTCCGCCTACGGTGATAAAATGTATCGCGCGCTTTAAGACCACGCGCATTTTCGTGAGCGCGTTCAGGTCTAATTTACCGTAACGTCTGGCGCGGACGATTTTATTTGCGCTTTTAAAGCCTATTCCCGGCACTCTTACAAGCATTTCCGGCGGCGCGGTGTTGATTTCGACGGGAAAAAGCTCCATATGCTTTATCGCCCAGCCGCATTTGGGATCGACTCTTAAATCAAGGTTTTCCTGTTCGCTCAAAAGCTCGTCCGAATTGAAACCGTAAAATCTTAACAGCCAATCGGCTTGGTAAAGTCGGTGCTCTTTCAGCAGTCCCGCAGGCTTGTCGGGCAGCAACCCGACGTTTTTGTTGACTGCGATATACGATGAGTAATACACCCGTTTCAGCTTGTAGATATTGTATAAGCCTTCGCTGAGCCGCAGTATCTGTCCGTCGGTTTCGGGCGAGGCTCCGACTATAATCTGCGTGGTCTGACCGGCAGGCAAAAACTTGTCGTTGCGTTCGGCTTTCGAGATGCGTTGTTGCTCTAAAAGTGAACGCATAGGACGGATAATGGCGTTTTTGTTCTTTTGCGGAGCTAACAGTTTAAGACTCTTTTCGCTGGGTAATTCAAGATTGAAACTCATTCTGTCGACGTATGCGCCTGCACGGATATTCATAAGCGGATCGGCGCCCGGAATTCCTTTTAAATGTATATATCCGTTGAATCCGTAAACCTTCCTTAACTTAATAACCACGTCAAGAAGCCTTTCCATAGTGTAATCGGGGCTTTTTTCTATCGCACTCGATAAAAACAGTCCTTCGATATAATTTCTTTTATAAAAATCGCAAACGAGCGAGCATATCTCGTCTGTGGTTGCGCTGGCTCTTAAAATATCGTTGCTGCGTCGGTTCTGGCAATACAGGCAGTCGTAAACGCAGTTATTAGATAAAAGAATTTTCAAAAGCGAAATACATCTGCCGTCTTCGGTGAAGGAGTGGCATATTCCGCCGATAGCAGTGTCGCCAAAGCCGTTGGCACGTCGCTTCCTGTCCGAACCCGATGATGAACAGGATACGTCGAACTTAGCGGCATTTGTCAATATTTCAAGTTTTTTTAAATCTATCATAACGCACCTCGAACGTTTGTTTTAATTATACGCCGAAAAATCAACGTTGTCAAACAAATGTTTGAAAAAGAATCGGGCGATGACAAAATTTTTTTTATCTGCATTTACAAAAAGGAAACAGATTTTGGTAAAATCGACGAATAAATATTGACTTATCGGACGATATATGCTAATATAATAAAAGTTAAGAATATGAGCGACTATCAAAGAAATATAATACTGTTCGATGCGTATGAAATTCTTGCGGTCACAAAAGTGTACGCCGAAGGATTTTTGCTTTTGACGAAGGACAGAAAAATTCTTGCCACCGATATGCGGTATTTTCATTCGGTAAAGCAGAGCTTGCAGGATAAAGGGTACGAAGTGCTTGCAAGCAGCGATTATCGGACGTTGAAAAACCTCTTCGAGCAATATTCGGTAACCGAACTATATGCAAATTTTTCAAACGTTACGCTGGAAGCTTACAACCGTTGCCGGGCAGAAGGCGTCGCTTTAAAGGACGGCAGTCTGCTAATCGGCGATATGCTTGCAAAAAAGGATAGCTACGATTTAAGCTGTATAAGCAAGGCTTGTCGGATATGCGAGGAAAGTTTGGGGCAGCTTATGCCTTACTTAAAGAGGGGCGTCAGCGAGCTTGATTTATCGGCTGAGCTCGAATACCGTTTCAAAAAGAACGGCGCAAGCGGAGTTTCGTTTGAAACGATAGTGGCTTTCGGTAAAAATTCTGCCGTACCGCACCATAAAACGGGTAACGCAAAGCTTTCAGACGGCGACGCAGTGCTTATCGACTGCGGTTGCGTGTATAACGGCTTTATGTCCGATATGACGAGAACGTTTGCTTATAAAAGTGCGACGAAGAAGTTTATTCGGGCGTATGAAAACGTCGAAAAGGCTCAGAATAAGTCGATTAACGGCATAAAATCGGGAATGAGCGGAGTTGAAGCCGACGCTATCGCAAGGGATAGCTTAAAAGCCGACGGTATAGATAAATATTTTACTCATTCGCTCGGGCACGGCGTTGGCACGCACATACACGAGCTTCCGCTGTTGTCGCCGAGATCTACGTCGGTTTTAACGGACGGTATGGTGTTTTCGATAGAACCGGGCGTTTATTTTGAGGGCGAGTTCGGAATAAGAATAGAAGATACGGTAACGCTTTCGGACGGTTCCGTTCACAATTTTATGAAGCTCGGTAAGGAGCTGAAAATCATCGACGCGGAATGATTGCCGATTAAAATTCGGTAAAAAACGATAAAAATAAAATATGATATAAAATCAGGAGAAAATTTATGGTATTAGCAGGCGATTTAAGAAAGGGCGTAACAATCGAATACGAAGGAAAAATCTATTCAGTAGTAGATTTTCTTCACGTAAAACCGGGCAAGGGCGCCGCATTCGTAAGGACTACGCTTAAAAACATCGTTGACGGCAAGGTTCTTCAGATAACCTTCAACCCGACTGAAAAGTTCGAAAATGCCGTTATCGAAACCAAGAAGATGACTTATTCGTATAACGACGGCGAGCTTTACTACTTTATGGACGAAGAATTTAACATGGAGCCGTTGAATCACGATCAGGTTGAAGACGCGCTCAAATATATCAGGGAAAACGATCCCGTAACGGTTAAATTTTATAAGGGAAAGGCTTTTTCCGTCGACTGTGAAAACTTCGTTGAATTGCTTGTCACGGAAGCTGAGCCGGGCGTTGCAGGCAACACTGCCACGAACGCAACCAAGAACGCAGTTCTGGAAACCGGAATAACGATTCAGGTTCCTATGTTTGTTAACGAAGGTGACGTTATCAGAATCGATACGCGTACCGGCGACTACATGGAAAGAGTTAAAAAGTAATTTGTTTAAAGTCCGGCTGTCGTCGGACTTTTTGATTTTCAGGATTTGAAGGTGAGTATGAGCGTAGTACTTATTACGGGCGCAAGCCGAGGAATAGGCAGGGAAACTGCAAAATTGTTCAACGAAAGGGGGTATAAAGTCGCCGTTTGTTATAAAAACGGCGGACGGAATGCCGATGAGTTGAAAAAAAAGGGTATTTATACCTATAAATGCGATTTAACCGACGAAAGCCAAATCGATAAGATGATAGAGAGCGTTCATAGGGAAATCGGCGATATCGATATTCTCGTAAACAACGCAGGCATTGCATTAAAACAGCAGCCGTTTTTCGACGTAAGCGCAGAAGATTTAAACGCAGTGTTCGCGCTGAACGTTTTCGGAACGTATTTCGTCACTAAAAAAGTCGTTCCCGATATGATAAAGAACAGGGGCGGAAGCATTGTCAACGTATCTTCGGTATGGGGTACGGACGGCGGTTCGTGCGAATGCGCGTATTCGATGACGAAAGGCGCGTTAATTGCCTTTACAAAATCGTTATATAAGGAATTGAGCGGGGCTAACGTAAGGGTTAACTGCGTTGCGCCGGGCATCATCGATACCGATATGAACGCAAGATTGAGCGAAGACGACGTGCGTGAATTCGTTTCGGGTTATTCTATCCCCCGAATCGGCAAGGCTTCGGAGGTTGCAAAAGTCGTATATTTTCTGGCGACGGAAGAAGCTTCGTATATTAACGGCGAGGTAATCAAGGTTGACGGCGGAAAGCTTTAAAAAAGACGTTTGAAAATATTATACAAATTTTGCCATAAAAATCGCAAAAAGGTCTTGAAAAGTAGTGTAAACTATATTATACTATAATATATAGATACAGCGCCGAGGTGACACCTATGAAAAACGATTTGCCGATTTATCTGTTTCACGAAGGAACGAACTATAATTCCTACGAATTTTTCGGTAGCCATTTTGGAAAAAACGGAGATAAGCGCGGCGTTTATTTTCGGGTGTGGGCAGGTAGCGCAAAAGCTGTCAGCGTCGTAGGAGATTTCAATAATTGGGATATACGGGCAAATCCTATGCGGAAGTTGTCTGATAAAGGCGTTTTCGAGGCGTTTATAGAAGGACTTAAAAATTACGACTGTTACAAATACGCTGTGTTTTCGGAAAGCGGAGTGACTTTAAAAGCCGATCCTTTTGCCAATCATTGCGAGACTGCGCCCGGAACGGCTTCTAAAATTTACGATTTATCGGGGTATAGCTGGCAGGACGGCGAATTTTTAAAAAACAGAGATAAGGCTGACGTTTACGGCTTGCCGATGAATATTTACGAAGTGAACGTCGCTTCGTGGAAAAGATATCCCGACGGCAATTTTTTAAACTATAAGGTTTTAGCCGACGAGCTTGTCGATTACGTCGAGTCGATGGGTTATACTCACGTCGAGCTTATGCCCGTTACGGAATATCCGTACGACGGCTCGTGGGGGTATCAGGTCACGGGCTACTTTGCCGTAAGCTCAAGGTTCGGAACTCCGCACGATTTTATGTATCTCGTGGATAAGTTTCACAGTCGCGGCATATATGTAATTATCGACTGGGTGCCTGCGCATTTTCCGAAAGACCTGCACGGGCTTTATATGTTTGACGGAAGCTGTCAATACGAGTATGCTTCTGAGATGAAAAGGGAGCATAAAGGCTGGGGAACTATGGTTTTTGACTATGGCAAACCTGAAATTCAGTCGTTTTTAATTTCGAGTGCGGATTTTTTCTTCAAATATTATCATATAGACGGTATCAGGGTTGACGCCGTTGCTTCGATGCTTTATCTCGATTACGACCGCAGGGACGGCGAATGGGAAAAGAACGGACAAGGCACGAATATCAATCTGGAAGCGGTGGCTTTTTTACAGAAGCTGAACTGTCATATCTTCAACAAGTATCCCTATGCGCTTATGATCGCCGAAGAATCCACGGCGTTTCCTATGGTTACGATGCCGACTAATATCGGCGGTCTGGGCTTTAATTTCAAGTGGAATATGGGCTGGATGAACGACAGTCTGTCTTATATGTCTACCGATTCGCTTTTCAGAAAGGGCGCGCATAACAAAATGACCTTTTCGATGGCTTACGCATTCAGCGAAAACTTTGTTTTGCCTGTTTCCCACGACGAAGTGGTGCACGGAAAATGCTCGCTCATAAACAAGATGCCCGGCTCGTACGAAGAAAAATTCGAAAACGTAAAAGCGTATATCGGATATATGATGTCTCACCCCGGCAAAAAGCTGCTCTTTATGGGACAGGAATTCGGTCAGTTTGCCGAATGGGATTATTCCAAGGGCTTGGAATTCTTTATGCTGAAATACGAAAAGCACAAAAAACTTCAACGGTTCTTTGCCGACGTGAATAAATTTTACAAGGAAAACGATGCGTTTTATTCGATAGAAAAATCGTGGGAAGGCTTCGAATGGTTGATAGTAGACGACGCCGACCACAACACTCTGTGTTACGCAAGACGCGGCGTATCGGGGCAGAACGTGGTCGTCGCAATCAATTTTTCGGGCGAGAACAGATCGGGCGTAAAAATCGGCGTAGATAAAGGCAAATATAAACTCGTTCTGAATTCTGCCGACCCAAAATACGGCGGAGAGAATAAAAGCAGAAAAAGGGTTTATAACGCAAAAAAGGGCAGTTATAACAATAAGAAATGGCATATAGACGTAGATTTGCCACGTTACAGTTGTTTGTATTTTGAAAAAAATCAGTCAAAATAAACAGTTTTGACGCACAAATAAAAAAACAGGAGAGCATTATGGCAGTTAAAAAAGAATGTGTGGCAATGTTGCTTGCCGGCGGACAAGGCAGTCGCTTGTACGCTTTAACGAGTAAAATTGCAAAGCCGGCAGTAACTTTCGGCGGAAAATACCGTATTATAGATTTTCCGCTCTCTAATTGCGTAAATTCGGGCATAGATACGGTGGGCGTGTTGACTCAGTACCAGCCTTTGATTCTTAACGAATACGTCGGCAACGGTCAGCCGTGGGATCTCGACAGGTCTTTCGGCGGAGTACATATTCTGTCTCCGTACCAGGCTAAGACGGGTTCGGACTGGTTTAAAGGCACCGCAAACGCCATATATCAGAATATCCATTTTATAAAAAGGTATAATCCGAGCTACGTTCTGATTTTGTCGGGCGACCACATTTACAGAATGAATTACGCGGAAATGCTTGAAAGTCACAAGCAGAACGGCGCAGACTGCACCGTTGCGTGCATAAACGTGCCTATGGATCAGGCTTCTCGGTTCGGTATTCTGAACACCAATCCCGACGGCACGATTTACGAGTTCGAAGAAAAACCGAAAAAACCCAAAAGCACGCTCGCTTCTATGGGAATATATATTTTCACGGCTGAAAAGCTCTATAAATATCTCGAAGAAGACAATCTCGACAAATCGAGTTCTAACGACTTCGGTAAAAACGTTTTGCCCCGTATGCTTGCTCAGGGCGAAAAGATGCTTGCATACAGATTTTCTGGATATTGGAAGGACGTAGGAACGATAGCTTCGCTCTATGACGCCAATATGGATTTGCTTGGGGATAAGCCTCAGTTTGAATTTGCGGACGAGAATTGGAAAATCCATTCGAGGAATCCTATCGCTCCGCCGCAGTATATCGGCGAAAACGGAAAGGTCCTGAACAGTATCGTTGCGCTCGGCTGCGAGGTGTTCGGAACCGTTGAGAACAGCGTTTTATCCAACAACGTTAAAATCGGCAAAAACGCAGTCGTTAAGGATAGCGTTATTTTCTCCAATTCGGTTATCGAGGAAGGCGCTACGGTAATAGGTTCTATAATCGACGAAGAAGTCGTCGTCGGCAGGAATGCGAAAGTCGGCGCGCCGCTTGACGGCAAAAAACAGATAGCGGTTATAGGCAGGGAATACAAGCTTGAACAGGATTCCGTAGTCGCCCCCGGTGAAATTCTTGATAAGGAGGGTAAATAATGAATGCGTTAGGTTTAATCTTTTCAAATATACACGACGATAGCTTGCCCGAGCTTACGTCTGTAAGAACGGTTGCTTCGGTTCCTATTTTCGGCAGATACCGCCTCATAGACTTTGTATTATCCAATATGGTCAATTCGGGAATAGATAGGGTAGGCGTTATCACGAAGCGTAATTTCAGATCGCTTATGGACCACGTCGGCAGCGGTAAAGAATGGGATCTTGCAAGAAAAAACGGCGGTTTGATATTGCTGCCGCCCTTTGGCGAAAAGGATTCCACCGAGCTGTACGGCACGCGACTGGAAGCGTTAAAGACCGTACTCGGTTTCATTATGCGCCAGAAGGAAGAATACGTCGTCATGGGCGATTCCAATTCCGTATATATTCAGAATTTCAATTCTATACTGTCTGCGCATATCGCAAGCGGTGCCGACATCACTATGATGTACGTCAAGCGTGACGCAAAAAATCTGCGAGACGATAACGTAATTATCAACGTCAACGGCGAAGGCAGGGTTATGGATATAGTCGTCAAGCCCGATACCGAAGGCGAGGTAAACGTTTATGCGGACGTTCTCGTTCTTAAACGCACGACGCTCGTATCGTTAGTAAGCGATGCGATTTCAAGGGGCAAACGTCATTTTATCGACGATTTGCTCAGACAGAATTTGCATAAAATAAAGGTGTATGCTTACGAGCATAAAGGCTATTTCGAAGAAGTAAGCTCTCTTATCAAATTTTATAACCTGCACATGCAGCTGCTCGATCCCGAAATCAGAAAAAGCATTTTCGGCGATTGGGAGATATACACGAAGGTTAAAGACAGCGCGCCTACCAAATACGGCGCAACCGCAATCTGTAAGAATTCATTGATTTCGGACGGCTGTCAGATAGACGGTGAAGTCTATAACAGCGTGCTTTTCAGGGGCGTGAAGGTTGCCCGCGGCGCGGTGCTAAGAAATTGTATAATTATGCAGGATGGTATTATCGGCGAAGACGCAAAAATGAATGCCGTTATAACGGATAAGCGCGTCGTAGTCAGGGATAGAAGGAATTTATCCGGTGCGGAAACCTTCCCGATATTTATACCGAAAGACAATATTATTTAATGTTTATTCAAAACGTGGAGAAGTTAATATGGCTGAAAAAACAACGAAAAAAACTGTTAAAACGACCGAAAAAAAGATAGAAAAAACCACTGAAAAGACTACCGATAAAAAGCCTGTGAAAAAGGCGACGAAAAAAACGGTAAAAAAGACCGAGGTAGTAAAAGTCGAAAAGAAGCAGAAAATACTTTTTGTCGCCTCCGAGGCTAATCCGTTTATCGGGACGGGCGGTCTTGCCGACGTTATCGGTTCGTTGCCCGTTGCGCTTGCGGAAAACGATAAGTTGGATATAAGCGTTGCTTTGCCTCTTTACGGCGATATGGAACAGGGGTATCGTTCCCACCTGACGTTTGAAGGAAATTTCAACGTTGCGCTCGGTTGGCGTAATCAATATTGCGGTTTGTTTTCGTATAAACACAAAAACGTAACTTTTTATTTTATCGATAACGAGTATTATTTTAAACGCAACGGAATTTACGGCTTTTTCGACGACGCCGAAAGGTTTGCTTTCTTTTCCAAAGCCGTTCTCGACGCTATGGCGTTTATCAATAATTATCCCGATATAATTCACTGCCACGACTGGCAGACTGCGTTGACGGTCATATACCTTAAAACCGTGTACACAAAGCTTGTCGGGTATAAAGACACGAGGGCGATATTCACGATACACAACATCGAGTATCAGGGAAAATACGGCAAGGAGTTGCTCGGCGACGTTTTCGGTTTGCCCGATGAAGTCGGAAGCATTCTCGATTACGACGGTTGCATAAACCTTATGAAAGGAGCGATGACCGTTGCCGATTACGTTACGACCGTCAGCCCGTCGTACGCTAACGAAATCAAGCACGAATTTTTCGCTCACGGATTGCAGCACGCGGTAAACGGCATATCGCAAAAGCTTGTAGGCATTCTTAACGGGCTCGATACCAAGCTTTATAACAGCGAAACGAATCCGTCTATGTTTGCAAAGTTCAATAAAGACGATTTCAGCGGTAAAAAGATATGCAAAGCCGAGCTTCAGAAGATGCTCAATTTACCCGTCAGGGACGACGTGCCCGTTATAGCAATAGTTTCGAGGCTCGTCTCGCATAAGGGATTGGATCTTGTAAAACACGTATTCGAAGCGCTTTTGACGGAAAACGTACAGGTCGTTATCCTTGGTAAAGGCGAAGTATATTACGAAAGCTATTTCAGCTATATGGCTGAAAAATACAGCGGAAAATGTCGGGCTATTATTGCATACAACAGAGATTTATCCACAAAGATTTATTCAGGCGCGGATATGTTGCTTATGCCGTCGAAGCAGGAGCCTTGCGGTCTGTCGCAGATGATAGCGACTCGTTTCGCAACCATTCCTATCGTCAGAAAGACGGGCGGTTTAAGGGATAGCATTACGCCGTTCAACGATAAAAACCGCAACGGCGGAATAGGATTCGTGTTCGAAAATTACAACGCCGACGAAATGCTTTACGTCATTAAAGACGCAATATACGTTTACGGCGACAAGAAAATCTGGAACGGACTTATGTACCGTGCCATCACGGCGGATTTTTCCTGGAAAAAGTCGGCGCAAGAATACGTCAAACTGTACGATTTATATAGATAGGAGGTCCGCATAATCCGCGGACGACGTGAAGTTGAAAATGGAATCTAAAAAAATAACAGCTAAAAACGCAGGAGAACTGATCGGCGGAAAGCTTTCAAGGTTTTTCGGAGTTACGGATAAAGAAGCGACGAAAGAACAGCTCTATAAAGCCGTTGCCATGGTAGTCAGGGATATTCTGCTTGAAAAGAGAAACGAATATCACAATATAACCAAAAAGGCAAAAGCCAAAAAGGTTTATTATTTGTGTATGGAGTTTTTGCTCGGCAGGTCGTTGAAAAACAACGTTTACAATCTCGGTATAGAAGATTCGATAAATGCGGCGTTAAAAAATTACGACACCAACCTTGAAGAGCTTTACGAGCTCGAACCCGACGCAGGTCTCGGAAACGGCGGCTTAGGCAGACTTGCCGCTTGTTATCTCGACGGCTTAACGACGAACAATTATCCCGCTATGGGATTTTCAATCAAGTACGAATACGGTCTTTTCAAACAAAAAATCGTAGATGGCTGGCAGATGGAGTTGCCTGATAACTGGTTGCCGGGCGGCGAAGTTTGGCTGACTCAGAGGCAGGATAAGGCTTTCAGGGTGAAATTCGATGGAAAAATCGTTGAAGATTGGACTGAAAACGGCGTAAAAATCAGACACGAGGACGCCGTTGAGGTTGACGCTATACCTTACGATATGATGATATCCGGCAAGGACAGCAAAGCCGTTTCGGTGTTGAGATTGTGGGAAGCAAGGGCTATAAAGAGCATAGATATGCACCTGTTTTCTCAGGGCGACTATATGCGTTCTCTGAAAGAAAACAACGAGGCGGAGCTTTTGTCGAAAGTCCTGTACCCTTCGGATAACCATTTCGAAGGTAAGTCTTTAAGGCTCAAACAGCAATATTTGTTGGTTTCGGCGAGCTTGCAGAGCATACTTTCGGATCATTTCACAAGATATAAAACGTACGACAATCTGCCGGAGAAGGTGGCGATTCATATAAACGACACTCATCCTGCGCTGAGCGTTCCCGAGCTTATGCGTTTATTGATGGACGATCACGGCTATTCGTGGGAAAAGGCGTGGGATATAACGACGCGAATCATAGCTTATACCAACCACACCGTTATGGCTGAGGCTCTTGAAGTGTGGAGCGAGGACCTTATTGAAAGAAGATTGCCGAGAATTTACGCTATCATCAAGGAAATCAACCAAAGGTTCTGCGCGGATTTGTGGTCGAAATTCCCCGGAGATTGGAATAGAATTGACAGAATGTCGATATTGTCGCACCAAAGAATTAGAATGGCTAATTTGTCCATTGTCGGTTCTCACTGCGTAAACGGCGTTTCAAAACTGCACAGCGCAATTATCCGTGACGGTATTTTTAAAGATTTCAGCGAAATCGCGCCTGAAAAATTCACGAACGTAACGAACGGTATCGCTCACAGAAGATGGCTTTGTCAGTCAAATAAGGAATTATCTTCGCTTATCACCGACCTTATAGGCGACGGTTTCGTTAAGGACGCTTCAAAGCTGAGCGAGCTTAAAAAATATCGGAACGACGCCACCGTTTTAAAGGCGCTGAACGAAATTAAAAGAACTAAAAAAACGCAACTTTGCGAAATATTGAAAAAGGACGGTATCTCGGTTGACGCCGACACCTTGTTCGACGTACAGGCAAAGCGAATGCACGAGTATAAAAGACAGCTTCTGAACGTTCTCAATATCATAGATATTTACGAAGAATTAAAAGCCGATCCCGATATGAACGTTCAGCCTAAAACCTTTTTATTCGGCGCGAAAGCCGCACCCGGCTACTATATGGCTAAGCAGATTATAAAGCTTATTTATTTCCTTGCAAAGGATATAGAAAACTATCCCGATAAACGAGTCAGGGAAAAGCTGAAAATCGTATATCTCGAAGATTATTCCGTCACGGTCGCCGAAAGGCTTATGCCGGCGAGCGAGGTTTCCGAACAGATTTCGCTTGCGGGTAAAGAAGCCAGCGGCACGGGAAATATGAAATTTATGATAAACGGCGCGTTGACGGTCGGAACTCTCGACGGCGCAAACGTAGAAATGAGCGAAGCTGTCGGCGAGGATAATATCTATATTTTCGGACTCAGGGCAAACGAAGTCGAAGATCTTTGGAGAAGGGGATACGACGCTTGTATGTATTACAACAACAATCAGCGCATTATGCGCGTCGTTCAGTCGTTGCGCAAGGGATATGCAGGCGAATCGTTCGATAACTTTGCAACCTATCTCACTACCAACGCGCCCGTTGCGGATCCTTATATGTGTCTTGCGGACTTTGCTTCATACCGTGAGATAAAGCAAAGAATAGACGGAGATTATCAGAACAAACAGGAATGGGCGAGAAAATCGTTGATGAATATTGCTTCAAGCGGAATTTTTGCCTGCGACAGAGCCGTTAAGGAATACGCTGATAATATCTGGCATATCAAGCCGATCGAATAATTTAATGAAGTTTAAATTTAACCCCAACGAACCTAAATACAAGAGTATAACAGGCGGTATAAAAGACGACGAAAAATGTGATTTTTTCGTCGAGACCGACGCTGAAAGTTGTCTGCTCGTTATAAATTGCGACGGGCAGACGGCGTTAAGTTATCCGATGCGAAAAGCGTCGGGTGGCTTTTTTGCGTCGTTACAGCGTCTGAAAAAGGGCTTGTATTGGTATAGGTTTATAGCCGACGGCGTAATTTTCGGGAGAGACGACAATCTGAATGCGCTTGAATATTCGCAAAACTGTTTTCAGTTGACGGTGTATAGGAGCGATTATACGACGCCCGACTATTTAAAAGGCGGAGTAATTTATCAGATTTTTCCCGACAGATTCAATAAAAGCGGAGATTTTTCCGTCGGAAAGGGCAAGGTTAAGCGCGAAGATTGGGGCGGCGTGCCTACTTACAGAAATTCGCAAGGTCTCGTTCTCAATAACGAATTTTTCGGCGGCAACTTCAAGGGTATTGAAGAAAAGCTTGATTACCTGAAATCGCTTAACGTGTGCTGTATTTATCTTAATCCCGTAAATTCGGCTTACAGCTCGCACAGATACGACACTTCGGATTATCTTAAATTCGATGAAGTTTTAGGCGACGAAAACGATTTTTTGTCGCTCGTCAATAAGGCGAACGCTTCGGGTATAAGGATCGTTTTCGACGGCGTTTACAATCACGTCGGTTCGGATAGCGTATATTTCAATAAGAATCATAACTACGGAAACGGCGGAGCGTACAACTCAAAATCGAGCAAGTATTACGATTGGTTCGATTTTTACGAATACCCTGATAAATATGCAAGCTGGTGGGGCTTTGAAACCTTGCCTTCTATAAACAAGAATTGCGAATCGTTTCAGGAATTTATAACTAAAAAGGTCATTCCTCACAATCTCGGGTTAAAGATGAGCGGCGTAAGGCTTGACGTAGCTGACGAGCTTACCGACGAATTCATAAAGAATATAAGGAAAGCATTCAAGAAGAACGATAAAGAAAATCTTGTTCTCGGCGAGGTGTGGGAAGACGCAACGAATAAGATTGCCTACGGCGCAAGGAGAGAATATTTTTTAGGCGAAGAACTGGATAGCGTGATGAACTATCCGATAAGAGACGCTATCGTCAATTACCTTTTAAGCGGCGACCTTGCTCTGTTTAAAAGAACGGTCTCAGAGCAGATAAACAATTATCCCAAATGCTCGCTTGACGTTTTGATGAATATACTATCGAGCCACGACAGCGTGAGGATACTGACCGAATTAAGCAGAGAAGAAATAATCGTCGATAAAGACTTGATGGCATTCGAGACGATTGACGAAAAACGGCTTGAATACGGAAAAAAACTGTTGCGGTTGGCTTATACGATTTTGTTTACCTTATACGGAGTGCCTTCTGTTTATTACGGCGACGAAACAGGTATGAGCGGTAATCTTGACCCTTATAACAGAAAGTGCTTCGACTGGGGAAATATCGATTACGGCTTGCTGAATTTCGTAAAACGCCTTTCCGGAATAAGAAGTAAAAACCAAGTTTTTATTGACGGCGATTTTAATATTCTGCACGCGTCCGACGGAGTGTTGATATACGAAAGAAACGCTAATCGTCGACAAATAATAGTTGCGATCAATCGTAACGAACACGATTATGTCGTGGAATTGAGTCGGAAAACCGTTGATTTGATAACGGAAAAAACATTGAACAACAAATTTACGCTGAAAAGCTTCGACTCTGTGATATTGGAAACAATTAGCAGTTAATCGACTTATAGCGCAACATTTTAAAAAAACAGGAAGATAACGATGGACATTTTAAAGAGAATTAGCGAAGAATTTAAACTAACCGACGAGCATACGAACAATATCGTCGCACTGCTTGACGACGGAAACACCATTCCTTTTATCGCCCGTTACCGCAAGGAATTGACGGGACATATCGACGACCAGGTTTTAAGAGAGCTGTCGGACAGGCTGACTTATCTGAGAAATCTTGAAAAACGCAAGAGCGAAGTTTACAACGCCATTACCGAGCAGAATAAGATGACTGACGAGATTGCTCTCAGCTTGCAAAACGCCGAAACGATGACCGAGGTTGAGGATATATACCGACCCTATAAACAGAAAAAGAAAACGAGGGCGACGGTTGCAATATCCAAGGGTCTGGAACCGCTTGCAGATATTTTATTGGCGCAAGATATGAAAACAGGCGATATTCAAGAGGTTTGCAAGCCGTATATCGATGAAGAAAAGGGCGTTTCGACTTGCGAGGAAGCCTTGCAGGGCGCAAAGGATATTATCGCCGAAAGAGTCAGCGACGACGCCGAGCTCAGAAAAAAACTGAGAAAAATATTCCTTAAAAACGGACTTATCGTCGTTAAATTCGCCAAGCTTGACGACAAGAAGAAAGAAGAAGCTAAGGTCTATGAAATGTACGCCGATTACAGCGAACCGGTGTGCGAGATAAAAAGTCACAGAGTTCTGGCTATCAACCGAGGCGAAAAGGACGGCATTTTAAAGGTTAAGCTGAGCATAGACAAAGATTTTGCCGTAAGAGTTTGTTCCGTTAATTTCGTAAAGGAAGGCAGTATCACTACTCAGTACGTTAAAGAAGCCGTCGAAGATAGTTATGAAAGGCTTATTTTCCCGTCGATAGAGAGAGAAGTCAGAAACGTTTTGACGGACGTTGCAAGCGAGCAGGCAATAAAGATGTTCGAGGTCAACCTTGAACCGTTGCTTATGCAGCCGCCTGTTCGCAATAAAATCACGATGGGCTTCGACCCCGGATATAGGACGGGTTGTAAAATCGCAGTCGTCGATAAAACGGGTAAATTCCTTGATAAAACCGTCGTTTATCCGACTATTCAGTCAAAAGAGAAAGAAGCTCTCGCTGAAAAACAGCTTATTGAGCTGATAAACAAATACGGCGTTGACGTGATTTCAATCGGCAACGGAACGGCTTCAAAGGAATCTGAAATATTTATTGCAAATTTGATAAAATCAAAAGATCTGAGCAAAAAGTGCAGTTACGTCGTTGTCAGCGAAGCCGGCGCGTCGGTATATTCTGCCTCGAAATTAGGCGCGGAAGAATTTCCTGATTTCGACGTATCCGAAAGGTCTGCCGTATCTATTGCAAGAAGGTTGCAGGATCCGCTTGCGGAGCTTATAAAAATCGATCCGAAGTCAATAGGCGTAGGTCAATATCAGCACGATATGCCGCAAGCAAGGCTCGACGAAGTTTTAAAGGGCGTGCTTGAAGATTGCGTAAATAGAGTCGGCGTAAATCTCAACACTGCAAGCGTACAGCTGCTTTCTTTCGTTTCCGGCTTGAACAGCGGAATAGCGAAAAATATCGTTAAATACCGTGAAGTAAACGGAAGCTTCAAATCAAGAGAGCAGTTGCTTAAAGTGTCTAAACTCGGCGAAAAAGCCTTTTTGCAGTGCGCAGGCTTTTTGCGCATAGACGACGGCGAAAACATTCTTGATAACACAGGCGTTCATCCTGAGAGCTATGAAGCTACCGAAAAACTCCTTGCGCTTTTCGGTTTTACTCACGAGGACGTAGCGCAAGGAAAAATAAAAAATCTTCCCGAGCTTATCAAGAAAAAGGGTGAGAAAGCCGTTGCGGAAGCGTGCGGTCTCGGCGTTATGACGCTCAACGATATCGTCAACGAACTGATTAAACCGGGAAGGGACGTAAGAGACAGCCTGCCTCAGCCTGAATTAAGATCGGATATTATGTCCATAGAAAATCTCGTTCCCGGAATGGTTATCAACGGAACAGTCAGGAACGTTATCGACTTCGGCGCTTTTGTCGATATAGGCGTGCATCAGGACGGACTCGTTCACATTTCTCAGATTTCAGATAAATATATCAGGCACCCGTCCGAGGTGTTGAAGGTCGGTCAGAAGGTGCAGGTAAGGGTGCTTGACGTTGATCTTGCGAAAAACAGAATTTCGCTCACAATGAAAAAGAGTGCCGACTAAGGCTTGACAAAGCCGTTTTGTAATGATATAATTTTTGCAAAGTGGAGGTGTATTATGACATTTGATAAGGTTGCAACTTTATTGGCTGACCAACTCGGAATAGATAAAAGCACTATCAAGATGGAAAGCAGAGTCATCGAAGATTTGAAAGCAGATTCTCTGGACGTAGTGGAATTGCTTATGACGATGGAAGAAGAATTCGATATGGCGGTATCCGACGAAGAAGCCGCTAAGATTTCAACGGTTGCCGATATAGTAAAAATCATCGATAACAACTAACGCCGATAATTTTAAATAAAGCCTTCTTGCGAGGGCTTTTTTTATACTCTAAATATTCGTAAAAATATCCGTTTTCCGCAATAAAGCGCAAACGGATTATTTTTTTAAGGATAAAAATTTAGTTGTTTTTTTTGTAAAAATCGTTTCACTTTTAGTAATATATATGTTACAATGTATATAGAAAAGTATAAGGGGAAGTATCGTGGCTAAGGGCGTGGCGAATAAAGAATCGGAAAGAACAATCAGATTTACCAAAGAAGTATTCGGTATGGCTATGATTTTATTCAGCGTGCTGAGCTTTATGTGCCTTGTAGCAGGAAAATTGATATATCCCATAGGCGAAATCGTAAGCGGCTTTTTTCTCGGCGTGTTCGGGTATTATTCGTTCGTGTTTCTCGTGCTTACAGGTTACGTCGGGCTGTGCTTGCTCTTATCCAAGTCGATTATCAAAGGTCGCAAGGCCGTTAATTTTTTAGTTTTCAACGTTCTTTTGCTAAGCTCGGTTCTGTTGGCTCATCTGTTGACTTTCAATAGCTGGCAGAGCAATTTTTCGGCGTGCGTCAGTTCCGCTTACGGCAAAGGTTCGTTCGGCTACGGCGATTGTACGGTGGGCGGAGTTTTTGCGACTATGCTCAACTATCCGCTGTTGATTTTTTTAAACAAGTTCGGCGCGTCGGCGGTATTCGTCGCCGTGATTTTGCTTTGCCTGACGTATTTCGTCTTGTCGATAAGATACGGCTCTCGCGGCGTAAGACAAAAATCAGTCAGGCGTGAAAGACGGCAAAAGCCGAAAACGAAACGTACGGTCGAAAACGTCGGGCCGGCAGAGACTGAAACGGCTACGGATAATTCCGATTACGCCGAACAGTCGAGTGCGCCGAGCGTTAACGGCGCAGCTTCGGTCGGTCGGCAAAACAATTCCGGACTTTTCGTTTACGGCAACGACAGCTTTATGACTAAATCGAAAAAGGACGTTAAAAATCAATCGTCCGCTAATTACGATATAGCGTTTAACAGAGTGCGCGACAGCGAGGAGCTGATAACGCATCAACCGCAAAAGAATTATTCAAGCACTTACAGTCAGGATCTCGATAACAAGCTCGAATATATAAAGACCGCCCCTAAAATAGATTTGAACAATCTGGGCAACTCGCCGATGGGTTCGCCCGTTTCTAAAGGCGACGATTACAGCGCGTTTTCGGCAAGACAATCGCAAAATCAAAGCGGCGTGATAAACAAGGAAGTTTACGTTATAAAAAACGACGACGAAAAAACGGAAACGTCCCGACTGCAATCGTTTGACAGAGTAAGCGAAGCCGCAAAAGGCAGAGTCAGCGAAGCTTCGAGAGATTTTGACCGACGCTTCGACAACGACAAAACCGCGCCTACGTCAAGAGATTCGTTGTTTGCAAGATACGGCGAAAACAGGCTGAGCGACAACTCGCGCGCTCTCGACGAGAAAAATTTTTCAAGGGACGACAGGGGCTTTTCACGGCGAGACTTTTCTTCGGTGCAAACGGATAGAATCGTCGACGTCGAGGAAAACGTTTCCGTAAGTCAGGGCGCAAACGTATATACGCCTCCGATGGAGAATTCGGAAATAAATTCAGTCGCAACAAGAAAATACGAAGCCGAAAGCGTCTACAACGCAAAAAACGATTACGCAGAAGAAAGAAACTACGATTGCAACGATTACGACGCAGCAAGCTTTGAAAAAGAAGCCCGTATCGAAGCGCCGTCGAGAGTTAAAAGTTACGGCGAGTTTTCTCCAAGAAATAAGCCTGCGGAAAGAGTTTTGGGTAATGCGAGAGCTGAAAACGATTCTGCGTTCAGAACCAAGGAAGTTAAAGATAACGCCGAGCCTGCCGACAAGCCTAATCCGTTCGACAATATGCCGAGCAATTTCAAGTATAAATTTCCGCCTCTTAACCTGTTGGAGGATTACGCTCCCGACCAGCAGGCGATGGAACACGCTCATCAACGACAGGTCGCAAGGGCGCAGAAGATTGTAGAAATACTTGAAAACAAAGGCATTCAGGCAAAAGTCGAGGACATCGTTTTCGGACCGTCGGTAACGAGATTCGTCGTATCTATACCGCCTTCGGTTCAGATAAAGACCGTTCTACAGACTCAGGCGGACCTGAAATTCTGGCTGGAAGCGCCTTCGGATATAAGATTGCTGGCGCCTATTCCGGGCACGTCCAAAATCGGTATCGAAGTGCCTAACGACACGAGAAAGATCGTCGGATTGAAATCGGTATTGTCGAGTAAGGAATACCGTCAGCTCAAAGACGATACTTTATCTTTCGTTCTGGGACAGGATATTATCGGCGCGCCTGTATTTCTCGATATTTTGTCGATGCCGCACCTGTTGGTCGCAGGCTCTACCGGCACGGGTAAGAGCGCATGTCTCAACACCTTGCTCATAAGTCTTTTATACCGCTATTCGCCCGACCAGTTAAGGTTGATACTCGTCGATCCAAAACAGGTTGAATTTTCCGTGTATACAGGTATGCCGCATCTTATGTTCAACGAGATAATCTTCGAACAGAGCAAGGCGCTTGCCATGCTCGACTGGGCTAATCAGGAAATGGCTCGAAGATACGGCGTTTTGCGTGAAAGGAATTGCCGTAATATAGGCGAATACAACCGCAAAATAGATATAGGCGAAAAGAAGATGCCGTTTATAGTCATTATCATAGACGAGTTTGCTCAGCTGATAATGTCCGCAGGCGATAAGAAAAATCTTGAAAATAAGGTAGGAACGCTCGCGCAGCTAGCAAGAGCCGCCGGCATTCACCTGATATTTTCTACTCAAAGACCTTCTGCCGATATACTTGACGGAACGATAAAAAACAACTTTACGTCAAAGATATGTTTCAAGACTTCAAACGGCGTTTCATCTTCGGTTGTGCTTGGAGAAACGGGCGCTGAAAGGTTGCTGGGAAAGGGCGACGTTTTATATCAGACGACGCAGATGCCCGATATTTTAAGAGCGCAAGGCGCGTATATCGGCGAAAAGGAAGTCGAAAGGGTAGTCGATTATATCAAGACCAAGAACGAATCCTATTTCAACGAGAAAGCTCTCGAACTTATCAACCAGATACAAAAGCAATCCGCAAGCGAAGATGACGACGACAGAGGCTACGCAGGCTCAGGCGGCGACGCAGATCCCAACGCCGTTGACGAGGTATATCTCAAAGCGTTAAGGCAGGTCATAAGGACTCACAATGCGTCAAAGACTTCCTTGCAGACCAAGCTTTCTATCGGTTACCCGAAAGCCGCAAAAATCGTTGATTGGATGGAGAGGAAGAACTTTATTTCTCCGGCGATAGATAATAAATCGAGAAAAATCAACATTACGAGGGAAGAATACGAAGAAATATTCGGACCTTTCGAAGACGATATCGATATCGTCTGATTGAAGAACGAAATTACGCAAACAAAAACTGATAAAAATGGAAAAGGTACAGAATAAAAAAACCGTCGGGCTTATTTCGCTCGGCTGTGACAAGAACAGAGTCGACAGCGAAAAAATGCTCGGCGCGCTGCAAGATGAATTTAATATTTCCAACGACGTATCGGCTTGTCAGGTGCTGATATTGAACACCTGCGCTTTTCTGGCTGAATCGAGAAAGGAAGCCATCGATACGCTGTTTGAATATACCGAACTGAAAAAGCACGGTCTTGAAAAAATAATTATGACGGGCTGTCTGCCGCAGAAGTATATTTCGGAGCTTTTCGACGAGCTCGTAGAGGTTGACGCTTTTTTAGGCACTTTCGATTACGACCTTATAAATTATGCGATCAGGGAGTTGTATCTGAACGGTAAAAGACTTAATCTCGTTGGTAAAGGAAACGAGCTTAAAAAATACAGGCTGAAAACCACGGCTCCGCACTTTTCGTACCTTAAAATCGCCGACGGTTGCAACAATCACTGCACTTATTGCCTGATACCTAAAATAAGGGGCAGATATAAATCTTACCCGATGGAAGAACTCGTCGGGGAAGCTGAAAATCTCGGCAAAATCGAGGAATTGATTTTAGTTGCGCAAGATACCACCCGATACGGAGAGGATTTATACGGTGAGAACAAATTCGTCGAATTGATAAGGGCGTTGTCCGCGCTTGAAAACGTAGGTTCTTTAAGGCTGATGTACTGTTATCCCGAGATGATAACGGACGAGCTTATTGAAGAAATTAAAACCAACGACAAAATTTTAAAGTATATCGACGTTCCGCTTCAACACGCCAGCGACAGAATTTTAAAACTGATGAACCGTAAGGGCGGCTTCGAATTGTACGAAGCACTGATAAACAAGCTGAAAGAGCAGGTTGACTCTATAGCGATAAGATCGACCTTCATAACGGGCTTTCCTTCCGAAACGGAAGAGGACCACGAAACGCTTATGGAATTTTTAAAGCGGGCAAAACTCTTTAACGCAGGATTTTTCGTCTATTCAAAAGAGCCTGACACCCCTGCTTATAAGCTGAAAGGTCACGTCGATAAACGCACGAAGCTCAGGCGGCAAAAAGAGCTTTACGCTTTGCAGGCGGAGCTTTCCGCCGAAAACCTTAAAGGTTTCGTCGGAAAAACGTTGGAAGTCGTCTGCGACGGCATAGATTACGATAAGCAATCGTTTTTCGCAAGAGCTTATTTCAACGCTCCCGAGATTGACGGAAAAATTTACATAAAATCAGATGAAATAATCGAACAAGGTAAACGCTACGAAGTTAAAATTACCGATAGCGGCGACTTTGATTTATACGGAGAAATAATAAATGAACCTGCCAAATAAACTGTCTATTTTCAGAATGATACTGATACCGGTATTCGTAGTTTTGTTTTATTGCAATTTCAGATACCACTATCTCATAGCAACAGCGGTATTCGTTATATCTGCATTCACCGATTTTCTCGACGGATATATCGCAAGAAAATACAATTTAGTTACCGATTTGGGAAAATTTTTGGATTCGAGCGCGGATAAAGTTTTAGTTTTGTCAGCTTTTGTCATATTAAGCAGCGTACAATGCGGTATACCGGGCTGGTTGTTGGGCGCAAGCGTGAGTATAATTTTAGCGAGAGAGCTTATGGTTTCGTGTCTCAGAATGATAGCAGCTTCCAAGGGAGTCGTTATGGCTGCCGACAAATTCGGGAAAATAAAGACGACTGTTCAGGATTTTACCATTATCGCTATTCTTGTTTTTTACGAGTTTTCTTCTACGCAGGCTTATACCGCGTTGAAAGTCATTAGCATAGTAATGTTGGTTTTGTCGGTCGTTCTGACCGTCGGTTCGGGCTGTAACTATTTTATAAAAAATAAAAATGCGCTCTCTCAGATTGAAAAATGAGAACTGTTTTAATAATTTTAAAAAACAAATTCGCCGCTGACGACGGCTTCGAAGCTTCCGTAAGTAAGCTTTTTGGCGAAAAGGGAGTAATAGCGGACGCTAAATACGTTTTATCCGCCGAAAACTTTCAAGTGCCCGACGAAATTCTACTTGACGGCAACGCGTTGATCGTGGTCGGAGACGCTGACGTTAACGTTGCGGATAGCTTTGAATTGAAGGGTATCAGGTTTGACGAAAACGGAATTTTCAGCGACGTCAGCAGTCAAAGGTTCGTTTCGTTGGTAAAAGGCGAAAATCTGAACGCTCTGGAGAGCTGTCTTGAAAGATATATCGAAACTTATCCCGTATATTGGTCAAAACAGGTATTCAAGCTGTTCGGAACCGAACGAGCTGTTTTAAAAAGTCTTTTAGACGGCGTCACGGACGTTTCAAATGGTATATACTATTTTATATCCGAAGACAATCTCGATATAAAGGTCACGCTGTTTTTTTCAAACGGCACGACGAAGGTTGAAGCCGACAAGGCTATAAAGCGCTTTATATTGTCGCTGAAAGAAGATATTTACGCCGAAGACGATACGTCGCTCGAACGCCGACTCGTCGAGTTGCTGAAATTAAGGCGTATGGTAGTATCTGCCGCAGAGTCTATGACGGGCGGTCTGATAGCTTCGAAAATAGTTTCCATAGACGGTGCAAGCAATTATTTTTACGAGGGGCTGGTGACTTATAACACCGATTCAAAGATTGCCCGACTCAACGTGTCCGAACAGACCGTAAAAGATAACGGGGTAGTTTCAGGGCAGGTTGCTTTCGAAATGGCAAAGGGCTTACTTGCTACGGGCTTATGTAATTTAGCGGTATCGGTTACGGGCTACGCAAGCGGTGAAGAAAAAATCGCCGGAAAGTGTTTTATAGGCGTAGGAGCGTTCGACAACGTTGACGTTTATCAATATAAATTTTCGGGCAGTCGCAATCAGGTAAGGGAAAAAACGGCTAACGCAGGCTTATTTTTAATGATAAAAAAATTATCCAATATTTAATCAGGAGAAACAATATGGAAGAAAAACAAAAATCACTCGAAATGGTGATAGCTCAGATCACGAAACAGTACGGAAAAGGGGCGATAATGAAGCTCGGCGAAGAAGCTAAGGATATAGGAATCGAAGTTATTCCGAGCGGTTGTCTTGCGCTTGACGTCGCTCTGGGAATCGGCGGTTTGCCTCGCGGCAGAATTATCGAAATATACGGTCCCGAATCTTCGGGTAAAACTACCGTTGCGCTTCACGCTATTGCCGAAACGCAAAAGGCGGGCGGTATTGCTGCGTTTATCGACGCAGAACACGCTTTGGATCCGACTTATGCCGGAAATCTGGGCGTTGACCTTGAAAATCTTTACGTTTCTCAACCCGATACGGGCGAGCAGGCTCTCGATATTACCGACAGCCTCGTAAGAAGCGGCGCAGTCGATATTATAGTCATCGACTCGGTTGCCGCATTGACTCCGAAAGCCGAAATCGAAGGCGATATGGGCGATTCTCACGTCGGCTTGCAGGCAAGACTTATGTCTCAGGCGTTAAGAAAGCTTACCGCTATAACCAACAAATCAAAGACCTGCGTAATCTTTATCAACCAGCTTCGCGAAAAGGTAGGCGTAATGTTCGGTAATCCGGAAACCACCCCGGGCGGTAAGGCGTTGAAATTCTATTCATCGGTCAGAATAGACGTCAGAAAAGCCGATACCTTGAAGGACGGCAGCGGTCTTATCGGTAACAGAACGAAAGCCAAAATAGTTAAAAACAAGCTTGCTCCTCCATTCAAGGTAGCCGAGTTCGATATTATTTACGGCGAAGGAATTTCGCAGACGGGTTGTCTTGTCGATATCGGCGTAGAACTCGATATTCTGGAAAAAAGCGGTTCGTGGTTCTCATACAAGGGCGAAAAAATTGCTCAGGGCAGGGAAAAGGCAAAGGAATATCTGAGCAATAATCCTGAAATAGCCAAGGAAATCGATCAAGCCATAAGAGCCAAGCTTCTGAATAAATCGGAAAACGCAGCCACGGTGTCGGAAGAATAATCGGGGATAGTTTTTCGTCGGCTCGGTTTACGTTGCCGATGGTTTTGTCACAAATCGTCGGTCGCAACAATATAGTAAAATGAATGATGCAGGTTGTTATGGAAAAGATAGAACAAGCGATAAATAAGTGCCTCGATAGTCTGTTTGACTCGTCTGAGGTGCATTTAAGCGATAAAAACGCGCATTTTTTACCTTCAAAAGAAGAAATATGCAAAATAGTCGAAGACGTTAAAAAGGTTTTATTTCCGAAATACTTTGCCGATAACGAAGACGGAGTTACAAAAGCCGAGCTGTCGGTATTTTTAAAGGATATAGCTTCCAGGCTGTTGAAGCAGGTCGAGTTTGCTTTGGCTTACGAAGAAAGTCAAACAAAAAAAATCGAAGTCGTAACGCAGGAAATAACCGACAGGGCAACTTGTGCGGTAGCCTCGTTTATGTCAAAGCTCGGCGACGTATTCAATGCGCTAAAATTCGATATTACTGCAACGTTAAACGGCGATCCTGCCGCAGGAAACGTCGATTTGATTCTTATGACTTATCCGGGAATTGAAGCAACCTTCACTTACAGGATAGCGCACGTTCTTCATACGCTTAACGTACCGTTGATTCCGAGAATTATGACCGAATACGCTCATTCGAAAACGGGTATAGATATACATCCGGGCGCAGTTATCGGAAAGAGCTTCGTCATCGACCACGGCACGGGTGTTGTTATCGGTGAAACGACTGAAATAGGCGACGGCGTAAAACTTTATCAAGGCGTAACGTTAGGCGCAATTTCGCTTAAAAATTCATCCGAGCTTGTTGGTAAGAAACGTCATCCGACGTTGGAGAACAACGTGACTATCTATTCGGGCGCGACCGTGTTGGGCGGTAAGACCGTCATCGGAGAAGGCGCTACGATAGGAAGCTCGGCTTTTATTACCAAAAGCGTAGAAAAGGGTATGACGGTTGCTATCGAAAAACCTAAACTCAGGCTCTATTACAGCGATTCAGACAAATGATTTTGTAAATTAAAAACGCCGATAATCAACTTATAAACGGGTTTGTTTGAAAAAGCTCTAAGCTTTGAATAACAAAAACAAACGGAACGGTTCCGTCTTAAATACGGAAACCGAAAACGTTAAAGACGCGCGTCGCGTTGCGACGCGCACTTTTTTTTACGGATAATATCGTTATTTGTGCAAAAATGCCTTGACAATACGCTATATATAGTATAAAATAAATTCATATAAAACTATATGATGTGCTTATTATACCCAATTTTAAGTGTTGATATATTTTTATAATTTCATTTCACCAGGAGGTTTGTTATGGTAAACGCAAGCTCCCTGTTACTGGCTATAAATCCAATTACTATTCTTATTCCGATCGCAATAGTCGTCAGCGTACTCTTTGCGGTCCTGGGCGTGTTTTTGGGCTTTGTTTTATCTTCTAAGCAAAGGGCTAAGAAAATCGGCTCGGTTGAGCAAATTATCGCCAATATGAAGGACGAGGCAGAACAGGAATGCAAGGCTTTGAAAAAAGAAGCCATTTTGGAAGCTAAGGAAGAAGACCTTAAAATCCGTAAAGAATTCGAACGCGAATCGAGAGAGAAAAAACTCGAATTGCAAAAAATGGAACAGCGTCTTAATCAGAAAGACGAAGTGTTGAGCAAAAAAGATTCCAGCTTATTGAAGGAAACCGAGGAGTTGGAAAAACAGAAACAGGATCTCGACAGAAAGAGAACCGAAGTACAGAAACAAAAAGAAAAACTCGAAAAACAGGAAGAACTGATGCTTGCCGAGCTTGAAAAAGTTGCGCAACTTTCCAAGGACGAAGCAAAGCACATAATTATGGATTCCGTGCTTGACGAGGCGAGAAAAGATTGCGCAATGCAGGTCAGAAATCTCGAAGCGCAGGCTAAGGAAGACGCCGAAAAGAAGGCGAAAGAAATAATAAGCCTTGCCGTACAGCGTTGTTGTACGGAGCACGCTTCCGAAATCAGCGTGTCGGTAATAGCTTTGCCGAACGACGATATGAAAGCGAGAATTATCGGCAGAGAAGGAAGAAACATCAGGGCTCTTGAAAACGCAACCGGTATAGAACTCATCATCGACGATACGCCGGAGGTCGTTATAGCGTCAGGTTTTGATCCCGTCCGCAGAGAAGTTGCGAGATTGTCTCTTGAAAGACTTATAAACGACGGCAGGATACATCCTGCAAGGATAGAAGAAACCGTAGAAAAGGTCAAAAAAGAGCTCGAAGCTCAGATAAAGCAAAACGGCGAAGAAGCTATGTACGAATGCGGTCTGTTCGGCATTCATCCTGAAATCATTAAGCTGTTGGGTAGGCTTAAATACAGGACAAGCTACGGTCAGAACGTTTTGAAGCATTCAATCGAGGTTTCCCGCCTTGCCGGACTTATGGCTCAGGAGCTTGGCGTGGACGTTAACCTGGCAAAGCGCGGCGGATTGTTGCACGATTTAGGTAAATCGGTCGATTTCGAAATCGAAGGAACTCACGTTTCAATCGGCGTTGATCTTGCTAAAAAGTATAAAGAAAGCAAAAACGTGGTAAACTGTATTCAGGCTCACCACGGTGACGTAGAACCTAAGACTATCGAAGCGGTACTCGTTCAGGCTGCCGACGCTATTTCAGGCGCGCGCCCCGGAGCAAGGAGAGAAACAAGCACGAATTACGTTAAACGTCTTGAACAACTCGAAGCTATCGCAATGGGCTTTAACGGCGTTGAAAAGAGTTATGCAATTCAAGCGGGAAGGGAAATCAGGGTTGTCGTTAAACCTGAACACGTCGACGACAATCAGGCAATGTTCCTCGCAAAGGATATAGCAAAGAAAATCGAATCAGAGCTTGAGTACCCTGGTCAAATTAAAGTCAACGTTATCAGAGAGTGGCGTGCTGTCGAATACGCAAAATAATGATTTATCGGGGGGTGGTTTTCCACTCCCTATTCAATTTATATGAATCAGAGGTTAGAGCAGAAAATAAAACTTTTGCCTGAAAATCCCGGCGTTTACGTTATGCTTAGCGGCGATAACCAGGTGATATACGTCGGAAAGGCGAAGGTGTTGAAAAACAGAGTCAAACAATATTTTTACCAGAGCGTCAAAACCGACAAGGTTATGGCGATGGTCTCCAATATTGCCGATTTTTATTATATAATCACCGACAACGAATACGACGCTTTATCTCTTGAAAACAACCTTATCAAAAAATACAAACCGAGATACAACATACTTCTCAAAGACGATAAGACGTATCCGTATATAAAAGTCAACGTCAAGGAAGATTTCCCTCGTTTCGAGATAACGAGAAAAATCAAGCGTGACGGAGCAAAATACTTCGGACCGTTTATGGGCGGTATAAGCGTTAAAGACTTGACCGAGATAATAAACCAATGTTATTCGTTAAGAACGTGCAGAAGCTTTAAGCAAGGCAAACAAAGAGAATGCCTGAATTATCACATAGGACTTTGCAAAGCGCCCTGCACCCGTAAAATCAGCAAGGAAGATTACGCTAAAAACGTAAAAAAAGCCATTGATTTTCTGAACGGACAAAGCGGCGACGTAGAGCGGATTCTGCAAGAAAAAATGCAATATTTTTCCGAGATAGAAGAATTTGAGCTTGCGATAAATATGCGAGACAAGTTAAAGATGCTCAAAAACGTCGGAGAAAAGAAAATAACGTCGTTAAGTCGGGATATAAACGCCGACATCATCGCTATCGAATCTGATAACATATATTCTTCCGCAAGCGTTTTGATTATGCGCAGGGGAATTATGCAAGGCTCGAAGCTTCTCGCGCTTGACGGAATATACGACAAAGACGACAGTATGTCACAGTTTTTGCGTAGCTATTATACGAACAACCCTTTGCCGGAAGAAATTATCGTGAGCGAAGATTTTAGCGACAGAGAGCTTGTCGAGCAGTATTTCTGCGAAAGGGAAAAGCGACAGATTTCGGTTATAGTACCGATAAAGGGCATACGCAGGCAGCTTGCCGATATGTCGCAGAATAACGCCAAGGATTATCTTGAAAAGACGGTAAACATAGTCGATCACCGCAACGAAATGACTGTCAACGCCTGCAAGAGATTGCAGGAAATATTAAATCTCAGACGTTTTCCGAGACGTATAGAATGCTACGATATATCCAATATCAGCGGAGTCGATAAGGTTGCTTCTATGGTCGTATTTACGAACGGCGAAAAGGACGCTAAGCAATATCGGAGATTTATGATTAAAACCGTAGAAGGAGCAAACGATTTTGCGAGCTTGCAGGAAACGTTGAAGCGTCGGCTCGATAAGCTTGGAACCGACGAGGAAGAAAGATTTCCCAAGCCTGATCTAATCGTGATAGACGGCGGTAAGGGACAGCTTAGCGCAGTTAAGGAAATATTCGATACCTATAATATCGATACGGACTTAATCTCGCTGGCAAAGAGAGAAGAAGAAATTTTTACTGTGCATTCAAATCAGCCGGTCGTAATCTCTCACAGGGACTACGTTTTAAAAATGCTGCAAAGGATAAGGGACGAAGCCCACAGGTTTGCTATAACGTATTTCAGGACGTTGCATAAAAAGAATATGCTTGCGTCCTCTCTCGATAAAATCGAAGGCGTAGGCAAAAACAAGAAGCGTGCGTTGCTTGCGTATTTTAAAACCGTTGAAAAAATCAGCAACGCCAAGATAGACGAGTTGATGAAAGTCGAGGGCGTCGGAAAGGCTCTTGCCGAGAAAATATATAACTTTTACAGGAGTTAGTTATGTGTGAAATAATAAAAAACGTTTCCGTTGACGAGTTCAGCAAAAAACTCGATTTAACCGTTATAGCTAACGGCTCGGGTTTTATCGAGCTTTCGTCTATCAGCGTATCCCGACCGGGACTTTACCTTGCCGGTTATTACGAAAAATTCCCTAACCGCAGGGTACAGGTTATAGGAAACGCCGAGCATCAGTTTTTAAAAAGATTGGAAAAAAAGGCACGATATAAAGCGATAAAAAAACTTTACGAAAGCGATATATGCTGTCTTATCATATCGAGAAATCTTTCTGTTCCGGAAGAGATAGAAACCCTTGCGAACGAATATCATTGCGCGCTTATGGCGTCCGATAAAGTCACGACGGTGCTCATTCACGATCTTATGGCGTATCTGAGCGAGGTGCTGGCGCCGACCGATTACCTGCACGGCGTGTTGCTTGACGTATCAGGTATCGGCGTGCTTATAACCGGCGAAACGGGTATAGGCAAGAGCGAGACCGCACTGGAGCTTATAAACCGAGGTCACAGACTCGTTGCGGACGATACCGTTATGGTCATTGACAGCGGCGATAAGATAATCGGCAAATCTCCGAGTAACATTCAGTATTATATGGACGTAAGGGGCATAGGGATAATAAACGTAAAGACGATGTACGGCTCAGGTGCGGTAAGACCCGAAAAAGCCGTGGATATAGTCTGCGAGCTTATACCTTATAAACCGGATATGGCTTACGACAGATTGGGAAATCATAAAATTTATACTTCGATACTCGGTAAAAAGATTTTAACGTTTAAAATTCCCGTTCAGCCGGGTAGAAACATTCCGACGATAATCGAAGCCGCGGCAAAAAAATACAGGCTGGAAGAACAGCTTAATTACAGCGCGATAAACGAGCTTATCAAAAACACTTTTAGCTGATAAACAAAGCGTTAAGTTATTTCATAATATGTTATTATGATAAATTTGACCGATACCTTTGAACCCGTAGCTACGGTAGACGTTGCCAGACTGAAAAGCAATCTCGAAAGCATAATTTCCATAAAAAACGGCGCGAAAATTTTTGCCGTCGTAAAGTCCGACGCTTACGGACACGGTTTAAAGATTGCCGAATACATAAACGCTTATTGCGACGGTTTCTGCGTTTCGAAGGTCGAGGAAGGGCAGACGTTGAGGCATATCGGCGTAGATAAAACGATAATGCTTTTATCGCCTGTTACGGGGTATCTTTTAAAAACCGCAGCAAGCTATAATCTGACCGTGCCGTGTTACGACTTAAAAAGCGCAAGCGAAATTTCAGAGCTTTCAAAAAGCCGTTTCGTATCGGTGAATATGGCGGTTGATACGGGTATGCACAGGCTTGGTTTCGATAATATCGAAGATTACGCTCGTGTGTTGAAATCTTTTGCAGACAATAAAAATATCAGGCTTGTCAGCGTTTATTCGCATTTAGCGTGTTGTTGCAACGACGATATGAACAGAGCGCAGGTAGGCGTATTTTGCGGTTACGAAAAGCTGTTTAAACGCTACTCTGACGGATTTTCGCATATTTCTGCAAGCGGCGGTCTGTTAAAGGGGCTTACTTTCGACGCCGTCAGAACGGGAATTCTGATGTACGGCTACAAGCCTTTCGACAGCGATATAAAGGTGAGCCCGATTATGAACGTAATCGCAAAACCGAGCCAAGTCAGGACGTTTTCTCAAAGCGACAGATGTCTTTATAACGCTAAAACAGACGGCGGCAAGTACGGACTTGTCAATTACGGCTACGCCGACGGACTGAGCCGTAAACACACGCCCGCAAGGTGTATGGATTTTTCTTACGAAAAGGTTTTATCCGACGGAAATTGTTCTATACTTTCCGACGCTTCTGTTTTTGCCGGGCGTGAAGGCACCATAACTTACGAGATTTTGACTAATTGCGCAACAAGACTTAAAAAAGTTTACGTAAACGAAATATGAGAATAATTGCAGGAAAGCATAAAGGGAAAATATTAAAGGAGTTCAAGGGCGAAAGCATTCGCCCGACCTCCGACAAGGCAAGACAAGCCCTGTTCAACATTTTACAGTTCCGTATTCAGAATTGTATTTTTTTAGATGCGTTTTGCGGAACGGGCGCCGTAGGTATCGAAGCTATATCGCGCGGCGCAAAGAGCGTCTATATGACGGATATTTCCGTAGATAGCGTCAATCTTACCAGACAAAATCTTCAATCGGTAAAGGAAAACGCACGGGTGTTTTTGCAGTCTGCGGAAAGCTTTTTAAAGTCAACCGATATAAAGTTCGATATAATTTTTATCGATCCGCCGTACGACAGCAAAAGCGGACGAGCCTGTCTTGAAATAATTGCCGAAAGAAAGCTTTTGAACGCCTGCGGCAGAGTGATTTACGAACATCGCAGGGGCGACGTTGCGGAGTTTGATAAGCTGCCGCTTATTTCCGTCAAAAGATACGGAATCGCAGAGTTTTTGATTTACGGAGAAGAATGAAAAAATGTGTGTATGCAGGATCGTTTGATCCGGTGACGAAAGGACATATAGCGATTATAGAAAAATGCGCTATGATGTTCGACGAAGTGATCGTTGCAATCGGAATAAACGATCAGAAAAAATACCTTTATTCCAAGGAAGAAAGGAAAAAAATGCTTGAACTTAGCTGTTCGCGGTTACGAAACGTTACGGTAAAATGCTTCGATAACCTCCTGGCTGATTTTATGCGCGAGGAGGGCGTCGTTTATTACGTAAGGGGGATAAGGAACCAAAAAGACGTCGAATGGGAAGAAAAGAGCTTCGAGTTTAATTCAGGCGTCAATCCCGACATAATAACGATGTTCTTTAAAGCCCCTAAGGAAGTGCAGAACGTCAGTTCGACGCAGGTAAAGGAGCTTTTGAAGCAGCATAAATCGGTAAAAAAATACGTTCCCGAGGAAGCTCTTGAAATTATCGAAAAAAGAAAATCAGTATGAGATAGCATACGATCATACTTATAGCCATCTGCGTTATCTTCGATAAAACGAATACGGGTATCGACGCGTTGCATTTTTTCAAAAATACGACGGATTGACAAATTATAGATAGTCCGCCGAACGAGATCAGTCCTTCGGCTAACACGACGGACAGAATTCCGCCGTTTTTCGAAAGGAGATAACAGCCCTTCGTGCATTCTACCAGACCTTGCAAAAAGCCGTTTGCATTATCGCCTATCAGCAGGCTCAAAGGCTTTTGAAAAAGCGCGAAAACGTTAAAATCGTTAAGGATTTCGCAAAAAACGTAAAACACTGCGACGAATGCGCCGACTATAAGAACCGAAATTACCGACTGGTAAGCGCACTCATACAGAACGTTATCGATTTTTCCGCCGTGTAAAAATCCGTTGCAATTCGTTGGTTTGCTCTTTATGAAAAACTTGAATATAAAGCCGTTAAGAACGGCTGCCGACAGGTGGGATAAGAGAAGAATAAGACCGACGTTCTTGTCGTGAAACATATTGACGCCGACTGCGCCCACGATAAACAGCGGACCCGAGGTAGAGCAAAACGAAGACATTTTAGTTGCGCTTTTTTCGTCTATCACGCCGTTTTCTTTAAGCTCGGAAATAATCTTTACCCCGATGGGGTAACCCGATAAAAAGCTCATCGTCTGAACGTATAACGATATTCCGTTTTCACGGTAAAGGAAATTTGAAATAAAACTGAAATTTTTCGAGATTTTTTCGATGCTGTCGGTTTTGGTCAGGAGCGCAGTCAGAAAAAAGAAGGGCAAAAGCGAAGGAAGCACTGAAAAAGCCCATAATTTTATGCCTTCTAACGACGAATTTACATACCTTGACGGGTAAACGATAAGACACGCTATCAAAAAAAGCAAAAATACGGCGTAAAGCGCCGAAAACAATTTTTTCATAGTAAATTTTATTAAAAATCAAAAATAAATATTAGTATATCGGGAATAAAGATAATGGATTTATTCGATCAGTTGAATTACGAAGAAAAAAAACCTCTCGCCGAAAGAATGCGACCGGTTTCAATGAAAGAATTTTTAGGACAGTCGCAAATTGCGGAAAAAGGCAGCCTGCTAAGAAGGGCGATTATGACGGACAACCTCGGCAGTTGCATATTCTACGGTCCTCCCGGCTGCGGAAAGACTACTCTGGCTAACATAATCGCCAATTCTACAGACGGGGCGTTCGTTAAGCTGAACGCCGTTTCGAGCGGTGTTTCCGACGTAAAAAGAGTTATTGAAGAAGCCGAAAGCAGAAAGAAAATGTACGGTAAAAAGACGTATCTTTTTCTTGACGAGTGTCACAGGTTCAACAAAACCCAATCCGATTCGTTGCTGCCTGCAATAGAGCAAGGCACTATTATTTTCGTCGGCTCGACGACGGAAAATCCGTTTGCTTCGATGACGCCGGCAATAGTTTCCCGTTGCCGCGTTTTCGAATTTGAAAGATTGTCGTGCGAAACGATAAAAACGGCGCTGCAAAGGGCTTTGAACGATAAAGAAAGGGGATTTAAAAATCTTGACGTTACGGTCGAGGAAAACGCCCTTGACCATATCGCGCTTATGAGCGCAGGCGATTTAAGGGTTGCTTATAATGCGCTCGAGCTTGCGGTTTTAACGACTGAGCCCGATTCTGACGGCAAAGTAACGGTCAGACTGAGCGACGCAGAACAATCGATACAGAAAAAAGCTTTATCCTACGACGAGGATATGTACTACGACATTTTAAGCGCATTTTGCAAAAGCGTAAGGGGAAGCTCGTCCGACGCGGCGTTATATTATGCGCAAAGGCTGATAGAAGGCGGTTGCGATCCGATGATAATTGCCCGAAGGCTCGTAGTTAACTGCGCTGAAGATATAGGTATGGCAGATCCTCAGGCGCTTGTCGTTGCGGTGTCGGCTATGACGGCGTATGAAAAGATAGGTTATCCCGAAGGAATAATTCCGCTTTCCGAAGCTATCATTTACGCTTGCGAAGCCGAAAAATCAAACAGCGTCGTGGTTGCTATGAACGCAGCAAAGAACGACGCAAAAAACGTAAGAGACGACGATATTCCTTCCAATCTGCTGAACACGCCTTATATGTCAAAGGAGCGGTTGAAGAAAAAGGCGCCGTATAAGTATCCTCACGATTACGGCGGTTACGTCGAGCAACAGTATATGCCAGACAGTCTCGTAGGTAAAAAATATTACGTTCCTAAGGATAACGGATACGAAAAAACCGTTAAAGAGACGAGAAAAAAGAAAGGAATGAATTAAAAAAGCTATAATAACTGCGTAAAATCAAATGTTTACTTAAAAATACTTGTAATTATATTTATTTTATGGTAGAATCATTATGCAGAAATATCAAATTAAAATTATTCAGGAGATATTATGAATTCATCGGAAGAAAAACAGCAGTCAAGGTCGATATCAATAATGGATATTATGATTTTGGCAAGAAAATTTTGGATTTTTATCTTATCTACCATCGTTGTTTGCACCGTAATAGGTATTCTTTGCGCAAAGTTTATCGATAAGCCGAAATATACTGCTACGGCTGACATTATCGTTACTTACGTTGATACCTCAGGTTCCGTAGCAGGCGACAGAAACGCACTTTTGTACGGTCTTGAGCTTTGCGGTACCGTCAGGGACTTCGCAAAGACGACCAGCGTTTATAACGATATGCAGAAGTATTTCGATCCCGAAAGCGATAAATACAACAAGTACGTCGAAAAAGGTTACAGAGGCGCAATGAACATTACGCTGGCCGATGAAAACACTACGGTTATTCACGTTTCTTATTCGACTTACAGCGGCAAGGAATACGCAATCGAGACGGTAAATCAGATCATAACGAGTATCGTTGACGTGGCAAACAGTAAAAACGAGGACGGAACTCCTAAATTTAAAGCGCTCAACGGAAATATCGCACCGTTCGATCCTACCGAAACGGCAAGCGTTTCCAACAGAAAAACCATATACGTTATCGGCGGTTTCGGAGTTGGTTGCCTTATTGCTTTTGCCTTCGTTCTGATCAAGCATCTTTTGGACGATACGATTAAGAGCAAGCACGACATCGAAGAAGCTACGGGCTTTAAAGCTATTGCGTTTATCGAAGATTTAGTGCTGCACGATAAAAAGTAACCGAGGAGTGAATGATATGAATTTCATAGATAAAATCAGGTTTACGTTTGCAAACAAACGTGCTAAGAAAAGAAAATTTAACCGTGAGGAAGCTATCGTTGTAACGGAAGGCGTAAGCTCTATCAACGAATGCTACAACACGTTAAAAGATAATCTCCTCTTTATGTGCGACGACGGCAAAAACAAAGTTATACAAGTTGAGTCGTCTTATACCGCCGAAGGAAAAACAACCACGACCTGCAACCTTGCCGTTTCTCTTTCTTTCAACAAAAAGAAAGTTGTCGTAGTCGATCTCGATTTCAGAAAGCCGAGGGTTCACCGTCTGTTTAAAGTCAAGAACGAAAACGGTCTGGTCGATTTCGTGTCCGATAAAATAACTCTTGACGATGCTATCAAAAACACGGAATACGAAGGTCTCGATATAATTACGAGAGGTTCGCCGATCTATAATCCATCCTTCCTTTTATCGAGCGAAAGGTTTAAAAAGCTTATTGAAGATTTACGAGCAAAGTACGATTTCGTTCTTCTCGATTCACCTCCGGTTTTACAGCTTTCCGATTATATTCACATTTCCAAGGTGAGCGACGGAGTATTGTTCGTCGTATCCTACGGAAAGACGAGCAGAACTCAGGCAAGAGAAGCGGCTGCGCTACTTAAAAAGGATAATATCAACGTAATAGGCGCGGTAATGACTTTTGTCGATAAGAAAGATCCTTATTCAACTTATTACGGCAGTTACCGCACGAGATACGGTTACGATCAGGTTGACGATTTTACCGATTCGAAAGCGGCAAAAAAGTAAGGCGCACGGGATATAATGATTGATATTCATTCGCACGTCGTTTTTTCCGTTGACGACGGTTCGGACAGCGTTCAGACTTCTGTAGAGTTGATAAAAAAGGCGAAGAAAACGGGAGTGACGGATTTGATTTGTACGCCGCATTTCAGACTGAGACAGTTTGAAGCGCCGGTAAGCGTTATCGAAAAAAACTTCGCTTGCCTGAAAAATCAAGCGCAGGGCTTGGGCGTCAATCTGTATCTCGGTCAGGAAATAGCGTTAAAAAATCTTGCGCTTTTCAGACAACGCAAATTTCTGACGCTCGCAGGTTCAAGGTACGTTCTGCTTGAATTCGACTATAACAACTACGTCGATATCGATTCTATAGTTTACGACCTGAAAATCGACGGTTACATTCCCGTAATCGCACACGTTGAGCGTTACGCATACGTAACTTCAGACGACGTCAGACAGTTCGTTAAAGACGGCGCAAAAATACAGATAAATGCCGATTCTGTCTGCGACGGTATGTTTTCACATTTCAAAAGAAAGGTGATGAAATATCTTAAGCTGGATCTCGTCGATTTTGTCGCGAGCGATATGCACTCTCACAGACCGTACAAATTGGCTGAAGCGTATAGCGTAATCGTAAAAAAATTCGGACAAAAAAGAGCGGATAATCTGTTTGAAAACAATCCGCGCAACGTCATAAACGACGCTGAATTTTAACAACATAAAAAACTCACTCGAGCGACGTTTCGAGTGAGTTTTCAGTTTGTAAAGTTTATAAACGAATTCTAATTTTTCTGTATTCCGTCGATGCTGAACAGGAACAGCCCTTTATCTATTTCGCAAAGACCTCCGCCTAAGGCGTAGATAGCTCCGCTTAAAAGGTCGAGCACTCTTTGAGAAGTTTCCTGTTTTAAGTCTTTAATATTTACGATGGCGGGTTTACCCATAGCCAACAGCTTGATAATATCCGAAACCTCGTCGAAACTCTTGGGATAGTAAACCTGCATCTTCGAGGTTGCGCCTTGCTCGCCGACGGTGGATTGATTGTAATTGAACGGTTGAGCTTTAAAGGTAGGGGAGCCTTCTTCCTTTTTTTCCTTGGTGATGAAAAAATCGAATAAACCCATTATGCTTTCTCCTTGTAAATTCTTTCTCCGAAAATTTTAGAGCCGATTCTTATCATATTTGAACCGCACTCTATAGCGACTTCGTAATCGTTGCTCATTCCCATTGATAAGGTGGTAAAATTTTCGTCCTTTTCTCTTATTATATCATACGTTCCGCGAACGTGCAAACATAATTTTCTGATAATCTGAAAATCATCGACGTTGGGCATTATCGCCATAAGTCCGTTTATTTTCAAATTTGGTAAATTGCGGATTTTTGCGTATTCTGAAACGACGTTTTCCAAAGGTATTCCGCCTTTGTTTTCTTCGCCGAGATTGACTTCGATAAGAATTTTCGTTTCAACTGCTTTGTTTACCGACTGACGGGAAATTTCTTGCGCTAAATCGAAGCCGTCGACAGACTGAATGAGGCAGGCTTTTCCTATGAGATATTTAACCTTGTTCTTTTGCAACCTTCCGAAAAAATGATAATTGACAGGCAGAACCTGAGGGAATTTATCTCTGAATTCCTGCGGATAGTTTTCGCCTACGTCTTTAAGTCCCAAAGCTATGGCTTGGTTTATGACGTCTGCGCCGACTGTTTTGGTTGCGCCCACAAGCGTTACTTCTTCGCCGAACGGATTTTTATTTTTGCAAATATCTAAAAACAAATCAAGATTTTCTCTGAGCATATATAAATTATAAATCAACGTACGAAAAAGTCAAGAGGAAAAATAAAATATAATATTATTTTTAATTACCGTTTGACAACTTTTTAAGCTGGAATTATAATTATTATAAACGAGTTAAAGCGGTTGTTGAAACGGTCGGCGCGCAGCATGTTGACCGTAAAATTAAAAATTATTAATATATTACGTTATATTCCTTATAATATAATAGTGTACGATAACCGACCGCACGTTTAAAACAAAAGGAGAAAGATATGAAGAGATATTTCAAGATTACTTTGTTGGTAGTTACAATGATTACGGTTGTTACGATGCTCTGTTCCTGCGGAATAGTTATAGGCGACAACGCTTACGACCTTGCGCTGAAAAACGGTTTTTCGGGCACCGAACAGGAATGGCTCGAAAGCTTAAAGGGCGAAAAAGGCGACGACGGATTGAACGGCGTAAACGGAAAAGACGGTATGAATTTCAACGCCGGCTATACCGCAAAAGACCTTTACAACGAAGCTGTTGCCGAAGGCTACGACAAAGATTTTCTTACTTTTATAAAGGAAATATTCGGCACCGACGTCAACGTGAATCTGCAAAGCGGCATTAACAGGGGACTTGAAAGTTCGTGCAATATTTTCTGTTATTATCAGACGACTAACGGAATCTATAAATCAGGCGGTTCGGGAGTTTTTTATAACGTCGATAAGGAAAACGGCAATGCGTTGATAGTTACTAATTATCACGTCGTATATAACTCCAAAGCCACGACCAAGCAGATGGTTTACGACGATATTTACGTTTTTTTATACGGCGACAGATACTTTCAGAAGCCTATAAAAGCAAAATTTATCGGCGGTTCTTCGTCTTACGACGTTGCGGTGTTGAAAATAGTTGACAGTCAGGAAATTAAAGACGGCTGCGTCAAAGCTTGCGAGTTCGGCGATTCGGCGGATATAGGCGTCGGTCAGAACGTTATAGCGATAGGCAACCCGTCGAGCAACGGCACTTCGGTAACGAGGGGCGTCGTAAGCGTCGTATCCGAAAGCATAGATCTCGAAGACGCTAAGGATAATCTTACGAGATTTCGTTTGATAAGAATAGACGCGCCTATCAACCCCGGAAATTCAGGCGGAGGATTGTTTGACGAAAACGGAAAGGTTATAGGCATTATAAACGCAAAATCCATAAAAGAAAATTATGAAAATATAGGATACGCCATTCCGTCTAACATTGTAAAGCTCCTTGTTGAAAACATCGTAAGAAGCTGTGACGGCGACAACGTATATACGATAAAAAAGGCTTATCTCGGAATACAGGTTCTTTCAAGCTCCAGCTCGGCAATTTTCAACGAAAGCAAAAACAGATACGACGTCATCGAGGAAGTTTACGTCGATTCCGTCGCCGATAATTCCAACGTTAAAGAATTATTCGTTGCAGGCGACAAGCTGGAATACGTCGAATATAATGAAGTGAAATACGTTATAACCGCTAATTACGTTCTCGGCGACCTGTTAATCAACGTTAAGGTCGGCGACAAGATGAAGGTCGGCGTTTTGCGCAACGGTCAGAGCGTTGAAGTCGAAATTAACGTAACAGAAGATATGTTGACGGATATCGAATAGTCCGACGCTTATTTCAAGCCCGCTAATCAGCGGGCTTTTTGCTTTTTTTAAAGCTGAATTATAAATATTTTTTAAAAAATCTCAACAAATTTTTGTTTTTGATACGAAAACATTTGTATTTTTTAGAAAAACACTGTATAATTTTACGAAATGAGGTGAAATGTATGTTGACAAGTACGAGAAAAAGATTGAGCGTAACGCCGAGCGAAGCAGTCGTAAAAGGAATAAGCGACGAAGGCGGATTGTTTATATTTGAAAACGCAAAGGATTTCAAGTTCGGTATGAATCTTATCGGTTTGAATTACTACGGATTGGCGGTGGAAGTATTATCCTTCGTATTCGACGATTTCGACAGAAAGGATATTGAAAAAATCGTCTGGAACGCATATAATCCGAGCAATTTTGACGTGCCTGTGGATTTGCGGAAAAAAGGCGATAAATACTTTTTGGAGTTGTGGCACGGTCCTACGTTTGCGTTCAAGGATATGGCTCTGACCGTTTTAGGTCAGCTTATGGTAAAAGCTAAGGAAAACATCGGCGAAAAGGATAAAACCTTAATATTGACCGCAACTTCGGGCGATACGGGAAGCGCAACGCTTTCAGGCTTTTTAAACAGCGGTATCAACTGCATCATTCTTTATCCGCACGGGGGAGTAAGCCCCGTTCAGGAAGCTCAGATGCATTATTTTGCGAAAAACGGCTCAAAGGCGATAGCGGTCGAAGCAAATTTCGATTACTGTCAGACGCTTGTCAAAAAAGTGTTTACGGATAAGAGCGTCAAGCTGCAGAACACGAAGTATTCTTCTGCGAACTCCATAAATATAGGCAGATTGGTTCCGCAGATCGTTTACTATATGCACAGCTATTTGGAGCTTGTCAGAAGGGGCGATATAACTTTTGGTGAAAAGGTTAATTTCTCTGTTCCTACCGGTAATTTCGGCGATATTCTTGCAGGCTATATCGCGTATCTTATGGGCGTTCCCGTAAACAAGTTTATTTGCGCGTCCAATAAAAACGACGTTTTAACCGACTTTTTCAATACGGGCGTTTACGACAGAAACAGAGATTTTTATAAAACTATTTCTCCCTCTATGGATATTTTGGTTTCTTCTAACCTTGAAAGGTTGTTGTATCTCGTCTCCGGCAACGACGAAAAATTGGTCGCTTCGCTTATGGAACAGCTTAAAAACGAAGGAAGATACACCATAAGCGACGAGTTGAGAGCAAAGCTTGATATGTTCGTTGCGTATTCAGCCGACGACGCCGAGACGAAAGACGCTATTATGAAGGAATTCATGGGGTATAATTACCTCATCGATCCGCACACCGCGGTAGCTTACGAAGCGGTAACAAAATATCAGGAAGAAACGACGGATAAGACGAAAACCATAGTCGTTTCGACGGCAAACCCATATAAATTCAGCGAAGCCGTACTTGAAAGTTTAAGGGTGCCTAAGGGCAAGGACATATTCCATTCTATCAGGATGCTCGAAGGTTCGACGGAAAAGCTTGCGCCCAAGGGTATAAGAGATCTGAGCTCATTCAGGTTCGAAAGAACGGTCTGGAAAAAGGAAGAAGCCGAATATAATTTGAGAAAACTGTCGGGGGACGTAAATGTATAACGTCAGGGTGTGCGCGTCGTCAGCTAACCTTGGTTGCGGTTTCGACGTCCTGTCGTTGGCTCTTTCGATAAATAACGAATATGCGTTTGAATTGAGTCAGAGCTATTCGCTCAAAGGCTTTGAGCCGAAATATCTAAACGTAGAGAATAATCTGGTCTTAACGAGCTTTAAAAAGACGTTCGAATACGCTGACGAGCAACCGCCGAAGGTCGAAATTACGGAACTGAGCTGCGAAATACCCAAAGCCGGCGGACTCGGAAGAAGCGCTGCCTGCGTTGTGGCTGGCGTGCTCGGAGCCAACAGCTTTTTGAAGAACAAGCTGACCGAGTCGCAGATACTCGCGGTTTCAGCCGAAATAGAAGGTCATCCGGATAACGTGGCGGCCACGCTGTTTGGCGGCTTGTGCGCAACGTTTAAGACAAAAAACGGTTACAAAACCGAAAAGTATAGCGTTTCAGACAAACTGAAATTTATGATAGCGTATCCCGATTACAGCATATCAACGTATAAGGCGAGAATGGTTCTTCCCGACACCGTTTCAAGGCGTGACGCGGTCGATAATATGTCGAAGATAGTCAATCTGCCAAGAGCGTTTGAAAACGGAGATATAGAATTGCTCAAAGAAATTTCAAGGGATAACATTCACGAGCCTTACAGATTCAGACTGATCACGGACGGCAGCAGAATTAAAAATTTCGCCGAAAGGAACGGATTTGTCGCCGTGATTTCGGGCTCGGGCGCGACGATGCTGCTGATAAGCGACGACGAAAGAAAATTCGAAGCTATGAAAAATCAAAAATTCGAGAGGAAGTGGACTTTCAAAAGCGTTCTTCCTTGCAATGCGTAAGTTATGGATAACAATTTTTTAATAATCAACCGTTCCATTTTGCCTGATTTTTTCGAGCTTGTTTTACAGACGAAAAAATATGTGGACGACGATAAAATGTCGGTAAGCGACGCGTGCAAAAAAACGGGTATCAGCCGTTCGACGTTTTATAAATACAAAGACAATATCTTTATCCCGTCGGATAACTACGGAAAGAAGGCTATCATCGGTATAAAGACTGCTGATAAAGCGGGCGTTTTAAGCAATATTTTATCCGTGATTGCTTCGAGCGGAGCAAACGTGATTACGATAAATCAGGATATGCCTATCAACCGTAGCGCATATATAACGATTACTATCGACATAAAAGCTATGAGCTGTGAAATAGCTGCGCTTATAGATAACGTCAAAGAAGTTGCGTCGGTAAAGAGCGCAAACATTATAGCTATAGAATAAGGAGATCAATATGAAAGTTGCAGTTTTAGGTTGCGGAACGATCGGTAAAGGGGTTGTAGATATGCTCGTCAGCGGCGTAAAAGGAATGACGCTGGCTAAAATTCTTGACAGAAAGGAAAAGTTTTTGCCCGAGCTTATAGAATATTATACGGATAATTACGACGATATTTTAAACGACGACAGCATCGATACGGTCGTTGAGACGATGGGCGGAAAGGGTTTCAGCTACGTTTGCGTAAAGAGTGCGCTGGAGCATAAAAAGAACGTCGTTACGGCTAATAAGGAGCTTATAAGCTATTATATGGACGAGCTGTCCGAAATAGCTGATAAAAACGGCGTATATCTTATGTACGAAGCTTCGGTAGGCGGCGGCATACCGTTTATGAAAACGGTTTCTCAGCTTTCCGAAATCAATCTCACCAAGAGTATAGTAGGTATTCTTAACGGCACGACGAACTACGTTCTGTCGTCTATGCAGAACGACGGTTTATCTTACGACGAGGCGTTGAAGAACGCTCAGAAGCTCGGTTTTGCCGAAGCCGATCCATCCAATGACGTTTTAGGTCTCGATCTGGTGAGAAAAATTTCCATCCTTGCGATGCTGTGCTACAAGCAATCGGTAAATCCCGACAACGTTTATCACTTCGGCATAACCAACGTAACCAAAGACTATATAGATTTTATAAAAGAACGCAATTTAAAGCTTAAATTCGTATGCTTTGCAAATTACAACAAAAATCTTGAAATAGGCGTAGAGCCGGTGCTTGTATCAAAGGATAATCCGCTCTATAATATCGAATACGAAAACAATATGGTGATTTTCGACCTTGTACCTAACGATAAAATTACGTTTATCGGCAAAGGCGCAGGTCGCCTTCCAACGGCTACGGCTGTCGTTTCGGACTTGCTGGTAATCAGAGATAAAGGTCCGAAGATGTCGTATGCAAACGAATTTGAAAGAGCGCTTTGCTTTAACGACAAGCTCGTTAGCGCAATCGTTTTAAAGGACGGAAAAATTACCGAGCTTGAAGGCGCAAGCGCAAGGGAATTGAGAAATTCCGACTACGATTTTTACGCAATAAAACAATAACGGAACAAAATTTTTTCAGGGGTATATTATGATCAAAGTAGTTAAATTCGGCGGCTCGTCGGTAGCTTCGAGCGAGATGTTCAAGAAAATAAAAAACATTGTGGAAGCTGATAAAAGCAGGAAAATAGTAGTCGTTTCAGCTCTTGGCAAAAGGGTGTCGAGCGACGCGAAAATCACCGATTTGTTATATCTTTTAAAGGCGCACATTCAGTACGGCGTAGATCCCAAGGAAATCCTTGATAAAATCAAGGAAAGGTATTACGACGTTAAAAACGAACTCGGCTTGAAGGTTGACCTCGACGGCGAGTTTGATAAAATCGAAGCCGATATTAAAGAAGACCTAAACGAAGAATACATAGTCAGCAGAGGCGAATACCTTTGCGCGAAGCTTATGGCGGATTATCTCGGATTCGAGTTTGTCGACGCAAAGGACTTGTTCTTTTTCGATTACAACGGAAAAATCGATCAGGAAAAGTCGGATGAAGCAATCAAAAAGCTTTATAAGGGCAAAGGCATCGTCGTTCCGGGCTTTTACGGCGCGTATCCTAACGGCAGAATCAAGCTCTTTTCAAGGGGAGGAAGCGATATTTCAGGTTCGTTGCTTGCGCGCGGCGTAGGCGCAGAGCTTTACGAAAACTGGACTGACGTTTCGGGTATTTTGATGGCTGATCCTAAGATTGTGGAAAATCCTAAGAGAATAGCCGAAATCACTTACGAGGAATTGAGAGAATTATCGTATATGGGCGCAAAGGTTCTTCACGAAGAAACCGTGTTCCCTATCGAGGAGATGAATATCCCTATCAGGATACTCAACACCAACCGTCCGCAGGACGAAGGTACGCTTATAACGAAAAACTGCTCGGCGAACGACGAAATTATCACGGGTATTTCCGGCAAAAAGGGCTTTGTTTCGATAACGGTGTTTTTGAACAGAGGTTCATCGAAGATCGATACTATTTACAGCGCGTTGAAGGTATTCAAAAATTACAAACTCAACGTCGAACAGATTTCTACGAGTATTGATTCTTTCTCGCTCATAGGCGAAAAGAGCGAGTTTGAAAAGTGCTTGTTCGAAGTCGTCAACGATATTAAAACGCTCGACAGCGTACTTAAAGTCAAGGTTGACGACGATATTGCGCTCGTTGCGGTAGTCGGTAGAAATATGGCTTTAAAGCCGGGTATGTCCGCAAGGATTTTCTCCGTTTTCGGAAAAGCGGATATAAACATCAAGGCGATAGCTCAGGATACTCAGGAGCTTTCGATAATCGTCGGTATTTCCAATAAAGATTTCGACAAATCAATTCAGGCGGTTTACGATAAAATAGCAAAATAATCAAATAAAAAACAGCTCTTTTACCCAAAGGGCTGTTTTAGTTTTTAAACGGAAAATAAAAAGCGACGCTTTAAGCGTCGCCGAATAATCAAAAAAACTGCGCATTCTTAATCGAAAAGTGTTACCGAAGCGAAAATCTTACAGGTGGCTCCGTTAAAGTTTCCTTGTGGCACACTCACAAATTCGCTTAGTGCTGCTATATTCCTATCCTGACACGGTTCACGACAGCAAATTGCACAAGACCTTAACATCAACACTCCTTATAAAACCCGGCCAACCATAACGCGATCCTCAAAAGACGTTCAGTCCTGCTGTAGCGGATTGCAGGTACAGGGCACCGCTGGCTCCCCACCTAGCGCAGTAATGATATTTTATAATAATTTAATCAAAAAAGCAACCGTTTTTAAGTATTTTTCGGCTAAACGCTTTACATAAAATAATTTATTTGGTAGAATATGAATATATATTTGTCGATTATCGGAAACAAGGCGGTACGTTAAAGTGCTTTCAGCGAGCGGGGAGGGTGCAAGCCCGCAGTAACGAGCGTATCGTTATCCTTCTGTAGACAGCAACCGAAGGCGTGGCTTTTGCGGACGAAATAAGTTGCCGTTATGCTTTTCGTTAAAAGTGTTTAAGTGCGCAAACTGCGTTTGCGAAACAGAGTGGTACCACGGATTTTTCGTCTCTGTACGAGGCGATTTTTATTTTCAATCAGTTTTTAATTAAGGAGTACAGTATGTATAAAAAGGTTGATACTACGCTTAACTTTCTTGACAGAGAAAAGGAAGTAATAGAATTCTGGAACGAGAATCATATCTTTGAAAAGAGTATGGCTCAGACCGAAGGCGGAGAGGAATTCTGTTTTTACGACGGACCGCCTACCGCAAACGGCAAACCGCATATCGGTCACGTTTTGACTCGCGTTATGAAGGATATTATTCCTCGTTATAAGACGATGAAGGGTAAGCACGTTTTGAGAAAAGCCGGTTGGGATACTCACGGTTTGCCCGTAGAGCTCGAAATTGAGAAAAAGCTCGGTCTCGACGGCAAACAGGATATTGAAAAATACGGTATCGAGCCTTTTATCGACGAGTGCAAAAAGAGCGTGTGGAAATATACCAACGAATGGAAGCAGATGAGCGACAGGTTGGGATATTGGGTGGATATGGATAACCCGTACGTCACCTATCACGACGATTATATCGAATCCGTCTGGTGGGCTCTTAAAGAAATCTGGAAAAAGGGATTGCTTTACAAGGGTTATAAAATCGTTCCTTATTGTCCGCGTTGCGGAACGGCTTTGGCAAGTCACGAGGTTGCGCAAGGCTATAAGCTCGTAAAAGAAAAATCAGTTTTCGTAAAGTTTAAGGTCAAAGGCGAGGATAACAAGTATTTTCTCGCTTGGACGACTACGCCCTGGACGCTTCCTTCAAACGTTGCGCTCTGTATGAACGCCGATTACGATTACGTTGAAATAGAAGCCGACGGCGTAAGGTATATTCTTGCCGAAGCTCTCGTCGGCTCGCTGTTTGAAAATTATACCGTAATTTCCAAAAACAAGGGCAGTTATTACGAAGGCTGCGAATACGAACCGCTTTACGACTATGCAGTCGGCTCGTTCAGGGAAAAAGCGTACTACGTCGTAAACGACGATTACGTTACGTTGACCGACGGTACGGGTATAGTCCATATTGCGCCCGCATTCGGCGTGGACGACGCCAACGTGGGAAAAAGATATAATCTTCCGTTCGTTCAGTTGGTTGACGACAGGGGACGGTTTAAGGACGAGGTTACCGATTATAAGGGTATGTTCGTCAAGGATGCGGATAAGCTTATAATCAAAGAGCTTGCCGAAAGAGGCGTGTTATTCAAAGACGTTTTATACGAACACTCGTATCCGCATTGCTGGCGTTGCAACACACCGCTTTTATACTATGCGAGAAAGAGCTGGTTTATAAAAACTACGGCAATCAAGGACGAGCTTATAGCTTCCAACAACTCTGTAAACTGGATGCCTGAAACGATAAAAAGCGGACGTATGGGCAATTTCCTTGAAAACGTCGTCGATTGGGGGCTTTCAAGAGAAAGGTATTGGGGTACGCCTTTACCCGTGTGGGAGTGCGAGTGCGGACACGTTCACGTTATCGGCTCAAAGCAGGAATTAAAGGAGCTTTGCCAAGTTGAAGGGGATATAGAGCTTCACCGTCCGTATCTGGATAATTGCGCTATGACTTGTCCCGAGTGCGGAAAGGAAATGCACAGGGTAAAAGAAGTAATCGACTGTTGGTTCGATTCCGGCTCGATGCCATTTGCTCAGTATCACTATCCTTTCGAAAACAAAGAGCTTTTCGAAAAGCATTTTCCTGCGGACTTTATAAGCGAGGCTATCGATCAGACAAGGGGCTGGTTCTACGTTCTTTTAACTATATCCACGCTGTTGTTCGGTAAGGCTTCGTTTAAAAATTGCATAGTATTAGGTCACGTCAACGACGAAAAGGGTTTGAAGATGAGCAAGCACTTAGGCAACGTCGTCGATCCCTGGACCGTTCTCGATAAACAGGGTGCGGACGCCGTAAGGTGGTATTTCTACACTTCCTCCGCGCCGTGGCTGCCTTCGAGATTCTATGAAAAAGCGGTAAGCGAATGTCAGGGCAAATATATGGGTACTCTATGGAATACCTACGCCTTTTTCGTGCTGTATGCCGACATCGATAAATACGATCCTTCAAAATACGATATCAAGTCCGTTAAACTTACCACTATAGATAAGTGGATATTATCCAGATTGAACAGTTTGGTCGAGAGCGTGGAAAATATGCTTGAAAACTACCAGATTTTCGAAAGTTCGAGATTGATGCAAAGCTTTGTCGACGAGCTTTCCAACTGGTATATCAGAAGATGTCGTGAAAGATTCTGGGGCAGCGAAATGACCGATGATAAAATCGCTGCATACACGACTCTTTATACGGTATTGACGACCTTTGCAAAGGTCACCGCGCCTTACACCCCGTTCATTGCGGAAAACATTTACAGAAATCTCGTGCCGGAGTTTTACAAGGACGCGCCTGTTTCCGTTCACCTTTGCAGATTCCCCGAATGCGATAAATCGTTTATCGATAAGAAGCTCGAAGAGGATATGCAGGAGATTATGGATATAGTTGTCTTAGGCAGGTCAGCGAGAAATTCTTCCAACATCAAAAACCGTCAGCCGCTTTCAAAGCTTTATTTCACTTCTAAGACGGGCGATAAGCTTTCAGATAAGCTCATCGATATAGCTCGCGACGAATTGAACGTTAAACAGTTGGAGTCGTTGGATAATTCTTCTGAGTTCGTCAGCTACGTTCTCAAACCTCAGTTAAAGACTCTCGGTCCGAAATACGGCGCAAAGCTCGCAAGAATAAGGGAGTTCTTATCGACCTGCGACGCTGATAAGGTAGTCAGCGAAATCAAAGCAAACGGTAAGTACGTTCTGGACGGCGATATAATTTTGACCGAACAGGATCTTCTCATTTCCAGTCAGTCCAGGGAAGGTTACGTTTCGGCAAGCGAAAACGGTATGACCGTAGTTCTCGACGTAAATCTTACCGACGAGCTTATCGAAGAAGGAAATATAAGAGAAATCGTGTCGAAGCTTCAGACGATGAGAAAGGACGCAGGCTTTGACGTTACGGACAGAATTAACGTTTACTTAAAAGCCGAAGGCGCGATTTTAAAGGTGGTTACGGATAACGCCGAAAAGATCGCTTCCGCCGTTCTTGCCGAAAACGTAGTAATCAACAAAGAGCTGCACGGCTTTGAAAAAGAGCTCGATATAAACGGAGAAACCGCCCGTTTTGCGGTTGAAAAGGTTTAATAAATTAAAATTACGGAATAGGTTATATGTTAGTTGCCGATAAATGGAAAGATTATTCGATAATCGCAACGGGCGATGGCTATAAGCTCGAAAGATGGAAGGACGTCGTCCTTTTGCGCCCCGATCCTCAGGTTATCTGGAAATCTCAGATTGATATGTTTAATTACCCGCAATTAAACGCCAGATATATACGCAGCGATAAAGGCGGCGGTAATTGGGAATATATCAAAAAAATGCCATCCGAGTGGGTGATAGAATACGGCGATTTAAAGTTTAAAATAAAGCCGATGGGCTTCAAGCATACGGGCTTGTTTCCCGAACAGGCGGCAAACTGGGAAAAGTGTGCGTCGCTTATCAAAAACGCCGGCAGACCCGTTTCCGTTCTGAATTTATTCGCATATACCGGCGGAGCAACCGTTGCGTGTTTGAGCGCAGGAGCGTCGGTTTGTCACGTCGACGCAAGCAAGGGTATGGTTGAAAGAGCAGGCGAAAACGTTCGCCTGTCAGGTCTTAAAGACGCTCCCGTAAGATTTATTATCGACGACTGCGTCAAGTTCGTTCAGCGAGAAATAAGGCGTGGAAGAAAATACGACGCTATCATTATGGATCCGCCAAGCTACGGCAGAGGTCCCAACGGCGAAATGTGGAAGATAGAAAATCAGCTTTACGATTTGGTTGAGCTTTGCACCAACGTATTAAGCGACAATCCGCTGTTTTATCTTATAAACAGCTATACCACGGGACTTCAACCGCAGGTTTTAAACAACGTTTTATCGCTCGCGATGAAAAAGTACAAGGGCAGGATAGAATCGTACGAGGTCGGTTTGCCGACCGAAGAAGGTATATCCCTACCCTGTGGCGCAGGAGGTATTTTTATCAATGACTAAGGAAGAATTGGTCGTATTATACGAAGATAATCACATTATAGTGGTTTATAAACCGCAAAACGTACCTTGTTGCGAAGATCAGACTAAGGACGTGGATTTGCTCACCGTAATCAAGGAACACGTCAAAGAGAAGGAAAATAAGCCCGGAAACGTTTACGTCGGCTTAGTTCACCGTCTTGACAGAGTGACGGGCGGAGTGATGGTCTTTGCAAAAAGCTCAAAAGCGGCTTCGAGACTTTCCGAACAAATGCGCTCGGGCGATTTTGAAAAGAAATATTTTGCCGTACTCGACGGTATTCTACCTAAGAAAAAAGCCACTTTGACCAATTATTTAAAGAAAAATCCGATAAACAACGTCGTCTACGTTTGTCCGCAAACGGTAGAAGGCGCAAAGTTTGCTGAGCTCGAATATAACGTTTTAGAAGAAAAGAACGGTCTTTCGCTTGCATACGTTACCTTGCATACGGGGCGCACTCATCAGATAAGAGTTCAGATGAGCTATAACGGAGCCGCCGTTTACGGCGATATGCGTTACGGCAAGGAAAACGCCAAGAAGGGCAAGATTGCCTTATGGGCAACGACTTTGGCGTTTACTCACCCCGTATCGAAGGAAAGACTCGTGTTCAAAATCGAACCGCCGAAGGAAAATTATCCGTGGAGCCTGTTCGATATTAACGTCAGATAACGTTGCCGTAAGCCGTGATTTCTCAGCGTTATAGCAGCGCAGATTTTATTTTAACTTTTTTATTGTAATATTTACCGTAATAGATTGACAAAATCTTCTATTGATAGTAAAATTATAATAACTATGTTTATCGACATACAGTTTGAGAGGTAATATTTGATGAAAAGCAAAAAGTCTTTACTTTTAATAGCGTTCAGCTTGATATTTGCTTTATGCGTTAGTATTTTTAATAATAATTCTTTTGAGGCAAAAGCCGATACGCTTTCTAACGTCGATTGCGTGTTCGGAGCAAGCTACACCACCGAATATTTATTGGAAAAGGCAGGTTGCGCCAAACTTGAAGGTCAGACGACTTTTGCAGGCGGCAGATCCGTCAAATACAAAGCCGACGCTGAAACGGAGACGGTTGTTGCCGGAACTGACGTAAAATTCCTCACAAAAGGCGCTTATACGTTCACGACTTTCGTAAACGACGCCGAAGAACATATTTTTACGGTAAACGTCGTGGATAAATCCGTAGTCAAGGCTGACAGTATGAAATATTCTACCGATAGCGCGCTTATCGAAGAATATAAAGCCGAGATAGCTAAAACGGTTGCTCCGGGCGAGGGCGAGGCTCTCGATACTAACGACAGCTTCACCGTTCCGTCGCTCGAAAAGCTTCTGTCCTCAAAGTATTTTAAATATTCCGATTTGACAAAGAGCATTTATTACGCAGGTCCGCAAGATACTTCCTACGCGTCGACTTCTTCATCGAAATTCAAATTAAGCGGAGCAGGTTATTACAGCTATTACGTCCTTGCGACCGATCCTGTAAACAACAAAATGTCAACCGAGGATTTAACCGAAAAGAACGACGGTTGGTATAACGAAGCAAACGAGCTCGTAATTCCTATTTTCTCGTTTGAAATCAAAAATATCGCCGCACCTGAAATTTCTGTTCTGACAAGCGAAAAAGGCTATATCGGATTGGATTACACGATCGAATGCTTCACCATCAACGCTTCAAATTACACTTCAAAATATACGCTTTATTACAGCGAAGAATATTTTGATAAAGACGACGAATCTTACGCAACCGACGCCGATTACATTAAAGCTGTTACCGAAGCGGAAGGTACGTCGGATATCACCGAAGAATATCTCGACGTCGACGCTTTAAAGTTTTCGCCCGATAAAAAAGGTTACTACTACGTATTGCTCAACGTCGGCGACGACAACGGTCTGAGCGACGCGGCTATGTCAAGAGCAATTTCGGTTCAATCGACTTATACTAAATATTCGGTCGAAAGCGAGTGGTTGAAATATAACAAAACTTCCGTTATATTTCTGAGCATTTCGGTCGTATGCTTCATAGCGATAATCGTTATTCTCTTTATTAAGCCAAAGGATTATAACGTAGAAATCGATATGAACGAATAAAATAAAAAATTGATATGCGCCGATCACCGTATCGGTGCATATTTTTTTATGCGTGTTCATATTTTAGAATATGCTTGAATCAAGGAAACTTTCACAGTGTAACGCTAACGATACGGTTACAATAAAAAATGTTGAGATCGACGAGATACAGAAAAAACGGCTGTTTTCCATGGGATTTTGCGAAGGACAGAAGATTACGGTGCTTAAACGCTCGAACCGCACTATGCTCGTCGTTTTCGGCGGTAAAATGCTTGCTCTCGGCGCTGTGATTTGCGAGGGCGTGACCGTTGATTAAGGTTCTTTTGATAGGTAACGGAAATTCGGGAAAAACGACTGTATTCAACGCATTGACTGGTGCTAAGGAACGCACGGGCAACTGGTTCGGTGTAACCGTAAACGCCGTTCAGAAAAAAGTCGGAATAAACGGCGAGGAATTTTTAATAAAGGATCTTCCGGGCGTCGTTTCTTTCGATCCTACCAGTCTTGAAGAAAAATGCGTAACCGATGAACTGAACGGCGGAGATTACGACGTCATAGTAAACGTAGTCGATATAAACAATTTTGAATATTCGGTAAAACTTACCGAACAGCTTTTAAACCATAATAAGCCCGTAATAGTCTTTTTTAATTTTTTTAAATCTTTCATCAAGAAAAAAGGTTTTTTCGACTTACGGCGTTTTTTTGAGCTTACAAACGCCAGATGCGTTTTAGGCGACGCAGTCAACGGCAAAGATATAAAAAAACTGAAAGAACTGATATCGGAAACGCCGTTTGCGCCGAAAAAGATCAACGCTTCCGAGCTTTTGAAAAAGTGCTATAAACGACCTGATTTTTCGCTGTCTAAGTTTGACGAAATGCTTTTCGACGTAAGATTCGGCACCGTCTTTTACGCTTTGATAATATTTGCGGCGTTTTATCTGTCCTTCGGTAAATTCGGTATCGGAAAAATGCTTGCCGACGGTATAAATTATTTGTTTGAGTCATTTAACGCCGTTATTGAGACAACGCTAACAGGCGTAAATGCAGATAAGTTTTTAACCCGTCTTATAACCGACGGTATTTTGAACGGCGTTGAAAGCGTTTTGCAGTTTATTCCGCAGATAGCTATACTCGATTCGTTCCTTATTTTGCTTGAACAGACGGGAATAATCGCTCGCATTTCGTATATTTACGACGGATTGTTTTCTCGACTCGGGTTAAACGGAAAAGCGATTTTTGCGCTTATTTGCGGTTTCGGGTGTACTACTATCGGCTTAAATTTGACGAACGGATTGGATAACTCAAGGATAAAAAACAAGGTTTGCCTTGCGTTGCCTAACGTAATCTGTTCGGCAAAGATACCTGTATTTTTATATTTTGCAAACCTTATTTCAACAAAATTCGTAAGTTTTATACTTCCGTTTTGTTACGTTTTAAGCGTCGTTTCAGCGCTTGTAGTTATAAAAGTATTCGATTTGAAAGACAGGGAAAAACCGACTCCGCTTATACTTGAAATTCCGAGATTGCTTGCAATCAACGTAAAAACAGGCTTAAAACCATTGATAAATAATATCAAAGAGTTTATAATTAAAATAACGTCGATAGTTATGCTCGTTTCCGTCGCTACGTTTTTAATGACTAATCTTGATTTGAAGTTCGGTCAGGTTCAGGATATAAGTCAGAGTATGCTGTTTCAGTTAAGCTCCAAACTTAAATTTTTGCTTTATCCCATCGGTATAGACAGCTGGCAGTTGACTTCTTCATTAATTTTCGGATTGTTCGCAAAGGAAGCCATAATTTCAACTATAAGCATTACTGCGTTTGAAATGAATCTTAATTTATCGCAGATAATAGCGATAACGGTCTTTATAATATTTTACACACCGTGTTTTACGGCTTTATTTGAGATGAAACGTCAAATCGGCTTAAAATACACCTGCGCGTCGGCTTTTTTACAGCTCGTTATGGCTCTTTTGTCGTGTTATGCCGTGTATTTTGCTTTAAATAACCATATTTTCAGAAATTGGGCGCTGTTGATAACCGTTGCCGCAATTATTTTAAGGAAAATATTTACCTATGAAAACAATAACCGCAACAAAAACGGAAAAACTACAAAAACTGTTAGCCCGTGAATACGAAGGGACTTTGTCGTCGTCTCGTTTTTTCGCCTTGCTGAAAAATAAAGATATTAAAATCAACGGCAAAAGAGTGGGTAAAAACGAGACCGTTTGCGCAGGGGATACCGTCGTCGTTTATTACGACGGTTCGGCAAAAGAAATTTCTTTAAAGGTCGTTTTCGAGGACGAAAACGTATTGATATGCTATAAGCCCAAAAAGATAACCAGCGAGGAATTCTTTGCTTCGTTAAAGACTAAGTACGACGAAATTTATTTTTGCCACAGACTGGATAGAAACACCGACGGAATTATGATTTTTGCAAAAACCGAGCAGGCTTACGGAGAGATTTTTCAAGCATTCAAAGATAAAAAGTTTGAAAAGTATTATATAGCCGAAGTTTACGGGAGTATTAAAAAGCGTCAGGATACGCTGACTCATTATATTTTAAAGGATACGGAAAACGAAGGCGTAAAGGTCTTTAACGAACCTGTAAACGGCGCCAAAAAAGCCGTTCTCAGATATACGGTCATAAAAAGCAACGAGCAGACTACTGAAGTTGAAATATTATTGCTGACAGGCAGGACTCATCAGATAAGAGCGCAATTTGCTAAAATCGGACATTTCGTAATCGGAGATAACAGATACGGTAACGGAAACGTAAATAAACTGTTCGATAACTATCTGCACCTTACGTCGTATAAACTTGTTTTGCATTTTGAAAGCGGTAATAAGCTTAAATATCTCGACAACTTTGAATGTAGTTTAGGGCAAAACGTGAATATTTAATATTTTTTAAAAAATTTTAAAAAAGTCATAAAAAATGCTTGCTATTTAACTAATAATTTGGTATATTATTAGAGCATTAACCAAGCGATGGGAGCATAGCTCAGTTGGGAGAGCATCTGCCTTACAAGCAGAGGGTCACAGGTTCGAGCCCTGTTGTTCCCACCAAAGTTTTTTATGGATATGCGGGAATGGCTCAGTGGTAGAGCGTTGCCTTGCCAAGGCAAATGTCGCGAGTTCGAATCTCGTTTCCCGCTCCATTTTTTTTTACAGTTTAACGGCGTCATAGCCAAGTGGTAAGGCCAAGGTCTGCAAAACCTTTACGCCCCGGTTCAAATCCGGGTGACGCCTCCAAAACAAAAAGCACTTCTTTCGAAGTGCTTTTTGTTTTGGAAACGAAGCGCGCCAAAGCGCATGAAAAATGAAGCAGGACTCCATCCTATGAAGCGTGCCTTCGGCACACGGAAAGTAAAATGCGCGCTTCGCTTCACGCGAACGAAAATTGCATAGCAATTAGTTAGTGCTTCATGGCAACATAGTTTTCGCTTCATATTTGCAACGCAAATGCTTCATTTCGGACGAGAAAACTTAATTGACAAGGTTATGAGGGTATGATATAATTATCCGAAATGTCGGTGATATTATGGCTAACGATAAACTCACAGATCAATCAATGGATTTTGCAGTGCAAATTATAAATCTTGTAAAACAGCTGAAAGAACAACGCGAAAGCATTATATCTACCCAAATCGGTAGAAGCGGTACGTCAATCGGGGCCAATATCCGCTAAGCCAAATATGCTCATGGTACTGCGGACTTTATTTCAAAAATGCAGATTGCCCTTAAAGAAGCAAATGAAACAGGTTATTGGCTTGAGCTTATGTATAAAACAAATTTTATTGCCGAGGAACAATATATTCTTCTCGAATCAAAATGTAAATCATTAAGAGCTATGCTTGTTGCTTCCGTTAACACCGCAAATGGAAACTAATAACCGACATATATTCTCATAAGTTGATTTTAAGTTTAATTTAAGTACGTGACACGATTCGTGTCATAGATGTTACGCTGCAGTTCTTTACATTTTTCGTGTATTGTGTTACTTTTGAATTAGCCAAATGACAAAAAAGTAAAGGATTCAGAAAATGAAAAAAGAAAAAAAAGTAATAGGTGCAGGATTGATTTCATTGGTAGCATTTGTAATCTGGACAGTGTTAATACAGCAAGTTGATGTTCAGCCTGTAGGGCAAAATGGAACAGATATTGGATTTGCAACGCTCAATTGTTGGTTTCATAAACTGACAGGTGTACATATGGCAATTTATCATATTACCGACTGGTTAGGTTTGGTACCATTATTTATTTGTATGGTATTCGGCATAATCGGACTTATTCAGCTGATTAAGAGAAAGAGTCTGTTTAAAGTTGATATTGATATTATCATCTTGGGAATATATTATATCTTAGTGATTTTGGGATATTTGATTTTTGAAATGATTCCTATCAACTACAGGCCGATTCTCATAAACGGGGTTATGGAAGCGTCATACCCTTCTTCAACGACGCTTCTTGTGTTATGTGTTATGCCTACTCTGAATTTTCAGGTAAAACGGAGAATAAAAAATGAGACAATAATAAACGTCATCAATACAGTATCAATTTTGTTTTCACTCTTTATGGTAATCGGAAGAACTGTATCCGGTGTACACTGGCTAACGGATATTATTGGTTCAGTAATTCTAAGTACAGGACTTTTTTTAATTTATATATCATGTGTCTTATTATTGGATAAGACGAAAACATGTAAGGAGGTATCGCCTTGGAATTCAGTGAAAAGCTTCAAGAATTAAGAAAAAGCAGAGGACTTACTCAGGAAGAACTGTCGGAGGCTTTATACGTATCCAGAACCGCAATATCAAAATGGGAATCCGGGAAAGGGTATCCGAGTATTGATTCATTAAAAGAGATTTCAAAGTTTTTCTCAGTTTCCATTGACGAACTGTTATCAGGAGAAAAATTGGTATCTATCGCTGAAAAGGAAAACAAATTGAATATCAGGAATATCTGTGATTTGCTGTTTGGGATTGTTGATTTAATGACAATAACTCTTATAATATTACCACTCTATCCAAATTTGCTTGACGGTTATATATATTCAGTAAATTTATTTGCGTATGCACAGACAACAGTAATAAATCGTTTGATTTACTGGGGTATGTTTGTTTCTCTTATTATGATTGGTGGAATAAAGGTCCTGTTAAATCAAATGAAAATAGAAAGGGGAAGAAAAATCATTACGGCTGTTTCCGTAGTAATCAGTATTTTAACGGTAATTTTTTTGGCGATGACGAAGGAAGCTTATGCAATAACTATGGCTTTTTTATTGTTGATAATAAAAGTAATATTGATTTTTAAGATTTTAAGAACCAATTACTAACGTTAAGGTGAAATTGATATTTTATTCACGCAAAAAACTCGATAAATTCGCATTTTGCCGAGCAGACCGTAAAAAACTTTTAAGGAGCTTATACTTAGAAAAAACACTTGTATTTTTTGCAAGTGTTTTTTTCAACGAAATTTGCCCTTCGGGCAAGTGAATAGCTTAGCTGTTAAATATTTGCCGTTGCGAAGTGGGCAAATTTCATTTCACATCGGTGGAGTGAAACGAAGCCGATAGTTCACAATGACTGAGAGTCATTATTTCACATCGAGCGACAGCGTGATATTTTGCTCGTTTTCAATACAGTTCGGTGGGAACGCGATAAATTTTTGTTTTTACGCTTGAAAAAATTATCGGGTTATGTTATAATCTTGTTATAAAAATCGTATTTGTTCATTAAAAATGAACTATATGTAAGGAGGCATTATGAATAAATATAGCGGAACAAAAACGGAAGAAAATTTAAAAGCGGCTTTTAACGGCGAATCTCAGGCAAGAAACAAATATACCTATTTTGCTTCTGTCGCTAAAAAAGAAGGCTACGAGCAGATTTCGGCATTATTCTTAAAGACTGCCGATAACGAAAAGGAACACGCTAAACTCTGGTTTAAGGAATTGGAAGGCATAGGCGATACGAAAGCCAACCTTGCAGAAGCTGCCGCAGGCGAAAACTACGAATGGACGGATATGTACGAGGAATTTGCAAAAACTGCAGAAGCCGAAGGTTTCGTTGCTCTTGCTGCAAAATTCAGAATGGTCGGCGCTATCGAAAAAACGCACGAAGAAAGGTATCGTCAATTATTAAAGAACGTTGAAACTTCACAGGTTTTCGAAAAGCTTGAAGTTAAGGTTTGGGAGTGCCGTAACTGCGGTCATATCGTTGTCGGAACGAAAGCTCCGGCTGCTTGTCCGGTATGCGCTCATCCGCAATCCTTCTTTGAAATCAACGAAAAGAATTATTAAGATTTACTAAAAAACCTCGCAACTAACGGTTGCGAGGTTTTTGATATGAATAAAAAATAAATCGTATTAATTAAAAGTAACTGACTTTAATCTTTTTGCCCATTTTTTTCAGACACTCGGATAACTCTTTAACGAGATTCATTTTTATGTTGAAATTGATAGGTAATTCGGGGTTTTGATGCGCAGGGTTTACGGCTTGACCGACGAAGAAATTTATATCGGTAGCTTCCTCGAAAAGCAGTCTTGCGATAAGCGAAGCGCCGTCGCGCTTAAAGCCCCAATGCTCGTAGCTGTCGTTATCGGCAAGGTAATCTTTGGCGTAAGTCAAAACTTTGTTTATAGTGATAACGCCTTCGGTTACGAGATCGACGCCTTCGATTTCGGAAATCGGCGGAACGTCTGAAACTTCGAAATTAAGGCTTGTTTTTATAGGTTTATCGAGGTATTTAGCGGCTATCGAAGCCGTAGTGCCGCCGCAAACTATGTGTTTACCCGACTTTGAGAAAAACAATGACATCATTCTGTCGTTGTCGTCTCGGTTTGCAGGGGGACCGAAAAGCAGATTCATAGGTTCGCGTTTTCTGATTCTTACTACGCAACAGGTTGCGTCGTCGCCGCATTTTCCGCCGTAGAGCTTAAAGCATTCGTTTATGAGAATGGTAGAAAGCGTTTTTGCGGTATATCCAACGTCGCAGATACCTTCAAGGAAGGATATGATATCTTCGGTTTTCCAACCGAAATTATATAAAACTCCGAGACCTGCGTGCGGACAGCCGTCGCTCATCAGAACGAAGGTGTCGCATTCGAGTAACGAGATTACGGATTTAAAGATTTTTTTACCGCCGATTATCATTTCTGTTTTCGGGTAATCGTAACTTCTGCCGTTTCTGAGAAGAATGACCTGAGGGTTATCGTATTGAATGATTTCGGCTTCACGGTTGTTGATAATATGTAAAATCGTAAACGTTGAGTAGGCGACTCCTCGCTGAGAACATATAGGCAGCGTTGCGGCAATAGTTTCCACGCAGTCTTCAAGCGTGAGATTTTCCGCCATCATAGTAGATATAATCTTACTCGTCAAGGTGGAAAGAATGCTTGCTTTAACGCCGCTTCCCAAGCCGTCCGCAAGGACGATAATGGTAGAATTATCGTCGCGATTGACTATTTCGACGTGGTCGCCGCATAGCTGTTCCCCGTAATGATTTATACTTTTATAACCGATATCGGCACATAAATCATTCATTTTTTATCGACTCCTTAAGCTTTGTCAAAGCTATTTTCGTTTCGGCTGCCGTATCGCCGAGAAGCGATGCGATTTCCTGAACGATTCTCATCTGTTTATCGACGACTTTATCCGCCGTTTCAATAGTCTGTTTTCTGATATTTTCTTTCTTTAATTTTTCCGTTTCCTGATCGGTTACGTCGTGCATAATGCCTATGAACAGGTGATTGTCATAGTCGTAAATAACGGTCAGCTCTATATATTTATTGTATTCGGCAAGATACATACGCCTGTTTTTGACGTTAAAATGCGTATCTCGCACCTCGATAAAGACCTTCGGGTCCATAATGCGGGTAACCTGTTCGCCAAGAACGTCTGAGCTTGACCGAACGTTCATAATTTTTCTTGCCGCTTCGTTAATTTGCTGTACTTCAAGAGCGTCGTTGAGCACTACGATGCCGTTAGGCGAATTGTTGACGATTCTGTCCGAAAAGCCTTCGGCTTTTTCTTTTAAAAAGGGCAGACACATTGAGATTTCGGCTTTACCCTGACAGATGGCAACGGCTTTTTCTCTGCAAGTGTTATAACCGCAGGAACCGCAATTGAGAAAGTCCTTCGGGCTCGTTTTACCCATTTGGATAAGAACGTTGTCGATTTCTTCCTCACTCGGCGTTTTAAGCTTATGCTCTATGACCTCAAAATGCTTTTTTATTTCGACGGATTGCGGTTGGTTTACTTTAAAGTCTTTTTTTCCTGCGTAGTTGGCGACGGCAAGATATTCTCTGACAGGCGAGCCGTGGTATTTTTCCATAACGGGACCGCCTACGCAACTGCCCGTGCAGGACGACATTTCTATAAAGCAATTATGTATTTTACCGCTTTCAATATCCTTTAACGCGCTGATGCAGTTGGCGACTCCGTCAATGGCGAGATAGGTATATCGGGGATTGTCCTGCGCCATCGTTTTCAAGATACCGCCGACGGTGGGGAAAAATCTTGCCTTGCTTTCAGTTGTTATATCCATATCGGCTTCGAGCGTTACGTTTTCGGCGTTAAGCCAATTTGTAAGCTCCTCAAACGTAAGAACCGCGTCAACAATTCCTTCGTAGTGTTGCGCTTCGTCCTTTTTGGCAACGCAAGGACCGATAAACACCGTTTTTGCGTCGGGGTAGCGTTTTTTAATATCGCGGCAATGCGCCTGCATGGGCGATAAAACGTCCGCAAGGTACGGCAAAACCGAAGGAAAATATTTTTGTATGAGCAGGTTGACCGAATGACAGCAGGAAGTAATAACTACGTCTCTTTTTTCCTCGTTGAGCATTCTTTCGTATTCCGTTTTAACGATCGTCGCGCCGATTGCCGTTTCTTCAACGTCGTAAAAGCCTAACTGCTTCAAGGCTTTGCGCATACCGTTAATACCGATATTTTCGTAGTTTGCGATAAAAGACGGCGCAAGGCTTACAAAGACGGGTTTACCCGATTGAATAAGAACCTTGGCTTTTTCCGTTTCCTGCGCAATTTCCTTTGCGTTTTGCGGACACACGACAAAGCAGTGACCGCACAGAATGCACTCGTTGCCTATTATGTGCGCCTGATTGCCCGAAAAGCGTATAGATTTGACAGGGCAATGCCTGATGCATTTGTAACAATTCTTACAATTTGATTTTTTTAGCGTAAGACAGTCCATTTCAGCCTCCGTTGCTCAATAACGTTAAAACGTTATCTTTAAAAAACTGTTGAAAGTTTTCTTTGGTGATACCCGTATGTATTTCGTCGTTTACGGAAACCGTAACGCCGATTCGGTTACATTTTCCCGCGCAGAAGCTCCCGTTTAAAACTACGTCGTTTTCGAGATTATTAGCCGAAATTTCTTTTTCGAACATTTCAACAACGTCTTTTGCGCCCTTTAAATAACAGGAGCTTCCCACGCAGATTTGAATTATAATCATATCTTAACCCTATTCGTAATCTACTACGTTTACCCACGAGAGCAGGAAATCGTGCTCTTTTGCATTGCATTTAACCGATTGAGAAGCGGCTACGATAGGCATCCATTTCTGAACGTATTGTTTTGCCGTATCGCTCTTTTTGCAGAACAAGTCGAGATATTTTTTTGCCGTTTCCTGTTCGCCGTTAAGCCAGAAAAGCAGGTAAGTTCTTGCAACGTCCGCAGATGCGTTGCCCTGAGTTGCGTGCGACCAGTCGAGAATATACATCGTTCCGTCGTCTTTGACGATGATATTTGAAGGGTTGAAGTCGCCGTGGCAAAGCTTGTTGTGTTTCGGCATACTTTCAAGACGTGTGTGCAGCTCGTAGCGGGTTGTTGCGTCGAGCGTCGTCATAGAAATTTTTCTGTTCAACTTGTCTCTTAATTTCGTCAACAGGGGACAGGTCTTGGACTGAGCGAGCATTTGAAGGTCCACGAAGGCTGCAAGGTATTCGTCCTTCTTTTCGGGCTGTTCTTTCATAAGCCTGTCGAGCGTTTTTCCTTCGATATATTCGGAAATTATAGCCCATTTACCGTCAATGGAAGTAACTTCTTTGATTTTAGGGATATTTAATCCCGTTTCTTCTACTCTTGCCTGATTCAAGGCCTCGTTCAGAATATCCGACTTGGAAAAATCGTTGTCGAAAACCTTAATGCACAAATCGCCGTCGCGATAAACTTTCTTATTTGTTCTTACTGCAATAACGTTATCCAGGTTCATGGTTTTCTCCTTAAATATCTTTGTGTGTGCCGTAGTAAGCGTTGAGATACATCTGCTTTATTTCTTTCATAAGCGGATATCTCGGGTTTGCGCCCGTACACTGGTCGTCAAAGGCTTGCTCGACCATCTCGTCAAGCGTCGATAAAAATTTATTCTCGTCGGGAACGTAATCTTTAACGGTCGGTTTTATTCCGATTTTCTGCTTCAAATCATCGATTGCTTTAATCAGGTTTTCGACTAATTCCCGATTGTTTTTACCCTTCAAGCCGAGACTCAGCGCAACCTCTGCGTAACGAGCCGTAGTGTGCGGATAGCCGTATTGCGGGAAAGTTCCCATCTTCGTCGGCTTATCGTTGGCATTGAATCTGATGACCTCGTCTATTAAAAGTGCGTTTGCGATACCGTGCGGAATATGGAAGAACGCTCCCAATTTATGCGCCATCGAATGACATACGCCTAAAAATGCGTTTGCAAACGCCATACCGGCCATAGTTGCGGCGTTAGCCATCTTTTCGCGGGCTACGGGGTCGTTGGGACCGTTTTCGTAAGCTTTCGGCAGATATTCGAAAATAATTTTAAGAGCTTGCAGTGCCAATCCGTCGGTGTAGTCGGTCGCCATCATAGAAGCATAGGCTTCAAGAGCGTGCGTTACGGCGTCGATACCGCTTGCCGCAGTCAGACCTTTCGGTGCGGTCATATGAAAATCGGCGTCGATAATAGCCATTTTCGGCAACAGCTCGTAATCTGCAAGCGGATATTTAATGCCTGTAGTTTCATCGGTAATGACGGCAAACGGCGTGACCTCCGAACCTGTTCCGGCAGAGGTCGGAATGGCTATAAAGTAAGCTTTTTCGCCCATTTTCGGGAAAGTATATACCCTTTTTCTAATGTCCATAAAGCGAATTGCCATATCGAGAAAGTCAACTTCGGGGTGTTCGTAAAGAACCCACATAATTTTTGCGGCGTCCATAGCCGAGCCGCCGCCGAGCGCAATTATGCAGTCGGGCTTGAAGGCGCGCATTTGCTCTGCGCCGTTCTTTGCGCAAGCTAACGTAGGATCAGGCGATACGTCGAAGAAAGTAGTGTGGGCTATTCCCAGCTCTTCGAGCTTTTTTGTTATAGGCGTAACGTAGCCGTTTGCGTAAAGGAAATTATCCGTGACGATAAAAGCGCGCTTTTTGTCGAGTACCTGCTTTATTTCGTCAAGCGCAACGGGCAGACAGCCTTTTTTGATATAGATTTTTTCCGGCGCTCTGAACCAAAGCATATTTTCCCTCCTTTCGGCAACCGTTTTGATATTGAAAAGGTGTTTGACGCCGACGTTTTCAGATACTGAATTGCCGCCCCAGGAACCGCAGCCGAGCGTAAGCGACGGCGCGAGCTTAAAGTTGTAAAGGTCGCCGATACCGCCTTGCGACGACGGGGTGTTGACGAGAATTCTGCACGTTTTCATACGCCTTGAAAACTCGTCTATTTTTTCCTTACCCGTGACCGTGTCGAGATAAATCGACGAGGTGTGACCGAAACCTCCGTCGGCGATGAGACACTCTGCTTTTTTGAATGCGTCATCAAGATTTTGAGCTTTGTACATCGCAAGGACGGGGGATAGCTTTTCGTGCGCAAATTCTTCGGATAGCTCAACGCTTTCGACTTCACCGATAAGAATTTTTGTGTCGTCGGGTACGTTTACGTCTGCAAGCGCAGCGATAGTTTTTGCCGACTGACCAACGATTTTTGCGTTAAGCGAGCCGTTGATTAAGATGGTTTTTCTGACTTTATCGGTTTCATCAGGTTTAAGGAAATAACAGCCCCTTGCGATAAATTCCTTCTTGACTGCGTCGTAAACCTTTTTGTGTACTATGACCGATTGTTCGGATGCGCAGATCATACCGTTATCGAACGTTTTTGAATGAACGATAGAATTGACTGCGAGCGTTACGTCGGCGGTTTCGTCGATTATGGCAGGGGTATTGCCTGCGCCGACTCCGAGCGCGGGTTTTCCGCTTGAATAAGCGGCTTTTACCATTCCCGGACCGCCCGTTGCCAGAATTATATCCGCTTCCTTCATCAGGATATTGGTCATTTCAAGCGACGGCACGTCTATCCAGCCGATAATATTTTTCGGCGCGCCGGCTTTCACCGCCGCTTCGAGTACGATTTTAGTAGCTTCGACAGTGGAATTTTTTGCTCTCGGGTGGGGGCTTATGATTATACCGTTTCTCGTTTTTAATGAAATTAGCGTTTTAAAAATTGCGGTAGAAGTCGGGTTTGTCGTAGGAATAACTGCCGCAACAAGTCCGATCGGTTCTGCGATTTTAATAATACCTGCCGATTTATCTTCTTCGATAACGCCGCAGGTTTTCGTATCCTTATATTGGTTGTAGATATATTCGGAAGCGTAATGGTTTTTGATTACCTTGTCTTCCACGATACCCATACCTGTTTCTTCGACAGCCATTTTAGCAAGCGGAATACGCATTTTGTTTGCGGCAAGCGATGCTGCGAGAAAAATTTTATCTACTTGCTCCTGAGAATAGGTGGAAAATTCTTCCTGAGCGCGCCTGACGAGTTTTATACGTTCGTAAAGCTTAGAAGGTTCGTCAACATAAAGATTTTCGTTTTCTTTCATAATACGTCTCCTTGCAGTAATAAATCTGAGATAATTAAACTATGCGTATAATTATAGTCATTTTATCAGTTATTTATATAATTTTCTATCTTTTTTATATCGGTTTACCGTTTTTCATTAAATCTTCACAAATTTAACGATCTTATATTATGCGAATATTTCATCGAATTGTGTTAATGAGTCAGGTAGAATATACGCATAATTTTTCATCCGAACAAATACTTTTGCCGTGTTACCGAAAGAGGTTGTAGATATTTACCGAAAAATAAAATTTCCTATGCTGAAAAGTATAAGAAGAATTGCCTCGACGCCGCAATGGAACCGAGCTAAACGCCGAGCGTTTTTGTGGCAAAAGCCCTTCCTCGTCGGTTTAAATTCTTATTTTTTTATTGATTTTTTGCCGGATGAAAGTTTTAATTTAGGCTTCTTTAAGCAAAATGGGCGATTTGATAAATCTTTATTGATATTTTAAATTATGATTAAATAGCGTGATAAAGAATTATTACGCTATTTTGTATCGAATATTAAAAAAAGAGAATACAAAAAAGAAATTTTTATGTTTTTGCCGTATTGAGTTGACGTGTTTTTATTGCGGCTTTGTCATATATATCATCAATACCAATCATTGTATATTAACTAGCCAACGATAAATTAAAAAACGCAGATAATTAAAAACCGAAAAAACGTCAAATGCTATTACATAGAAAAAACGAACTCCGACTTTCCGTTAAAGTTCGCTTTTTTTGTGAAAAAATATTTAAATAAACTCTATTTTAGCAAGCAGTAGCTGGGCTGCGTCTAACTTTTCCGCCTTGATATTGGAACGCTCTAACAGAAAGAAATCCACGCTCTCCCACATGGTAAACGATGCGGCAACCGTGCAGATTTCGTTTAGCCCCCAAAGTACGTTAAAACGGGAAAACGCCACTGCGCAACCGAAGAATATAAAACCCAATATAAGCAGCAAAATCGCCTTAAAATAACAAATCTTCAAATCAAGACATTTATCGTTAAATTTCAGCTCGAAGTACTTTTTATATGTAGCCGCAACGTTTTCCCTTTCCTCTTCGGGGACGGATGAAAAACTTACCGTCAAAGGTCTGTCTATGGGGACGGTATACGCCGTACTCTCAATATAATCGAGCATACCTGTATCTAAATCTCTTTTATCGGAATAGGGTGAATAAAGTCCGCCCTCCGCATTAACCCTTATCCTCACACTCTCATCTTCGCATATTTCGGAGTATTTTTCAGAAAAATTTCTGTTAGCTTTATTCCTTTTCGAATATTCCTTCAAAGATATAAAAAAATTTCTACGTCTGCGTTTTCTTAACTGCTCGCTGTCTTTATTTGCCATAACCGACCTCCGAAAATAATATTGTGATATTATTATAACAGCGTTCAACGACGTTGTAAACGATTAATGATAAATTAATTAATGATAATCAGATTGCATCTGCTATGATTAAAAACGGTTGCTTAAAAGATTGAGATTACGGAAACCTTTGATATAATTTTTGATTTTGCGTCGCCTTAGTTGACTTTAATGTAATTTTTAGATAAAAAAACGCAAGGGGAAATAATTTCACCTTGCGTTTTTTGGTGCGGCAGACGTAAACTACAACGATTCCTCATCACGTTCTCAGGTGGAAAGACGAAACGACGCCCGCCCCGAAATATCCGACGTTACGTATTCTGCGATCGATATGGACAAATATCAGACAATACTTATCGGTTACCCTATCTGGAACGGATACGAACCTATGATTATTCGTACTTTTATCGAATACTACAACGGTCTGTCGGGTAAAACGGTATATACTTTTTCAACAAGTGCGTCAAGCGGTGGCGGTTCGGCTTTTAACAGCGTGAAAGGACGTTGCCCGACGGCGAATGTAAGCGACTATCTGCATTTTACCCGTTCGGAGCTTTCTAACGCAGAAACGACGGCAGAAAACAAATTATCCGATTGGGGTTTGCTGAAAGCGAACGATACTACGCCGTCGAGAATGAAAATGAGTTTTAACGGTCAGACGATTTTTGTCACGCTTGCGGATAATTCGGCAACCCGAGATCTCGTATCGAGATTAAAGGCAGGTGCGTTGACGATAGAGTTTTCTGATTACGGCGGTTCTGAAAAAATCGGTTATCCCTCTCCTGCGTTGGACGTATCGAATGCAAACGGTTGCGATCCCGTCGTCGGAAATCTTACGATATATACGCCGTGGGGCAATCTCGCTGCTTTCTATAAAGATACGGCAGGATATTCCGATTCACTCGTCCTTATAGGAACGATTGAAGGAAACGGTATAGAAATTCTTGCTGCACAAAGCGGAACTTTTTCCGTAACGATAGAGATTGCTTTATGAAAAAAATTATGCAAGTAATCCTTTATAACGGTAAAAAAGGAGTCATTATGAAGAGAATAATTGCCTTACTAACAATTTTGATTGCATTCATTTTTGCTTTATCAGGATGCACACAAGCACATGAAGCAGGTGGAAGCACAATCTTGCCCCCAAACACGGACATTTCAGATAGTAAAATTCTGATAGCGTATTTTACTTGGGCAGATAATACGCACGTCGAAGATCCGAATTCCGTAGATATAGACTTAACTACTTCCGCAAGCGTACTTGCGCCCGGAAACGTTGCTATCGTAGCGAGTTATATTCGTGATGCCGTAGGCGGGGATATGTTTTCAATGATAGTTTCAGAGCCGTATTCGAGCAATTACGATGAGTGTCTTGACAGAGCGGCAGACTAAAAAGCGCAGAATAGTCGTCCTGAAATAATCAATAAAGTCGAGAATATGGACGAATACGATATTGTTTTTCTTGGTTATCCGAATTGGTGGTATTCTGCGCCTATGGCGATTTTCTCGTTTATTGAAAGCTATAATCTAAGCGGAAAAACGGTAATCCCCTTTTGCGCTCATGGAACGGGAGGACTGGCATCAAGCGTGAGAGATATTGCGGCAGATTTACCCGATGACGTAAACTTTATAAACAATGCGTTTGGTGTTTATCGCCCTGATACGGTTGGTTGCCGTCCGAAAGTCGTTGAATGGTTAAAAACGCTTGGATTTGAGATGTAAATATATCGGTTTTTGAAATAAATCTATAATAATAAGGAGCTAACAATGAAAGAATTTATGTCATATACCCCGACGCGCGTATTATTCGGCGTTGGAAAACTGAATGAACTCAGTAAACAGAAGATGCCCGGGAAGAAAGCTTTGATAGTAATATCAAACGGTAAATCAACAAAAGAAAACGGGTATCTTCGCAGAACGGAAGAACAGCTCGCAGATGCCGGCGTTCTGTGGAGTATTTTCGATGAAATCGAAGCAAATCCGCTGAAAGATACGGTTATGCGTGGTGCGGAAACTGCAAGAAAAGCCGACTGTGATTTTGTCGTTGCGCTCGGCGGCGGTTCTGTTATGGATGCAAGTAAGGCTATCGCGGCTATGGCGACTAACAGCGGCGATTTATGGGATTATATTTCCGGCGGTACAGGAAAAGGAAAAATACTTGTAAACGCCCCTTTGCCGATTATCGCAATTACTACAACGGCAGGGACAGGAAGCGAAGTCGATCAATGGGGAGTAATCTCTAATTCCGAAACAAATGAAAAAATCGGGTTCGGCGGCGACGACAGATTATTTCCCATCCTTGCTATCGTCGATCCCCAATTGATGATAAGCGTTCCGCCTGAATATACGGCGTATCAGGGCTTTGACGCTCTGTTTCACAGTACCGAAGTTTATATCGGAAAATTTTCAAATCCTATGAGCGATATGGTGGCAAGTGCGGCGATCAAAAACATAAGCGGTAATCTTGCAGCAGCAGTCAAAAACGGAAAGGATATTGACGCTCGTTCCGTCGTCGCTCTTGGAAATACGCTTTCGGGTTATTCTATGGTTTTAGGTTGCTGTACCAGCGAACATTCCATTGAACACGCAATGTCGGCATATCATCACGGACTTCCTCACGGCGCAGGCTTGATAATGATTTCCAAAGCGTATTATCAGCATTTTGTTGATATTCACGCTTGCGATAATAAATTTATAGAAATGGCAAAACTGATGGGCGACGCAGGCGCAACAAAGGCGCAGGATTTTATTACGGCTCTTGAAAGATTACAGTTTTCTTGTGGCGTAAGCAACCTTAAAATGTCAGACTACGGTATTACCCCGGACGAATTTGAAAAAATTGCCGTAAATGCACGGGAAACAATGGGAGGCTTGTTCTTTGCCGACCCCGTAGCGTTGTCAGATGCGGACGTTGTGGAAATATTAAAAAGGTCTTATAGGTAAAGACTGTCAGTTCCGAGGCAAGATATGGATGCAAAGAAAAAGAGTTTTTTAATTGTAAAAATAACGGTTGATGCGGCAATGATAGCGTTATTCCTTTTGTTGATGGGCTATCATCTGTTTGAAAATTTTCAGCACGAATGGTTCGGGGCTTCGTTGTTCGTACTATTCATCATTCACAACGTGCTGAATCTGAAGTGGTATAAAAATCTTTTCAATGGCAGATATTCAGCCGTTCGCATCTTAACGATAATCGTTAATTGCCTGTTGCTTTGTTCTATGCTTGCAAATATCGTAAGCGCATTTATGCTCTCGCGGAATGTTTTTCGCTTTTTAGGTCTCACAAGCGGCAGTATCGGCAGAAAAATTCACCTTGTCGCAACAGTATGGTCGTTTTTACTTATGTCCGTTCATTTCGGGTTACATCAACAGATGTTTATCGGTATTGCAAAGAAAATATGTCAGCCGAATACAATCGTTAAAAACGTATTGAAATGGAGTATCAGGGCTATTTTCTTTGCCGTGTGTATTTACGGTATAATCGTTTTTGTACAAAGAGAAGTTTATTCGGATATGTTCCTTTTGAAAGAGTTTAAGTTTATGGATTTTTCCGAATCTAAAATTAAGTTTTTCGCCGACTACATTTCCGTTTTTATTTTGTTTGCCTCCGTCGGACACTATCTTAAAAAGTGTCTTGCAATGCTTTCTAAACGCCGAACCGTACATAAGAACAATTTACATTCAAAGAACGAGTAGTAAAAGATTAAAATTTGCAGCCAACTGTCCATGAACGTGGACAGTTGGCTGTTGACTTTTTATGAAGATAGGTTTATAATGTATTAAAAAATATAAACGTATGTTTGCGATATAAGACGAAGATGGACGATAAAAGGAAGATTAAGGCGAAGAAAAGAGAAGTTTTGCATGCAAAGGATCCGCTTTGTTGGCAGGACAATGAGGAATATTATTTAAACCGCTATCCGAAAAAGGCTAAAACGGAAGGTATGTACTACTACTTTCAAAAGGTTGACGGCATAACCGTTAAAACTGAGGTAACCAAGGAGCAATGGGCGGCATTATACGCCTTTAATAAGAAAGCATTAAGGCACGATTTGAAGTTTTATGATGACCGCTATTTTACTCGATTCCCCGTTTATGAGGATGAGGACGGCGACGAAGACGACCCTATGGAACACCATGCGGACGAGAAAAGCCTGACCTGCGAGATAGACAATTGCGAGAATATCGACAACAATAGTCTGTACTCCAAGCTGACTAAATTCTGCAAAAGACTTTACGATTTATATTACAAATATGACTACACCCAAGAAGAAATAGCCAAACAATTAAAGTTAAAACAATATCAGGTATCGAGGTTGTTACAACAGCTAACCGAGGCATTAGATAAGCTGTTATTAGACGACGGCAGTCGTGGCTCAATCGATATTGAGATAGACTACCAATACAACCGCTACCGCAAGACAGGCAAGTTAGAACACAATGAAAACGTGGTTATGACCGACTTCCTCTCCTGCCTACTTCCTCAGGAAGAAGAACGCCTGCGCTGTTGGTTTTATACGCAGACCGAACTCTACCGTTATGGAATTAAGAACTTGCTATATTATCGGTTGGACGACCTCTCACAAGGGAACGTATATCGGGAAATGTTTACGTTAAAAGACCTGACGTTACGAGGTTATTTTTGGACGTATATGACCGACTTACCTATCGAATATCAATGGCTATACCTGCACTTGCAAGAGGAGATAGAACGGCGTGAAGAACGTTTTATCAAGCCCAAAGATTACAGATACAAAGAGTTTATCAAAGAACTTGTAAAAGTCGCTAAGAAGGCAAAAATGAAACCTGTGGAATATTTTGAAACCAAGTTTATTCCGTTCTTTGAAGAACGAAATACAAAGCAGTTTATCGATTTTGCAAAGAAGCAATTAAACGTCCGTTTCGTGGCAGACGATGATACTACTCCCATTGCAGAGCAGATAGAAAAGATAATAAGCCGTTTACCGGCAAAGGAGAAAAAGCGTTGGCAGACGTTGAAAGCATAAAATTTTTAATCGATTAAAATTTCTTGCATAATTTCGGGCAGTAGTTGTCCTTATATAAATGAGAGGGTGGATAACACCCATTCAACTAAATAAACGGTAGAAAACCTGTAACAAGTCTGTTGCAGGTTTTTTCTTTACCAAAAGGAGAACTACATGCAACGAGCATCACCAAACTGAAAGACAACTGAATAAATAAGCGTTCCGCTTAACTAAGTATCTTAATTACTTTAAAGCAAGAACAGCAAATCACAAATCAAACATTAAAGGAGAAAAATAATGGCAAGCAATTCGGAAGCAAACGGGAAGCAAAACCTATGTCCTTATCATAGGTGTAACTCACTACACTTACTTTGTAAGTTCCGTTCGCCCTGCGGGGCATTTTAACCGCTAAAATAAAATTTAAGGAGGACAAGAAAATAAGTTATTTAGTATGTCATATGGAAAAATATAAACGGCAGGAAGTCAACCCTGTCGAGGAGGAAAACGAAAGAGACGAGAACTATCAGGCGAGCAATCCGCAGATAGACAGCAGCAGAACCAACCGCAATTATCACCTCATATTGCCGAGTAAAAGTTATATGGAGATAATCAACGAGAGGCTGTCGGAGTTGGATTTAAAACGCAAAATCCGTTCGGACGCAATCTTGATGAACTCGTTTATTATTACGTCGGACGGTGAGTTCTTTAAGGGTTTAACCCCTTGGGAAGTTGAAGAGTTTTTCAGGGACTGTGCGCAGTTCTTTTCGGACAAGTACGGGGAAGAAAATATGATTTCTGCAATCGTACATATGGACGAAACTACGCCGCATATGCACCTGAATTTTATCCCTATCAACCAAGGTCGGTTGAGCAGTAAAAGCCTTTTCGACAGGCAGAAGTTAGCAGAACTTCAAACCGAGTTACACGAGAGAATCGGCAAGAAATGGGGATTGCAACGAGGTAAAGAAGGCAGTCAGGCAAAGCACCTCTCCACGGCAGAATTTAAAGCTAAAAAGATTATCGAGGGCGCAGAACAGCGCGAACGTGAAATCGACGAGCAGACCGAGAAAAAGAGAGCCGAGCTGGATGAATTAACGCAAACCGTTCAGGCTGTTGAGGATGCTAAAAACAAGCCTATTCCCAAAAGGCGGAAGGCTGTTGAGGCGGAAATAGAAAGTCTGCGAACGCAAAACGCCGCCTACAAAGAGTATATCGCTATCAAAAACAGAGATACCGATTCTCTGTTTGCTGAACTGCAAAAAGCGGAACGCAAAGCCAAGGCAAACGACACAGCGTTCGGAATGGTAGCGGATATGATGAGCGCATACCCCAAAGAATTTGACGAACTATTAAAGAAGTCAAGAGAAAAGAAAACCCCGTCTTCTTCCTTTAACGTACATAGTAACGCAAACGGAAAAGGCGGAAAGTAACAACTAAATAATTAAACAAAAACGACCGTGAAGAATACGTCCTAATGAATATGAAAAGATAAAGGATTGAAAGAGTAATCACGGCTTTTTTATACGAAAAAATGCCGCCACGAAGTGGTTACGCGGTTATACCGCGTTCTAATAACGTGCAAAAAGGGTTCCCGCAAAAAGATGAAATATTTTTGTGGGAAGAGGAGCCGCAACGGCGCAAAGTTGCCGCCTGTGCCAACGGGCAGCTCAAAGCAAAGTTTGCGGCGACGACGACACGGAGGATTAAATATGAAAACTGAATATGAATGACAACTTAACAAGATATAGGAGGGAAAATTACGAACAGAGCATCAACACAGCTGATCAACGGGGGAGACAGCGTTCCTACTACTTCTCATACCGAGATCATAAACGGAAAACAGTACGTTGTCGTAAGTCATTACGTCGGAGGCAAAGACTTCAAAAAAGTATTCGGCGATTTGGCTTTCAGACAAGTACTTGCGGAAATGAAAAATTCTGCAAACTAAATATATTATCGGGTAGCTTGAATTTTTCGGTGTGTTGTGGTATAATCATAGCACATTGAAAATTCAGGCTGCTTTGATTCAAAGGAGTAAAAGAATGAAATCAAAGCAAAACAACAAAGACTACATTGTCGGAATGTACGTAAGATTAAGCCGAGACGACGAACGTGCAGGCGAATCGCTATCTATCGAAAACCAAAAGGCTATCCTTTCGGAATATATCAACGAGCAAGGCTGGACTCTCCACGATATTTATGTGGACGACGGAATTTCGGGAACCACATTTGAAAGACCGGGCGTTAAGAGATTGCTCGAAGACGCTAAGCAAGGCGTTATCAATACGATACTTGTCAAGGATATGAGCCGTTTCGGAAGAAACTACATTATGGTAGGACAGTATCTCGATTACGTCTTTCCTACGTTCGGAATACGGTTTGTGGCATTATCAGACAATATCGATACGGAGAACAAAGACACTCCCGCTATGGATATGATGCCGATTACCAACGTGTTTAACGAATGGTGGGCGGCAACCACAAGCAAGAAGTTGCGCGCCGTGCGTATCAAGAACGCAAAGGAAGGCAAAAACGGAATGTCCCACCCGCCGTACGGTTACATACTCGGAACGGACGAAAAACGTACCCTGCAAATAAACGAAGAAACCGCCCCTATTGTAAAACGCATTTTTGAAATGCGGGCAAGCGGTTTAACGCCGAGAAAGATAGCGGATATTCTGAACGCCGAAAAGGTTTTAACGCCCAACGATTACAGAATAGCCACGACGGGCATAAACGGGGTAAGAAATTCTTCGCACTTATGGCATACCACCGTTTTGAGAACGCTATTGTCTAATCAAGCGTATATCGGCAATTTAGTTCAACACAAATCAACTACAATTTCATACAAGAACCACAAGTGGCAACGCCGTCCTGAAGAAGAATGGATTATCGTCGAAAATGCACACCAAGCCATTATCTCGAAAGAACTATGGGATAAAGTTAAGGATGTCGAAAAAGCTGTAGGACACGGAAAGCATACCGCAAGAGGTTTTATGCACCCGTTATCGGGGCTGATGTTCTGCGCGGACTGTGGAGCAAAAATGCGGCTCGGCTGGAATATGCCGAAAGATATTCCGTATTTCAATTTCAACTGCGGAACAAAATCGCGTATGGGTTCGTCTGCTTGTTTCAGCCATTTCATTACCGTACCCGTTTTGGAGCAAATCGTTCGTAACGATATTGCCGCAAAAGCCAAAATGATTATAGGGCACGAAGCGGAATTCAAACGACAGTATCTGGAACGGCAAGCGGCACTTGCGGACAGAAATCAAGCCGATGTCAAGAAAGACCTGAAAAGAGCCGAAAAGCGTTTAACCGAACTCGATAAGTTAATCGAGGCGGCGTTTGAAGAAAAGGTTGCAGGCAAAATCCCCGAAAGCGTGTGCGTGAAGTTAATCGAAAAGTACACCGCCGAACAGACGGAACTGAAAGAGAAAATAACGACACTTACGCAGGGAATTGAAGAATTAACGCAAGTAAAGACGGACGTGGACGAATTTATCCGAAGGCTGAAAATGTATTTTAACTCACCTACGCTCACCCGTGAAATGTGTTTGGCGTTATTCGATCACCTTGTCATCGGCGGCAAAGAAACGGTTACGGGAAAACCGCAGGAGATTCATATCTACTATAAGATTGATATCGACTCGGTTCTGTCGCCTTAACAAACCAACTACCCTCAAAATAGGCATTATGTCCATTTGACCTATTAGAAGGAATGAACCAGTACTACAGTGCTGAATTAAGCCAAAAGGTTAAGCGTGGTATGCGTGAGAACAGATTAAAGGGCTTATATCAGGGCGGTGGCGTTCCTTACGGTTATAAGGTGGAAAATCAAAAGTTAGTCATTGACGAAATGAAAGCTGAAGTAGTACGCTTTATGTACTCGCAGTATTCAAAAGGCGTATTCGTTAAGGACATCATTGCCGAGCTTACCGCAAAGGGAATAACGTATAAAGGCAGACCGTTCGCCAATAACACCGTTTACGATATTTTAAGGAACGAGAAATACTCGGGCGTGTACAAAAAAGGAGACGAAATCGTTGACAATATGTACCCTGCAATTATCGACAAGGAATTGTTTGAAAGCGTTAGAAAAATCGTAGATGCAAATAAATTCGGTAAACGCAGCGTTAAGACGGTTTATCTTTTACGCAATAAATTAACGTGTGGTTATTGCGGCAGACCTATAAGCGCAGAAACAGGTACTGCAAGGGGTGGCGAAGTCATTCATTATTACAAGTGTTTAGGTCGTAAAAAAGACCGCAACGGTTGTAAAAAGAAAATGGTACGCAAAGAATTTTTGGAAGAACTGATAATCAAGACGGTTATAGACGAATTAAGCAAACCGCAGACTATAGATAAAATCGTTAAGGAGCTTTTAAAAATTCAAGATAGGCAGATAACGGATAACCCCGAATTAAAAATGCTTACAAGAGAGAAAAGCCGTGTAAGCAAATCGTTGGAAAATCTATTGTATGCCATTGAAAACGGTATTATATCGAATACGACCAATAAGCGATTACACGAACTCGAAGAACAACAGGAAGATTTAGAGCGCAAAATACTCATTGAAAAAGCAAGAACGGCAGTTAAAGTGCCTGAAAACATAATGCGTGAGTATTACCGCCAAGCGTTGGAATTAGAACCGCAAATGCTTATCAACTATTTGATAAAAGAGATTAAACTCTATGACGACAAAGTTGAGATATATTTCAACAGTCCAATAAAAATAAATAACGACAAGTCCGATTGTGCCGACAGCACGTCGGGCTTTTTGTTTTACCGAAATTTCAAGAAAATGTCTTATACCCTGTACGGGTTTAACAAGGTAAAGAAAATGCCGATACTAACGGAGTTATACATTAAATAAACGATATATAGACGGCAATTTATTCCACGGTGCTATTGACAAGAGCCTCTAAGGCGTGTGGTATTCAGGCAAAGAGCCGAAACCCATAGCCCATAGGGGCTTTTTGTTTTGCCGTTGGCTAATAGCCTACCACACGCCTCTCTCTTATCAATAGCCTTTCGCGGCATAAAGTACCGTTTGCAGAACAGTTAAAACATAACAAAAAACCTAAACCAAACCACTAATTGTTAATGGTTTAATTTAGGTTAGTATTGGTGCCGCTGGCCGGACTTGAACCGGCACGGCTGTTACACCGAGGGATTTTAAGTCCCTTGCGTCTGCCTGTTCCGCCACAGCGGCAACCTTTAAGCGAAAATTAGTATAACATATTAAATCTCGTTTGTAAAGCGATAATTTTATATTTTCAAAACTTATGTTACGATTTTTTTTCGATCAGAACGTTATAAACTTCGCAAGGGGAGTCAACAACGTACGTTGCTTCTGCGTTAACCAACTCATTCCTGTCGCCGAATCCGTAAGTTACTCCGATAGAGTGGATTCCGCATGCGTTTGCGCCGGAAACGTCGTTTTCTCTGTCGCCGACCATTACGGTCTGAGCTTTTACCGCTCCTGAATTCTTCATTGCAAGATTTATGACGTCGATTTTTGTTTGCTCGTCTGAGGTTATGCCTTCAACCACGTCGAAAAACTGCGTAACGTTGAAATTATCCAGTATGATTTTTGCAAAGCGTTTAGGCTTTGCGGTTGCCAGAGCCGTTATAAAGCTTTCCGATTTGAGTTTTTTAAGAAGTTCGAAAACTCCGTCGTAAAGATTGCATTCGTAGACGTTTTTTACTTCGTATATTTCCCGATAATATGCGACTGCCTGTTTTTGCTTTTCGTAATCGAAACCACAGAATTTTCCGAAGGAGTAGTATAAAGAAGGTCCTATAAATTTTTTAAAATCGAGATCTGAATAATCGTAATCAAGCTTGTTTAAAGCGTATTTTATATATTCGGTAATGCCTTTTTCGGAGTTTATCACGGTTCCGTCAAGGTCGAATAAGATGTATTTATACATATAGCACCACCTTGCGCATTTTTTATTTACAATAAGAATGATAACATATTTTTGCTTTAAATTCAACCTGTTGAACCGTTGCGACCTGCGATATTTTTATGGATTTTAAAGTTATTGTTTCTGATATGGATTGACAATCGGTATTCTCTGTTGTATAATATCATAAATCTGATAAGGTTAATTTAGAGGAGGCATAATTACAGAATGAAAAAGAACGTATTAATTTGTTTGCTTGCGATGATGTTTGTCGCAACCTTGTGTATCTCATTCGGTTGCAATAAGAATCCAAATCCGGATAATCCGAGCGATTCGAGCAGTGTGAGCGACGACAACAGTCAAAGCTCATCGGGCAGCGCGTCTGACACGGCAAGTGATTCTAACGGCAACGTATCAGACATTACCGTTCCTGATGGCTACGAGCTCGTTACTACTAAACTCGATATCGACAGCTTGCACGCAACTTACGGCGAAGCGGTTAAAACCACAACCGTCGTAGAACAGGGTAAGTTCAGATTCAGTGCAGGCGTATATTTTAACGCAAGCACGGGTAACATCACGGGTAAAGTCGTCAACAACCAGAAGAAAGATATTTTCATTACGTTGACGGGCGTTGAAAACAAAAACTCTATAAAGTTTGACGTAAAAGGCGCGTCAAGCGGCGATTTGAAGCTTTATAATTCGAAGGGCGAAGTAGCTCACGATTACGGCACGGTTTCGGCGACTCAGCTCGGCGTTGTCGTCGGCGATTTACCTGCCGATACTTACCGCCTCGGCTCTACCGGTTCGTTGAGATTCGGCAACGTTTCCATCACGGAAATTCTTGAAAAATCAGAACCGACGGGCATTACGGTATCAGGCGGGGCAACGCAACTTTTAGCAGGCAGAAGTTTTGAAACTACGGGTTTGAGCGTAGTGTTGAATTACAAAAACGGCAGACAGGATTCGTTTACAAGCGGCTATGAAATCGATAGCAGCAAGGTTAATATGAACGTTGCCGGAAAGTATTCGGTCGGCGTAAGCTTAAAGGTTGAAGGAGTTAACGAACCGTTTACAACTCAATACGACGTTTACGTTTATGCAATCGACAGTTTCACTGTTTCCGACCACTCTTTAAACACTCAAAGAGTAACGCTTCCCGTACAAAAAATCTTTAAAGTCGGCGAAGAATTCAACAATAAAAACCTTGCGGTAGTAGCAAATTGCTCTACTCCCGAAGGCGACGAAAACGCAATTCCTAAGATTGAAACGGAAACCACGTTCGTGCTTAAAGATACCGAATATACCGTTTCCGGCGTTGCAGACGTCAATACCGAAGGCAAAAAGGTCGTTACGGTTGAGGTCGGAACACTCAAAGCTACTTACGACGTGTATTACCTAAGCGATACGGGCGTCAATAAAAACGAAGTAGTAGTAGACGCTTCGGCAACCGACGTTTCGTTGAACGCAGGCGTTTATACCGTAAAAACGGTAAATCAGGCAGTTCAGACGTTCAAAGCGTTGGGAACGCCTGCAACTGAAATCAAAACCATCAAGGTTCAGGCTGGAGATTATAAAGAAAAGGTTGAAATCGATATTCCTAACGTTCGTTTGATCGGTCAGGGCGCAACTGCAAGCGATACCGTTTTGTGGCACGATACGTTGGCAGGCGAAATGGATCCGAGCCAGACTTCGTCTTATTCGACCGACGGCAGCGCATCGGTATCTATCCGTGAGACGGCAACGAATTTCTACGCCGAAAATATCACGTTCAAGAACTATTACAACACCGACGCGTTGTATCAGGCTTCTAAAAAACTTATGAGCGACACGCAGGCTGTCGCAGCACTTGTTAAAGCGGATAAATCGTATTTCAAGAACTGTAATTTCACTTCTTACCACGATACTCTTTACGCAATGAGCGGCAGACAGGTTTACGAAGCTTGTTATATCGAAGGAAGAACCGACTATATCTTCGGCGCTGACGCAACTTGCTATTTCACGGCTTGTACGATTAAATCGATCGGTTCAAACCTTGATAAAAACGGCGGCTATCTCGTTGCGACTAAGGGCGCAAAAGGCTTGCTTTACGGCTATATTTTCGACGGTTGTACTTTGACGGGCGACGACCAGGTAGCTCCCGGAACGGTTGCTCTTGCACGCGGTTGGGAATCTAATATGACGGTTGCATACGTAAACTGCAATATGTCCGATAAGATTTCTTTGACTCCTTTCGGCACTAAGACGGACGGTAAGAACGACCGCTATACGAATATGAACGCTAACCCAGTTCACACTCAACTCTTCGAGTACAACAACACGGGCGCAGGCGCTCTTTCTGCCGAAACGCTGGCAACTGCCGACGCTAACGGACTTATCGATAAACTGTGCATTGCTTTGAATGCAGAGCAGGCGGCTCAGTTTACGAATAAATCTGTAATCTTTGCAAAAGTACAGGTTCGTGCAGGCGCAACGAATTACACCACTCAATATGCAGACGATTGGAACGGCGAACCCGTTGCATAGTACTAAAAGATTGCGCTTTTAGCAAATTAAAATAAAATTAGAACTCGGACGAATATCATCCGAGTTCTTTTTTTCTTTATACAATCGAACGCCGCTCGTATTCGTAGCTGTCAAAAGGTATTCATACAAAAGCAATATAAAAATCGCTAAGACGGCTTTGCGCTTATTAAAAACGCGGGATAAAAAAAGTCATTTACCGATATTCTTACGATTTTTTTCGTCTTGCCTGTAAATTTTTTCTTTAATGAAAATTCGAAGCTCAAAGAACAACATAAACAGCGTAGCGATAAGGAAACCTACCATCATTGTTTTGCGGCAAATTGCAAAATATGCAACGTAAGCAACTATTGCGGTTAAGTAAACGATAACCAGAACGTGCCATTTTTTAGCTGAGCTGTCGGCAACGATTTTTTGTTTTACGTTAAAATCTTCTTTTATAAGCTCGTCTAAACTCAACCCGAATTCATCGCTTATTGCGATCAGGTTGCCGATATCGGGAATACCTCTGTCCGTTTCCCATTTTGTAATCGCTTGTCTCGATACGTTTAATTTTTCGGCAAGCTGTTCCTGTGAAAGACCTGCTTTTTTACGTTCTTCTCTTATTTTTAAGCCCAGGCTCATTTTTGAGACCTCCTTGTTTTGCTTTTCGGGCTTATTATAGCGGTTCTGCGGAAAATTTGCAAGAAACGACCGTTTGCTTTAACGCTACTTATAGTAGCATTCTGTTAAAATTGCTTATTCAGCTTGAATATGACGCATTGTTTGAGTTTATATTGTTCTTGAAAGAGATTTGTTTTTTCCGTAATATCTCTTTTTTGCAAAATTCGTTTCTGACGTTGACTTTTTTGCCGTTAGGTATATAATATAAATTATGAAAAAAATTGTTTTGACAAAACAGATAAAAGCCGCTGAAAAAGAACTTATCGACAACGGCGTCGACGAATTTCAACTGACCTTGCGAGCTGTATCAGGAATGCTCGAACGTTTAGATTTAACTAAAAAATATCTTATCGTAACAGGCAGCGGTAATAACGCAGGAGACGGATACCTGCTTGCGTTAAAACTGAAAGAAAAGGGCGTTTTCGTTCAGATACTCAGCGCAAAACAGCCGAAAAGCCAAACGGCGAAGTATTTTTCCGGTTGTTGCGTTAAAGAAAATATACCTGTTTCCGACGATTATAAATGCGTTGATTTATCTATGTGCGACGTAATAATCGACGCAGTTTTCGGCAACGGATTTAAAGGAGAAATTCCGACCGAGTTTAAAATGCTGTTCGATTTTATAAATAATTCGGGTAAATACGTCGTTGCCGTGGACGTGCCTTCGGGGTTAGACGCCGATACAGGTCTTGTGGGCGGCGTTATATGCGATAAGGCTTTGACGATAGGCGAACTGAAACCCGGTCTTTTTCTCAACCGTGGAAAGGATTACGTTAAAAAGTTTGAGCTCATCGATATAGGTTTGCATATGCCGACGGATACTTATTTGTTTGAGTCGGAAGATTGCGGCAAGTACCTTGATTTAAGAAAGAATTTTTCCAACAAAGGCGATTTCGGCTACGTTGCGGTTATGGGCGGTTGTGAAAACTACGTCGGCGCAATAAAATTATCGACAACTTCCGAAAGCGCAGTTTGCTCAGGCGCAGGCGTTTCGAGGTTGATAGTGCCTTCGTCCTTAAAGCCTGCCGTTATGGAATTATCCACGCTTTCAACCCTTTGTTATATCGACGATAAAAACGGTCAATTTGATTTTAATTCAGAACAGTTAAAAACCGCTATGTTAAAAATAAATACTCTTGCCTTCGGAATGGGTATCGGCTTGGGCTTAGGGGCTGAAAAATGTTTAAGGTACGTTCTTGAAAACTATTCTGTCAACTTGATTATCGACGCCGACGGACTGACTCTTTTGAAAAGAATTGGTCTCGATATACTTAATAGGACCGCTTGCCGCGTCGTTTTAACTCCGCACTTGGGCGAATTTTCTAAATTGACAGGCGAAAGCGTTGACAATATAGTGCATAATCTGTTAGAATTATCGCAGAGTTTTGCAAAAAAATATAACGTCGTCCTGCTTTTGAAGGGACCTTCGACTATTATTTGCGACGGCGTCAAAACCAATATCGTTTCAAGGGGTTGTTCAGGTATGGCAACCGCAGGAAGCGGTGACGTTTTATCAGGTATACTATGCGGAATTATCGGTTTTAACGGCGTGTCGATAGGTTCTGTCAGCACGGCTTGTTATATAAACGGAGTAGCGGGCGAACTTGCAAGCTCGGATTTTTGCAATATCTCGATGACGAGTCTCGATACTTTAACAAGGATAAAGACTGCAATCAAACAGCTTGCAAAATAGAAAAAATATAAAACAAAACAGAAAACAATCAGCTGGGGGAAATAACGGTGAAAACCCGTTGCAACAGCCATTACCGTAAAGTTTAAACAAAGTCGGAACGCCTCAGCTTTTTGATAAATTAAAAAACAATTATGGGCAAAGGTAATTGTTTTTGCGCTTTATGCGTTTTAAGACTTTGCCTCTTTGGAGGTGTTTTTTTATGAAAAAAATTTTAGTAGGAATTATGCTTTCGCTCGTTTTGATAATGAGCGTAGCGTGTGCAAAAACGCCCGTTGAACAAGCGGGAAGCGTAAAGGTCGCAATCGGAGGAGATACCGTTTTGGAATACACCGTTGACCTTAGTGAAGTTGAGGTTAAACAGGGCGTGTTCTCTGTTCTTAAATATTTGAACGAGAATGAAAACCTTGAACTTGAATGGACGGGCGACGGTAATTCAGTGTTTTTAACTAAGGTTGGAAACATTTGTGAGGATAAGTCAAAAGGTGAATATATATACGCATATACAACCGTTGAAAAGGACTTTGACGTTCTTTACGGCATCAAAACATCGCATAAGGACGTTGAATTGACTTCTTCGGGCGTCGGCGTCGCTCAGATGACGGTTCAAGACGGCGCAATTTATTATTTCGGTATAATTAAGTGGTAAATTCTAAGGCTAAGATATTAGCGCTTATAGCCGTGATGGCAACGTTGCTCGAAGTGGGAAAATTTTCGTTAAACGCTGTTGCTAACGTAGAGGTCGTAACGCTTTTTTGTGCGTTGTTCGGTTATACTTTCGGGTTTATTTCCGTCGTGTCGGTAGCTATTTTTGTTTTTTTGGAAATTGCGATATTCGGATTTGCGCCGTGGGTTATTTCTTACCTCGTCCACTTTTCTTTTGTGGTTGTCGTTTTCGGCCTGTTCAAGAAATTCAATATGAGTAAAGTATGGGTGATGTGCCTGAGTATCGTTTTGATAACGGCTTGTTTCGGATTGCTTACGAGTTTTGTGGATATAGCGTTCAGCGGCTTCAATAATTTCTGGTATCGTTACTGGATCTACTACGGCAGGGGAATGAGCTTTTATGCAGTGCATATCGTTTCAAACGCAGTCATATTTATTTTGCTGTTTTTACCGTTAGAAAAGCTGTTGCAAAGAATAAAACAAAAATTTATAACTTAATTTAAAAATCACGCATAACCCTTATAGGTAACGCGTGATTTTTTCATAGTTTTTTCAGTTTACCGAAAGCACGAAGAATTTAAGATAGAGCGTTTCTTCCTGCGCCAGATTCGACGGATGGTCGGGCGCTTGCGTTTTTATTTCCAAAATTCTGACGTTTTTTCCCGCTTCCTTTGCGCTTTCTTTAAGCATTTGTTCAAACAGCGAAAAACTCATAAAATGCGAGCAGGACGAAGAAACGAGAATTCCGCCGTCGTTAATTATTTTCATTGCGAGAATATTGATGTCTTTATAACCTTTATAGGCGTTTTTAACGTCGTTTACCGATTTAGTGAAAGCAGGCGGATCGAGTATTACGACGTCGAACTTCTTTCCTTCCTTTTTGTATTCTCTGAGTTTTTCAAAGACGTCGCCTTGAACGAGGTTTATTTCGAGGTTGTTGAGCTTTGCGTTTTCTTCTACGTTTTTCAAGGCAAATTCGGATATATCAAGAGCCGTTACCCGGCTTGCTCCTCCGACCTTTGCGTTGAGCGAAAAACCGCCGCTGTTGCAGAAACAATCGAGTACGGTCCTGCCTCTAACATATTTTCTCAAAGCAAGCCTGTTTTCTTTTTGATCTAAAAAGTAACCCGTTTTTTGTCCTGAAAGGGGGTTTACGAGCATTTTTATGCCGTTCTCGATAATTTCTACAGTTTCGACTTCTTCACCGTAGATAACGCCCTTGAATTCCTTCAAGCCCTCTTTTTGCCTGACGGGCGAATCGCTTCGCTCAACGATAGAGCGTGGGTTGAAAATTTTAACGAGACTATCCGTTATAAGAGATTTGTTAAGTTCCATTCCGAGCGATAAAACCTGAATGGATAAAACGTCGTGATATTTGTCGATAATAAGCCCGGGCAGGTTGTCCGCTTCGGCAAAAACCACTCTGTAACAGTCGTCGTAACCTAAGCTTTTTCTAAGCTCGTTTGCTTTGTTTATTCTGTTGTAAAAGAATTCAAAATCAGGCTCGCTGTTATCGCGGATAAATATCCGAACGATTATTTTAGAAAGGAAATTGACGTACCCTTTACCGATATATTTGGCGTCGCTTGAATAAACGCTTACCAAAGAACCGTTTTTTACCTTTTCTATTGACTTTACTTCGTTGGCGTAAACCCAGCTGTGCCCTGCGATTATCCGTTTTTCTTCGTTTGGTTTTAAGTATAAATTTGCCATATTTTACCGACGTTTTTTATTTCATTTTATCATATACGGCTAAACAATAAAAGCGTTTTAACATAAAAATTTTTATTAAAAAAACTAAAAAATTAGCACTCAACGGTTGACAGTGCTAAAATTGAGTATTATAATATAGAAAAAATCAAGGAGAGTAAATATGAAAAAGTTTAAAACCGAGTCAAAAAGAATGCTGGATCTTATGATCAATTCAATATACACCAATCGCGAAATATTTTTAAGAGAGCTTTTATCGAACGCTTCGGACGCAACCGACAAGCTTTACTTTAAAAGTCTTAACGGCGGAGTCAGCGGTCTTGTAAGGGACGATCTTGCAATTACCGTTGACGTTGACGAAAAAAACAGGACGTTAAAGATTACGGATAAAGGTATCGGTATGACGGCTGACGAGCTTGAAAACAATCTCGGTACCATTGCGAAATCAGGTTCGCTGGATTTCAAAACACAAAACGAGGTCGGCGACGATATAGATATTATCGGTCAGTTCGGCGTCGGCTTTTATTCTGCGTTTATGGTTGCTAAAAAAGTTGAAGTTTTATCCAAAGCTTACGGAAGCGATAACGCATATAAATGGGTTAGCGAAGGCTGTGAGGGTTACGAAATAAGTCCTGCAGAAAAAGCTGAAAACGGCACGGAAATTACTCTTTACCTGAAAGACGATACCGACGAGGAAAAATTCGGCGAATTTTTGCAGGAATACAAGATTAAACAGCTCGTCAAAAAGTATTCGGATTTCGTCAAATATCCGATAAAGATGATGGTTACCAATTACAAGCAGGAAGGCGAGGGCGAAGAAGCTAAGACCGTAACCGAAAAGGTTATGGACACGGTAAATTCTATGGTTCCGCTCTGGAAAAAACAAAAATCCGAGGTAACCGAAGAAGAATATCAGGACTTTTACAAGCAGAAATTTTACGGTTACGACGGCGCGAGAAAGGTTATCACCATTTCCGCCGAGGGCGTGGTAAGCTATAAAGCGTTGCTTTTTATTCCTAACGAACAACCGTACAACTTTTATACGAAAAATTACGAAAAGGGCTTGATGCTCTATACGAACAACGTTCTGATAACGGAAAAGTGCGCCGATTTATTGCCCGATTATTTCGGATTCGTAAAGGGCGTCGTAGATAGCGAGCTTACGTTGAACATATCCCGTGAAACCGTTCAGCAAAACAGACAGTTGAAGGCGATAAGTCAAAGCATAGAAAAGAAAATCAAGAGCGAGCTTTTAAGCTTACAGAAGAACGAAAGGGAAAGCTATTGCAAGTTCTTCGACGCCTTCGGACTCAGCTTAAAATACGGCGTCTATCAGGGCTTTGGCTCTAACAACGAGACTTTGCAGGATTTAATTATGTTTAAATCCGCAAAAACAGGCGAATACGTTACCTTGCAGGAATACGTCGATAACATGCCGCAAGATCAGAAGTATATAATTTACGCAACGGGACAGAGTCTCGATGCGATAAAAGTTATGCCTCAGGTACAGACTCTTATCGAAGGCGGAAAGGACGTTTTGTGCTTTACCGACGAAGTTGACGAATTTGCAATAAAAATGCTTGCTAAATTTGCCGACAAGGAGTTTAAGTCGATAGAGAGCGGCGCATACGACGAGCAAACCGACGCACCGGTAGACAGCCGTATAGCAGAGCTTGCGTTAAAGGAGCTCGAAGGTAAAATAGTTAAAATCAAAGGCTCGGAAAACCTTAAAGATTATCCTTGCGCACTGCTTAGCGAGGGCGAAATTTCCATTGAAATGGAAAAGGTTTTTGAGGCTATGCCGGATAAAAACCGGGCGGCAAAGGCAAGGAAGGTATTACAGCTCAACGTCAAACACGATATTTATCAGAAGCTTTTAAGCAGCGACGACGATACCGCAAAGAAAATCATTAACGTTTTATATCAACAGGCAAGGCTCATTGCCGGTTTGAAAGTCGACGACGCATTAACTTTGTGTAACGACGTTTGCTCGCTGATAAAATAATAAAACGACTTCAATGGAAAAACAGTTTTCAGAAAAATCCGAAAACTGTTTTTTTTATGCTTAGCCCGCATGTGCCGTATAAGGAAATCTTAACCCGCCGTTAAGCAGGTGGGTATCCTGCTTTGTCGTATCTGCTGCCTTACGAAAAAGGTCTGCTCAAAGACAATAACCAAAGGCTGTGCATAACAAAAAAGACTCCGGATTCCCTTTTATAATTTGTGGATTAAATCAAACCCTACCTCGTACACCGCAGGCTATTATATTTTAGCACGGGAACGCTATTTTATCAAGCATATCCGATAATAAAAATTGACAAATACTGTCAAATGGTTTATTATGTTATAAAAGAGTATTTTTCACGTTATTATGAGAAAATTAGTGAATATACGGCCGCTTGTTCTCGTCGCAGTTGCGCTTATTTGTGTGGTCGCTTCGTATTATTTTGCGCTGAGCGCAGGTTTTTGCTTGGTAATAGTTTGTCACTTATCGATTGTTTTTATCACTGCAATATTGCTTTTTAAAAATTTTTCAGTGTTTAATCTGATTTTTGCTGCGCTTGCGCTGATTTTAATAATATCGGTCAGTTTAAGGTGTCTGTATATAATTAACGAGTATGCTTATTACCAAAGCTTTTCACAGGAAGGCGCGGTGCTGAGCGGTACGGTAAAAAGCGTTTCCCCGACGGCGTATCCGGAGAGGTTTATTACGACTTTCGAAAACGTGACGATAAACGGTCAAGGAGTCGATTTTAACGTTTCGGGCTTTCTGGACGGAGAATATCTCAAAGGGCAGGTCGCTGAATTTGAATGCACTTTAACAAGCTGCGACGGCAGACTAAAATACAGTTTGTCAGGCGGCGTTGTTCTGGAATTTTCTTCGGTGAAAAATTTCGAATTGATTTCGGCAAAAACCGGTATCTTTACAAATATATCAAACGGCATAAAAACTCTTTTCCGAACCAATCTGTCCGACGACTACGATTTTGCCGTAGCGTTACTGCTTGGCGATACGCAGTATATCCCGGACGAGCTTTTAACGAACTTCCGATATAGCGGTATTGCTCATATATTTGCAGTATCGGGTTTGCATATCGGATTTTTATGCGGCGTTGCAGGCTTTATTTGCGAAGCGCTTTATATAAAATACTTCAAAAAATGCGTAATAGTTACGCTTATAGCCATAATTTACGCAGGTATATGCGGTTTTTCCGTTTCGGCGCAAAGAGCGGTCGTCATGTGTTTCTGGCTGCTTTTCTGCAAGTCGTTCGGCAGGTATTACGATAATTTGAACGCGATAGCGTTAGCTTGTATAACGGTAGTGATAATAAATCCTATGAGCGTGCTTACCGAAGGTTTTATACTTTCGTTTTCCTGCATTCTTTCGATAGCGTTATTCAGACCGACTTTTCTCGACGTTTTGAAAAAGACCGCGCTTCCGATGAAAGAAACGCTTTCCGTCGCGCTGTCGGTTTTATTCGGCGTAACGCCGATAACGTGTTATCTTTTCAATTACTTATCGGCCCTTTCTTCGTTGTTGAATATCGTCTTTATTCCGATTGTTTCCGTTTTATACGTTATGCTCTTTACGTCGGTGTTTTTAGCGTTTATCAAAGCTGCGTTGCCCTTAAAGATTGTGGGCGTAGGTATAGGGCTTATAAAACAACTATTTTCGATGACGGATTTTTCGAAGTTCGTTTTATTTGCTCAGATTACGCCTTTGACGTTGGCGGTTTACTACGTTATCGCGCTTTTTGCCTCTGATTTTGTAAATATCAAAAGTGACAAAAAGCATAAAATAATCGTTGTGCTGTTTTTAGCTATGGGATTGATTGCGTTGTGAGGTTTTATGGATTTTACAGAATTGAAATCGAGTTTATCCGATCCTAAAAAGGTTTATCTTTTAGAAGGAGAGGACGTTTTTTTCAGAAATACCGCCCGTGATATGATTTTCGACAAATATCTTACCGAGCCGGATATCAATCTCACAAAATTCGAAGGCGCTAATTTGAAAGGTAACGTCGCGCCTTTGGTTTCGGGACTCGATTTATGCCCGTTATTGGGCGATTACAGGATAATTTATATAAACGAGTGGTATCCTAATGCGCAGGACTTGAAGAATAAAGAGCTTAATTCGTTTTTAAATTCAGAATTAAACGGCTGTATCGTGGTAATATCAAACAGCCTTAAATGCGATAATCTTAAAAAACAGTCGGCGGTCGAAGTCGTCGATTGCAAAAAAGCCGGAGTCGATCTTATTGTGAGGTATGCGCAAAGCGTCACGAAAAAGCATAACGTAGTAATATCCCGTAGCTGCGTCGAACAAATTTGCGAATACTCGCTTTTCGATATGACTAAAATCGTCAACGAGCTGGAAAAACTGATAAATTTCGTAGGCGATAACGGCGTTATAGACGCGGCGATTGTCGATAAAATAGTAGTCAAGGAAACCGATTACAAAATCTATGAAACGGTGTCCTTTATTGCTGAAAAAAACTATAATAAAGCGTATGAAGTGCTTAGCGATCTCGCGTCGGTAGGGGATAAGCAGATTTTGCTCGTGTCGCTTTACAACCATTTCAGGAGATTGCTTTTTATCGGTATTTCCAACAAGTCGGATAAGGAGCTTGCGGATTTGTTGGGAGTCAAAGAGTATGCCGTTAAAAAATCGAGACAACAAGCCTCGAAATTTACGGCTAAGCGACTTATGAAAATCGTAAATATTCTCAGCGACGCCGATTCAAGCTTTAAGTCGGGTAAAACTTCGCTGTCTAACGCATTGGATTTTGCCGTTTTCAGCATTTTAAACGAATCCTGATTGTCTTTATTTGCAACATTTTCACTTTAAATTTATAAAAATGCTTTCTTTTTATCTCTATCTATGATAAAATAAATTTATCGAATATTGGAGTGCCTTATGCTGTTATATCTTGATAAGCTGGCTGAATCGTTCAAGAATTTAACCTTTCATCCCGTTTATATTTTGGAGTTTATCTTATATTTTATATTCATTACCTTTGCTTTTACGGTATTGAAAAATAACAACGCAAAGAAGGTAATTTGGTTTTATTGCGTATTTACCGTTCTTATAGGCGTTGTACTGCTACTTTCTCACGAAATCAATCCCGCATTTAACGGCGGAATCGTTATGTTGTGTTTGCAGATAGCGTTTGTAATCGTGGTGGTGTTGTTGTTTGCTACCGAAGTAAAGCGCGTTATCTGGGATAAGCGCAATTCGTCGGACAGTCGCCATCGGAGCGGATCTCATTCGGGCGTCGACGTAAATATTTATATCGATGAAATTATCAAAGCCGTACAGAATATGTCGAAAAACGACGTCGGCGCAATCATAATTTTATCGAACGGCAATCTGCCTAACGACGTGTTGGAAAGCGGAGTAATTCTCAATGCGGATATTTCGTCGCAGCTTATAGAAAGCGTGTTTTTCCCGAAAACCGCATTGCACGACGGAGCGATGGTATTAAGCGGTAACAAAATTCAGGCGGCAGGTTGTTTTCTGCAACCTACGCAGGGCGGCAATATTTCAAAAGAGCTTGGTTCGAGGCACCGTGCGGGAATAGGTATTACCGAAATGGTTAACGTTACGACGATTATCGTTTCCGAAGAGACGGGAATAATTTCTATCGCAAAAGGCGGTAAAATATTGAGATACGTTGATTCAAACACTTTAAGAAGCACTTTAAAACAGTTCTTCTGGCAGGATTTAGGCGATTAAGGAGTCGGTTATGGCTAATAAAGAAAGTTTTTTTAAAAAATTATCAAATTCGTTGTTTTCTAATATAGGTATTAAGATTCTTGCATTGGGCGTATCATTGTTTTTGTTTTTTATAATTCACCTTGCAGGTTGAATTTAATATCCGAGAGCGGTTTAACCGCTTTGAAGCATAAAAAAAGTGTCAGGAAAGTGATGTGAACCCAAAAGTTTAGACAGAAAATTAAATTAAATGTATTGAGATT
>JBJEVF010000042.1:0-41815 GCA_051884215.1 Christensenellaceae bacterium | reverse complement strand
GGTTTGTTACACTAACTTTTTAAATTCTGTCTCATATGTTTGACAAACCTACAATAAATTAAAATATACTGCAAATATGGTGCAAAATTCAACGTTTTAATCACGTCGTTAACCACAACGAGCCGTAACGCTTAGGTTTTGTCTAAAATTGGTAAATCGTACTGTCAGATATTGGCAAAAACAGCATAAAACGCTCAAAAACTTGATTTAAATCTCTGCGAAATAAAAAAACAGCCTCTATTCTTTGCGAGCAAAGACGCAGGCTGTTTAGTATTGAGATAACGTTCGGTCAATTTGCATTCAGGATAAATAATAACATTGAATAAACCGATAAAAAAACGAACAAGCGACGCCGAATAAGCGTAGATGCAATAAAAATCAACCGTAAAACGTTCGTTTTTGACGGCGCTGCGTATCGACAAGCTGTGCAAAATCCCGAACGTCGCTTTCAAAACACGGTCATACGGGCGTCAGACGATTTGCCGACGCAACGTATATCTTCGTTCTTTTTAACGGGCTGAATCTCTACATTGGAAAATCCAAGAACAAGCAGACTGCTACCCGGGTTCAATAACTGCATATTAAAGCTTAAATCGCTGACTTTTTCGCTAAGCGATAAAAAGTCGTCTATCCGTTGCCCGTATTCGGCGCTTTCGTAAGGGGTGTCCGTAAATACGCGATACGCGCTTTCCTTTTGCCAGAACGACTCTATCGGCTTGGGCAACAAAGCAATCAAACAGACTTACAGTCCAAAAAAACACAACGAAACGACAATTCCTGCTATTGCCCGGATATACCGCTTTCGTTTCATAAGCAAAAAAACGTACGATAAGTTTATCAGAAGTATTGCGATGAGAAATACGGCTTTCGCACCTTAAAGCAGAGGTGCGTCATACAGTTTTTTTACGAAGCCGCACGCGAATGTCGTCTCACAGGCAATTAACAGCACGACGGGAAACATCGTAAAAACCGGATTTTCCATTCCGAAAGCTTTGCAATAAGTTTCATTTGTACTATTCCGAAGAACGCAAATTCGGCGATTATCCTACTTTTTTATCAGTTTTCCACAAGATTTCCGTCGATGAGTTTGTAGTGAGCGTTTCCTTCTGAAACCTTAAAGATTATATCGGATCTTGCGCCGCTGAAAGCGTCGTAGCCGATATATTCGACTCTCAGTCCTACCGTTACGAAGGCAAGGTTTTTACAGTCCTTAAACGCCTTATCGCCGACGTATCTGACGTTGTTGCAGAGCTTGACGCTGCTCAGATTAGTGCCTTCGAAGCAGGAAACGCCTAATTCTTCAAGCTCTTTGTTAAAATCGCAGAGCGTGAGCAAACGGCAATTGAAAAAAGCGTAGTCGCCTATGGTTTTAACGCCGCCGAGAACGGTAACCGACCTTAATTGATCGCAGCCTGAAAATGCAATTTCGCCGATCGACGACACCATTTCGGGTATGACGACGAATTTTATACCCGTCATATCGAATGCGCCGTCGGCAATTTTTACGACCGACTCGCCCTCGTGCGTTTTAGGAATAACTACGTTTTCGGGCAACTCCACCCCGTCGGCTGCGCCGACGGAATAACCGCCCTCGACCTTTTCAAAAACAAAATATTCGTCTGCCGTGGCAACGTATTCTTTTTGTTCGACGTCGCAGCCCGCAACGCATAACGCCACTGCGAGAACGAAAACAAACGGCAAAATTCTTTTTAAAATCTTCATAATACCACCTTTATTTTAAGCTTAGCGAAGCCTTTGCGTTAAGTGACAGCGGAGCGAAGTTTCCTTTCAGATACTGCCTGTATCCCTCGGAAGCTATCATCGCCGCATTATCGGTGCAAAGCGGCTTATCGGGAATAACGAGTTTAAGCCCGTTTTCGTCGCAGGCAGCTTTGAGCTTATTTCTCAGATAACCGTTAGCGCACACGCCGCCGCCTGCGGTAACGGTGTTTATACCGTAACTTTTAGCTCCCTCAACGGTCTTTTCGACGAGAATATCCAGCGCAGCCGACTGAAAGCTCGAAGCGACGTCGCTTTTATTATATTCTCTGCCGCTAATTTTTGCCGAGTGAACGTAATTTATTACGGCGGTTTTCAATCCGCTGTAAGAAAAATTATATCCGCCCTGACCTTTGAGCATTTTAGGCATAGGCACGCAGTTTTTGCCAAGAGTAGCCAATCTTTCGACGTTAGGTCCGCCCGGATAACTTAAATCCAATACCCTTGCGACCTTATCGAAAGCCTCGCCTACGGCGTCGTCGAGCGTGGAACCGAGCACTTCGTATTCGCCGTCGCTTGCGACCTTGATCACCGCAGTGTGTCCGCCGCTTGCAAGCAAGCTGATAAACGGCGGTTCAAGGGTTTTATCCACAAGATAGCACACCGATAAATGTCCGTGAACGTGGCTTACGGGAATAATCGGAATATTGAGCGAAAAAGCTAAAGCTTTTGCATAGGATAAGCCCACCAGCAGCGCGCCGAGCAGCCCTGCTCCGTAAGTTACGGCAACGGCGTCAAGCTCCGAAAAGCCGACGTTTGCCTTTTTAAGGGCAGCCTTCACCACTTTGTCTATTGCGTCGGTGTGGTATCTCGAAGCTATTTCAGGCACCACTCCGCCGTATTTTTTTTGTATCTCGGCGGAGCTTATTATTTCGTTCGACAAAAGCTCTCTGCCGCAAGTTACGGCGGCGCACGTTTCGTCGCACGAAGATTCTATGGCTAAAATTACGGCGTCCTTTCTGATATTCAGTTTTTTAATTTCATCGGAATAACTCATTATGATTTCTTCAAAAACTCAGTGATAAAGCCGTCGAGATCGCCGTCCATAACCGACTGAATGTTGCCCGTTTCGTAATTCGTTCTGTGATCCTTGACCATAGTGTAAGGACAAAAAACGTAGCTCCGGATCTGACTGCCGAATTCGATCTTTTTAATTTCGCCCTTGATTTCCTGAGCTTCCTGCAATCTTTCGCTTTCACGTTTTTCGACCAGCTTGCCCATAAGCATACGCATAGCCGTTTCTCTGTTTTGTATCTGACTGCGCTCGTTCTGGCAGGCAACGATAATACCCGTCGGAATATGCGTTATCCTTATTGCCGATTCGGTCTTGTTGATATGCTGACCGCCTGCGCCCGACGAACGGAAGGTATCCACCTTTAAGTCCTCGGGGCGAATCTGTATTTCTTCGGTATTGATAATTTCAGGCATAACCTCCACCGAAGCAAATGAAGTGTGCCGCCGTGCGTTGGAATCGAACGGAGAAATTCTTACTAAGCGGTGAACGCCCTGTTCGGCTTTGAGATAGCCGTAGGCGTTTTCGCCCTTTACTCTGAACGACACGCTCTTTATTCCTGCGTCGTCGCCTGCAAGGCGGTCAAGTTCTTCAAGAGTATAGCCGTGCTTTTCGGCATAGCAGATATACATTCTGTAAAGCATTTCCGTCCAGTCGCAAGCTTCGGTACCGCCTGCGCCTGCGTGCAAGGTCATAATTGCGTCAAGGTCGTCGTACTTGCCTTTTAAAAGGGTAGCAAGACGCATTTCGTTGATTTCCTTTTCAACGGCGACAAGCTCGGCGTCTATTTCCGGCAAAAAGCTGTCGTCATCCTCGGCGCAGGCTAAATCTATCAGATCCTGAGCGTCGTTCAAAGTCTTATACGCCTTATCGAACGCAGTAATTTTATTCTTTATGGATTGAGCCTTGCGCGCAAGCTCGGTGCTTTTTTGCAAGTCCTGCCAGACTTCGGGCTTCTCCTGCTCGGCTTCGATTTCTTTTAATTGGATTTTTAAATTATCCAGGTCAAAGAGAGTATCCTGCCTCGTCTAAGATTTGCCTCAATTCTTTAAGTTTATCAAAATATAAATCCGATCTAATCATTTTTTACCTCATAATTGTTCTTTCCGCAACAGTTTTTGTATTTCTTTCCGCTTCCACACGGACAAGGGTCGTCAGACGTTTTGGCTATGCTGCGCATAGAGCAAGGCTTGCCTTGCCCCAAAAGTCATTATTATATAGCCTGCTCGCTTGCGCTCGCTGGAAGAAACGACTTCTTTTTCTTAGTTGTTCTTTCCGCAACAGTTTTTGTATTTCTTTCCGCTTCCACACGGACAAGGGTCGTCAGACGTTTTGGCTATGCTGCGCATAGAGCAAGGCTTGCCTTGCCCCAAAAGTCATTATTATATAGCCTGCTCGCTTGCGCTCGCTGGAAGAAACGACTTCTTTTTCTTAGTTGTTCTTTCCGCAACAGTTTTTGTATTTCTTTCCGCTTCCACACGGACAAGGGTCGTTTCTTCCGATATCCGCGCCGGCTTGTTTTTTAAAGGTTACCGCCGGTTTCGGTATAATCGGCTGTCTGGCGAACGGACTGTTCAGCGGTTTTATTTTCGGGTTAGCCTGCGTACCGGGCTGGGGCTGAGCTTTTTCAGCCGACTGTTCTTCGGGCTTGTTCAGGCGGATTTTGAGCAATAACTTAGCCGTTTCGTTCTGAATGCTTTGAGTCATCTCCTCGAACATTTCCCTGCCTTCGCGCTTATAGGCGATAACGGGATCTTCATTTGCGTAACCGCGCAACGAAATGCCTCGCTTCAATTTATCCATAGCGTCGATGTGGTCTATCCAACGCTTGTCTACGACTTTCAGGAAAATAATTCTTTCCACTTCGGAAAAGTCGATGCCGGCTTCGTTGTATTCTTTGACTTTTTCTTCGTAGCATTGGATAGCTTTTTCCACGCAGTTTTTAACGAGGTATTCGAAGTCCCAGTTTCTGACCTTTTCTTCGGTAATAAAGCCCGTACCCTCGGGCAAAGCGTTCTGTTCGAGTGCGGCGTTGATTTTTTCCGCGTCCCAGGTCTTTGGTTTAGAAGGTTCTTCGATTGCTCCGTCCAGAACGTATTCGACGTAATCGGGAATGAGTTTAACAATGTCCTCGTGGACGGATTCGCCACGCAATACCTTCATACGTTCTTTATAGACGACGTAACGCTGAGTATTCATAACGTCGTCGTACTGAATGATATGCTTACGTCTGCCGAAGTTTTGTCCTTCGATGTTTTTCTGCGCGTTTTCAATAGACTTTGCAAGCATTTTTGACTGCAAAGGCGTATCCTCATCCAATTTCAGGATATTGTACATAGATTTCATTCTCTCGCCGCCGAAGCGTTGAGCAAGCTCGTCTTCGAGCGAAACGTAAAACAACGACGAACCGGGGTCGCCCTGTCTTCCGCTACGACCTCTCAACTGGTTGTCGATACGGCGCGATTCGTGGCGTTCGGTGCCGATTATTCTTAAACCGCCGAGCTGAGATACTTCTTCCTTTTCCTTATCGGTAACTTCCTTGTGCTTGTTTAGATACTGATTGTATTTGTTTCTTACCGCTTTTATTTCGTCGTTGACGTCCTGAACGAAGGACGTTGCCTGTTCGATTGTGTTTTCGTCGATTCCCTCGTTTCTCAAATCCTGCTTAGCCAAAAATTCAGGGTTACCGCCGAGCAGAATATCCGTTCCACGACCTGCCATATTGGTCGCAATGGTAATTGCGCCCTTTTTGCCTGCCTGCGCAATAATTTCAGCTTCACGCTTGTGGTTCTTTGCGTTGAGGATATTGTGACGAATTCTCTCTTTTAAAAGCGCGCGGGAAATCGCCTCGCTCTTTTCTACGGTAACGGTGCCTACAAGCACGGGTTGTCCCTTTTCGTGGTGAGTTTTGATGTCTTCTATTATCGCCTTAATCTTACCCTTTTCGGTTGAGTACAACACGTCGGGATAATCCTTCCTTATCATAGGCTTATTAGTCGGAATAACAAGAACGTCCAAGCCGTAAATGGTCTTGAATTCTTCTTCTTCGGTCTTTGCGGTACCCGTCATACCCGATAACTTTTTATAGAGCCTGAAATAATTCTGGAAAGTAATAGTCGCAAGCGTTTTCGATTCGCTCCTTACGACTACGTTTTCCTTAGCTTCTATTGCCTGATGCAAACCGTCGGAATACCTTCTTCCTATCATCAGCCTGCCCGTAAACTCGTCGACGATGATTATTTCGTTGTCCTGTACGATGTAGTCGTTATCTTTTTTGAAAATATGATGAGCCTTCAACGCCTGCTGAATGTGGTGGCTGAGCTCCGCGTTCTCTATATCAGCAAAGTTTTCAAGTCCGAAAAATCTTTCGGCTTTGCGCGCGCCGGTCTCGCTTATCTGCACCGTCTTTTCCTTGATGTCAACGGTAAAGTCCTCGTCGATCTTCAACGTCTTTACGAAACGGTTTGCCGTAACGTACATTTCGGAAGAATCGTCGCCCTTTCCAGAAATTATAAGCGGCGTTCTCGCTTCGTCGATAAGGATAGAATCCACCTCGTCAACGATGGCGAATTCCAGACCGCGCTGAACCATATCGCTCACGTTGACTTTGAGATTGTCTCTCAGATAGTCGAAACCGAAGTCGTTGTTAGTGCCGTAGGTAATATCGCACTTGTACGCTTCACGCTTTTGTTCCTCGGTCATATCGCTGACGTTTACGCCGACGGTAAGTCCCAAAAAACGGTGAATTTTACCCATCCAGGCGGCGTCTCTTCGAGCAAGGTAATCGTTTACCGTGACGATATGCACGCCTTTACCCGTGAGTGCGTTAAGGTACGCTGGAAGCGTTGCCATAAGCGTTTTACCTTCGCCCGTCTTAAGCTCGGCAACACGCCCCTGATGCACGCAGATACCGCCCATAAGCTGAACCTTATAATGACGCATATTGAGAACTCTGTAACTTGCCTCCCTTACGGTTGCAAACGCATCGACGAGAATATCGTCCAAGGTTTCTCCATTACTCAGTCTTTCCTTTAAAACGCCCGTCTGAGAAATAAGCTCTTCATCGCTCATTTTTTCGTACTTAGGCGAAAGCTCGATAATTTCATCCGCTATCTTTGATATTTTTTTCAAAGAACGGCGTTGGTCCGTTTCAAGAATATACTTTATAATTCCCATTTTACCACCCTTTTTTCGTTGCACAGAGCCTTGCGACTCTATCCCCATTTTACTTTTCGAATACTATTTTAATATATTTTCATAATTGTGTAAATATATTTAAGTATGTTTTTTCTAAAATTTGCAAGATTTTGACGATTTTCAGTCCTGCTTCAACACGGTCGAAGCAACCGTCAGCAGATACACCGACTTTGCGCCGCCCTTTTTTAAAATACGGGCTATTTCGTCGGAGGTTGCGCCCGTCGTTAAAACGTCGTCGACGACGAGAATTTTTTTGCCTTGAATCGGAAGGCTTTTATCGGCTTCGAAGCTGCCTTTCAAGTTCTTTTGTCTTTCGTCCCTTTTAAGACGGAATTGATTATCCGTTTCCTTCACCTTTTTTAACAAGCCGACGCATTCCGTCCCGCAAAGCTCGGCAAGCTTTCTCGCAAGATATTCGGAATGATTGAAGCTACGGAAAAATTTGCGGGCGCGAGTTACCGGCACGAAGGTTATCAGATCGGCTGAAAATGCGTTCTTTAAATACGTTTCGTATAGCTTTTCCGCAAAAACGTCGCCGAGATACCTTTCGTTTCTGAACTTGAATTTTTTGATTGCGAGGCTTACGTTGCCCTCGTAAATATAAACGCTCCTTGCCTTATCCACCTGCCAGTCGTAACTGCACGAAAAACATCTCTTGACGGAGACAGTGGTTTTTCTTCCGCATTTTACGCAAATACTTTCGTCGTTTTCCGTTATTCCCTTTCTGCATTCCTCGCAGAACCGTTCGCCGTTGAAAACTTCCCTGTGACACAGCCTGCACTGATATCCCAAAGAGGTCGCCTTATTTTCGAATTCTTTTATCAAGTCTTTGATTATCATAATCATTTACCCTGTCTATACGTCGGTTATTACCACTTTTTTACAAATCAATTCAAGTATAAAATACTTTCACCTTACCATAATAAACCTTGAAGGAGGCAAGAAAAGTTTTAAAAATTCTTGCAATATTTATGAAGAAAGAAACGAAAAACACTAAAAAGTCTGCTTCAAGAAACTGCAGTAACAAAAGTTCGAGAACGACTAAAGACTGCAAGTAATGAAAAAGAAGAAGTTTAAGTCTGAGTTCGACTACCTGGGCAGTTATACGGGCAACTATTCACAGGACGCTACGGAATTACCCGTTCAGGACGCAGACGATTTATAAACTTAATATTTTTCAAAAATTGAGAGAGCCGAAAACTCTCTCAATTTTCTTTATCGATTTTATCCAACAGCTCCAGAACTTTATTGAAATAATCGGGAACGGGAGCAATAAATTCCATTTCCTTATCCGTCGTCGGATGAGTAAAGACCAGCTTGTACGCGTGTAAAAGCTGACCGTTTAAATCAAATTTCTGTTTTTTATAGCCGTAAGTCCTGTCGCCGACGATAGGGTGACCGACGTATTTCGAATGCACCCTTATCTGGTGAGTCCTGCCCGTCTTCAATTCAAATTCGCAGAGCGTATAGTGAGCGTAACGCTTTCTGACCTTGAACAGCGTGGTAGCTATTCTGCCTTCGTCGGATACCGCCATCATTTTTCTATCCGTTTTCGAACGGGCGATTTTAGTCGTTATAACTCCGCTGTCCTCCTTTAACGCTCCCTCAAGGAGCGCAAGGTAATACCTTTTTGCCCGTTTTGTTGAAATCTGCTCGGATAACGACAAATGCGCTTTATCGTTTTTGGCAACGACGAGCAAACCCGACGTATCCTTATCTATCCTATGCACTATCCCGGGCCTTATAACGCCGTTGATACTGCTCAGACTGTCTAAATGGTAAAGCAGCGCGTTGACGAGCGTTCCGCCGTTGGTGCCGCCCCCCGAATGGACGGTCAGCCCCTGCGCTTTGTTTACGACGGCGACGTCCTCATCCTGGTAAATTATATCGATGGGAATGTTCTGCGGAGTTAAATCGAGCTGCTCAGGCTCTTTTATTTCGACTACGAATTTCTCGCCGCACTTAACCTTACCGCTTGCCGAAACGGCTTTTTCGTTTTTTGCGACCGCTCCTTCTTCAATAAGCTTTTTTGCGTGGGAACGCGACACCTGCAAAGCTTCCGATAAAAAAATATCCGATCTCGAATAGTCCTTTTCAGCTATCAATATCCGATTCATTTTTCTTTTTCCTGAAAAGCGCGTCTTCAGCCACGAACAAATAATAAATTATCATCATCGTTGCGCCGATACATATAAAACTGTCCGCTACGTTGAACGTAGAATAATTCTGCACGAATATAAAGTCGCGGACGGCTTTGAAAGCCAATCTGTCGATGAGATTGCCCACTGCTCCGCCCATTATGAATACGATACCCGTTCTGAAAAACGGATTTTTATTCTTTGAAAAAATAAGGTACGAAGTAAAAGCCGCAAGCACGCACACGGTGGAAACGACGAAAAACGCCTGCGCCCACGGCTTATCCGCAAGCATGGAAAAAGCCATACCGCTGTTGCGGGTGCCGTTGGTTATTTTCAGCCACCCTCCAAACAGCGATAAGCTTGCGCTGTGCGCTTCTACAAACGCTTTCGAGAGCTGATCGAAAATTACGACGGCAAAAAACACAATCGCATAAATCATCCTCTATATACTCCTAATTCCCTGCAAAGCTCTTCGAGGTCGAGCTCGCCCTTCGGGTTCATAACTTGTTCGAGATCGAATTCGAAATCGTCGGCTTGCCGCTGTTCGGTTTCTTCTTTTATGCCGAATTTATCGTAAAGCATATCGACCGAGGTCTTGGTATCCCTTTCGGCTTTCACGCCGTCGCATTCCTTGATAATATCGGTGAGCATACCTGCAATCTCCGCTTTTTTCAGCTCGTCTGCGGAATTATAATTTTCTTTGAATTTATCGCAGAAAAATTTAAGTCTTTTAAGTTCGAGCGCATATTCGAGCGAAGCCGACTGTTTCAGCTCAAAGGCTTTTTTTTTATCTTCCTCGATAACCTTGCTCTGCTCGGCAAAAGCTTGATTCTTCAATTTTTCCATTTCCGCCTGCATAGCCAGAATCTTGCCTTCGAGAATGCTGTTATCGTTAATCAGGGCTGTGTTGGTGCTTCTGAGATTGTTTACCTCCGCCCTTAACTCCGCATTTTCTACGGACAGCTTTTTGTTTTTCTTTTCGAGAGCTTCCATATCGCTCTGAAGCTCGGCGATTTTGGTGTTCCTTTCATAAACTTCGTTTTTTCTGCTGAAAAGTCCCATAATTATTTCCCCTTTATCTCGTTTATCATAGATTGTTTAAGCTCGTACAAGCCTGCGGATAAATCTACTTTATAGATATGCGGTTTGTCTATTCGTTTGTATTCATCCCAGAAAGTAGCTTTTTCCGCTTCGCAAAACTCGCATATTTCCTCAAACTTCGGAAGCTCTTTAACCGGTCTGCCGTCCTTTAATACGGGATAAACGATTTCCTTTACGGTATATTTACCCGGCTCGAAGGTCATTTTTTTCCATGTCTCGATGGGGTGAAAAATGGTTAGCGGCTTCGTCTCGTCGATACTCTCGTCCCTTAAAGCGATAAGGTCGGCTTCCGCCATACCGTCCTCGCCGTAAATGCGGTAAACCGTCTTAAAGCCGGGGTTAGTTATCTTCGCGCTGTTGTCGCTGAGCTTGATTTTGGGTATTATCTTATCGCCGTCGTACACGGCTGCAAGCTTATATACTCCGCCGAGCGCAGGCATTTCCTCACTGGTTATCAGCTTGGTTCCGACGCCCCACATATCGATCTTTGCGCCTTGATTTTTGAGCGACGTGATGAGATATTCGTCAAGGTCGCCCGAAGCGCAGATTTTAGCGTAAGGGAAGCCAGCCTCGTCGAGCATTTTTCTCGCCTTTTTCGTAAGATACGCCAGATCTCCGCTGTCGAGCCTTATTCCGACCGGCTTATGACCTTTGGCTTCGACTTCCTTGAAAACGGTTATTGCGTTGGGAATACCGCTTTTTAAGGTGTCGTAGGTATCTACGAGCAACATAACCTGATCGGGATAAATGTCGGCGTAAGCTCTGAAAGCTTCCAGCTCGCTCCCGAAGTTCATAACCCAGCTATGAGCGTGCGTTCCGCTGACTTTAAGGTCGAACATCTGTCCCGACAAAACGTTGGAAGTCGATTTACAACCGCCTATAACGGCGGCTCTTGCGCCGTAAATGCCCGCGTCGGGGCCCTGCGCTCTGCGCAGACCGAATTCCATTACGCCGCCGTCCTGCGCGGCATAGCACACCTTTGCCGATTTGGTTGCGATCAGCGTCTGGTGATTGATAATGTTGAGAATTGCCGTTTCGACCAGCTGAGCTTCTAAAATATTCGACCTGACCGTTAAAATAGGCTCGCCGGGAAAAACGAACGTTCCTTCTTTTACGGCGAACACGTCGCCCGTGAAAGAAAAACCTTTCAGGTAATTGAGAAACTCTTTATCGAAAAGCTTGAGGCTTTCAAGATATTCTATATCTTCGTCGCTGAATTTAAGATTGGTAAGGTATTCCACAACCTGTTCAAGACCTGCCGCCACCGAATAGGTTATAAGTTCGTTTTGCCTGAAAAACACGTCGAAAACAACTCTTTGTCCGCCCTTTCCTTTGAGAAAAAAGCCGTTCATCATAGTAAGCTCGTACAAGTCAGTGAGCATAGTTAAATTTCTTTCCATAACACTCCTTCAAGCCGTAAATTATTTTAAATTATATTACTCGGAAACGGTTGTATCGCCGTCGTTACGACCGTCTGAATTCGCCCGGCTTTCAGCTGATACGGGGACGTTCTTTTTGAACAGATATTTCCACCAGTAGTTTTTCTCTTTGACGTCGCGATAGAGCAAAACGCCTAAAAGGATCGCGCCCGAGATAATGAAGCCTATCGAAGTCAGCGTGCTGGCAGGTATAGGCAGGTTTAAATTTCCCATCTGGAATTCGACGTCTCTCAACGGTTCTAAAACCGCCCTTATCAGACCGTAGCCGATAAGATAAAACGACGTTGAATAACAGTTTCTCTTGCCGTTGTAGCCGTAAACAAACGCCATCAGCAATCCGAAAAGAATAAGATTAAGCACCATTTCGTAAAAAAACAGCGCGTAGTGATATTCGCCAAGCTTCTGAATATACACCGAGATAGGGAAAGTCGTAATCGTCGTGACTTTTCCATAGACTTCCTGATTGAAGAAATTTCCCCATCTTCCTATCGCCTGACCTAACGGCAACAAAGTTGCGCCGATATCGGCAAGCTTACCGAACTCGACCTTTTTGATTTTTGAGATGATAAACAAGCCAAGAGCTCCGCCAAGCACGCCGCCGTGAATAGCCATACCGCCGCCTTTGATGTTGCACACCGCTTTGACCGTTTCTACAAAATTGAAATTATCGAAATCAATGAACTGTTTCAGGTCGAAAAGGACGTACCACGCCCTTGCGCAAATTATCGAGCAAGGAACGATAGCTATCATCATATCAAGTAAAAAATCGGCTTTAAAGCCCTTTCTTTTGACGATGGGAACGGCTACGAAACAGCAAATTATCATAGCCCCTGCAATGCACAGACCGTAAAACGCTATTTCGAACTTACCGAAAAGCATAAACGATTTTTTTTCGACGTAACCTTGAAAAATGCTCAGAAGATTAAACATATCCGCCACCAGTATATAATATTTTAAATCGATTAAAGTTATTATATCATAAACTTTCGCAAAATAAAAGTGTTTGACGCAAAAAAAGCAACTACGCCCTTTTTCAGGGAATAGTTGCCGATATATTGGTTCAAGCGTCCTTTACAAAGCCAAGGCTTATAAGCAACGCCTTGTTAACGCCTTGCATCGTCTGCTCAGGCAAAACGCCGATACGCTCCTTCAAACGCCTTTTATCAAGCGTTCTTATCTGTTCCAAAAGCACGACGCTGTCTTTGTTGAGACCGTATTCGACGGCTTTAAGCTCTATATGAGTCGGAAGCTTTGCCTTGTTTATCCGACTTGTGACCGCAGCGGCTATTACCGTGGGACTGAATTTGTTGCCTACGTCGTTCTGCACGACCAGAACGGGTCGTATTCCGCCTTGCTCGCTGCCAACGACCGGGCTTAGGTCGGCATAGTATAATTCTCCACGCTTTATCATTTTAAAAACCTCTCGCCCGTTAATATTTTATGAATATTCAACGGTTGTTGTTTTTTAATCTTTGACAAAGCCGCCGTATTTTATACCGAAAATTTTTCCTGATTTATTCCGAGAGAGCTTTTCAGTATGCTTTTCATTTCAGAAATTTCTTTTTCTCCGCTTTTTGCCCTGTTACGGAAATTCGTAAAGCCGTCGCTTTTCAAAATCAAAAACTCGTCGGCAAGCGATAAAGCCTCGTCCAAATCGTGAGTAATAAACAGGCAGGTTCGCTCTTTTTCCTTTAATAAGTCGCCGAATAAGTCGATTAAACGGTTTTTTAACCACAAATCGAGCGAAGAAAAGGGTTCGTCCAATATAAGCGCGTCGCCGGGATAAAGAAACGCCCTGATAAGCGAAACGCGTTGCGCTTCACCGCCTGATATCTGACTCGGATATTTATCCGCAAGCTCGCTGATTTTCGCTAACGACAAATATTTTTTTATTTGCTCGTCCAACTCGTTTTCGGGAATTTTTCCTTTTAACACGAATCTGAGATTTTGATAAACCGTCAGATTGCTTATTAACCGTGCAGTCTGAAACACGCAGGATACGTTGCCGTGACAAACCACCTCGCCTGAAAATTCAGTAAGACCGACTATTATTTTCAAAAGCGTGCTTTTACCTATTCCCGAAGGTCCCATTACCGCGGTTACGGCGTTTTCCTTGAACGAAAAAGAAAAATCTTCGAAAATCCGCTTATCGCCGTAATATTTAGTTATGTTTTTTAGCTCTAACATAATTCCACCTGATTGCGAAAATCCGTATATAATAGAAAACTGCGTCGGAAATCACGCCGATTAACACCGTCACGACGGTAATTGCGAAAAGTTTATCTATTTCGAGATACGCTTTGGAAAGCTGCATTATCACGCCGAGACTGTTGTTCGTGGAAGATAACGCTTCCGAGGCAATTATGAGCTTTATAGCGAGCGAAAAAGCGTTGGCTACGTCGCCGTAAACCTTGCCGGATACCTGCGGAAGATAAAAGCCGAAAAACCTCGTCCTTTTGTTTACCTTGAAAATTTCGCACATTTCTTCCAGCTCGCCATCGACGCTTTCCATTGCGCCGAGAACGGAGCTGTAAAGCGTCGGAATAATAACGAGAGAGCTGACTATTACGGGGTTTATCTGCGAGTTAAACCACATATAGCATAAGAAAATGACGCTCACCGTCGGCGTTAATTTCGCAAGCGCAACGAGCGGATATAACGCCTTTTTGAAAAAGGGTGAAAACTTGGCAAACGAAGCGGCAGCCACCGCAAACAGCAACGACAGCGCAAACGCCGCCGCCACTCTTGAAAGAGTGTTCCCGAGATAGATATAAAACGAGCCGTCTTTGAAAAGACCGACGGTAGTCAAAAACACTTTTTTCGGCGACGGAAAGAACAGCTCGCTGTTTTGCAGCTTTGCTATAATAATCCAGGCTGCAAGCACGAACGCTACCGTAAATAAATACGGTAACGCATTTTCAAGTTTTTTCTTCATTTTTATCAGCAGTAATAAAATCCGTCGTCAGGCAGTTTATCGATAAACGCCGGGGCTTTTTTGATTATTTCGTTAAAATATACTTCTAAGCCCGCCTTGCTGTCCTGAGCCGATTTATAACCGATTTTCAATCTCGAAACGGTTTCTGCGGTAAAATCGACGCCCGTGCTGCTGCCTATACCGCGTACTACGTCCTTAATATTTTCAGGCCGGCTCGATAACGCGTTGTAATTATCTTTAAGCGCATTCTGCAATTTTTCAACGAGTGCGGCGTCCTCATATACCTTTTTCGTGATAACTACGCCTGCCTGCATATAGCAGTCGGGTGCGACCTGATTATTCCATAGCTCCAACAAATCGAAAACAACGTGCGTGTCGGCTTTTTCGTTGCACATAGTCACCGCAGGCTCGCCCAGTACCGCATAATCCAGCGAGCCCGATTTCAAGCCCTGAATCAAAACCGCGGTGTCGGTCGCCGTTACATATTTCAACGCGACCTTGCCTTCAACAGCCGATTCGCTTTCGACGTATTCGACGCCTGCTTTATCCATAAGCACTTTTAACGTAAGGTCAGGCGTTCCGCCTAAGCCGACGAGACCGACCGTTTTGCCTTTAAGACCTTCTACGCTCGCAAGATCGGTTTTACCGACCATATAAAGAACGCCGAATATGTTCGTAGAGAGCAATTTAATATCCGTGCCGCCGTTATAAAGCTTTCCTGCAACGTTCGTAGGGATAACCCCCACGTCGGCCTCGCCCTTTTTCAGACTCACGCCGACGTCCGACGCCGCCGATACTATCTTCACATTGGTTTTATAGCCTTCGATAAGCCCGTCGTCGGCGATCATATTGTAAACCGTAAGAACGGGCGCGCCGTCGGGAAGGACGATGGTCAACGTCTTTAAATCGTCCGCAGGCTTGTTGCAAGCGGACAACGTAATAAGCGACAGCGCAGATAATACCGTCGCAAAAAGAGCAATGATTCTTTTCATAAAACACCTCGATATTTTTATTCTGAAACGGGACAATCGGTCATAGCCGTTTTTACTTTGACTGATTTTAATTTTCCGAGCTTTCCCGACAACGATGATATTATTTCCATTTCCGCTTTAACTATTACGGAAATTACGAATATACCGTTGACCTTATCGGGTACGCCCATTCTGCAAACGATATAATCGCCGAATAAAGACAATATTCTGTTGACGTCCTCGGCAACCGTCCGGTCTTTTTCGATTATTATGCCTATAACCGCAATCTTCATAAAAACTCCTTCAATAAGTAAAAAATTCGCTCGGGCGCAATGAGCCTAAGCGAAAAACGGGGTTTAAAACAATTTTTCACTTACTCTCCGAAAATTCATCGATTCAGTAATAACATTTTAACACCAAACGCCTCTTTTAGCAAGTTTTTCAACAAAAAAAGATTTTATATTAAGGTAAATTTTTCTAAAAGGTCTTGCAAAAGAATATAAATTATTGTATAATCTAAAAAAAACGAGGTTTTTTTATTATGGCATTGGTTACGAGTAAAAAAATGTTTGAAAAGGCTTATAAAAACGGCTACGCAATAGGCGCGTTCAACGTAAATAATATGGAAATCGTTCAAGCTATCACCGAAGCTTGCAAAGAAGAAAAAGCTCCCGTGATTTTACAAGTTTCAAAAGGCGCAAGGGCTTACGCAAACCACACTTATCTGGTCAAGCTCGTCGAAGCCGCGGTTATAGAATGTCCCGAAATACCCATCGTTTTACACCTTGACCACGGTCCTGATTTCGAAACGTGCAAGGCGTGCATAGACGGCGGATTTACTTCGGTAATGATAGACGGCTCGTCTAAACCCTTCCTTGAAAATATAGCCGAAACTAAAAAAGTCGTCGACTACGCACACGACCACGGCGTCGTTGTCGAAGGCGAGCTCGGCACGCTTGCCGGCATTGAAGACGACGTCGTCGTAGAGTTCGGCAAATCTTCCTACACCCGTCCCGAAGAAGTTGAAGAATTCGTTCTCAAAACGGGCGTCGATTCGCTTGCAATAGCTATCGGCACGTCGCACGGCGCATATAAATTCAAACCCGAACAATGCACGTTGTCCAAGGACGGAATTTTGCTTCCGCCGCCGCTCAGGTTCGATATTCTCAAAGAAGTATCCGAAAGATTAACCGGTTTCCCGATAGTTCTTCACGGATCTTCTTCCGTTCCGCAGGAATACGTTAAAATGGTCAACGAAAACGGCGGAAAAATGCCCGACGCAGTCGGTATTCCCGAAGAACAGTTAAGAGAAGCCGCAAAAATGTCGGTATGCAAAATTAATATCGATTCCGATATAAGACTTGCGATGACGGGCTCTATAAGAAAATATATGCACGACAACCCGTCGCATTTCGATCCTCGTCAATACTTAAAGCCTGCAAGGGCAAACATAAAGGAAATCGTCCGTCATAAACTGATCGAAGTGCTCGGTTGCAACGGCAAAGCCGAGGAATGCAGATAATGAAACCGCAATATCAGTCACCTACACTGGAAATCACTTACGTCAACGAAAACGACGGCGTGCTTTCGATAAGCACAGATGAAACCGACGAGAGCAACTGGACGCCGAACGTCGTCCCGAAGGCTTTCAACAAAACTCCCATAGATTAACAGACGACAAACCGTCCTGCCGACGCGGCAGGACGGTTTTTTTATTTTGTTTTTCAGCTTTTTACGCTTTTTTGATTGTTTTGATTCTTACCTGAGTATAAGGAATAACGAGAAAATACTTATCGTCTTTCGTCAAAAGCTCTCTGAAATCGGTAAGCTCGTCGTCCAGCAATTCGGTTTCGCCCTTATAATAGTGAGCCGTTTCGTTATCGTCGTATTTCAACGAATAATAGTTTCCGTCCTTTTCGTAGTAATAGGTCTTGTCGCCTTTATCGTTAGCAGCCAGATCCTTGACGGTGTACATTTTCGAAAAGCTTGACATACCGCTTCTGTCAACGGCAGCAGAATCGTCAGTCGAATCGGAAGATTCCTCCGCCGAGCCGTCGTCGCCGTCAAGCATACCGAATGCGCAGAAATAGCCTTTGTTATATACGTTCGTGCCGTTGAACACGATTGCTATTTCGCCTTTGCCGTTGTCGTACTGAGAAACGCCGTCATCGGTATCGAAAGGACGTTTCAGAACGAGTGCGCCGTTAGAAATGCTAAGTCCCTTGTTGTTATCGACTACGACGCCGTTTTTTTCAAACTCGCCTTCGACCGTAGGGCATTCCTTTTCGTTTTTCTTCAAACCGCCGTCGGCGTAAGTATATCCGCCGAATTCGATATATGCGTTTTTAACGTTGGAAATTACGGTGTTGTCATAATAACCTTTTTCACAAAGATCCATAAAATGACGGCAAGTCTTGGGCGCATAGTTGAGATAAAGCTTAATCTGTACGGTCTGAGTATCCGTAACCTCACCGTTTTCATCCAGAAACTCCACTTCCATATTCATTCTCTGGATTTTACTTGAACCGTCAACTTCCTGACAAGCGCAGAGCGACGCCGCAAGAATCAAAGTCAACATAAGGCTTAAAGCGATTTTGGTAAATTTTTTCATATAAAATCTCCTGAAAAAAGTTTTTTGTATCGTTATATTAAAAGTTGAGAAACAATTTCGGTAAAAGCGTCGTCCGCAATACGCAATTCACAGTAAGCAAGCAGGAAAATCACCAAAACGAGCAGACAACCCAACCCGACGGCTAACAGCACTTTCAGAAACGAAACCGGCGACTTACCGGTAGTCAGTCCCGTGTTGCCGTTTACGAAAACTTCGTATCGCTTTTTCTTATACGGAAAGAATAACGCCCACACGGGCAACAAAACGTATTTGTAAGTGACGTTTTTATGTACCGTGGAAGTGTTTATGTAATCGACCACTTCGGCGTGGTGCTTTTGCGCGATAGCCTTCCTTATATCGCTATCCATAAAAGATTTGGCTTCGTCCCAGGACTGTTTTACGTCCTTCTGGTAATGGTTTGCATAAAAACCCGCAAGGTATTTTTTTTCGTAAACCCTGATAGAAGTCGGCGAGCAGTTCATTATCCGCTCCAACGATCTCTGCTCAAAGGAATTGCTTGCGGAAATGGTCACGTCGTCGTATCGCCTTGATATCTCGCCGCTTATGCTCCGCCAGACGATATAAGTTTCCGTTCTCGTGCCGTTTTTCGTGCGCACGGTCCTCGTCTTGCGGTCGCCGACTCTGCCGTCGTATCTCGTGTAAGTCTGACTGTCGAACGTCCAGCAGGGATTGTATATGCCTCGGATATTCTTTTCGGTCAAGGTCTTTTTGAAGGACTTAGGTGCGAAAAATTTGGATTTTGCCCACTTTTTCGCATATACTACCGCTTGCTCCGAGCTAATCGTGAAGGGATAAATCGCATTCGGTTTGATACCCTTTATATCCTCGGTTTTTAAAACGTGGGAGGTATGACAGTACGGGCAGAACAAAGCAATATCGTCCGAATCGACTTCCATAACCGCACCGCAGTTAGAGCATCTTAACACCTTGGAATCGTCGCACGTCTCAACGTTATCGAAGGCTGCCCGAATATCGAGCTCGGCAACCGAGCCGTCCTTATCGAATTCGACAACAGAGCCGCAGTGCTGACAAACGAGATTTTGCGTTGCGGGATCGAACACCATATTTCCGCCGCAACTTGCGCATTTTACCGCTTGCTGATCCAGCCCTTCGGCTTCCGTTTCAGCGTACATTTTTTCGCTCATATCAGATAGCTTCGTTCAATTCCTTCAACAGTTGTTCGAGATCCTCGCCGTGAGCGTTGGTTGCCTGACCGATCGTTTCGGCGTGAGCAAGCGCACAGCCAAGGCAGTGCATACCGTGAGCGAATAATATTTCCGCTGCGTCGGGATTTAATTGTAACAATTCTGAAATCAAAGTATTTTCCGTAATTTTCATTTTATAACTCCTATTTTATCTTACGATTTATTATTATGCGCTTTGTCGGATATATTTTGCGTTCAAAAACGCTTATTTTTCGACGAGGCAACAGGTCTTTTTATAATTTGTTTCCGCATTCGGGACAGAATTTTGCGTTTGCCGCAATCTTTGCTCCGCACTGCGAGCAGAACTTTTCAAGGCTTACCTTTTCACCGCAGTTAGGACAGAATTTGGCATTCGCAGGGATATCCGCAGAACATTTTGCGCATTTATGACCGCTTGCGGCACTTGCCTTTTCGGGCTTAGTCGCATTCGAATTCATAGCGTCGTTAAACATCTTCGCAAGTCCGACTCCTGCGCCTGCGCCGACTCCCGCACTCATAAACGCACCGCCCATTCCGGGATTTTTAGCGGCGTCTTTCAACGCCTCGGCTGCCGCAATCTGCATCATAGTATCGGTTGAATCGCTCAAAATATTGAGCTTGGACTTCTGGTCGATAGCCTTTTCTATCTCCGTCGGAACCGACATGTTCTCAATAAATAAATTGGTAAGCTCCAACCCGATTTCGTTAAACTTGGACTGAATGGAAGCTTTTACCGCCTCGTTGAATTCGAGAGTGTTTCCCGCAAGGTCCAAAGCGGAAATCTTGCTTTCGCCTATACAGTCGGCAAGAGCCGAAACGAGCATCGTCTTTGCCCAATCTTTAATGTCCGCAGTCTTAAACGAAGAGCTCGTTCCGAAAAGCTCCTTCAAAAATACAGCCGGATCGGAAACTCTGAACGCAAACGCTCCGAAACCGCGGACTCTTATTACGCCAAACTCGGGATCGCGCATAAGTATGGGGTTTTGCGTGCCCCACTTAACGTTTGTGAACTGCTTGGTGTTAATAAAATAAATGTCTACCGTGATGGGCGTCTGGAAAGCGTATTTCCAAGCCGCAAGGTTAGATAAGATAGGCAAAATCTCGGTATCGAGCTCATAGATACCGGCGCTGAAAATATCGGCGATTTTACCTTTATGAACGAAGATAGCTACCTGCGATTCTCTGACTGTCAGGGTAGATTTGTTGTTAAGCTCCCTGCCGTTGTCTTTAAACGGATATTTATAAACGAGAGTATCGTTGCTGTCGTCCGTTGCCCATTCAATATTTTTACGAAATAAAGCCCAAGCCATTTTTTTAACTCCTTATCATACCGTTAATACAATACGACGTATTCAGTATATCACGATTTTTAATTATTTTCAATATTTTTACAACACATTTTCAGCATTTTACAATAACAAAACCGATTTTTGCTACGATAAAAAACGCGAAATTTAATTATGCGTCGTTTATTTATATTCCCCATCCTACCGTTTCGTGCCTGCTTTTTCGGCTGAAAACGGTCGTTCGTCTTTTAAAACAAAATGCGGCGCCGTTTGATAAACGGCGCCTTTTTTCTGAAATTTACCTGCAATATTTTTTATAAGTGCAATTTTTTTTCTTTTGCTTGCGTTTACATTCTTCAAGCCGTCTTTCAGTCTTACAAAGCCTGCTTTTGCTTGAAACGTTATCTAATAAGAGTAAAAGTATAACAACGTCTTTTGCATTCATATCGCCGACTCCTTTTACAGTCGGTTATTATACGTTATGCAGACGCAGTCAAAAACGTTAAATAAACAGCTTCAACAAATCGACGAGAATGGCAAAGCCCAACAAGGCGAACAAGCCTATCGTGTGAATCATTCCCTCTACCCGCCTGTTTATCGGCTTTTTCCTTATCCATTCGATAAGGACGAAAACCGCCCTTGCGCCGTCGAGAGCAGGTATCGGCAACAGATTGAAAATTCCTATGCTTATGCCGATAAGCCCCATTATCTCCAGAAGGTAATTGAGACCGTGCTTGACGTATTGACTGGTCATAGCCACCGTTCCGATAGGTCCGCTTAAACTTTCGATACCTATGCTTCCCGTGAACATATCGCCGAGGGCTTCGAAGGTCGCTCCTACGTTCTTGAAGGAATATACTATCGGACGGTACGTCAGCTCGCCAAAGCTCAGCCTTACGTTGACGGAATCTACGCTGTAATACATACTGAATTGCTCTATTTTGAAGTAAGCTTTTACCGATTTCAGATCCGAAACGTCTACGTCAGCCCATTCGTCGCTCAGCTTCACCGTGATAAGCGACTTGGAGTCAGAATTAAGAACGCCCGACTCATTCACCCATAGCGACACGCTGTCGCCCACGTTTTTATCGGCAAACAACGCTACGAAATCGTCGTTGTCGTATATTCTCGTACAAAGGTCGTATTCTTCCCTGTCGTTAGCCTTCAAAAGATATGAACCGCTTTTAAACGGCGAACCTTCGGCAGTCGTTAAGCGTGCGGAAGTAGCTATTCCCAAAGCCTGAAAAGCTTCTATATAACTGTATTTATCATTGGATTTCACGTCGCATTTAAGCTTTACGGTACGGGTGATTTTTTCACCTGCCTCGTTGACGACCGAAACTCTTACCTCGTCGCCTTCGGATTTGCCCGCAAGCGATTTGGAAATGTCGGTGGTAAGGTACAGATAAGTGTTTTCGATGGCTACAAGCCTGTCGCCGTTTTGCAGGCAATACGCTTGCTCTTGCTCCGTTTTCGGCGCGACGACTTCGTTTGCTTTAAGGACGAAATGTCCGTATGACGCGAAGTTTATAAAGATTATGAATATCGCAAAGATGAAATTCATAGTTGCGCCGGCTATAAGGACGAGAATTCTCTGATAAGGCTTTTTGTTGTTGAAGGCGTCCTTTGATAATTCCGGCTTGCTTTTCCGTTGCCCGACTTGCGTCTGAGCCGTATTTTCGTTACCTGCAAATTCGTCAAACGGTGCGTTAACCGAGCTATCGGCAGACTTTTGTGCTGTGGAAGCGTCTTCGTCCTCGCCCTCGAACGCACAAAAACCGCCGAGCGGCAATATCCTTATCGAAAAAACTTCGCCGTTTTTCTTGACCTTTTTAAAGATACGGGGACCCATTCCTATCGAAAATTCGTTTATCTTGAATTTAAAAATTTTACCTACGATATAATGTCCGAATTCGTGTACGGTTATCGTGGCAAGAAGAACCAATAACGCCACGACGATGGAACCTGCCGTTTGCAAAACCCCCTGTACTGATAAGATGTTCAACATTTATTTTACTGCACTCCTGAATTTTTCTAAGACCAACTCACGGCTTAAAGCGTCGGTATAATTTAGGCTTTCCATACCGACCGCTAACGTAGGCACTTTTTGTAAAGCGTAATCTATATAATCTTTGATTTCAAGAAAACCTATCTTATCCTGCAAGAACAACTCGACGGCAACCTCGTTTGCGCCCGATAGCGCACAAGGCAGGTTCAAGCCCTTTTTTGCACACTCCACCGTCATATCGAAGCACGGATATTTTTGGTGATCTACAGGCTTGAAGGTCAGCGGCCGCTCAAAGAAATTATAACTCTTTACGTCTGTTTTTAAACGGTCGGGATAGCTTAGCGCAAGCTGAATGGGAATTTCCATCGAAGGATAAGCAAGCTGACAGACAACCGAGCTGTCCTCATATTCCACCATTGAGTGAATAACGCTTTCCGGGTGCACTACGACCTCTATTTTATCGAGCGGCGCGTTAAAAAGCCACATCGCCTCGATGACTTCGAGACCTTTATTCAGCATAGTCGCGCAATCGACCGTTATCTTTTTTCCCATATTCCAATTCGGGTGTTTAAGAGCGTCGGCGGCTTTGACAAATTTAAGTTCTTCTAAGCTCTTATCTCTGAAAGCTCCGCCCGAAGCCGTTAAAATAAGTTTTTTAAAGCTCCTTTCTGTATCGAGCCCAAGGCTTTGAAAAATAGCCGAATGCTCGCTATCTACAGGCAATAGTCTTGCTTTTTTATATTTGCTCAGCAATTCCTTGACGATGCTTCCCCCTGCCACGAGCGCTTCTTTATTGGCAAGCGCAATCGTCTTTTCCATTTTTACGGCTTCGACAACCGCCTTTAAGCCGGCAAAGCCCATAACGGCGACAACGACTATATCGCAGTCGTCGCTGATTGCGTGAAGAAGCGAGCTTTCGCCGCTATACACCGTAGTGCCGAGCGGTATTTCCTTTAAACCGCCAAGCTTAGAGCTATCGGTAAGCGAAGCAATCTTCGGTTTATATTTGGCAATCTGCTCGGAAAAAAGCTCTACGTTGCTATGAGCCGATAGCGATACGATTTCAAACTTATCGCTATGTCTATCGACGCAGTTAAGAACCTGTCTGCCGATAGAGCCGGTGCTTCCCAGCAAAGAAATCTTTATCATAACTCACCATTTTAAAAAAAGCGGAAATAGCAAAACCAGGCTATAAATTCCGCTCATTACTTTAATTTATGTCCGCCGTCGCCGAAAAATTACAGCAACGGACTTTATACTAAGAATAAAAAAACAAGTGAAACGAATAAGGAATTTATCATAATACCGTCAATTCGATCGAGAACGCCTCCGTGTCCCGGTAAAATGTTTCCCATATCCTTTATACCGACTTTTCTTTTTATTGCGCCTTCGACCAGGTCGCCTATCTCCGTCACGAAGCCGCCGACAAGACCTATAAAGGCGTAAAGCAGTAAATCCTGCCAGAAATAATCGAATATCAGGTTGTTTCTCGAATAGCACAGGCAAAATATCGTTGCGCCCAGAAATCCGCCGATAATTCCGCCTATTCCGCCCGATATAGTCTTTTTAGGACTGATTTTTTCAGCCATTTTTTTGCCCTTGACGATACTTCCGACTATATACGCCAACGTATCCGAACAAGGCGCTACGATGAATACGAGCATCAGACACGGGAAGGACAACGCGCCCTTTCCGTTCATCACCAGAACGGGGAACAACACCAACGTGGGATAAACGACGGCTATCGCCGAAAAGCCTACGGATTCGAGAGAAGTGCTTTCAAACTGAAACACAAGCAGCAACAGGCACAGAACGATAGCCACAAAAGCCGTCAACAAGCTTGCCTGAGCGTTGTTGGTAAAAACGTAAATCGGCGCAAAAATCACGGCAAACGCCGATACGATTATTTTTTGCGCAAGCGTTATTCTGTTACCGAACGCCCTTAACATTTCAATGGTTCCGAACAAAGAACAAACGAAAATAAACGCGCTGAAAAATCTGACGTCTATTCTCCTCAATAAAAAGGTTGCAATTACCAGAAGTATTAAAACGCTACCTGTGATAACCCTTTTTAATAACATATTACCCCCACCTGCGAAACGAAATTATTCGGTTTTACCGAAACGGCGTTTCCTCGTTTTAAACCACTCCACAGCTTTATCGAACTCGGCTTCGTTAAAGTCCGGCCAATAAACGTCAGTAAAATACAGTTCGCTGTAAGCCGACTGCCACAGCAGAAAATTACTCAATCTTTGCTCGCCGCTCGTTCTGACGATCATATCGGGATCGGGTATGTCGGAAGTGTAAAGATATTGAGATACGGTTTCTTCGTCGCATTCAGTAACGCCGTCTTTCATCATATCGTTAAAAGCACGGCAAATTTCAGCACGGGAACCGTAGCTGAAACAAATATTTAAAGTGTTCGGCGCAAAATTCGCCGTTTTTTCAAGCAAATCGTCGAGCAACGCTTTGGTTTTGGCGTTTACTCTCGACAAATCGCCCGAGATTTTCAATCTGATTTTGTTTTTTAAAAGCTTGGGACCTGCCAGCTTCAACGCACGTCTCAGCAACGCCATCAGGTTTTTGACCTCGTCCTCGGGACGAGCCCAATTCTCCGTTGAAAAAGCATAAAACGACATAGTGGTTACGCCCTTTTCAAAGCCGTAAGTTGCGATTTTATCGAAGGCGGCGTAGCCGGCCTTGTGTCCGAAAACGCGAGGCTTGCCTCTTTCCTTCGCCCACCTGCCGTTGCCGTCCATAATAAACGCTATGTGTCCGGGAAGCATATCCGACATTATACCGTCATCAAATCCTTTTCTTTTTCTGCGTTGACCTTCGTTACGGTATCTATTGCCGCAGTCGTCATCTTTTCGATCTCGGCTGAAAATTCGGCAAATTCGTCGTCGGTAATTTCTTTTGCGTTTTTCATCTTTTTAAAGGAATCGAGAGCGTCTCTGCGACAATTCCTTACGGCAACCTTGCTGTCCTCGCTCATAACCTTGGTCTGTTTAATCAGCTCTTTTCTGCGTTCTTCCGTAAGGTCGGGGAACACAAGCCTGATAACGTTTCCGTCGTTTATGGGATTGATGCCGAGATTAGAAGCGGAAATAGCCTTTTCCATAGCTTTCAACATAGATTTATCCCAAGGAGAAATAACGAGGCATTTACCGTCCTGAACGGCGACGTTGCTCATTTGGTTTATGGGTTGCATCTGTCCGTAGTAATCGACGAGAACCTTGTCAAGAACACGGGGATTGGCTCTGCCTGCCCTGATCTGCGATAATTCGGACCTCAAGTAGCTTACCGCTTTATCCATTTTTTCTTCCGTTTCCATAAGAACTAAATCAACTTTTTCTCTGTCTGCTGCCATATTCAATCTCCTTGAAAATTTATTTAATAAGAGTGCCGAGACTTTCGCCCGATAAAACCTTCATAATACTGTTATCCTCGAACCCGAAAGCGAGAATGGGCATACCGTTTTCCATACAGATGGTAACCGCCGTCGTATCCATCGCCTTCAACCCCTTGGATATGAAGTCAATATATGATATGTTATCGAACTTCCTGGCGTTTTTGTTCGTTTTCGGATCGCTGTCGTAAATGCCGTCGACGTTCTTAGCAAGCAAAATTACGTCCGCCGATATTTCCACCGCCCTCAAAGCCGCAGCCGTGTCGGTAGAAAAATAAGGGTGCCCCGTTCCGCAGGCAAATATAACTACTTTCTTCTGCGTCAGATAAGAATGAGCCTTCCTTCTGTTGTACGGCTCGCCGATTCTGTCGATGCCGAGCGCCGTCTGCACGCGAGTATCTACTCCGACGTGTTCCAGAGCGTCCTGCAAGGCAAGAGCGTTCATAGCCGTTGCCAGCATTCCCATATAATCCGCCGTAGTCCGTTCCATATAGTTTCCTTGTCTGCCGCGCCAGAAATTGCCGCCGCCAACTACGATTGCAACCTCCACTCCGACCGAAACGGCGTCCTTAATCTGTTTCACGACGGTACTGATAACGTTGTCGTCGTATCCCATACCCTTAGGACCTGCCAACGCCTCGCCGCTCAGTTTTAACAGAACCCTTTTATAAACAGGCTTTATCATAAGCTCTCCTTAAATATAAACAAAGAGGAACAACTATTCAGTTATTCCCCTTGACAAGACTTGATTATTTCTTTGCAGCGCTTACCTGTGCTGCAACTTCGTCGGCGAGATTTTCAGATTTCTTCTGTAAACCTTCACCCATTTCGTATCTTACGAAACGACGAATAGCAATCTTTTCTCCGATCGTCGAAGTAGCTTCGACTACTAACTGTTCAATTGTCTTTGAAGGATCTTTGACGAATTTCTGATTGAGCAAGCAATTGTCGTCGTAAAAGCTCTTGATTCTGCCTTCAACCATTTTATCAACGATTTTTTCAGGCTTGCCTTCTTCAAGAGCCTGAGCCCTTAAAATTTCCTTTTCCTTTGTAAGGACTTCTTCGGGAACTTCCGCCGAGCTAAGATACTGCGGATTTGCGGCAGCGATGTGCAAGCAAATATCGTGCGCAAGGTTTTTGAACTGATCGCCCCTTGCTACGAAGTCGGTTTCGCAGTTGAGTTCGAGCAATACGCCGATTCTTCCGCCCATGTGAATATAGCTGTCTACGATACCTTCGGCTGCGATTCTTCCCGCTTTCTTAGCAGCCTTTGCCATACCCTTTTCTCTGAGGTAGTCAATAGCTTTTTCCATATCTCCGTTTGTTTCTGTGAGTGCGTTCTTGCAATCCATCATACCGCAACCGGTTCTTTCTCTTAACGTCTTTACGTCTGTAGCTGTAAAACTCATAATATCCTCCTATTCGGCAACCGCCTGAGCTTCGGTAGCTTCTGCGGCATTTTCAACGGCGTTTGCTTCCTGAGCCTGCTGTGCGGCAGCCCTTTGAGCTATAACCGCGTCTTCACCCTGCTTGCCTTCGATAACGGCGTCTGCAATCAAAGAAGCAATGAGCTTGACTGCTTTGATAGCGTCGTCGTTAGCGGAAATAACGTAATCTACCATATCGGGATCGCAGTTGGTATCCGTGATGGCTACGATAGGAATGTGAAGCTTTCTTGCTTCCCTTACGGCGTTGATTTCGCAGTTAGGATCTACAACGAACATAATGTCGGGCAAAGATCTCATTTCCCTTACGCCGCCGAAGTTAGCCAGAAGTTTTTCCCTTTCGTCTTTGAGCGCAAGAACTTCTTTCTTGGGAAGAAGGTCGAAATCGCCCATCTTTTCCATAGCGTCTATTTTGTTGAGTCTTTCGACGCTTGAACGAATGGTGTTGTTGAAGTTCGTCAAAGCTCCGCCTACCCAACGCGAATTGACGTAGTACATTCCGCAACGCTCAGCTTCCTGCATAATAGCTTCCTGAGCCTGCTTTTTGGTTCCGACGAACAAAACGCTCTTGTTTTCCTTAGCTGCGTCGGCAACGAATCTGTAAGCCTGTTCGATGAGCTTCATCGTAATCTGAAGATCGATAATGTGAATACCGTTCCTGTCGCCGTAGATGTACTTTTTCATCTTCGGGTTCCATCTTCTCGTCTGGTGTCCGAAATGAACGCCTGCTTCGAGAAGCTGTTTCATAGTTGTAATTTCCATAAAATAACCTCCGTTAATTCCTCCCTTGAACCGTTGTAGCCACCAGTGGCTTCGACTGTTATTTTTTTTACCAACGGAAGATGGCGTAATTCAAGGTGTGAATTTCGACTCTGTTGATTGTAACATATATAGCGTATTTTTGCAAACGATTTTCAACGCTAAAAAAAATTTTTGTATCGGTTGCGATATTTTTTCGCTCTTTATTACGCGCTTTACGGCTGATACGCGCGAAAAACGGCAGTTTTCGTCGGGCTCACGGTAAAAAAATTCCCGCAAAGCCAAGTTTTTAACCGAATTCTACAAAATAAGCGGTATATTTACTTAATCGACTTTGTTTTGACACGGTTTTTTAATGTAACATAAATGCAAAAATGATTAAAGGAAAAATTTTTATGACGAAAACACAAACCGTATTAAAAAATATCGTAGCGTGCGCATTGTTTTTCCTAGCCTTTTCGTCGCTTAATTCCGTGAAAGACTTTTTTCCGCTGTCAATTGCGCTTTTTACCGCTTTGCTATTTACGCCGATAAATCCGTTTATACTTTCCTTATCCTACCTGCTTTCGTCCTGGGTGTTTTCTTCAAAGGAAATGGCGGTTCTTTTTCTTTTATCCGCGCTCGTTCTCGTTTCGGTTTTTCAGATATACAAATCCAAACGCCGTCTTCCGCAGATAGAAGTGCTTTTCTACGTTGCGCTATGCCTTCTTCCATACGTTTTTTTGTCGCAGGACAAAGTGGAAAAGATGACCTATACGGCGATTATTCTCATATTCACCGTACTCTTAACCTACTTTCTGAAAGCCGTTAAAAAGATAGATAAAAAGCACGGACTGACTCCGTCGGACGGTTTGATTCTATACGTTTTTTTCAGCGTTTTATTCTACGGCTTTATCAGGCGTTTTTCACTCGTAGCGTACGTCAGCCTTGCTATGTTTATACTGCTGTTTTTCACCAAGCTGTCGAAAGGATATTTTCCGCTTATAATCGCAATAACGCTTTCTTCACCGCTGTTTTTCTTTACCAACGACGCAAGTTGGTTTCTGATAATTTTCATATGGTATTTTTTAGCCGTTACGGCGATAAAAAAATCGAAGATAACCGCGGTTGCGCTCACCCTGAGCGGGCATTTCGCATTGATTTATTTCTTAGGCATTCAACCTGAAATTACGCTTATAAACGCTTGCGTTATCGCCATTCCTCAAATCTTCTTCGGCTTTTTATCCAACGGCTTGTTCGAAAACGTGACCGAGCGTTTCAGAACAGATTACGAAGAACTGCTGATTTACAGCTACATAAACCGTACCCGGACGATATTGTCATCTACTCTGTACGAATTGGGCGGCAGCTTCGCTCAGCTTCAGAACAGTTTTTCACATCTTAAAAATTCGTCGCTTTCGCTGGATTCTCTTACGGATAAAATCTGCGAAGAAACTTTAAAGGGCGCCTGCACGGGCTGCGTGCTTTACGAAAGATGCAAGGGCGCTCAGACTTTGAGCGCAGAAGCCTTCAAGAAAACCGTTGAGCTTGCAATAGGCAAAAAACGCATTTCGCTTATCGACCTTCCAAAGGAATTCACCGATTTCTGCGGTTACCCCAACAGCATAATTTTTGAAATTAACCGTCTTATAGGCGTGTTTTCCGATTACATTAAAAATGCTCGGCAAAGAGACGGCGCGAACGATTTGTTTTCGCTCGAAACCGATTCTATCGCCACCGTTTTGAAAAAGCAAGCATTCGAGCTTTCGAAATCTTATACCCACGACTGCAAAAAAGAAGCAAAGATTATGAAAGCTTTAAGCAAAAAAGGCTTTAAGGTCCACGGCATACTCTTTTTGAACGACGAAAAAGATTTCGAGCTGAATTTGTTTCTCGACGAAAAGCAGTCGCCCGATACCAACCTGAAAAAATGTCTCGAAGACGTAACGGGCGAAAAGCTTTGCATATCCAGAAAGATAAATCTTACTTCCGAAATAGTCAGCGCGTCCTTTAAAAAACGCCCCGAGCTTGACGCTTGCTTCGGCATAAAGCGGGTAATCAAAAATCAATCGGCAGCATCCGGTGACAGTCACTCGCTGATAAAGCTCGACGAAAACAGATTTTTAATTGCAATATCCGACGGTATGGGCAGCGGAGAGCGTGCAATGATAACTTCGCAGACCTCACTTGACCTTATCGAAGGCTTTTACAAGTGCGGACTCGACGAAGAGACCGTGTTAAAGCTCGTAAACAAAATACTTTCCTTTTCCGCCGACGACAATTTTTCGGCAATAGACGTTGCGGTGGTAGATCTCAACACCAAAATTGCAGGATTTATCAAGGTCGGGGCCCCCTACGGCTTTATACTCAGCGACGAGGGAGTAAAGTATATCGAAGGCTCGTCGCTGCCCGTAGGAATACTTGACGAGCTGCAACCTTCCACCGCACTCATAAAAATACAGGCGGAAGATATTATCCTGCTGTTTTCAGACGGCGTTACCGACGCATTTAATTCTTCGAGCGATTTTATAGAGTTTTTAAGAGTGGCTCCGCACAAAAATCCCCAGGCGCTTTGCGACAGCATAATCGATAAAGCGGTATTTTTAAGCGGCGGCACGGCTAAGGACGATATGACGGTAGTTGCCGTACGCATAATAGACAACTCCGATTAACGCACGATAAAAATCAAAAAAATCTAAATCGAAAAGGCGCGGTTGCAACCGCGCCTTTTCGTGTAAAGATAACTTTTCATCTTTACCGTAAATTAAAAACGTTTGAAACCAACGCTATCTTACAAATTACGGTCTTCACCGTTTTAGCCGTTTTCACCGTTTTCGTTTTTTTCGACTTTTTCGACTTTTTCGTCTTTTTCGCCTATCTCGTCGCCGTTTGTTTTTCCGTCGGTTTTACCGTTAGTTTTATCAGGTCTTTTATCGGCTTTGTCATCGCCGAGACCGCAGGCTTCGAAAATAAATTTTACTACGCTGTCAAGCTCTGCGCTGTCGATATCCTTGCCTAAATTATCCTTGATAAGCTCTTTGAATTCGTCGTAAGACACTTCCGAATGCTCTTTGAGCTTTAAAACGATTTCATCGACTATCGAGTCGAGCTGTTCGCCTACGACAATGGAAGAAAGCAGCTTTTCCAACGATTTTTTTACGTCGTCCTTTTCTAAGGACAGGCATTTATTGAAAAAAGCCGTCAGCGACAACGCAAGCGCACCGCAGGTTACGGCGTTGGTTAAAATTATAACCGTTTCTATCTGCAAAAATATTTTTCCTATAATTATATAACAAAACGAGCCTAACAAGAAAGAAAAAATTATAGAACGTTTTTTTGAAAGATTAAGAAAATTTTTAAGAAAGATTGAAATAAGACAGGAAATTATGCTCGTTAAAGCTATATCGCCGCTATATCTTTGCAACAGAACGATTATGTTGAAGTCTTGCATATCTCACTCCTTCGGGAGTCAGAAAAAATTTTCGTCTTTTGCAATAACTTGATGTCTTAAAAGGCTCATCCGTCGTCTGAAACGGTTTTTAAACGGATACATATAACACTTAATTTTTTTAGCCCCCCTTTTGTTAATTCCAAGCGCGTAATCATTGTATAACGATTTTCGTATTTGTCAATACTTATGTGACAGATTATGGAACAGCAACGAAAAAATTATTTCAGTTATAGCGAAAATCTCAAATATTTAAAATCCAGGCTAACTTCAGAGGACGTTATCTACCACAGCTTTGAGATAGACCAAAATTCGGGAACGGTGATTTACATCGATTCTATATGCGACAAAAACGCTTTGGGCGAATTAGTGCTTAAACCGCTTAAAAGCTCGTCGCTCAATTTAAGCTCTCCCGAAAAAAAAGATCTTCCGAGTCCGAACACCAAAATATCCGACGATCTTACCGAAGTTATAGGCAACGTCCTTAACGGATATGCGGCGTTGCTTGCCGAAAACAAAAAGGAAATATTGCTCATCGATATTGCCGATTTTTCCACGAGAGCAGTCACCGAACCGCCGACTTCCGCCGTCGTAAAAGGTCCGAGAGAAGGTTTTACGGAAGACTTAAAAACCAACCTGTCGCTTTTAAGGCGCAAGTTAAAGACGGATAAGCTCAACGTAAAATATCTCGAATGCGGCAAATATTCGAGAACGAAAATCGCCGTCTGTTACATTAACGGAGTATGCGACGAAACGGTGGTAAAAAGCGTAATCAAGCGCATAAACGCCTTAAAGATCGACGGAATAAACGACAGCTCGTATATAGCAAGCCAGATCGTCGAGCATAAAAAATCGCTTTTCAAACAGGTGGGAAACACCGAAAAGCCCGATATTTTATCGGCGAAAATGCTTGAAGGCAGGGTGGGTATCATCGTTGACGGCTCGCCGATAGCGTTGACCGTGCCGTTCTTGTTCATCGAAGATTTCCAGAGCTCGGAAGATTATTTCAAGCCCGTATATCGCTCGAATATGCAACGGATAACGAGGGTTATTTCGATAGTGATAGCAATTTATCTGCCTGCAATGTTCGTTGCGGCTCAGCTGTTTCACCTTCAACTCATACCGCTTAATTTTTTGCTGACGATAGTATCGAGCATAAAAGGAATACCGCTATCCCCCAGCCTTGAAATGTTTTTCACGCTTTTGATATTCGAAATACTGAACGAAGCAAGCGTCAGAATGCCGAAATATCTCGGAATGGCGCTCAGCGTCGTAGGCGCGCTCGTACTCGGCGAAACCGCCGTCAGAGCAGGTATCGTTTCCAGCCCGACCATTCTTATTATGGCTCTTAGCGGAATATGCCTGTACACCGTGCCCGAGCTTGTGGATACGATGTCGTTTCTGCGACTTGCGTTGCTAATCGTAGCAGGTTCGAGCGGAGGCTACGGCGTGATACTGCTTTCCTGCTTCATACTCATTTACCTTTGCTCGCTGGAAAACTTCGACGTACCATTCCTTGCGCCGTTCGGACCGTTCGTCAAGCAGGATATTAAAGACAGCATATATATTGAATTTTTCCACAACCTTAAAACTCGGCCGCTTTCACTGCACACCAGAAACTTAACCCGAATGAAAATAAACGAAATCGAGGACGACGATGGTAATAAAAAACAACATTAAAGTAAGGCAGATAATGATGGTGTTTATCGCCTTAATGCCTGTAAGCAAGCTGTTGATACTTCCGCCCGTTTTGGCAAGGTACGCTGAAAATCAGCTGTATATGTCGATGATACTCAATTTTTCATTGGATATTTTAACGCTTTTCGTCATATTGAAAATCAACGACCTTTTTCCTGATAAAACGTTTTTTGCGATTTTACAGGATAATTTCGGTCAGGTAACCGCAAGAATAATCTTTTTCGTTTACGGAATTTTCTTTTTTATGAAATGCTTTATACCTATTCTCGAACAAAAGTACTTCGTCGATAATACTCTTTATGAGGTTTTTCCGAATATAATCTCTTTTTTCCCCGTACTCGCACTGACTTTTTACGCTTCGATAAAAGGCTTGAAAACAATGGGAAGATGCGCGGATATAGCCGTCTTTTTCACGGTAGCAGTATTTTTACTTACCGTTTTTCTAAGTTTTTCATCCTGTGATTTTACCAACGTACTGCCCGTAAAATTGCCTGAATTCGGCGTTTTAAAAGGTTCGTTTGCAACGGCTACCTGGTATTTCGATTCGCTGTATATGCTTTTATTTCTGGGACATTTCGACAAAGACAAAAACAAAAACCGCAAAATCATACTAAGCTACTCAGGCGCAAGTATTGCGGTTATAATTATCGCTTTACTCTTTTTAGGCAATTTCGGACCCATTGCTTCAATAATGAATTTCGCTATTTCGGATATGACTATATTCACCTCAAAACTCATTAACGTCGGCAGATTCGATTATCTTACGATATTTCTGCTTCTTGCGTCTTCCGTTTTCGCAATATGCCTGCCCGTATTCGTTTCAACCAAGTGTTTCGTCAGAGCATTCGGGTTAAAAACTAGCCTGATTCCCGCAATAGTCGTCAATGCGTTGCTTTTTATAAGCCTGTTGATTTTTGAAGAAAAGTTCTATTCTGCAATGGCTTTCGTTTCCAAATATATAAACGTATTCTTTATCGCAACGGGCTACGTTTTGCCTATAGTTTTATATTTTATACTGAGGTGCAGACGCCATGCAAAAGTTTAAATCAAGACTCGTACTGATAATCTGTATGATTATCGTATCGTTTTACTTTACCAGCGATTTTTCGCTTATAGATATTGAAAAGACAGCCATAATAGTTGCGATAAGCATCGATAAGGAACAGGAAAATTATTCGGTCACGGCGCAGATAGCCATACCGCAAGCAACGGATCAGACGTCCGCAAACAACGACGCCACCGTAACCGGCAAAGGCACGACGGTATTTTCCGCCATTGACGACATCGGTACGAAAACAGGCTGGCACCCCAAACTCAGCTTTTGCGACCTGATACTTTTAGGCGACAGCGTTCTTCAAGACGACGTTTTGCCGATAATAGACTCCTTGATAAAATCCACCAAATTTCCGAACTCTGCGCTCGTTGCAGCCTGTGAAGGCGACGCCAAGGAACTTTTACTTTCGCAAACTCCGCTCGACGCAATTTCATCGTTTGCGTTACTGAAAATTCTCGTCAAAAACCCTTTCAAAGCCAATAATATTTGCAATCTCGACTTAAAGACTTTTGCTGTGCTCGGTAAATCGGCTTCCGCCTACGGTTTTATGCCGTACGTCAAAAAGGTGGAAGAAAAGGAAGAAAGCAAGGAAGGCGGAAGCTCGGCAGGCATGGCTTCGGCGCAGCCAGTGAGCGGCGGAAGCAACGCCGGCTCAGCCGAACAAGGTCAAGATTCCTCGCAGAACAAAAGCGTCGTTTTCGACGCAACCGAGACGGCGATTTTCAAGCAAGGCAAAAAGGTCGGAACTCTTGATAAGGATCAAAGTCTGATTTACAATATGCTCTATAAAAACGTTCACGAAACCTTTATTTCGGTTGAAGACGACGGCGAACAGCATCTTCTTTCGGTAACGAAATCTTCAAACAGCATAAAAGTTACGTTCAACGAAAAGCCTACCGTTTTAGTAAGCCTTAATATGAAAGTCAGCGAAACGGACGATTCGGGAAAACACCTTACCGATAAAAACATTCAGGAATTAGTCAGCCAGACTCGTCTCGACGCCTGTTCCGAAAAAGTTGACGCCATAATAAAAAGCATATTCGAGCTGTCCCAACAATACGATTGCGACCTTTTTCAGGCAAAAACCATAATCTATAAATACCATAACGACTATTACGGCGGCATAAAAGATTTACCTCTTTCCAACTTCAATATCAAAACCTCGGTGGTAACCAAAAGCCTTGACTGACGCATTTTTATAAAATCCCCGTTTTTTTACAGCCGTAATTCAAAAGGATAAAAGCGCACCGTTTTTCGCAGTTACGAAATACGGTGCGCTATACTTTTTTATTCTAAAAATTTTTAAAAACGACTCCCTTTTTGAGTGCGCTTTTCAATAAACTTAACGTTAAGCCAATTTACTTTCGAGTCTTTTTCTGATTTCCGCAATAAATTCGTCGGTCAAAACGGCTTTGACTTCTTTTTCGCTGCTTACGAGCGAAACGAGATCCCGAGTCATAATTCCGTCGTTTAAAACGTCTATGCACGCTTCTTCGAGCTTGTTTGCAAAATCTACAAGCCCGTTAATATTATCCAGCTCGCCACGCTTTTTCAACGCACCGCTCCAGGCAAAAATGGTCGCCATTGGATTAGTGGAAGTCTTTTCGCCCTTTAAATATCTGTAATAGTGGCGTGTAACCGTGCCGTGTGCGGCCTCGTATTCGAAATTGCCGTCGGGCGAAACCAAAACGGAAGTCATCATCGCAAGCGAGCCGAAAGCGGTGGAAACCATATCGCTCATAACGTCGCCGTCATAATTTTTGAGCGCCCAGATAAATCCGCCCTTGCTCCTTATTACCCTTGCGACGGCGTCGTCTATCAACGTATAGAAATATTCTATACCGAGCTTTTCGAACTGTTCTTTATATTCGTTTTCGTAAATATCCTGGAAAATGAACTTGAAAGTCTGGTCGTATTTTTTAGATATGGTATCCTTCGTAGAAAACCACAAGTCCTGCTTTGTCTGCACTGCGTAATTAAAGCAAGACCTTGCAAAAGATTCAATCGAACTATCCTTGTTGAACTGTCCCTGCAAAACTCCGCCGCATTCGAAATCGTAAATTTTTTCTTTGGTAACGACTCCGTCCTCATCGGTGAATACCAATTCGGCAACGCCCTTTTTGGTAGTCCTTATCTCGCTTGCCTTGTAAACGTCGCCGTAAGCGTGACGGGCGATAGTTATGGGCTTTTCCCAGGTTTTAACCGCAGGCTTTACGCTGTCGATAATGATAGGCGTTCTGAAAACCGTTCCGTCAAGGACCGCCCTTATAGTGCCGTTAGGGCTTTTCCACATCTCTTTCAGATTGTATTCTTCCACCCTTTGCTTGTTGGGCGTAATTGTTGCGCATTTGACGCCGACTCCGTATTTCTTGTTCGCAAGAGCCGCTTCCATAGTAACCTTATCGTCGGTTTCGTTGCGGTGAACCAGACCTAAATCGTAATACTCGGTCTTTAAATCGACGAATGGGCAAATAAGCTCGTCTTTTATCTGTTTCCAGATAATTCTCGTCATTTCGTCGCCGTCCATTTCGACGAGCGGAGTAGTCATTTTAATCTTTTCCATAACTCAACCTCAACCGTTCAATTTCGTGTAAGCCAACAAACCGCCTGCTTTTAAAATTTCGGCCTGCCTGTCGGTATAATCGCATTTAAGCTGATATTCCTTGCCGGTAGTTTTATCCTTTAAAGTAACTCTGCCTTTTTTCATACCGTTGAAAATATCGACGATCTCAACGCAATCGAGTTGATTTATTTTATCGTAATCGTTCTCGTTTTCGAGCGTCAAAGGCATAATTCCCGCATTTATAAGGTTTGCCGCGTGGATTCGCGCAAAGCTCTTTGCTACGACGGCTTTTACGCCAAGGTAAAGCGGAACGAGCGCGGCGTGTTCTCTCGACGAGCCCTGTCCGTAATTGCTGCCGCCTAAGATTACGCTCGATTTAAGCTCCTTCGCCCTTTCTGAAAAGCCTTCGTCAACGACGCTGAAACAGAACTTAGAAAGGAAGGGAATATTCGACCTGTAAGGTAAAATCTTTGCGCCGGCAGGCATAATATGATCGGTCGTAACGTTATCGCCGACCTTTAAAGCAACCGTTGCGTTAAAGCTGTCCGTCATCGGCTGAGTTTCGGGGAAAGGCTTGATGTTAGGTCCTCTTAAAACCTCCACCTTATCTTCCTCACCTTCTCTTGCAGGCGGAATTATTGCGCTGTCGTCTATCCTGAAACTATCAGGCATTACAATTTCGGGCATAACGCCAAGCTCTCTCGGATCGGTGATTTCGCCGGATAAAGCAGAAGCAACGGCAACCTCAGGCGAAACGAGATATACGCTTGCGTCCTTTGTTCCGCTTCTTCCGAGGAAGTTGCGGTTGAACGTCCTTAAACTTACGCCCTGCGAGTTTGGCGAAAAGCCCATACCTATGCAAGGTCCGCAAGCGCATTCCAAAACCCTTGCGCCCGACTGCAAAATATCCGAAAGCGCACCGCACTCGGAAAGCATAGTCAAAACCTGCTTGGAGCCCGGCGAAATGGAAAGGCTTACGCTCTCTTCCACCTTTTTATCCTTTAAAAGTGCGGCGACTTTTAACATATCCATAAGCGACGAGTTCGTGCAGGAGCCTATGCACACCTGATTGACCTTCGTTCCTTTGAGCGATTTTACTTTGACGACGTTATCGGGGCTGTGCGGACAAGCTATAAGCGGTTCCAGTTCAGAAAGATTTATATCTATAACCCTGTCGTAAACGGCGTCGGCGTCGGCTTCAAGCGGAACGTAATCTTCGGCTCTTCCCTGTTTTTTCAAAAATTCAAGCGTTATTTCGTCCGAAGGGAAAATCGAAGTGGTCGCGCCAAGCTCCGTACCCATATTGGTAATCGTAGCCCTTTCTGGAACGCTGAGCGTTTTTACGCCTTCGCCGCCCCATTCGATGATTGAGCCTACTCCGCCTTTAACGGATAAAATTCTGAGAATTTCCAGGCTGACGTCCTTTGCGGAAACGAAAGGATTGAGCTTGCCCGTCAAATTGACCTTGATCATTTTCGGCATAGTGATAAAGTATGCGCCGCCGCCCATTGCAACGGCTACGTCGAGACCGCCCGCGCCGAATGCGAGCATACCGATACCGCCGCCCGTCGGCGTATGGCTATCCGAGCCGATAAGCGTTTTTCCGGGACGGGAAAACCTTTCAAGGTGAACCTGATGGCAAATGCCGTTACCGGGACGGGAAAAATATACGCCGTGCTTTTTTGCGACCGTCTGGATATATCTGTGATCGTCTGCGTTTTCAAAGCCGCACTGCAAGGTGTTGTGATCGATATAAGCAACCGACCTTTCGGTTTTTACCCTGCCGAGTCCCATAGACTCGAATTCGAGATACGCCATAGTACCCGTTGCGTCCTGAGTCAAAGTCTGATCGATTCTGATGGAAATTTCTTCACCCTGAACCATATTTCCCGATACAAGGTGACTTTTAATGATTTTTTGTGAAATTGTAAGTCCCATATTACTTATTTAACCTCATAATACTGTTTTTTGCATTGTCGATATGCTCTATAGCCAGCTTTTCAGCCAAAGCTTCGTCGTGATTTTTAATAGCTAAAAAAATTTGTTTATGCTCTTGTTGCGCGCAGTTTGCCCTGTCGCTCACCGCAAGCGAAAACCGCCTCGTGTATTGCACTTTGCGGTGCAAGCTCATAAGGATCGACGAGTAAATATCGCTGTGACAGTTTCTGTATATTATCTCGTGAAAATCCGAATCTGCGCTCTGAATCTTTTCGGCTTCGCCCTTTAATGTGTAGAATTCCTGCAAATCGAGAACGTCTTTGAGTTGCTTTATAACCTGTGCGTCGGCGTGAAGCGCACACCGTGCGGTGGCAATTCCTTCAATCTTTAATCTTATATCGTAAATATCGATGACGTCGCTGAATTCCAGACCGCTTACGACGTGTCCCTTAGGCGTTTCAATCAAAAGATTTTCCTGTTCTAACCGCCTTATAGCCTCTCTTACGGGCGTTCTCGACACGTTAAGAGCCTTGCTCAGACCAATTTCCGTGAGCAGGTCGCCTTTTTTGTATTTAGAAGATAAAATATCTTTTTCAAGCTGATTGAAAACGGTGTCCGACAGCGTCGAATGTTTAATATCTGACATATTTAAAACTCTTTAAGGTCGGAATATTTTTCAACAAGCTCGACTATCTCGTTGGTAGAAATACAGGTTTGCCTTTCGTTTTCGTATTCTTTATCTACCCATTCCTTAATCTTTGCGACAAGCTCGCTGCGCTTATCCACTTCCTTATCCGTGCCGAGCAGCCTGTAATGAGTATTTATCCAGTAAGCAATTCCCGCAAGACCGCTGGTCTTTGAAATGATTACCGTTGCAGGTCTGTTAAGTATCTTATCGGTATCGAAAATATTGTAAATTTCCGTATCCTTCAACAAACCGTCGGCGTGAATGCCGGCCCTTGTCTGATTGAAGCTTTCGCCGACGAACGGCGTCATAGGCGGAATTTCATAGTGCATATTACGCCTGAAATAATCCTTTATTTCGGTAATCATAGTAGGATCCATTCCGTCAAGCGTACCCTTTAACGAAGCGTATTCCATAACCATAGCTTCGAGCGGAATATTACCCGTCCTTTCGCCGATACCGAGAAGCGAGCAGTTTACTGCGCACGCGCCGTAAAGCCAAGCCGTCGTAGCGTTCGTTACGGCTTTGTAAAAGTCGTTGTGACCGTGCCATTCGATATGCTCGCTCGGAACGTCGGAATACTGCTGTATGCCGTAAATTATGCCCGGAACCGATCTCGGTAAAGCTACTTCGCTGAACGGAACGCCGTAGCCCAAAGTGTCGCACGCCCTGATTTTTACAGGTATGTTCGCCTGAACGGAAAGCTTGTGAAGCTCGTTGATGAACGGAACTACGAAACCGTAAAAATCAGCGCGGGTTATATCCTCGAAATGACAACGCGGTATTATTCCCGCTTCGAAAGCCTGCGAAACGACCGAAAGATAGTGTTCCATAGCTTCCTGTCTCGTCATATGCAGTTTTTTGAAAATATGATAGTCCGAACAACTGACTAAAATACCCGTCTCTCTTATATCCATTTCTTTGACGAGCTTGAAATCTTCCTTAGTTGCACGAATCCAGGTCGTAATTTCAGGGAATTTATATCCTAACGCCCTGCATTTTTCAAGAGCGTCTCTATCTTTTTTGCTGTAAATGAAAAACTCCGTCTGACGGATTATACCCTTAGGTCCGCCGAGTTTCGCCATCATTTTATATATGTCTACTATCTGCTCGACGGTGTACGGCTCAACCGATTGCTGTCCGTCACGGAACGTGGTGTCGGTAATCCATATTTCCTTAGGCATATTCATAGGACATCTTCTGTGATTGAAAGCAATTTTAGGCACTTCGTCGTAACTGTAAATATCCCTGTATAAATTCGGCTCCTTTACGTTCTGTAACGAATATTTGTATGTGTTCTGTTCCAATAAATTCGTCTTGTCTGATATTACTAACATGTCTTCGCCTCCTACTGTATTCTTGAATACTTGTATACAATTATACACAATCGAAACTTTTTGTCAACTATTATAACGCATTTTAAAAAAGCTTAATACCTTCTGCAGTTTAATCGCATAGAAAAATAAAAAACACGATAATTTATCGTTTATCAATAACAATAAACTATCGTGTTATAGTATTATTTGCAAACGCCACCCGATAAATTGAATTTAACGAATACAAGCATATATAAATTTTATCGGCACGTCCATTCTTTCTGCAACTTGTTCCGGCGTTAAACCGCTATCCGAAAAACGTTTGCAAACCATTTTTATATTTTCAGCAATCTCAATAATATGCTTATCGGGATCATATATTCTTACGACTCGCTGTCCCCAAGAATGCTCTTTTACGGGATGAACGTATTTCACGTCACACCTTTTCAGTTTTTCAACAAAATTATCAAAATTATCATCTTCAAAATAAATCTCCGAGCTATTGCTACCAAATAAAACGTTATCCGAACCTATAAAAACTTTCCAGCTTTCAAGCGTTTGTAACGTCAAGCCACCCGTCAAGGTCTTATTTGCACCAAAGTCGTTAATTACATGAAATCCAAACACCTTAGTATAAAATTCTACAGATTTATCAATATCAGTTACGACTAACAAAGTGTTTTTTAACTTCATCTCAAACACCTCGAGAAATTCTTATTTTTTTGAGTTTATTTTAAGTTTATTATATCAATTAAATCTATATAACTCAAGCTGTTTTCATAAGGGTGAATTGTCAAACTAAGTGCAACACTTAGTTAAGAAAAAGTTAAATAAATCAA
>JBJEVF010000041.1:0-10675 GCA_051884215.1 Christensenellaceae bacterium | reverse complement strand
TTGATTTATTTAACTTTTTCTTAACTGAGTGTTGCACTTAGTTTGACAATTCACTTTTTTTCGTTCAAATTTAAAGATAGCGGCGTATCGCAACCGATACGCCGCATTACTTATTAAAGATTAAGCGATAAATCGCCCGTTTTTATCCATTTTGCTTTTCTGAAAATCAAGCTTATCGCCCAGGTTAAAACGGCGGGAATGACGATACAGAACAAGAAAACGATAAGCAGAGTAAGCGCAGGGTGCCAGCCGTTGTTTACCATATCGAAGAAGGTTTCGATAGGTCCTACAAGACCTGCGGTTCCCATACCGCTTCCGACGGGCGAGCTTGTAATTCCTATAAGTGCGCCGACGGGACCTAATATAGCCGAGGCGATAACAGGCGGCAACCAGCATAACGGGTGTTTTACAAGGTTAGGCATCTGCAACATAGAAGTTCCAAGCCCTTGAGCGACAAAACCGCCTGTCTTGTTTTCCTTAAAGCTCATAAGCGCAAATCCCATCATATGGCAACAGCAGCCCATAACTGCGGCGCCCGCTGCGATTCCGCTTAGCTTTAAACTGACGCCGATAGCCGCGGAGGAAATGGGTAACGTCAGGCAAACGCCCATAATGACGGCGACTAATATACCCATCAGCACGGGCTGTTGCTGCGCCGAGTTGTTGACGAGATTGCCGAGAAAAGTCATAAAGTTTGAAATCGGCGGACCTAATACAAGGCCGACGAGCGCACCGCAGGTAATGGCGACGACGGGCGTCACGATAATATCGACCTTTGTCTTTTTGGAAACCAACGAACCCATTTCAAGTGCAACAAACGACGCAATAAACGCGCCGAGAGGTTCGCCGACTGAAGTCAACGACGTAATCGAACCCGAAAAGACCTTCCTTGCGATAATCTGTGATGCAAACGCGCCGATAAGACCTGCAACTCCGCCTGAGATAGCAACGAGATTGTCCTTTTTCAGCTTGTAAGCTACTCCAAGCCCTATTCCTGCGCCCGTCATAATCTTGGCGAAAGTGCCTACCGCGCTTATATAATAACCTAAACTCGTAAAAAACTGTAAATTGATTTTTCCTATCAACGTGCCGATCTGACCGATAATCGTACCGATAATAAGCGTGCAGAACAAGCCCATCGTCATTCCGGAAAGACCGTCGATAAATATATAAGTAAGGATTTTTTTGAAGTGAATTAAAGTGCTTTTGCTTTCTTCGCTTTTCCTTTCGTTTTTTTCGTTTTCCATATATCCTCCTGAATTTTAATAATTGTAACAGCAGCAAAACGTAATGTCAAGTTAAATAAAAGCAAAATTAAATATTAAATCAGCTTTTTTGCTTGCGCAACGAATTTTTTTATGCTAAGATTAAATTATCGTTATACGGTCGGAAAAAAATCCTTTTAATACTGTATAAGCAATACCGTATTTAGCGGATTTGTTGCGTTTTTAAAATCGGTAAACGAATATAAAAACGCCGATAACCGACCTATATAAGGACTTTTTGCACGGCGTTTAATAAAAACGCAATTTATTGCATTGGAGGAAAAAGTGAAAACAATAAAAAAAGCTTTTTTTGCGGTCGTCTCCGTCTTGACGGTATTTGCTATGGTTGCGTGTTCAAAGGGTACGGACGAAGGCTTAACAAGTCAGTCCTTGCGGCAAAGTTCGCAGTCTGAAACCGTTAATACGAGCGACAGCTCGCATTCGGACAGCAAATCAGCCGACGCTTCTTCTGCTTCAAAAACGGAAATTTCCGACGGTAACAGCAAGAATTCAACAAGCGCGGGCGGCGGAAACGGCGGTATAGACGAAGGCAGCGAGTTGTCTTACAGTCAGAAAATAGAAGCTTATCTTGACGGCGCGACCGTTCAGGACGCGGCTTTCGTAAACGACGTTAAAAATCTCGGCGAGTATGATAATCAAGCCAAAGTCGTTGAAAATGCAATTTTCGCAGCGCCTAAGGCGACGGGCGACGGAACGAAATCAAATCCCTGCTCGTTTCAGGACGCAATAGACAGCGTTTCGCAAGGTCAGACTATATATTTGAGACAAGGCACTTACGACAGCAACGCCGAAGGCAGCTACGAAGGCTATTTTCTTAACTGTAAAGGCGCAAGCGGAAAGCTTATCACGATAAGGAATTACCCCGGCGAAAGCGTCGTTATAACCAACGGTTACGTAAACAACGCCAAGAATAAGGAATCGAATGCGATAATAGTCGAAGCGACTTGTCAATACGTTGTTCTCGAAGGCGTCGAGATTGCTCACGTCGCAAGTTATTGCGCATACGGAATTTGTATGTGGGAAGGCGGTCAGAACCACCTGGTAATAAGAAATTGTACTATTCACGATATAAAAACTACGGTGGCTGACCCCGATAAGGACGCTAATGCAGGTGCGAACGCAATAATTATGTTCGGCGACGGCTCAAAGAGCATAAACAATATTTTTGTTATGGACAACGAAATCTACAACGCCGTTACGGGCTGGTCGGAAGTTCTTTCGGTGACTTCTAATTGCGAATACGTTTACGTTCTCGGCAATAAGGTTCACGACTGCACAAATATAGGTATCGATTTTTACGGAAACGCAGGTTACAATACGAATCCGAGTCTCGATCAGCCGAGATATTGCGTCGCCGCAGGTAACGTTGTGGAAAACGTATCGTGCAGTTACGCCGATTGCGCAGGTCTTTACGTTGACGGCGCAAGGGATATTATATTGCAGTACAATACCGTGACTAACTGCCAATACGGCACAGAAATCGGCAGTGAAGAAAAGCAGGAACAATATCCCGTTAAAAATATTCTGGTGAGAAACAACGTCGTTCACGATAACAGCATAGTCGGCGTAAGAGTGGGCGGATACGAAACGAATACGACCGGTTACGTTTGCTCGACTACCGTTTTGAATAATACGATTTACAACAATGCAAATACGAGCGGCAGTGCGGAAATTATCATCGCCAAGGTCGACGGTATCTCTTTCGTAAACAATATCGTTGCGACTAAAAATTCGACAAACTGCCTCGTGTTAAGCGAGTTCGGCTCCGATTATACTAAGAACGTGGTATTCAACAACAACCTTTTCTATGCGGAAGGTAAAACCAAGGACAACGCTGAGTTCTATATGTTTAATTCATCACAGCAAGGTTTAGCCGGATTCGAACAAAAGCTCGGCGCGCCTACGGGTAACAATTATTACGGAAACGTAACCTTCGACGCCTCGTTTAAGCCGACTTACGACGGCTCTTACGCCGCTAAACAGGGCGAAAACGTAGGTTCTTTCGATTGGCTTTTAAACAAAAGAATTATCGACGCGCTCGAATTAGGTGCCGTGGAAAAATAATCGGTTTTTTAAAACCAACTTAAAATTTAAAAACCGTAAAGAAATTCCTATAATTATTTTAGAATAATCTGAAAGACTGACGAAAATTTCGTCAGTCTTTTTGGAAGGCGAAAAATAGCAAGGAAAAACTGATTAAAGTCGACGTTTAGCCAAAATCGTGCCTGTCGCAAAATATTTTATTTTCTTCTAAGGCGCGTATTATTTTTTCAATTTTTATAAAGCAATCAGCGTCCGACAACCTTTCATCTTCAATAATTTGTATGATTTGCATTAAAACCTGACAAATCCTGCTTTCCGTTATTTCTTTAAGCGTCTTATCGTCTATGCAATCGAGCTTGTAGTTTTCGTTTTGTAAGCCGCCTATTAACAACTCTTAGCATAATTCCATAAAACTTACCCATTTGTCAAAATGGGGATTATATCCCCTTAATAATAAAAGTCAACGATTGGGGTGGTAAAATGTTTAAATTAGATAGATTATTTTTAACGATGGATAAAAAGAGCGTTTCCACATATAGGCTCAGAGAAGAATGTGGCATCGATAGCAAAACGGTTCGCAGGTTAAGGGCAAACCAAAACGTTGAAATGAAAACTCATAACAGAATATGTTCTTTTTTGGATTGCAAAATAGAAGACGTGGTAGAGTTTATAAAAGACTAAGAAAAGAGCGGTTTGGATTTGATATTCGTAATTCAAGATAAAACTTAAGTTTAGCGCACTATATTTCGCAACAAGCGGAACGTAGTGTGCTTTTCCTGTCGCAAAGATTAAGTTGAAAATAATTTAGCCGAGCGTAGCGAACGCCGGCTGCGTCAGGAATACGACTCGTCGCGATTCAAATTTACAAAAGCCTAAAATGTATATTAAATTAACGAAATTTCTTGCAGGTTTAAGCTACGGAGAGTTTTGCTGTTTAGATGCGAAAGCCTTTAAACTCGATTCGGTTTTTGGAGAAATTTTACCTAAAAAAGCTATGACAATGCCGTAGATTATAAAAAGCGAACCTGAAATCTGATAATATATCGGAAAAAAGCTGAAATTGCCTAATACGGCTAACGAAATACCGAAAAACAACGCTCTTTTATAGTTTGACCTGAATTTTAAATTGCCTAAATCAAAGCGTTTCGTTGCGGTCGTTTTCATATCCTGCAGATAATCGGTCTTTTCTATTGCGTCGTAAATTTCGTTTACCGAAAAGGTAAGTACTTTGTTCGACTTGCAATAGCTGAGAGCGTCTTTATCGAAGATAGTGCAAAACACGGCTGTTTTTTCTTTCGGATTGACGTTTTTTAATACGTAAGCAACAAGGTTGGCTGAAACTTTTTCAGGGAGAAACAAAAAAATCAAAGTATATCCGTTGTAAGTATAATTGCCGTTTAAACGGCTTATAGGCTGACTTTTATCGAAAACGTATTCGTTTAAAAGACCCACTATTTCACTATCGCTCATTGAAATAAGCGAATCTACGAATTGTTTTTTCTTTTTTGAAAGCGTAGTTTTAAACTGCTTTTTTTGCGACGATGAGAGATTAAGCCTTAAAAAGAGAATGAAAAAAATCACGGCAAGCAACAGGGCGAAAACGCCCGAAAGCTTGTTAAAGAGCCCCATAGATTTAAATATGCAGTTAAAAAGAACGAAACAGCCTGAAAAAACCATAAGCCCGTCTATAAAGGACGTAATATAAATAAGTTTCATATCTTTTTGATTATTGCCTTAAAAACCGTAAATTATTCTTGAAAAAAGTGACGCAATATGATAATATAGAAGTATGAAAATTGCAATTTACGGTGGGAGCTTCAACCCCGTTCATAACGAGCATAAAAATACGGTAATAAACGCAATGAGGCAGTTCGGAATAGATAAAACCTTCGTCGTTCCGTCAAAAATCGCTCCTCACAAGCAAGATGCAAAGCCCATAGCCTTCAATCATCGTTTCAATATGCTTAAAATTGCCTTCGAAGGCGAAAAAAACGTTGAAATAAGCGATTATGAGAATTTGAACGACGGAATAAGCTACACTTACCTTACCTTGCAGCATTTTAAAAGTCTTTACCCTGAAGCAGAGCTTTTCTTTATGGTAGGCACCGATATGCTGAAAGATTTTCCTACATGGAAAAATCCCGGACAAATACTCGGCGTTGCTACCATTATCGTCACTAAAAGAGAGGGCGACGACTTTTTGGACGCACAGAAATTCTATTATCGGCACTTTGATAAAAAGTTTCTTTTATCGACTTATACAGGCACTTCTTTGTCAAGTTCAAAGATAATGAACTACATTGGTTTAGGTCTTTCGGTAGAAGAATTTTTGCCTGAAGGCGTGAGTGAGTATATTAAAGTCAACGGCTTGGTAAAGCCCGATTATTTGCAGGAATACGTTCGGAACAGCCTTAACGAAAAACGGTTGAGGCATACCGCAAACGTTATGACGTTGAGTCAAAGATACGCAAAAAGGTTGCGAGTTGACGTAAACTTAGCTACGCTCGGCGCGCTTTTACACGACGTTGCAAAATATAAAGACGTTACGGCTTACCCGGATTTTACGCTCGACCATTACGTTCCGCCCGCGGTCGTTCACCAATATCTCGGCGCGTACGTTGCCGAATTCGAGCTCGGCATAAAAGACTGCGACGTTCTGAACGCCATACGCTATCATACGAGCGGTCGCAAAAATATGTCGAAGCTGGAAAAAATAGTTTTTCTTGCGGATTTGCTGGAAGAAGACAGGGATTTTGACGGCGTAGATAAAATACGTCGACGCGTTGATGAAGATTTCGAAAAAGGTTTCAAGTTCGCCGTCGGCGAGCTTTACAGATTTTTAAAACAAAAAAATCAAGACGTATATTCCCTTACGGAAGAATGTCTTGAAAGTTTAAATAATATTTGATAGGAGAAAGTTATGAATTCAAAGGAATTAGCTGAATCGATTTGCAAGTTTTTGTCCGATAAAAAGGCTCAGGATATAGTTAAGATATACGTTGCCGAAAAAACCATTATCGCCGATTATTTCGTCATTGCGTCAGCGCGGTCGCAAACGCAGGTCAGATCTTTGTGCGAAAACGTCGAAGAATTTATCGAAAAGAATGGCGGTGAGGTCAAAAGAGTGGAAGGCAGAACCGAAGGCAGATGGGCTGTTCTGGACGCCGGCGACGTAATAGTTCATATTTTCAATGACGAGCAAAGGCTCTTTTACCACCTTGAAAGGGTGTGGGGCGACGGTGAAAAATACGGCGATTAACTTAAATAATGGGCGATAATCGACCTATACGTCGATTTTTAGCCTTTTTTGTCTTTTTCGTTATCAATTAAATATTTTTGAAACTCCTCGGGTTGTATAACGGCGTCTTTCAGCGCAACCTTGGGAGTTTTATTTTTTTTCCTTTTCTTATCGATATTGGTAATATAATAAATTTTCGTATGGTTTTTATCCTCGTCGTTACGGCTGTTGAAAAATTTGTTTATAACGAACGAAAAAATAAGACAAGCTGCAAACATCAGAAGAATAACGACAATCTGTTGAAAAATCATAATCGGGCTCCCTGTAAAAACGATAACACGTTTATGAAAAATAAAATTGTCTGATTTTGAAAAAAGCCGTTTATATTTGTCAAAAATGGATAAACTTAGTTTATAAAAGGAGTGTTTATGGAAGAAAACGTTTTAAAAAATCAGCAAGAACCCGTCAAAAATATCGCAAGCGACGACAAAAATTTCAAAATAGTAACGCAAGATGGCGCAACTTTGCAGGCTTTACCGCTAAATTCCGAGAAAAAAGATGCTTTGAGCGACGTCGAAAGGTTAAAAAACCAAGCCGAAGTTTTCGGTTTGACGAATCGCGAACTTAACGACGAATTCATAGATTACAAAATCAAAAAACTGTTCAAAAAATTTAATTGGGTAGTTATGGAAGGTGCGACCTCGAAAGAATTGAAAAACAAGTTTGCTCTTTGCAAGCGGTTCGGATTCGGTTCTATAACGCTCGTGCCGAACAAAATCGTCGACGCTTGCAAAATTCTGGCAACCGAAAAGGACGTAAAGATCAACACCGTCTTATCTTACCCGTTCGGCGGAGATATGCCGAGAACGGTATTTTATAATGCGAAACTGTTAAAACGCACTAAAATCGACGGCGTTTATCTCACGTTGAGCAAAGACGATTGCGAGTCCGAGCGTTTAAAGCTGACTAAATACACTATAAGTAAGACTGCAAAAATCTTAAAGAATAAAAAATTCGAGTTGCTCGTTGATATTTCGGCGTTTACGCAGAATCAGCTTACCGTTTTAAGCAAGCTGGTTAAGGAGTGTAAATTAAAAAGCATTGCTCTGCAGATAAAAGAAAACGATATGATGCAGTTTAAAACGCTGTCCACCATGCTTGGCGACGTGCGCTTTGACGCCTTTAACGTCAACGATATGGAGACGTGCGCCAATCTGTGGGGGTTGGGCTTTGACCGCATCAGCTCGCAAAACGCCGTTTTCGTGGCGGAGAAATTGCAAAAGCGCCTAAAAAATTGATTACGGTCGATAACGTAAGCTCAGTCGCTCGTCGGGTATTAAAATTTAAACGAAACTCTTGCACGACATATTTATGTTATTTATATGCGCATATTTGACTTATGCTCATTTGTACAATTACCTGAAAACAGCCGACTTTCGGAGGCGGTTTTCAGGTATATTCATATATCAGCATACGAAACGGTTGTTTTTATCGCCTCGAACGGTTAATAAAAATTTAACGCAGATGACCGTTTCAGATATATATATAACCGTATTTTTAATATTGTGTGAAAACAGATAAAAAAATTTTTTAAATTTACCAATAAAATTAAAAAGTACTGTTTTAATTGGAAAAAATTTCAAAATAATTTATAAAACGGGCGATTTTTCAGCTTGTAAATTTTGCATTACTATATTTTCAACTTTACATATATAGACAAAACGGATATTTTTATTCAAAATAATATTCAAAAAACAAAATTATTTATGCACAAAATATGTTTTTGTGTTTTTTTTATTGACATTATTGACATTAAAAATTATAATGGTAGCAGTGGCAATATGGGAGTATTCTGCATTTCAGGGTTTAAAACCGTTCAAGACCACATAAAATAGAGTACGATATTGTCGATGAAATCATTTGGACGGGAGAGTTCAAGGAGGTATTTAATGGATAATAATTCATTAAAGAAATTTAGAGCCAAGGTAGCTAAAGAGTCGCTGCTGAAGGCTGTATTATGCGCGGTAGCCGCAATGCTCGTTGCGATGATAGGGGTAATGTTATGCAACGTTCTGGCTACTAAGTGGGAATTTTTCTATTACCACGTCGGCGTAGTGTTCCAGGTATGGTGGGCTGTAGTATTGTTCATTCTGGCGGCAGGCGTTGTTGCGGGAGTAGGATCTTTTGCGCTGTTTTATCTGATAGCGTTCAAGACTAAGGACGAACGGGTGGCAAACAGAGTAGACGAGTTAGGCTTTGAAGAACGAGCCGTCACGATGCTTGAATTCAAGGATGAAGACAGCTTTATGGCTCAGAAGCAAAGGTCGAATACCAACGAGCTGTTGGATAAGATGGACGAAAAAGAAGTCAAATTCGTATGGCCCGTCGCCGCAATAGTGGCTTCGGCGATAGCTTTGGTGTTCTTTATCGGCGCAACGATATACATGGGAAACAGCGGTACGGTAGTTTCTGCGGAAGACTGGCGTGCCAATATGATAGCTAAACAGCTTATCGACGAATACAGAACTTTGGCGATGACGAAGGAGTTGCCCGAATCGACGAGACAACAGTTGTTGGAGCTTATCAACGAATTCGAAGGCGGAAAGAGCAAGGATACCAACGGTCAATACGGGTTCGACGACGAAAGGGGCGTGTTCAAGCAGGATACCACGCAGGCTAAGTACGAAAGAATAGAAGACTTGCAGACAATGGTAGACGCGATAATCGAACAGTCCAAAGGCATTAACGATTCGATTATCGAAGAAATGTTGCAGAAGTTGAGAGATACGATAAACGAATCCGACCTTAACAAGGCGGATAAAGACGATTTACATAAAATAGTAGATCAGCTCGAAGAGGATTTGAAGCATCTCGAAACCAACGAAGAAAAGATCGAAAAAATCGAAGAAGTTCAGAAGATAATTCTTGACAAGATAAAGGAACTCAGTCATAAACAAATCGGCGAGGATATGAAGCAGGAAGCCGAAAAGACCGAAAGCGACGCTTTAAAAGATTTGGCGGAAGCAATCGAAAGCGGCAACGCAAGCAAGGTTGAAGAAGCTCTTGACAAGCTCGATAAGGAAATGCAGGACAAAGAGAGCAAGGAAGACCTCGATAAACTTATCGACGAAACTTCAAAGGTTATACAGGCGGGAACGGAAGGCAAGCCGAGCGACGCGCTTACGGAAGCGCTTGAAAGACTCGACGATAAATTGCAGGCTGCAAAGGATCCGTCGTTGCCGACCGAAAAAGAAAACGTTCACAACGCAATCAGCTCGTCAAAGGGCGAATTGTCTCAGGCGATAAAAGACCAGACCGAGAAAGAGAACGTTGAAGGCGAAATGGATAAGATAATGGACGAAGCTAAGGAAGAGCTTGGAAAATTACCTGACGATAAACCTATTGAAGAAACGGGCGAGCAAATAAAAGAAGAAATCAAGGACGCATTGGATAAACTGTTACCGAAGGATAGCGGTTCGGGCTCTATGAGCGGATCTAACGAAGGTTCCGGTTCGATGAGCGGTAGCGGTTCGGGTAGCGGTTCCGGTTCAGGAAGCGGTTCCGGTTCCGGTTCCGGTAGCGGTTCCGGCTCAGGCAGCGGCTCAGGCTCAGGCTCAGGCAGCGGTTCCGGCTCGGGTAGCGGCTCTACAAGCGGCTCGGGTAGCGGTTCCGGTTCGGGAAGCGGTTCGAACAGCGGTTCCGGCAGCGGCTCGGGTTCGGGTTCCGTATCCAAGGACGGTTCGGGAAGCTCCGGCAGCGGCTCGGGCGGAAACGGCAACAACAAGGATTCTGCTTCGAAGTCGGATTACCCGTATATTTACGACGACAAGACGGAATATCCCGCGCTTTTAGAAGAAGCGAAAGCTAAATACGAAGAAATGTTAAGGAGCGGTAATTACAGCCCTGAAACGTTGAAAAAGATGCAGGATTATATTAAATCGCTCGAAGACGCGGTTGACGCGGCTTCGAGGAGCTGATAGCTCTTGAAACTACCGCATTATGCGGAAAAAATAAATAAAAAAATAAAAAATTTAAGATTTAAAGGGGATTTTATTAACATGGTGACAGAAGAAGATTTGAAGTCTTTCAGTGAAGTAAGCAAAAACAT
>JBJEVF010000040.1:0-47298 GCA_051884215.1 Christensenellaceae bacterium | reverse complement strand
TGCGCTTGAAGCGCCTAATCAAGCCACCGGCTAAGCCGGTGGTACTTGACTAAGTCGGAAAAATAAAAAAGTCACGATTATCGAGTTATATCGTGACTTTTGAAATTTTTAAACGTAATTTAACGTTATTTTATACTGTACAGCAGGTCCGAATAGCTCGGTATCGGCCAATATTCCTTTGAAACGATTGCTTCGAGATTGTCGCTGTAAGTTCTGACCGTTTCCATATCCGGCAAAATGCTATCATTGAAGTACTTTATCTTTTAAGATGCTATCTAATGCACGGAGAAGTCTATCCCGATACATATTCGTCAGAAGTTTACAAGAATGCATTTTATATTTTGAATATCATTCTAAAAACGTTTTTATAATTCATAAAGGTGGAAGTTTGAAGCTTTCACTTTTTTCTCTATTGTGTAAAATACTGAACGATTTTTAATGAATTATAAAATCTTTCAGTTGTATTGAATAAAACTATTGACAAATGAAAAACTTTGCAGTATATTATAGCCGAGGTGATGAAGATGATACAAAGAGAACACTATATTGAGCAAGTTCGCCCCTTTTATGAATCCGATTTAATCAAAATCATTACGGGAATCCGTAGGTGCGGTAAATCGGTCATTATGGAACAAATCGTTAAGGAAATAAGCGTAAAGACGGATAATATTATTTATCTTAACTTCGAGGATAAAAAAGTATCTGCCAATATAACAAATGCCGATAAGTTGATTTCTTATATCGAAGAAAACAAAAAAGACGGAAAATGCTATTTGTTCTTTGATGAAATTCAAACGCTTGACGGTTGGCAAGACGCTTGTAAAACATTAAGATTATATAATTATTCTTTGTTTATTACAGGCTCAAATTCCAAACTTTTATCGGGCGAATTTACAAAAGAATTATCGGGCAGATACGTTGCGTTTCGTATCAGACCTTTCATTTACAAGGAAATTGTAGAGTATTGCAAAGAACTTGGAAAAGAAGTCTCGGTTACGGACTATCTTGTTTGGGGTGGTTTTCCTAAACGATTTGAGTTTGATTCTCCCGAAGCACAGAGCAGATACTTGAATGATTTAGATGATACAATCGTTATCAATGACTTAATCAGACGATATAAGATACGTAAAGAAAGGTTGTTTAAGAGCTTGGTAAATTTCATTTTGCGCAGTAATAGCCGTATTTTTTCTGCAAGCTCTATTCGTGACTATATCAAGCAAGAACATACGAGTTGTTCGGTAAATACGATAATGAAATTTCTTGGCTACTTGGAAGAAGCGTATATCATCGAGTCGGTCAAACAATATTCCCCTAAAACTAAAAAAGAACTTTCGTACTATTCAAAAATATACAATGCCGATGTTTGTTTCAATTCTATCCGTTGTATGAACAATCGTTTTGACCTTACTCATAACCTTGAAAATATTGTTTATAACGAGTTGATCTATATGGGATATGAGGTATATGTATATAACAATAACGGTAAGGAAATAGACTTCTTGGCAACTAAAGGCACAAAGCAATACTACGTGCAAGTGGCTTATAGCGTAGCCGAAGAAAAGGCATATCAAAGAGAATTTAACGCATTTAAGAACATAGACAATCTTTCACAAAAAATCATTATTACAAACGATGATATTGACTATTCAACGAGCGTTGTAAAGCATATCAAATTGAAAGACTTTTTAATGATGGAAAGTCTATAAAACAGTTAAAAATACCCTAAAAAAGTGAGCCGGTTAAGGAAGTGGCACAAAGTGCCGTCACAACGCACTTTTCATCACTTCCAAAAATGACAGAAACGGGATACCCGTCTTTGTTTTGAAGAACTAAAAAATTGAATAAAAACATTCATAATCCGTTGGATGACTTGGAGGGTTTGATTCGTTTCAATGAGACGAACAAACTATCCATTTTTCGTTTAACAATAAAAAAGTCACGATAATCGAGTTATATCGTGACTTTTGAAATTTTTAAACGTAATTTAACGTTATTTTATACTGTACAGCAGGTCCGAATAGCTCGGTATCGGCCAATATTCCTTTGAAACGATTGCTTCGAGATTGTCGCTGTAAGTTCTGACCGTTTCCATATCGGTAAGAATGGTATCCTTGAAATATTTTGCCGTTTCGTAAATCTCGCAGTGCTTATCGTTGGCTTTAAGGTCTTTTTGCAGTTTTTCAACCGAATCGTAAAGCTTATCGACGTAAACGGCGATGACTTTAAGCCTTTTTTCTTCGGCTTTGGAGCTTATGCCCGTTGCGCAGTTTTCCTTTTTATAGATAAGGTCTGCAAGCTCTTTTTCATACTTAAAGCAAGCGGGAATGATGAGCTTGGTCGCCATATCCACCATAGTCATCGCTTCGATGTTTATGCTTTTATAGTAATTTTCGAGCAGTATATCGCATCTTGAGAAAAGCTCTTGTTTAGAAAATACGCCGTGTTCGCCGAAAAGTCTTACGCTCTTTTCGGAAATAAGATTGGGAATTGCGTCGACTGTGGTTTTGAGATTGCTCAGCTTTCTTGCCGCAGCTTCCCTTACCCATTCTTCGGAATAATTGTTGCCGTTAAACAGAATGCGTTTATGCTGTTTGACGTTGCGCTTGATAAGCTCGTTGAGCGCGGTTTTGAAGTCGTCTGCGTTTTCAAGCTCGTCGGCAAATTCTTTGAGCTTGTCGGCTACCGCCGTATTAAGGACTATGTTAGGACCTGCAATGCTCAGCGACGAGCCTACCATTCTGAACTCGAATTTATTGCCCGTGAAAGCAAGCGGGGAGGTTCTGTTTCTGTCGGTGTTATCCTTTGAAAACTTGGGCAGACAGTTTACGCCGATTTCAAGTATCTGCTTTTTGGAACCGCTGTAATTTTCGCCTTCCTCGATAGCGTGTAAAATATTGGTGAGCTCGTCGCCCAAAAATATCGAAACGATGGCGGGAGGCGCTTCGTTTGCGCCCAGTCTGTGGTCGTTGCCGCAGGAAGCTACGCAGGCTCTCAAAAGCTCCTGATTATCGTCGACCGCTGAAATTACAGCCGTCAGGAACAGTAAAAACTGAGCGTTTTCAAACGGCGTTTTGCCCGGTTCGAGAAGGTTTATGCCCGTATCGGTCGTGAGCGACCAGTTGTTGTGTTTACCGCTGCCGTTGACCGATTCGAAAGGTTTTTCGTGAAGCAGACAGACCATATCGTGTCTTTTTGCGACCAGCTTCATAATATCCATAGTCAGCTGGTTGTGGTCGGTTGCGGTGTTGACTTCGCCGTAGGTCGGAGCTAGCTCGTGCTGAGCCGGCGCAACTTCGTTGTGTTTGGTCTTTGAAGGAATGCCGTGCAGCCAAAGCTCTCTGTCGAGGTCCTTCATAAATTCCGAAACTCTCGGCTTTATCGAACCGTAGTAATGGTCGTCAAGCTCTTGACCTTTGGGCGGTCTTGCGCCGAAAAGCGTTCTGCCGGTTATCATAAGGTCGAGTCGTTTTTCGGCAACGTTTTTATCTATAAGGAAATATTCCTGTTCGGCGCCTACGCTGACGAAAACCTTTTTAGCGTCGGTATTGCCGAACAGCTTTAAAATTCTGAGCGCCTGTTTGTTGATTGCCTGATTGGATCTTAAAAGAGGAGTTTTCTTATCGAGAGTGGAGCCGTCGTAAGAACAGAAAACAGTCGGAATACAGAGGCTTCCGTCCTTTAAAAAAGCGTAGCTCGAAGGATCCCACGCAGTGTAACCGCGTGCTTCGAAGGTGGCTCTTAAACCGCCGCTCGGAAAGCTCGAAGCGTCGCTTTCGCCCTTGACGAGAGATTTTCCGCTGAATTTAAGAATGCAACCGCCGCCTTTTGAAGGCTCGACGAAGCTGTCGTGCTTTTCGGCGGTAATACCCGTCATAGGCTGAAACCAGTGCGTAAAGTGAGTTGCGCCGTTTTCTATAGCCCAGTCTTTCATTGCGTCGGCGATAATGTTAGCCGTTTCCTTGTCAAGCTCGTATCCGGTTGAAACGGTTTCCTGCAATTTCAAATAAACGTCCTCGGGCAGGCGTTCCTTCATAACCTTGTCGTTAAAGACCATTTTGCCGAAAATATCGTCGATGCGCTCCATTGTTACCTCGAAAAGATATAAAATATTTTTTAATATTACGATTATAAGTCGTAAAGACATTATAATTTATATGAAAATTGTTGTCAAGTATTGTCGAGAGTAAAATATTCGTTTTGAAGCTGATCGAGAGTTTTTGCTGTGCATTTCGGTTAAAATATGGTATAATTAGAAAAGACTATAAGTAAAAAGGAGAAAAAAGTATGAAAATTATACTGAATCCCAACGAAGAAATCGTCAATGCGATAAAAAAAGGTCTTGAAAAAAAGGAAGGCTACTGTCCCTGTAAAGTGGGCAAGCTGCCCGAAAACAAGTGTATGTGCGAGGAGTTCAGGGCTCAGATTGCCGACGAAAGCTTTTACGGCCCCTGCCACTGCGGACTTTACCTAAAAATCAAATAAGTAGCATAAATCAATTTACAACGGAAAAAAAAAGCGGTATAATGGAATAGATTTTTAATATTTACAAAATTATGGAGATGTTATGAAGTACAAGATTTTAAAAGCGCAGGATCCTGAAGTTTATGCGTCGGTCAACAAGGAGTTGAAGCGCCAGCAAAACACCATCGAGCTTATTGCCAGCGAGAATTTCGTAAGCCCCGCCGTAATGGAAGCGGTCGGCTCGGTTCTTACGAACAAGTACGCCGAAGGTTACAGCGGTCACCGTTACTACGGCGGATGCAAATACGTTGACGAAATCGAAACGCTGGCTATCGAAAGACTTAAAAAAATTTACGGTTGCGAATACGCTAACGTTCAGCCTCACAGCGGCGCGAGCGCTAACCAGGCGGTATATTTCGCTTTGTTGACGCCCGGCGATACCGTTATGGGAATGAGCCTTTCTCACGGCGGACATCTGACTCACGGCTCAAAAGCCAATATGAGCGGTAAATATTTCAATATCGTTCCTTACGGCGTAGATCCCGTTACGGAAACTATAGATTACGACAAAGTAGAAGCTATTGCTCTCGAATGCAAGCCGAAGCTTATCGTTTGCGGTGCAAGCGCATATCCGAGAATAATCGATTTCAAGAGATTCAGGGAAATAGCCGATAAAGTAGGCGCATACCTTATGGTAGATATGGCGCACATAGCAGGTCTTGTAGCCGCAGGACTGCACCCCAACCCCGTGGGAATTGCCGATATTGTCACGACGACGACTCACAAGACCTTGCGCGGACCTCGCGGCGGCGTAATTATGGCTAAGGAAGAGCTTGGCCCTAAGCTCAACAAAGCAATTTTTCCGGGAATGCAGGGCGGTCCGTTGGAACACGTCATCGCAGGTAAAGCCGTTGCTTTCGGCGAGGCTTTGACGGATGAATTCAAGGATTACCAGACTCAGATAGTCAAAAACGCAAAGGCTATGGCTGATACGTTTATCAAAAACGGAATCAAGCTCGTTTCCGGCGGAACGGATAATCACTTGATGCTTCTCGATTTATCCGATACCGAAATGACGGGACTCGAACTCGAACAGAACCTTGAAAAAGCTAACATCACCGTAAACAAAAATACCGTACCCAACGAAAAGAGAAAGCCTTCGGTTACGTCGGGTATAAGAATAGGCACGCCTTCGGTTACGACTCGCGGTATGAAAGAGCCTGAAATGGTTAAGATAGCCGAAATGATAACGAGAATTATCAAGGAAGGCAAGTCTGCCGTCAAGGAAGTCAAGGCGGAAGTTAAAGAGCTTCTGAAAGATTTTCCGCTTTACAAATAATATCAAAAAATTGTGATAACCGTGCTATAAGCTCGCTTTCGGCGCGGTTTGAGGTGTGTTATGAAAAATATTCTCGTAACCGGCGGCGCCGGATATATCGGTTCCCATACGCTGTGCGAATTGTTGGAAAGCGGATACAACGCAATCGTTGTCGACGACCTTTCAAACTCTAAATATAAAGCTATCGAAAGGGTGGAAAAGATTACCGGAAAAAAGGTGAGATTTTACGAGAACAATATTCTCGATAAGGACGCGTTAAGGAAAATCTTTTCCGAGAACGACGTTTACGCCGTAATCAATTTTGCAGGCTTTAAAGCCGTCGGAGAGTCGGTGGCAAAGCCTATCGAATACTATCATAACAATATCGGCGGACTGTTGTGCCTCGTCGAGGTTATGCGCGAGTTCAACTGCAAAAAGCTCGTTTTTTCATCGAGCGCAACGGTTTACGGCGATCCGCACGCCGTGCCTATCACCGAAGATTTTCCGCTTTCGACGACCAACCCTTACGGAAGCACCAAGCTTTTTATCGAGTATATCCTTAAAGATTTATACAAGAGCGACAACGGTTGGGACATAGCTATTCTGAGATATTTCAACCCTGTCGGCGCACACCCGTCCGGGCTTATAGGCGAAGATCCCAACGGCATTCCTAACAATCTCTGCCCGTATATTACGAAAGTCGCCGTAGGTAAGCTGCCTTACCTCAATATTTTCGGCGACGATTACGACACCGAGGACGGTACGGGCGTTCGTGATTACATACACGTCTGCGATCTCGCAAAAGGTCACGTTCTTGCAGTCGATAAGATGGATAAGCAGGGTTGTTTCGTGGTCAATCTCGGAACGGGAAACGGTTACAGCGTGCTTCAGATGGTGAAAGCTTTTTCTAAGGCGTTGGGTAGGGAAATTCCTTATAAGATTGCGCCGAGGCGTCCCGGAGATATCGCAAAATGCTATGCCGACGCAAGTTTGGCGAAAGAAAAGCTCGGTTTTGTCGCAAAACTCGGTATCGACGACATGTGTCAAACGGCTCTGAACTGGCAGCTTAAAAATCCTAACGGCTACGAGGATTGAGATTTATAACGATAAAATCAAAGGCAGGGAGTTGAGTAAATTCCCTGCCTTTTAGTATGTGTTTTATGCGCTTTATTGCTCGGAATAAAAAATGAAAAAGACCGCAAAACAGCGTTGGCGGTCTAAAAAATCATTTGTTTTCGGGAAATTCCTTGTAGTTGGTCAGGTAAATATAACCTATATCGACCAGCGATAAAAACGTTACGCCGAACGCGCTTGTCATAATTATTACCGCAAGCTGGTCGGGAAAAGCAAGATCGGGCATAGGCGTGATCTGCGAAATCTTTATAAAGAGAAGATAAAGCAGCGGTACTGCCGTAACGAAAAGGTAAAGAACGAGAGAGCCTATTACCGATTTAAGGTCGATTTTGCCGAGAAAAGTGACGACCATGATAAACAGTATCATAGCCACGCTGCTCAGCGGCGTAAAGTATGAAAAAATCCAATCGAGCTGGGTGTTGTTGCGTTTTGAAATAATAAGCACCGCGCCGACGATCCAGGCGACGAATTGCAGAATAAACAAACCGTTTCTCAGCTTGGATACGAATTTTTTAATGCTTTTCGAGCATAGCGCGTTGACTAAGGCGCATAAACCGAGAAGCACCATAATGGGGTACGGCGCCCACAGCGTTTTGCCTGTAACCGCATTTATCATAAGAAGCACGAACGATACGTTTATCGCCATTAAAAAGCAAACGTTGACGAGAGAGGAGTGTTTCGGCAAATCTTTCAGGTAACTGCCCGTTATCTCTTCTTCATGCACGTTTGCCGAGCAACAGGGGCAAACGTCGCCGTCGGGGATTATTGAATTACATTTCTGACATCTTTTAACGCTCATGATTTATCCTTTTTTCTGTTGTGAGAAAATTCTCTGTACGGATTTTTGTAATTGAAAATGGTATTCGTTATGTTGTTGGCTTTAATTATCCAGGACATATTCGGGTATTTCAGACGGTATTCGGCTTCTTCTTCGTAAATGAGTTTGATTTCTTCTTTGATGGAATCGAGCGTGTAGCCCGGTTTAAAAAGTCTGCCGCAGATTTCCTCTCCGTAAGCTTCGCCGCTTGAAAGCATATTGTTCAGCGCTCTGTTGGAAAAATCGAACATATATTTACGGAAAACGTTTTTGTAAGAAACGTCAAGGTCTAAAATAACCGTTTTTCCGTGTCTGTAAATTTCAGGGACTTTGTATAGCGACTGAAAGTGCAGAACGAGTATAAAATCGAGATCCTCCTTTTCCATTAACGGACGGACGGGAATGTTGTCGATAAGTCCGCCGTCAAAAGCCAGACGCTTGCGGAAAACGTGTATCGGAGTCATAAACGGCGGAAAATTGATTGCGCCCCTTACAAACCTTCGCCATTCGGGGTTGTATTCGCCTTCGAATTTCCAAACGTTATAATCGAGCAGGGGAAAAAGAGTGATGCCGCCGTATAAGGGAATATCTACGAAGTCGTCCTTATCGACGAAAAGGTTGACTATTCTTTTTGCGTACCCTTGAAAATAAATGCTTTTCATCAGCTCGAAAAGGTTGTCGAAATGGCAATATTTCCAGAAATTGTACATTTGGTCGACTTTATTGGCGGCTACGGCATATCCGTTCAGAACGCCGATAGAGGACGATGAAACAGCTTTAATATCGTCCCTGTCGATGTACTTGAAAAAAGATTTCATAAAGCCCGCCTGATAAGCGCCTTTTGCAGCTCCGCCAGCAAAAACTATGCCGATGTTCATCCTGAATGCTCCGTATCCGAACCGATGCCGAATTTATCTGCAACGGTTTAGATTAAAAACCGTACGGCTTTTAGTATTCGCAATTTTTAAAACCGTATCCTATAACGACCATTATATAACAAACGTCAGATATTGTCAATCATAAAACCGCTAATTTAGCCGAGTGTAAAAAATGGCTTAAAAAACAGCATATTGTATCTTTCATTTTGCTTAGTTAGCCGTAAACGAGTTGACAAAAAAAGCCGCCGGTGGTAATATAAGTATATAACTAAGTATATACAACTCACGAAGCAGTCACCGACGGTAAGGTGAAAATTGTAACAGATAAAAATCCAATTTTTGTTTTGCCGACCGTACGGGCACACTTAGGCTAAGCCGCAGTGCGCTCTTTATTATTTTTCAGGAAAAAATTTTTTTACCGACAGGAGATATTTAATGAAAAAAGTTGCGATTATTATGGGCAGCGACAGCGATTTGCCCGTAGTGCAAAAGGCTGCGGACACGTTGAAAAGCTTTAACGTGCCGTACGAAATTCACGTTTATTCCGCACACAGAACGCCGTTCGAGGCGGCTCGATTTGCGAAAAACGCAATAAACGAAGGTTTCGGCGCGATCATTGCCGCCGCAGGTATGGCGGCTCACTTAGCGGGAGCCGTCGCCGCGCAGACTACTCTTCCCGTTATCGGACTTCCGATCGATTCGGGCAGGTTTTCCGGGCTTGACGCGCTTTTATCCACGGTGCAGATGCCTTCAGGCGTCCCGGTTGCGACGGTTGCGGTAAACGGCGCCGTAAACGCTGCCTTGTTGTGCGTGCAGATATTCGCTTTAAGCGACGAAAGCCTTGCAAAAGCGTTGGCTGACAAGAAGGAAAGAGACAGACAAGCCGTTCTCGAAAAGGATAAGCTGGTTTCAAAAAGCGTTAATTAGACTGTATTTTACCGATCGAAGGTGCTATTATGGGTGGATTTTTTGGTATTACGAGTAAAAAGGAGTGCGTTCTCGACGTATTTTTCGGCGTCGATTATCACTCTCATTTAGGTAAAGCAAGGGCGGGAATGGCTTCCGTCAACAGCGAGGACGGTTTTACGAGAGAGATACATAACATAGAAAACTCTCCGTTCAGAACGAAGTTCGACAACATAACTACGAGGCTTAAAGGCAACGCCTGCATAGGCTGTATAAGCGACGTAGATCCGCAGCCGTTGCTGATAAGGTCAAAGTTCGGCATTTACGCTATCGCTATGGTAGGACACGTCGCAAACGGCGAAAAGCTTGTTGAAGAACAGCTCAGCGGCAACGCCGTGGTTTTTCAGACGATGTCGGGTAACAGCGTAAATTCCACGGAGATAGTCGCTTCGCTGATAGACGAAAAGGATACTTTGGAGGATGGTATAAGATACGCTCAAAGCAGAATAGAAGGCTCTTGTTCGCTGCTGTTGCTGTTTGAAAACGGTCATCTGGTCGCCGCAAGGGATAAGGACGGCAGATTGCCCGTAAGAATAGGCAAGAAGAACGACGGCTACTGCGTATCGTTCGAGTCGTTCGCTTACGAAAAGCTGGGTTACGAAGGTTACAAGGAATTGAAATCGGGCGAGATAGTCGATATTTCGCCGGACGAAGTCAAGGTCCTGAATCCCGGCAAGGACGAAATGAAAATCTGCGCCTTTTTATGGACTTATTACGGCTACCCGAACGCTTCTTACGAGGGAAGGAACGTCGAGGTTATGCGAATGAACAACGGCAGAATTATGGCTGAAAACGAAAAAAAGAGTCAAAGTTTGCCGAAGGTCGATTACGTCAGCGGCGTGCCCGATTCGGGAACTCCGCACGCAATAGGATATTCGTATGCAAGCGGAGTGCCTTTCGCAAGGCCGTTCATAAAATATACCCCGGCATGGTCGAGAAGCTTTATTCCTTCCAACCAGAACGAAAGGCGCAAGGTCGCCAAGATGAAGCAGATTCCTATCGTCGAACTGATAAAAGGCAAAAGGTTGTTGTTTGTGGACGACAGTATAGTCCGTGGAACACAGCTTAACGAAACGGTCAGCTTTTTGTTTAAAAACGGCGCAAAGGCTGTGCATATGCGCTCGGCTTGTCCGCCGATTATGTACGCTTGCAAATACCTTAACTTTTCAAGGAGTAATTCCGAAATGGAGCTGCTTGCAAGGCGCGTTATTTTCGAGCTTGAGGGCGAGGAAGGTTTCAGGCATATAGACGAATACCTCGTCGGCACGACCGAAAGGGGTAAAAAGCTCAGGGAAACCATCTGCAAGCAGATGAAATTCGATTCGCTTGAATACCAGACCATCGAGGGTATGATAGAAGCTATCGGCATCGATCCTTGCAAAATTTGCACATATTGTTGGAACGGAAAGGAGTAAATTTATATGAAAAATTCTAAATCTGAAAGTTATGCTGCCGCGGGCGTTGACATCACCGCCGGCTACAAAGCCGTCGAGCTTATGAAACAGCACATCGCAAAAACGCTGACGAAGGGCGTATGCTCGGACGTGGGCGGTTTCGGCGGTCTTTTCGAGCTTGACGTAAAAGGTATGGATCAGCCTGTTCTTGTCAGCGGTACCGACGGAGTCGGAACCAAGCTGAAACTTGCGTTCATACAGGATAAGCACGATACCGTAGGCATAGACTGCGTTGCAATGTGCGTAAACGACGTCGTTTGTTGCGGTGCAAAGCCGTTGTTTTTTCTCGACTATATCGCTTGCGGAAAGAACGTGCCGGAAAAAATAGCCGACATAGTAAAGGGCGTGTGCGAAGGCTGCGTGCAGTCGGGCTCTGCGCTCATCGGCGGAGAAACCGCCGAAATGCCGGGCTTTTATCCAGTTGACGAATACGACCTTGCAGGTTTTTCCGTCGGCGTCGTAGATAAAAAGAAGATACTTAACCCTGCTACTATGCAGGAAGGCGACGTAATTATCGCGCTTCCGTCAAGCGGCGTTCACAGCAACGGCTTTTCGCTTGTAAGAAAGGTGTTCGACGTTGGCAAAAGCGATATATCCAAGCCCATGAGCGAGCTTGGCGGCAAGTCTGTCGGCGAGACGTTGCTGACTCCTACCAGGATTTACGTCAAGCCTGTGCTTGCGCTGTTGGAGCAGGTTACGGTAAGGTCCATTTCGCACATAACGGGCGGAGGATTTTACGAAAATATTCCGAGAAGTCTGCCCGATGGCTACGCCGCCAAAATATACCGCTCTAAGCTCAGAATTTTACCGATATTCGACCTTATCGCAAAGACGGGCAATATCCCCGAAAGGGATATGTTCAACACCTTCAATATGGGCGTAGGCATGAGTATCGTCGTCAGGAAGGACGACGCCGAAAAGGCTGTGGAAGTGCTTAAAGCCAACGGCGAGGACGCTTACGTTATGGGCGAAATCGTAAAGGGCGAAAATGGCGTTATCTTTGCGTGATTCGGAGTAGATAAAAGTGAAAAAAATTAAAATAGCCGTTCTGGTTTCGGGTGGCGGAACAAATCTTCAAGCGCTTTTAGACGCGCAAAAAAGCGGTATAATAAAAAGCGGCGAGATAGCTTTGGTTATCTCTGATAAAGCCGACGCTTACGCGCTTAAAAGGGCAGAAACGGCAAACGTAAAAACGGAAACGGTTTTAAGAAGTCAATGCGCCGATAAAAAAGAGTTTGAAAAGCGTATTAAGGATATACTCGTCGGAAACGGTATAGAGATCATAGTTCTTGCAGGCTTTATGCGTATTTTAAGCGCAGAATTCACGAACGCATTCAAGGATAGAATTCTCAACGTTCACCCTTCGCTTATCCCGTCGTTTTGCGGCGAGGGGTATTACGGCTTAAAGGTCCACGAACAGGCGTTGAAATACGGCGTTAAGGTGACGGGTGCAACGGTGCATTTCGTCAACGAGATACCCGACGGCGGTAAAATCATTATGCAAAAAGCCGTTGATATTAAAGAAGGCGACACGCCCGAGATTCTGCAAAGGCGCGTTATGGAACAGGCGGAGTGGATAATACTTCCCCTGTCGGTAGAAAAGGTTTGTAGCCGTTTAGCGGCTGTCGGCAAATAAAAAGGAGAGATAATATGAATATTTATGACGTAAAAACTATGGGCGAGCGCATAAGCGGCAATCCCTACGTTGGCAGGGGAATCGTAATCGGAAAGACCTTGGACGGCACGAAAGCCGCCGTAGCTTACTTCATTATGGGAAGGAGCGAAAACAGTCGCAACCGTATTTTTACGGTTAAGGACGGTACGGTTTATACCGAGCCTTACGACGTAAGCAAGGTTGAAGATCCCTCGCTCATTATCTATTCGGCGCTACGCACGTATAAAAACAATCTTATCGTCACCAACGGCGACCAGACGGATACAATCTACGATTACTTAAAGCGTGGAGAATGCTTTGTAAAAGCGTTAAAATCGAGAGAGTTCGAGCCGGACGGTCCAAATTTTACTCCGAGAATAAGCGGAATGATTACCTTTGGCGATAATGATTTTGCGTATAAAATGAGTATTTTAAAGAGCATAGACGAAAACGGTTCGGGTTGCGCAAGATATACCTTCGATTATCCTTCCAAAAACGGTCTGGGACATTTCATTCACACTTACGTTACCGACGGAAATCCCATACCGACCTTTCAGGGCGAGCCTGAAAGGGTTGCTATTCCCGACGACGTAGAAGAATTTGCCGAAGATATATGGAACAATCTCGACGACGACAATAAAATTTCGCTTTACGTCAGGTACACCGACGTAAAAAGCGGTGAATATCAGGAAAAACTAATAAACAAAAACGTTAAATAATTTTCAGGAGAAACCATCAGATTATGAAAGAACTTGAATTGAAATACGGCTGTAACCCCAATCAAAAGCCTTCGAGAATTTATATGGCTGACGGCAGCGAGCTTCCCATCAAGGTGTTGAGCGGAAGACCGGGATACATCAATTTTCTTGACGCATTCAACGCCTGGCAGTTGGTAAAAGAGCTTAAAAGCGCGCTTGGTTTGCCTGCCGCAACTTCGTTTAAGCACGTTAGTCCTACTTCGGCTGCGGTTGGCAACAAGCTTTCGGATAAACTTAAAAAGGCTTGCTTCGTAGACGACGTCAAAGGTCTTGACGATTCTTTGCTCGCCTGCGCTTACGCAAGGGCAAGAGGCACGGACAGGCAGTGTTCGTTCGGTGATTTTATAGCTTTATCCGACGTATGCGACGTAACTACCGCAAAGCTTATACAAAGAGAAGTATCCGACGGCGTTATAGCTCCCGGTTATCAGCCCGAGGCTTTGGAAATTCTCAAAACCAAAAGAAAGGGAAATTATAACATTATAGAAATCGATCCCGAATATATTCCTCAGGAAAAGGAAACCAAACAGGTTTACGGAATTTCTTTCGAGCAGGGCAGAAACAATTTCAGAATAGATCAATCTCTGCTTGAAAATATCGTGACCAAAAACAAAAATTTGCCCGACAGCGCAAAGCGCGACTTAGTAGTTGCTCTTATCACGCTTAAATATACGCAGTCGAATTCCGTCTGCTACGCGGTTGACGGACAGGCTATCGGCGTAGGCGCAGGTCAGCAGTCGAGAATACATTGTACACGTTTAGCGGGCGGAAAAGCCGATACCTGGTTTTTGCGTCAGCACGACAAGGTGCTTAATCTTCCCTTCCTTCCCACGCTCGGAAGACCTGAAAGGGACAACGTCATCGACGGATATATCAACAAGAACGAAGAAGACGTTTGCGCCGACGGAAACTGGCAGAAATACTTTACCGAACAGCCGCAGCCTTTCACGGCTGAGGAAATCAGGGCGTATCTCGATACGATAACGGGCGTTTCATTAGGCTCCGACGCTTTCTTCCCGTTCGGCGACAATATCGAAAGGGCAAAAAGAAGCGGCGTTTCATACGTTGCAGAACCGGGCGGCTCTATAAGGGACGGTCTGGTTATAGAGGTCTGCGACAAATACGATATGGTTATGGCGTTTACGGGTATGCGTCTTTTCCATCACTGATAACGATTTTACGTTACGCTACGGCAAAAATTTTGCCGTAGCGCGCGTGCTTTAACCGTCGGAATAACGATCAATTCGGCGGTTGATAATTATCAAAACCGAAAAAATAACGGAGATTTTACTTTATGAAGATTATGGTTGTCGGTGGCGGTGGCCGTGAACACGCTATAATTAAAAAAATCAAGGAAAACGAAAAGGTCGAAAAAATATTTGCTCTGCCGGGAAACGGCGGAATGGCAAAGGACGCTACGCTTGTTCCTATCGGAGCAAAGGAAATAGATAAAATAGTGAATTTTGCGTTGGAAAACGGTATCGATTACGCCGTTGTTGCGCCCGACGATCCGTTGGTTCTCGGCGCCGTTGACGCTTTGAATAAAGTCGGTGTGCCTTGCTTCGGTCCCGTGGCAAACGCGGCTATCATCGAGGGCAGTAAGGTTTTTTCCAAAAACCTTATGAAAAAATACGGCATACCGACAGCCGAATACGAGAGCTTTAACGATATGGATAAGGCTCTTGAATATCTCGAAACGGCAAGGATTCCCGTCGTTATCAAAGCCGACGGTCTTGCGCTCGGAAAAGGCGTTATTATAGCTATGACTCGTGAGGAAGCTAAGGACGCCGTAAGAAATATGATGGAAAATAAAATTTTCGGAAACAGCGGCAATAGCGTGGTTATCGAGGAATTTTTAACCGGACCCGAAGTTTCCGTGCTTTCCTTTACGGACGGCAAAACCGTCGTTCCGATGGTTTCTTCAATGGACCACAAAAGGGCGCTCGATAACGACGAGGGCTTGAATACGGGCGGTATGGGAACGGTTGCGCCCAATCCCTTTTACACCGACGAGATAGCAAAAAGATGTATGGACGAGATTTTTATTCCTACGATTAACGCTATGAATAACGAAGGAAGAACCTTTAAAGGCTGTCTGTATTTCGGTCTTATGCTGACAAGCTCGGGACCTAAGGTCATCGAATATAACTGCAGGTTCGGCGATCCCGAGACGCAGGTGGTTTTACCGCTTTTAAAGACCGATTTGCTGGATATTATGATGGCGACCACTAACGGCACGTTGAGCGATATAAAGGTAGAGTTTTCCGATAAGTCGGCTTGTTGCGTAGTTCTTGCTTCAAGCGGTTATCCGCAGAAATACCAAACGGGTTACGAGCTTGTAATTCCAAAGGAAGTTGAAGATAACGTTTTCGTTGCGGGCGCAAAGCTTGAGGACGGAGTTTTAAAGACCAACGGCGGAAGAGTTCTCGGCGCAACGGCAACGGCTAACACGCTCGGTGAAGCCGTCGAAAAGGCTTATGAAATCGCGGATAAGATCAAGTTTGAAAACAAATACAACCGCACGGATATAGGAAAAAAGGCGCTAGGCGTCAAGGAGAAAATTTAATTATGGTTTATCGCATCTACGTTGAAAAGAAAAACGGCTTCGATAACGAAGCGCAATCGCTTTACTCGTCGGTCAAGACCTTTTTAGGTATTTCCGCGCTTGAAAAAGTTCGCATAATCAACCGTTACGACGTTGAAAATATCGATAAAAGTTTGTTCGATTACGCAAAGACCACCGTCTTTTCCGAACCGCAGACGGACGTGTATTCGGATAGCCTTTCAGTTGACGGCGCATACGTCTTTGCCGTCGAGTATCTGCCGGGACAGTTCGACCAGCGCGCCGACTCCTGCGCACAGTGCTTGCAGATTATTTCGCAAAAAGAGCGTCCTTTGGTTAAAACCGCTAAGGTTTACGCACTTTACGGCAACTTAACCAAAATAGAGATAAGCGAGATTAAAAAATACGTTATAAACCCCGTTGAGTCGAGAGAAGCAAGCCTCGAAAGCTTTAAAACCCTTAAAGCCGAATATGAAATTCCGACTACCGTCAGAACCTTGACGGGCTTCAACGAGCTCGATAAACAGGGCTTAATTCAGCTTATTAGCGAGCTTGGACTTGCTATGGATGAAGACGACATAGCCTTCTGTCAGCAATACTTTAAAACCGAACGGAGAGAGCCTACCATAACCGAAATCAAGATGATAGATACTTATTGGTCGGATCACTGCCGTCATACCACGTTTTTGACGACTATCGACAACGTGACCTTTGAAGACGAGCTTTTGCAAAAGGCTTACGACGAATATATCTCAACGAGAAGCTTTCTCAACAGAGAAAAACCCGTAAATCTTATGGATATTGCGACGATAGCCGTAAAATATCTCAAAAAGACGGGTAATCTCGATAAGCTTGACGAATCCGAGGAAATCAACGCCTGCACGGTGAAAATCACCGTCGAAGTTGACGGCGAAAAACAGCCGTGGCTGTTGCTTTTCAAGAACGAAACGCACAACCACCCGACGGAAATAGAACCTTTCGGCGGAGCGGCAACGTGTATAGGCGGAGCTATCCGCGATCCGCTTTCGGGCAGGTCTTACGTTTACGGCGCAATGCGTATAACGGGCGCAGCCGATCCGTTAAAGCCCGTTTCGGAAACTCTCGGCGGAAAGCTTCCGCAGAGAAAAATAGTAACGACCGCAGCGCAGGGCTATTCGTCTTACGGCAATCAGATAGGTCTTGCGACGGGCATAGTCGATGAAATTTATCACGACGGTTACGCCGCAAAGCGTATGGAAATCGGCGCGGTTATAGCGGCAACTCCCGAAAAGAACGTCCGAAGGGAAAGACCTTCGGCAGGCGACGTCGTAATTTTATTAGGCGGAAGAACGGGCAGGGACGGTTGCGGCGGCGCAACGGGTTCTTCAAAATCGCACAATCTTCATTCTTTGGAAAGCTGCGGCGCCGAGGTTCAGAAAGGTAACGCACCCGAGGAAAGAAAGCTTCAAAGACTGTTCAGAAACGAAGAAGCAAGCCGTATGATAAAAAGGTGCAACGATTTTGGCGCAGGCGGAGTCTCGGTCGCTATCGGCGAGCTTAGCGAAGGTCTTGAAATCAACCTTAACGCCGTTCCGAAAAAATACGAAGGTCTCGACGGCACCGAGATTGCTATAAGCGAATCTCAGGAAAGAATGGCGGTCGTCGTTGCTAAATGCGATGAAGAAAGGTTTAAACGGCTTGCAGAGAGCGAAAACCTCGAAGCTACGGTAGTCGCTACCGTAAAGAAAGAGCCGAGACTTACTATGAAGTGGAACGGAAACACCATCGTCGATATTTCGAGAGAATTTCTCGATTCCAACGGTGCGGAAAAGCATATTTCCGTAGTTACCGCAAAACCGCAGGAATACGATAAAAAGGTCAGCGGCGGATTTAAGGATAATTACGTTTCGCTTGCAGGCGATTTGAACGTTTGCTCAAAGCGTGGACTTAGCGAAAGGTTCGATTCAACTATCGGCGCAGGCACGGTGCTTATGCCGTTTGGCGGAAAATATCAAAGAACGCCTATTCAGTCAATGGTTCAAAAGATTTCTATCGAAAAGACCAACACCGACGACTGTTCGTTTATGAGCTGGGGCTACAACCCGTTTATCACCGAAAAGAGTCCGTATCACGGCGCATATCTTGCCGTTATCGAATCGGTTTGTAAGCTCGTTGCAACCGGTGCGGAATTTAAGGACGTTTATTTGACTTTCCAGGAGTATTTCGAGCGATTGGGCAAGGATGAAAAGCGTTGGGGTAAGCCTTTATCGGCGCTTTTAGGTGCGTTTATGGCGCAGAAAAACCTTAAAGTCGGTGCAATCGGCGGCAAAGATTCGATGAGCGGAAGCTTTGAGAAGCTTGACGTTCCGCCGACGCTCGTATCCTTTGCGGTAACCACCGACAAGGTTGAAAACGTTATTTCACCCGAATTCAAGGGCGCAAACCACAAGGTCGTTCTCATTAAGCCGAATTACGATAAGGACGGTCTGCCTGAAACAAGCTCGTTGTTATCCGTCTTTAAGCGCGTAACCGGGCTTATGCGCAATAATAAAGTTTTGGCTTGCTACACGCCTGTTTACGGCGGTATTGCCGAAGCCGTTTTGAAAATGTGTTTAGGTAACGGGCTTGGCTTTAAATACGACGGCAAGCTGACCGTTCAGGATATTTTCGGCTATAATTACGGCAGTTTCCTGCTGGAATTAGCAGAAGACAGTTGTTGCGAGGGCGTAACTATCGGTTACACAACGGATAAAAAGGCTATATCGTTTAAAGACGAAGTAATCGAGCTGAGCGATCTCGAAAGAGTTTATGAAGATAAGCTTGAAAGCGTGTTCAACTGCAACGTAAAGACCGAAGGCAAGAAGATAGAGGATTATTCTTATAGGACGGACAAGGTTTTTGCTTCGAACGTAAAATTTGCAAAGCCCAAGGTTCTCATTCCGGTATTTCCCGGCACTAACTGTGAATACGACTCGGCAAAAGCCGTTTCCGAAGCGGGACTCGAGCCTGATATATTCGTCATTAACAACCTGACGAGCGAAGGCGTTGCAAGGAGCGTCGAAACCTTTGCGAGAAAGATTAAGGATTCGCAGGTAATCTTTATTCCCGGCGGATTTTCGGGCGGCGACGAGCCTGACGGTTCAGGCAAATTCATTACCGCATTTTTCAGAAACGCCGCAATAAAGGAAAACGTAACCGAGCTATTAGAGCGTCGGGACGGCTTGATGTGCGGTATCTGCAACGGTTTCCAGGCGCTTATAAAGCTCGGACTCGTTCCTTACGGCAAGATAGTCGATACCGACGAGCATGCGCCCACGCTGACGTTTAACAGTATAGCAAGGCATCAGTCGAAAATTGTCGCAACCAGAGTTTGTTCCAACAACTCGCCGTGGCTTAAGGGCGTCAACGTAGGCGATATTATATACGTTCCTATCTCGCACGGCGAAGGCAGGTTTATCGCAGAAGACGACGTCATAGCCGAGTTGAAGAGAAACGGACAGATAGCTACGCAATACGTCGATTTAAACGGCAACGCAACCGACGATATTCAGTTTAATCCGAACAATTCAACTATGGCAATCGAGGGTGTTTTGTCGCCTGACGGCAGGGTTATCGGAAAGATGGGACACAGCGAAAGGTATAATAAGGGACTTTACAAAAACGTTCCCGGCAATTACGATATGAAACTGTTCAAATCTGCTTTCGAATATTTTAAATAAACAAAAAACAGCTAATCGGCATTACGATTAGCTGTTTTTGATAGTTTAATGATAAATTATTTGGTCTTTTCCAGAAACTCGATGAGTCGAGGGTGCTTGGGATTTTCGAAAATCTGTTGCGGCGTGCCTGCTTCGACGATGTTTCCGCCGTCAAGGAAAAGTATCTTGGAAGCGACTTCCTTAGCGAATTTCAATTCGTGCGTGACGATGACCATCGTCATACCTTCGTCGGCAAGCCGTTTGATAACGCTGAGAACTTCCTGAATCATTTCTATGTCGAGAGCGGAAGTTGGCTCGTCGAACAAAAGCACTTCGGGTTCCATACACAGCGCTCTGACTATGGCTATACGCTGTTTCTGACCGCCCGACAGCGTAGAAGGATAAACGTTTGCCTTTTCGGTAAGACCTACCTTTTCCAGAAGCTCGTAGGCTTTGGCTTCGGCTTGCTCTTTTGTTTTCAGTTTGAGCTGAACGGGAGCCAAGGTCATATTCTGCAAAACCGTCAGGTTGTTGAAAAGGTTGAAGTTCTGGAAAACCATTCCGACTTTTTGACGGGCTTTATCGATATTTATAACGTTAGTCTTGTAAAGCTGTTTTACGGCGTCGTTAAACGCCTTGCCTTCGTGTTTTTTAAGTAAATCGTTTTTCTTGACGTCGGCGATGATTTCAGCGTCGAGGTCGTTTTGCGGTATTTCGGGGTTTTTCTCCGTTTTTTCTTTTCTGAGTTTTGCGTACGTGCGTGAAAGCCTGATAATATCGGGGTGCAAATAAGGGTCTATCGGCGTTAAAACGTTATCGTCAAGCCACACTTCGCCGTAAGTCGGTTCTTCAAGAAGGTTCATACATCTTAAAAGGGTGGATTTACCGCTGCCCGAAGGTCCTATTATAACGATTTTTTCGCCCTTTTCGATATCGCAGGATACTCCCTTTAAAACCATCTGCTCGCCGAATTTTTTATAAATATTCCTAACGCTTATCACTCTTTCTTAACCTCCTTTCGATAAATTTGAAAATAAGACTTGCCAAATATACGAGAACGAGGTAATTTAACGCAAGAACGGTAAACGTTACGAAGTATTCGATCTTGCTTGCGGCAATCATATTGTAAGCGTTAGTTAAATCTACTACGCCTATGTAAAGACAGACCGAAGTTTCTTTAAGAAGTGAAATGAACTCGTTTCCCAAGGTCGGCAGGGCGTTTTTGATAGCTTGCGGAAGTATGATTTTAAGCATAGAAACGGGATAGCTTAATCCGAGTGAGCGAGCGCCTTCCATCTGACCGATATCTACCGAGTTGATTCCGCCTCGTATGATTTCCGAAACGTATGCCGAGCTGTTGATGCCGAAGATGATAATAGCCGTCCAGAAAGCAGATAAGCCGAACATAGGACCTAATATGCCGTAATACGCCAAAAGTAATTGAACGATAATAGGCGTGCCTCTGAAAACCGAAACGTAAATATTGCAGAGCGCTTTCAAAAAGCCTACGAAACCGTTTTTGCTCTTTATGGTATTGATTGCGGCGATAATACTACCTATAACAAAGCCTATCGCAAGAGCCAAAAAGGCTATAATAAGTGTATTTCTTATACCAAGCAATACATTCTTATAGCCTCCTTCAATCAAGAAACCTTGATAAAATTTCTCAAATTGTTTAGCTGTGAACATAGAGATTATCCGTTTACAGACTCGGCTATCATAAGAGCCGGCTGTTTATCGAGAATAACTGCGTTGATCTGACCGTTAGCAAGGTTGGTGATTGCAAGCGCACCGGTCGTATAAGGGGTTGTGGTGAGGTTCTTGAAACCGTCGTAACCGAAATCTGCGTCGCCTGCGCTGTACATATAACCCGTCGTGCCTTTCTGCGTTCCGACAACGAAAGAAGAATTCTGAGCTTTCAAAACGGCTTCGGCTTCTTCAGCGGTGGTGCAGTCAGCAAATACCGTATCGTCGCTACGAACAACCAAAACCTGAGCCGAGCTATAGTAAGATTCAGCAAAATCAACAAGTTCCTGACGAGCCGGGTTTACCGTGATGCCTGCCATAGCTATATCGGCTAAGCCTGTCTGAACGGCAGGGATAACTGCGTCGAATTCGATGTTGCTGATATAAAGAGTTTTACCCAGCGTTTCAGCTATGATCGATGCGATTTCAATATCGACGCCAACGAACTTATTGCCTTCCATATATTCAAACGGCGGGAAATAAGCGTTTGTAGCAACAATCAAACAGCCTTCCGAAGGAGCGGGGTTTTCATATTTGAAAGTTGCCGTGCCGTCAAAGTAGCTGTTGATGAGCTTATCGAGCGAGCCGTCTTTTTTCATATCCGCAACGATACCGTTTACCTGATTTAAAAGCTCGGTGTTGCCTTTCTGAACGGCAAAAGCGTAATCTTCAGCGGTGAGTTCAAAAGCGAGAACTTTTACTTTAGGCTGTTTGTTGCAGCCCGTTACCGCCATGCAGAGCGCAACCGTAAGCATAGCGGTTAAAACCAATGCGATAACTTTTTTCATAATTTCTCCTTACAAGCCTTTCGGCTTATATAATAATGATAGCATAATAGTAAACTTTTTTTTTGATTCCGTCAATCGTTTTTTCGTCAAAAATGTATTTTTTTTAATTTTTTTAGTAAAATATTTATAATTTTGCATAAAATTTGAAATATTTATGTATAAAATTAAATTTCTGTATATTTTTATTTTCAGGAAACGGTTTACAACGGTTGCGTAATGTGATAAAATATAAAAAAACTCAGGAGAATGGAAAGTGAAAAGGAAAATTATTCTCGTTATTGCGAGTATTCTTCTTGTCGCAGCTACGACTCTTAGCGCGTGCAATAAGCCCGTCGGACCGCAGGATAGTTCGGACGGAGGTTCTTCAAGCGTTTCTTCCGGCGGAAATAACTCTACGGGCGGCGTAGGCGAGGGCGAGACGTACGGAGATATAAACGAAAAGCTTGCCGCGTTTTCCGATTTTTGCGAGCTTGAAAGCGGATATACGGCAATAGATTTGAAAGAGGGTTTTCCCGAAGTCACCCAAAGGGTGGGCGACGGCTTTGAAGATTATCCCGTAGGCTACGGCGAAAAGACGACGGGCGGAAGGGGAGCGACGGCGGAAAATATATATAACGTCAACAGCGGTCTGGAATTCGAGCAGGCTGTTTCGGCTATTTCCGAAAAGCTCAAAACGGACGGAGATTTAAAATCTATCGTTATGGTAAACGGAAACGTTACGCTTGAAAACACTTCTACTTACCAGATAATAGTAAACGGCGTGAAAAATCTTTCGGTTATCGGTAACGGCGGCGAATTTGACGGAGTAGGACTCAATTTCAAGTCAAGCCGGAACGTTATCGTGCAGAATCTGAAAATTCATCATCCGTCAAAGGCGCTGAAAAACGAAAAGGACTGCCTTGAATTCAACGACTGCAAGTACGTCTGGGTGGATCACTGCGAGTTTTTCAACGATTACCCGGCTAACTCTGCCGAAAAGGACTACTACGACGGTCTCGTTGACGTAAAAAACGAGAGCGAATTCGTCACTATTTCATATAATTATCTTCACGACGCTTTCAAAACCAGTCTCGTAGGCAGCGGACCGGGCGATTTATACGAAAACAGAACGGTTACTTATCACCACAACGTTATAGAAAACTGCAATTCGCGGTTACCGCTTTACAGGGGCGGTTACGCACACGTTTACAACAACTACTATAAAAACGCGCTGTCCCGTTGCGTAGAAACCCGTTTCGGCGCAAAGGTGTTCGTTGAAAGCAACTATTTCGAAAACGCTAAAAATCCCGTATGCTCCATTGAGGAAGAAATCGGTTACTACAACGTAAAGAACAACAAGTACGTCAACTGCACCGCATCGAGCGGAACTGCTTCAAGACCTGCCTGGTCGGAAAATATGCAAAGCACAACCGATTATACGCCGTCATACCGTTATACGCTCGACGGCACCGATAACTTAATCGATTATCTCAACAAGACCGTCGGTATCGGTAAAATCGATATAGAAAAGGCTAAGGCGGAGCCTGCCGACAAGCCTCGGGATTATGTAATTCCCGAATACAAAATCGTGAAAAAAGCCATTGACAGTCTTGAAAAAATAACCCTTGACAGCGACGTGCAAAAGAAATTGACGTATATCGCAAAGAAATATACCTTGCTCAGCGAAGCCGACAAGCAAAAAATAGAAAATATCGGCTCGTACGAAAAAGCCTGCGACGAGTTTCTGAAGATCTACGTCGAAGATATCGTTGCAAATATCGCAAAAATAGATATTAACGGCGATTTTACCGCAAACGCCAAAACGACTTATCAGGTTGAGACGAGTTATTTAAAAATGAAGTCGCTTATAGAAAACCGAGTCGGTAATTATTCGGATTTTATAAGAGCGAGAGATTATTACAACGCAGATTTTAAAAATTTATTCAACGCCGAGGTGCTAAAGCTGAGCGACGCTAAGCCTGCCGATAAGGCGGTTATCGACGATTTATATTACTTATACGAAATCAAAAGCAACAGCGTGAGCGGACTTGACAAAGCTAATCTCGATAAAGCCGCAAAGGTGTGCGACGACAAAACTAAGATAGGCGCTTTTTCAGAGAGCTTGAAGGTCTTTGACGGAATAACCGAGTTAAACGTTTCTCACGCTTTAAGCGTAAAAGCGCTCATAAAGACTTACGACGAGCTTAGCGCAGAACAAAAGGGCTATATCTCTCAAACCGATTTGGATAAGTATAACGAAATAACAAAAAAATACGACGCGCTTTCCGACAAGAATATGGCTATGGATTTAACTTCCGTTCCGACGGGCAGAACGAGCGGAGTGGTAAATGCGGGCGATATAAGGCTCGGCACGAGTACGGACGTAAGAGCAACCGCCGAAAATTATCAGGGAGAAAACTACGATAAAGCTGTTTTTCTGTCTGGGTACGGCAATGCAGGCTCCAAGTGCTTGCAGCTTTCGGTTTTGAAAAACAGCACGGTTGAGCTTGTCGTTAAAGTGGAATCAGACGCTTGCAACCTTTTGCTTACGGACGAAAACAAGGTTGTCAAACAAAGTCAGATAGTGTCTTTTGACGGGCTCGTAAAGATTACTTTCAGCTCGGTCGGCGAGGGCGAATACAGAATATTTACCGATATTCCGTCTAATCAGCCCGACGCAAGTTTTACAGGCTCTAAGATTTTTATTTACAGCGTCAATATTATCCCGACGAACTGAATTTGCTTCCGCCTGCGAAAATCACCGCAGGCGGACTTTTTCAATATAACTTATCAATAAAGGATAAACATAAACAAATCAGGCATATATATAGATAAAACAGGTTTATTCATTGCGTTTTTTTGCGATTTTTAAAGTTGTATGTTATAATATATAGGTTAAAAATTTCGGGGTGAGTTTTTAACGGTGAAAAAGATTAGAGACCGTGGGGCGGTTTTTAATAAAAAATGAAGTAAAAGGTAGGGAAAATCATGAAAAAAGGTTTTTTAAAGCTATTTGCATTGCTCGTAGCTTGCGTGAGCGTATTCGCGCTTTCTGCGTGCGGCGCGCCTGAGAGCGACGGTTCGGAAGCTTCTGCAACTCAAAGCGCGGATCGTGAAAAATCGTCTTCCGGCGAGACTTCGGGCGAGAGCGTTAAATCTTCGGACGCCGGCAGTAAAGATAGTTCAAGCCCGAGCTCGTCGGGCAAGAGTTCTTCGACGTCTTCGTCAAACGGTACTTCCGATAGTTCTTCGGGCGGAAACACATCTCCCGAAGGCGCTTTAACGCAGGTTAGGGGATGCTTGCCTCAGGATATAACGAAGGGCGGCGGCTATCCGACTGAAAAAAGCGGCGATTTATACGTTGCGACAAAGGGTTCAGATTCCAACGACGGCTCAAAAAGCTCTCCGCTTGCGTCTTTGCAAACGGCTATAGACAAGGCTTCTGCCGGTACTACGATTTTTGTTATGCCGGGTACTTATATGCTGACTAAAAGAGTAAATTTGACAAAATCCGGTCAGGCAGGTAAGCCTATTACCATTCAGGCTTATAACTGGGGCGAAGTCGTCTTTGATTTTTCAGAGCAGCCTTGGGGTAATAACAGCGCACAGTACTGCGGTTTTTATTTAGCCGGAAACTATTGGCATTTACAAGGTCTTACCATTGCGTATGCGGGCGATAACGCTATCAAGGTTGAAGGTTCATATAACTATATCGGTCGGTGCATAACTCATCACAATCTCGATACAGGTATCCAATTAGGATTTGGACACGATACAAAAAACCCAACTGGATTGATGTGTGCGTATAACACTATCGAAAACTGCGATTCTTATTTAAATTACGATTATCACGGCAAAGGCGGTAACGCCGACGGTTTTGCTTGCAAGATGCATAACGGTAAGGTGAACGCGTTTATCGGTTGCAGGGCTTGGAATAATTCGGACGACGCTTGGGATTTGTTTGAAACCGATTATAGCGTTTACATTGAAAATTGTTGGGCATGGAACAGCGGTGAAGATAAAAACTTTACAACCGATCCCGTTTTCACAAGCGACGCTTTCGTCAATGCAAAGAATAAGAATATAGCGTCATTAGGCGGTAAGAGTATAGCGAAAGTTACTACCTGCGCCGGTAACGGCAACGGAATAAAACTCGGCGGTAACGGAACGGGCGGAAATTCCAAGGGCGTCCATTACGTCAATAACTGCGTTTGTTTCGAGTGCGACGACGCCGGCGATTCGGTTAAGGGCTTTGACCAGAACAATCACTCGGACGGCAACTACGTTTCGCATTGCGTAGCGTGGGATAACTGTAAAAATTATATGTTTGAAGACGGCGGTAGTAAGAACAGCTTTATCTGCAACGTATCTTTCCAGACCGACGGTTGCAGAAAGGGCAATGCGCTTCGTCCAGGAGAATGCTCGGCAGGTTCAATTATGACCAACAATAACTTTACCAGTGACGGTAAAGATCTTATCATAGCTTCGAATATGCTTCCTACGGCTGACGATTTTATCACGATAGCGGAAAGCGACGCTCTTGCGCCGCGTCAGGCAGACGGTTCGCTTCCCGATAACGGTTTTGCAAAGTTTAAGAGTTCGTCTAAATTTGCAAGCTACGGTTTCGGACTCGAATATTGATCGTTTTTCGTGACGATGCGTAAAGGCTTGAAAAAGTGATTAAAATATGATACAATGACGTAGTTGAACAATAGTGGCGGTTTGATTTGTTCGGACCGCCACAAGGTTTGTTTGATATTAAATGATTTCTGAACGTTAAATATTATGGCTGTAACGCAAAAAGTTGGGGAATATGTCTTTTATATCGATTTTTTTGATGGCGGTTGCGCTTTCGATGGACGCCTTTGCCGTAGCCGTATGCAAAGGTTTGGCTCTCGGCAAGGTTAAATTCAGGCACTGCCTGACGGTAGGGCTGTGGTTCGGCTTTTTTCAAGGTCTTATGCCTGCGATAGGCTATTTTTTAGGCAATACTTTTGAACGGCTTATCATAAATTTCGACCACTATATTGCGCTGTTTTTGCTTGCGCTTATAGGCGTATCTATGATAAAAGAAGGCTGTTCGAAGGAAAAGGAAGAGCTCGACAGTTCTTTATCGCCGAAAAAGATGTTTCTGTTAGCTCTGGCAACGAGTATTGACGCGTTGGCAGCTGGAGTCACTATCGCAATCGACGGCAAGAATATTTTTCTTTCCGTTGCGACCATCGGCGTCATAACCTGCTTGTTATCTATGCTGGGCGTATATATCGGCTCGGTATTCGGGCTTAAATACAAATCCAAAGCCGAGATTTTCGGCGGAATAGTGCTAATACTTTTGGGGATCAAGATTTTCGTCGAGCACCAGTTCGGCGTTCCGTTTCCGTTTTAATAAAAATCAGTAAAATACGTTAGGAGAAATTTTATGAATATCGTTTGTTTAGACCTCGAAGGCGTGCTCGTGCCTGAAATATGGATAGCTTTTTCTAAGGCTACGGGCATTAAGGAGCTTGAAATCACTACCCGTGAAGAGCCCGATTACGATAAGCTTATGAAATACCGCATAGGCATTTTAAAAGAGCATAATCTCGGCTTGAAGGAAATTCAGGATACTATCGCAAAGATAGAGCCTATGGAGGGCGCAAAACAGTTTTTGGACGAGTTGAGATCTTTTACTCAGGTCGTTATTATCAGCGATACCTTCGACCAGTTTGCAAAACCGCTTATGAAAAAGCTCGGCTGGCCGACGATTTTCTGCAATACTCTCGAAGTCGGTAAAAACGGCGAAATCGTAGGCTATAAAATGCGTTGCGAAAAATCTAAGCTGACGACTGTAAGAGCGTTGCAAAGCTGCGGTTTTGAAACTATTGCAAGCGGCGACAGCTATAACGATTTAGCTATGATAGAGGCTTCTAAGGCAGGCTTTTTATTCCGCTCGACGGAAAAAATCAAAAAAGATTACCCTTCATTGCCTGCGTTTGAGACTTATGACGAACTGCTTTCGGCGATAAAGAAGACAATCGGCGGATAAAACTGAAAAATAAAAAACAAAATCGGTTTTCCAAGTGCGAAAAACCGATTTTTAAATTGCGTTACAATCATTTATTTTCAGTATCTTCCGTATTGAAATTGAGCTTTTCACCGACTATATATTCCGGGCGGTTTTTAACTTCGTCGTAAACCTTGCCTAAGTATAGGTCGGAAAGGGCTTTGACGGTAATATCGACGCCGAACAGCAACCCGATAAACGGGAACAGCCATACGGCAGGTTGGAGAGTGATATTGCATATCGCTAAAACTATAAACGTGATAAAAGTAATTATCGACAGCGCGCTAAGTCCCAACCCGATTTTAAAGCCCAAAGATAGCGGATAGATGGTGTTCGATACAATTCCCGCCTTGGCGAGATTTATCATCTTTTTGAGCGTGTAGTGCGTTTCTCCGGCAACTCTTTCGGCTCTGTCGAAATCTACGAAGGTCTGTTTAAAGCCAACCCAGCTTTCAAGCCCTCTTAAATACTTATCGTGTTCGGGCATTGCGTTTATTATATCGACGACTTTTCTATCGAGCAGTTTAAAATCGCCTGTGTTGCGCGGAATGGGAAAGGGCGTGATTTTTGCTAAAAATTTGTAATACAAGCTCGCCGTGATTTTCTTGAAGAAGGACTCGCCGCGGCGCGCTTTTCTTCTGCCGTGAACTACGTCGTAACCCTCTTTCCACTTTTCTATCATTTCAAAAACAACTTCGATAGGATCCTGTAAGTCGCAGTCAAGCTCGATTACGGCGTCGCCCGAGCTGTGCCTGAAACCGCAGATAATTGCGGCTTGCTGACCGAAATTCCTTGAAAAACCGAGCACCTTGACTTTTTTATCGGCGTTAGCAAGCTTTTTCAGAATTTCGAAGGTGTTATCCATCGAACCGTCGTTTACGAATATGATTTCCCAATCCATTCCCGTTTTTTCAAGAGCTTGAGTTGCGGTCGAATAAAAGGTTTCAACCGTTTTTTCCTCGTTGTAGCAGGGAACGACAATACTTAATTTTTTCATTGCGCTTCTCCGTTATCGGAAATATTTTGCCCGTTGTTTAAATCTGTTGTGCATTCGTTTTGTTCTTCGCCTGAAAATTCTTCCTGTTTTTCGCCTTTGCGGTTGAAGATAAACAGCTTTCTCGTAACGTAGTTGTAAACGAGTACTATACATGTCATCAAAACCTTGGTTATCCACTCGTTGACGGGCGTAAAGCGTGAAAACAGGAACATACCCAATTCGTGCATACCGAAGCCTATTAAGCTGAATACGACGAATTTGATTATACCTTGCGCCGTTTTCGAATTGCCTTCTTCGTTGAAAACGAAAACGACGGACAGGAGGTAGTTAGCTATAAGTCCGAAGATAAATCCCACGCCCGTACCCGCCATATCGGCTGCGGTCGAAGATTTAATTCCGTTCATAAACGTTAAAAACACGCTTATAAAGGAAGGGTAAATTTCGGGCTGACAAATATATTTGGTAACGCCCATCGCAAAGAAATCGACGACGGTGGCAAGTCCGCCGACGATAATGAATCTGCATATTTCGCCGACGAGATTTTTTCGGTTGATAAATTCGAGAAAACGTCTGAATAAGTTTTTCATAGCGTTTTTATCATAACACAGCTTAAAATTATTGTCAACGTTTACGCGAAAATTTCGTCATTTTAAGCATTATTCCAATGAAAAATCGACTATTTTCCCTTCACGCACGAAAGGTCGGAAAACCTTTATGCAGTCGGGGTATAAAACGCCGAGCGTATTTTCGTAGCCGAGATTATTGAGGTATATCACGTCGCTGAAATCGCCGAAAAAGTCGTAGACGTTATCTGCGTTCAAGGCAATTTCGTCGCCTAAAAATTTTTTTATATCGCCGCGTATTTTAATCTCCTCCAAAAACGCAACGCCGATAAGAGAGGGGTGGTTCAGTTGTCTTTTCGCCGTGACGGTGCGTGAAATTTTAAGCGGCTTGGATGAATTGAGTACAAGTTCGACCGTTTCCCGATGCTTTAAGTGCGTAAAGTGATTGACCGTGATATTTACTTCGTCGCCGAAGATTACTTCGTCGCAGACCTTTTGAAAAAGAACGTCAAGGTTTACGGGATTAAACACGAACAGTATCTTTCGCGCGCCTTCGAGCAAAATCACGAGACAGCCGTTTTTGAAGAAGACGTCGGTCTTTTCGGCTTTAAAGGGAAGCTCTATGTTTTTGGAGTTGTTGCGGTCGTAAACGTTGAGCTTGTATGCTCCGTCGAGATAGTTGCAGACCTCGAATTGCTTGAAGCCTTCCTCGACGCTTTTTTTAAAGAATTCCGTATGCGAGCGGTTGCGCTGCGGGGATAGCTCGAACACGATGACGCGAATATCGAGGACGGAAAAAACGTTGACGTTTTTGCTGAAATTGCGTTCTTTGTAGTAGCAGCCGTCTAAAAAATCCTTGGCGATAAACTCTACGAAAGTGAAGTCGTCGTCAAGGTAAACGGTCTGGTAAGCGTTCAGAGTGAAAATTTTGCCGTCGGTTTTGATTAAAGTTTTTACCCGTGAAAAAATTGCCGTTTTCATATTAAAAAATATATATTTTTTTTCGGGCAATATGTATTATATCCGCAAATTAGTCAACAATTTAGGTGGAGGTATTGAATTTATGAGAAAAACCAACGTAAAATGCGTTGCCGAGCTTATGAAAAACGCAAAGGCAGCCAGAGAAAAGGGAGCTAACCTGAAAAAGGTGTTCTGCGAGATAGCCGAAAAATACGGTATGACGGAAAAGAGCGTGCGCAATCTTTACTACAAGACGTTGAAGCTGAGCCAAAACAACGTCGAATGGGCTATTTTGTCGCCTAAAAAAATCGTTCCGTTCAAGGAAGGCGAGGACAGAATTCTGATAAAAGAGATTTTAACGAGAGTAAAGGAAGGCAAGAGCGTCAGACAAGCCGTTTACGATTACGCAGGCAACGACGCAAGCCTTGCGCTCAGGTATCAGAACAAGTACCGCAACATAAAGAGCAAAAACGGCGCGTTGATAGGCGACGTTGCGAAAAAACTGTCGCTCAACGACAAGGAATTTACTTTGATCAAGGAAAAAAAGGACTTTTCGCCTTATATCGAGGTCGTATCCAAGGAAATAGACGGACTTTACGAGCGAATGAAAAGCGGATATATCAAGCGTGAAAGTCAGCTTATAAACGAAAACCGTATGCTCAAAAAGGAAATTGAAAGACTCAGACTTAAAATTGCGCTGTTTAAGAGTCAATTTGCCATTGACGACAAAAACATAGTCTGATTTCCCGATAATCCGAATAATTCGTTCAGCCGTAAAATATATTTTTCGTGGGGAGAAATTATGGCGGAACAAATTATAATCGAAAACAAAAAAACGATGCAGCTTAACTCGGTAAAGGAAGTAAAAAGCTATACCGATTTAAAGGTAAAGCTCGTTTTGAACGACGGCGTAGCGTTGATAGTTTGCGGTAAAAACCTCAAAATCAACAACTTTTCAAAGCAGACTCAGAACTTGCTTATCGAAGGCGAAATAGCTTCGTTGCAATACAGAAGTCAACAGGATAACCTGCTGAAAAAAATGCTTAAATGAGCCCGTTTACAGCCCATCAACCGCTGTATTTTTTAGCCCTGTTCTTTTGCGGAGCAACGACTTCGGTAATCTATGAGCCGTTTTATATTTTAAGACTTGCGGTAAAGTGGAAGCCGTTCGGCTTTTTCGTCGATTTTTGCTATGCGGCTTGCCTGACGATTCTTTACGTTTTTTCTGTAAATTTCGTAAAAGCGCCTTCTCTTAGGGCGTACCTTGTCGTCGCTTATTTGCTCGGCAGTTTGTGCTACGTTAAAATTATTCATAAAATACTTGCGCTTTTATGGAAAAGAGTGTATAATATTATCGAAAAAAAGCGCATTGGTCGGAGAAAAAATGAACGAGTTAAAGTTAAAACAAATCTTAGGTTCTTTCGTAGCCGCCGCCGTGGTGCTTATGAGCATACTCGTAAGCATAGCCGTTTATCAGGGCGTTCTGTGTCTGAGAACGGATCAGAACATAAAAAGGCTGGAGCGCCGGATAGAGGAACTCGAAGAAGAAAAGCAGCAGACGGAAAACGAAATAGAAATCTGGATGCAGGATTGGAAAATAGATGAAATCGCCCGCGAATTGGGATATTTTTACGGCGACGACAAAAAATAAATTTCAGTGCAAAAATGACAAATTCAATTATAGATATTGGTTCAAATTCCGTTCGTCTGATGGTAGTCGCGAACGGATTTGTAATAGTCAGGGAAAAAATAACCAGTCGGCTCGGCAAGGATATGTCCGACGGCAGGCTTGATGAAAACAGTATTTTGCGCACGGTAAAAGCCTTAGGCAGGCTTTGCGCTACGGCAACGGAAAACGGTTGTTCAAAGCAGGATATTTACGCTTTTGCCACCGCCGCCGTGCGAAACAGCGTAAACGCCGACGAGTTTTTGACTCTTGCCGAAGCCGTTCTCGGTAAACCCGTAGAAGTTATAAGCGGCGAAGCCGAAGGCGAGCTGGCTCTTTCGGGAGTGCTTGGAGAAAGCGACGGAGCCGTTCTGGATATAGGCGGAGCAAGCTCCGAGCTGACGGTAAAAAAAGACGGTAAAATTATATATTCGCACAGCTTGAAGGTAGGCGCAGTCGTTCTTTACGACGCTTGCGGAAGCGATAAGGACAAGCTTTCGGAATACGTTGACAGGGCTGTAAAGGAATACGACGTCTCTCTGACGGACAGGCTTTTCGTAGTCGGCGGAACGGCGACGAGTCTTGCGTATATGGATATAGGCGGTGAATATTCGAGAGATAAAACGCACCTTCACGAATTGACTCTTGAAGCTTTGACAAAGCTTACTGAACGGCTGTTCAGAATGACCGACGTCGAGATTGAAAAAACCTTCGGAGTGACTGCCGAAAGGTCTGAAATAATTCGCGGCGGCGCAGTTTTGCTTATCGGCGTTATGAAAAGACTGGGCTGTTTCAGCGTGACCGTCAGCGAAAACGACAATCTAGAAGGCTATTACAGAAAAAAATTTTCTCAATCGGTGGGCGAAAAAAATGAATGCAAAAATTAACGGCTTTCTTTACAGATTTTACATATTACTTTCGGCTTTTTCTCTGTTCGTAATATTGTTTACGGTGAAAAACGTATTGCCCGAAACGCCAAAAACAAGCGATTATCTTATCGGAGCGTCGCTCATTCTCGTCGGTTTGCCGACAGGCGCCGTCCTGTTTTCGCTCTTTCACGAGGGCGGACATATTCTCGGCGTAAAGGCTGACAAGGGATTTATTATCGAATATTGTATTTCAGGCTTTACGCGTCGTTACGACGGCGAAAAATTCCGATTTGGTTTCAGCTTTAAAAACTTTTGTCAGGGCTATGTATCCTTTGTTTCAAAAGATTATAAAAAGGTGGGCGCAACTTATTATAAGTCGCTGAACTTTGCGCTTTTTTGTTCGCTGTTATGTTCGGCATTGGTCGCCTTGCTTTTTGTCTTTTCTAAAAACGTTTATACCTATTCGCTCTTTGGCGGTATGACCGTTGCAAGCCTTTATATGACGGCGATAAACTTTTTGGTGTTTTTTCCCACCTCGGACGGCGGAGAGCTGTTTTTAAAGAAAAAATACCAAAAGGCGACTTTTTGCGGTCTTGAAATACAGTCGAGGTTGTTTTACGGCGAAAGCCTTGCCGAAATGCCGGGCGAATTATTCGAATTGCAAACCGTCGAAAAGAATATCGGCTACTATAAGTATCTGAGACTGCTCGAAACCTGCAACAAGAAAACGGCTTTTAACTATCTTGACGAAGTCCTTTCTTATTACAAAAAATCGGGCGAGCAGGCTTCGCAGGTTCCCATCGAGTTCGAAATAGAAGATTTTTACCGTGACGTTCTGAACGGCGACGACGAAAAGATACTCGCAAAGCAAGAAGAAATGGTCTCGATCTGCGAGCTTAACGAATCGCCGCTGACGTTGAGAGTGATGTCGGCTTACAGGCTGTATCTCGGCGACTCAACCTGGCACATGGTTCTGAAAAACAGGCTTCAAGGTATGACTACGTTTCAGCTTGTCGGGCTTTTAAAGACGGAAAAAGCCATTGCCGACAAATACTCGGCGGAATAATAAAATAACGTTTTGACGGCAAATTTTGCCGTCATTTTTATATTTCTTGCAGGAATTTGACGGATATATCCAAAAAAAAGACTGTTCCGACGAAAAATGTTGTCAAAAAACTTTACTTATATTATAGTTTATTATATAATATATATAGCTTAAACGGCAATAAAATTAGGGATGGAAAGATATGTCAGAGGAAACAAAGGTTACCAACCAATACAACGAACAACAGATTCAGGTCCTTGAAGGTCTGGAGCCTGTAAGGAAACGTCCGGGAATGTATATCGGCTCGACGGATACGAGGGGATTGCACCACCTTGTTCAGGAAATCGTGGATAACTCTATCGACGAAGCGTTGGCGGGATACTGCACGGTTATTACCGTAAAAATCAACGACGACGGATCCTGTTCCGTTCAGGATAACGGGCGCGGAATACCGACGGATATTCACCATACCGAAAAGGTCTCCGCGGTACAGGTCGTTCTGACAAAACTGCACGCAGGCGGTAAATTCGGCGGCGGCGGATACAAAATTTCGGGCGGTCTGCACGGCGTAGGTCTTTCTGCGGTAAACGCCTTGTCCGAGTGGCTGGACGTTGACGTTTTCCAAAAGGGCAGACATTTCCACCAGACGTACAACAGGGGTATTCCGCAGGCTGAGCTTAAAGATATAGAGCCTTCGGATATTACCGGCACGAAGATTACTTTTATGCCCGACGACGAAATATTCGAAACCACGGTTTTCAATTACGACAATATCAAGGGCAGGCTGAGAGAGCTTGCATATCTGAACAAAGGACTGAAAATCGTCGTCGAGGACGCACGCGAGGGACAAGAGCGCAAGGACGAGTTTTTATTCGAGGGCGGAATAAAGCATTTCGTCGAGGATATGAACGTCAATAAAAACGTATTTTTGCCGGAACCTATTTATATCGAAAAGGTTTACGGCGACTGCATAGTCGAGCTTTCGTTGCAGTATAACGACAAGTACGACGAGCAGGTTTTCGCCTTTGCCAACAACATAAACACCGAAGAAGGCGGTTCGCACGTCGATGGCTTCCGCTTTGCTTTGAATAAAATTATCAACGACTACGCAAGAAAGCTCAACGTTCTGAAGGAAAACGACGATAAGCTTACCAGCGAGGACGTAAGAGAAGGCTTGACGGCGGTAATTTCCGTAAAGCTGCCCGAACCGCAGTTCGAAGGTCAGACAAAGACCAAGCTCGGCAACAGCGAGATGCGCGGCCTTGTACAAAAAGCTATGCAGGAAAGCCTCGGAACGTATTTCGAAGAAAATCCGCAAAGGGCAAAGGAAATTATTCTTAAATCGGTAAACGCCAAGCGTGCGAGAGAAGCTGCGAGAAAAGCTCGTGAAGCAACGCGAAAGGGCGTGTTCGAAGGCTCGCAACTTCCGGGTAAGCTTGCAGACTGCTCGGAAAAGAATTCCGAGCTTTGCGAGATATTTATCGTCGAGGGCGATTCGGCAGGCGGAACGGCTAAGCAGGGCAGAGACAGAAGATTTCAGGCTATTTTACCGCTTCGCGGCAAAATACTCAACGTTGAAAAAGCAAGGGTAAACAGAGTATTAGAGAATGAAGAAATAAAAGCTATGATAACGGCTTTCGGCGGCGGTATGCTCGAAGATTTCGACGTCAGCAAGCTTCGCTACGACAGAATTATCTGTATGACCGACGCCGACGTTGACGGAAGCCATATCAGAATTCTGCTTCTGACCTTCTTTTTCAGGTATATGCGTCCGCTCATAGAGCAGGGACACGTCTATATAGCTCAACCGCCGCTTTACAAGATAACCAAAAACAAGGTTGACAGATATTTTTACAGCGATAAAGAGCTGAACGATTATCTTGCCGAAAACGGCAAGGCTGAAATACAGCGATATAAAGGTCTTGGCGAAATGAACGCAGAGCAGTTGTGGGAAACGACTATGGATCCTGCGACGAGGACTATGCTCAGAGTCAGTATGCAGGACGCTATCGAAGCTGACGCAATGTTCAACGTGCTTATGGGCGAAGTTCCCGAAGAGCGCAGAAAATTTATCGAACAGAACGCAAAACTCGTTGCGGATCTCGACATATAGGAGGATAAGCTATGGCTAAAAAAATGAGTAGTCCCGAGCTTACGGAAGAATTTAAGAAAACCCTCGAACAAACCAAGCTTATCAATATCGAGGTCGAAGAAGAGCTGAAAAAGTCGTTTATCGCATACGCGATGGCAGTCAACGTTTCCCGTGCCATACCCGACGTCCGCGACGGCTTAAAACCCGTTCACCGCAGAATTTTATATTCTATGAACGAGCTCGGTCTGACGCCTGATAAGCCTTACAAAAAGTGCGCTACCATCGTCGGCGACGTTTTAGGTAAATATCATCCGCACGGCGACTCGTCGGTTTACGACGCACTCGTTCGTCTTGCGCAGGACTTTTCCATCAACCTGCCGCTCGTAGACGGTCACGGAAACTTCGGCTCCGTCGATGGCGATCCGCCGGCTGCTTACCGTTATACGGAAGCGAGAATGTCCAAGCTTGCTATCGAAATGCTGAGGGATATAGATAAGGAAACGGTTGATTTTTATCCTAACTTCGACGATACGAGAATGCAGCCCGTCGTGTTGCCTTCAAGGTATCCGAACCTTTTAGTCAACGGCGCGGACGGCATTGCCGTAGGTATGGCAACGAATATTCCGCCACATAACCTCACCGAGGTCGTAAACGGCGCAATCGCTTACATGGACAATCCCGATATAAGCGTCGAGGAGCTTATGGAATATATCCCTGCGCCCGACTATCCTACGGGAGCCGTTTTGCTCGGCAGAGCAGGCATCAAGCAGGCGTATCTCACAGGTCGCGGTAACTATATTCTCCGCTCTAAGTGCGAAATCGAAGAATTTAATAACGGCACGAGAAACAGAATTATCGTTTCAGAGCTTCCGTATCAGGTAAACAAGCAAAAGCTTATCGAAACTATCGCAGATTACGTCAAACAGAAAAAAATCGAAGGTATTTCCAATATCAACGACGAATCCGACAGACACGGTATGAGAATAGTTATCGAAGTCAAAAAAGACGCTAATCCGCAGGTCGTTCTCAATACCTTGTATAAACACACGTCATTGCAGACGAGCGACGGAATAATTCTCCTTGCGCTCGTTGACGGCGAGCCTAAGGTTTTAAATCTCAAACAGATTATCGCCGAATATATCAAGCACCAGGTTGACGTCACCGAGAGGAAGACTCGTTACGAGCTTAACAAAACTCAGGAAAGAGAGCATATCGTTAAAGGTCTCGTTATAGCTCTTGCTTCCATCGACGAAGTAATCGCCATAATCAAAAAATCAAAGGACAGGGGCGAAGCTGTCTTCAACCTTATGCAGAGCTTCGAGCTTTCGGATAAGCAGGCTAACGCCATTCTCGAAATGAGATTGCAGAGGTTGACCTCGCTCGAAGTAGAAAAGCTCAGGGAAGAGCTTGTCGAGCTCGATAATAAGATAGCCGACTTGCAGGATATTCTCGCTAAACCCGAAAGGATAAGAGATATAATCCGTCAGGATCTTAACGACCTTAAAGACAGATACAACACGCCGAGAAAGACGGAACTGTCGTTTGATCCGAGCTCTATTGAAGACGCCGACCTTATCGCAAGAGAAGACGTCGTAATTTCAATGACGCACCTCGGATACGTCAAGAGATTGCCGGTATCCGAATACCGCGCGCAACGTCGTGGCGGCGTAGGCGTTACCGCTCACAAGCCTAAGGAAGAAGATTTCGTCGAGACGATGTTCGTTTGCTCGACTCACGATAACCTGTTGTTCTTTACCAATATGGGCAAGGTATATTCAACCGTCGCATACCTTATTCCCGAAGCTCAGAAAACGGCTCGCGGCAGAGCAGTCGTCAACCTGTTGCAGCTTGCCGACGGCGAAAGGGTTACTTCGGTTATCGCAAAGACCGTCGAAAGCGGTTATATAGCGATGGCGACCAAAAAAGGCTACATCAAAAAGACGGAAATGTCGCAGTTCGACAGCATAAGAAAGACGGGTAAAATTGCCATAAGTCTCGTCGAAGGCGACGAGCTGATGTCCGTTCAGTTTACTTCGGGTTCGGATGAGTTGATCGTTGCTTCGCACTTAGGCAAGTGCATAAGGTTCAGCGAAACCGACGTCCGTCCTATGGGACGAGATACCCAAGGCGTAAGGGCGATTGACCTTAGCGGCGAAGATTATCTCGTAGAGATGTCCGTTCTCAAGCCCGATTGCGAAATTCTGACGATAAGCAGTCGCGGTTTCGGTAAACGTTCTTCGCTCGATGATTACAGGTTGCAAAACCGTGCCGGAAAGGGTATTAAAGCAGGCGTATTCAACGAAGTGACGGGCTTGCTCGTTGGTCTTAAACCCGTAATGCCCGATCAGGACGTAATGTTGATTACCGAAAGCGGAACTATCATAAGGACTGCCGTCAGCGATATTTCTAAAATCGGAAGAGATACCAAGGGCGTAATCGTTATGAGGACGCACGACGACAACATCGCTACCGTATGTTTTTCTGCAAAGGAAGACGAAATTGATGAGATTGCAGAGCAGGAAGTCGTAGATGAAACCGCCGAAACGGTTGAAACCGCCGGAAATACGGCGACGACGGAAGAAAACGGTTCCGAAGAATAAAAAATAACTTATCGGGGTGCGGAAAGCGCCCCGATTGTTTTTATAATTCTCTGAAAAACGATTGACAACGACCGTTTTGTCTGTTATAATGCAATAAATGATGGAGGCGCATAGTATAATTATTAGCAAAGGCGTTCAACGACGACGCTGTCGGTCTTTGTGAAAGGTATGCTTTGCCGAAAGGTTTGTCTGAGCGTAAGACAAACGCTTGGTTTTGTGTAATAAGATGCACTTAACTGTCGCAACGCCGTTGCGGAGGGCTATCAAAATATCTAAGCTTCGTTTTTTCGTTTAGTTTTTTTTGGTAGTATTTGCTCTGCAATTACTGCCTTTTTTGTTGATTCCGAAACGGATTGCGCAAAAAACAAAATAATGCACAAAAATTTCAATAATAAGTTATCCTTTTTTAAGGAACGGAGGGTATTATGAAAAAAACAATATTTCGCGGTGCGGCAACTGCACTCGTCACGCCGTTCAACGCCGATAATTCAGTCGATTACGGCGCTTTGGGCGACTTGGTTGAATGGCAGATTCAGCAGGGAATAAACGGCCTTGTCGTTTGCGGAACTACGGGCGAATCTTCGACTTTAACCGACGAAGAACACAGAGACGTTATTACATACGTCGTCAAAAAATCCAATAAAAGAGTGCCTGTTATCGCAGGAACGGGTTCAAACGATACGGCGTACGCCGTCGATCTGACTCGCCACGCTTGCGATTGCGGCGTCGATGCGGTTTTGACCGTTACGCCATACTACAACAAAGCGACTCAGCAAGGTCTTATAAAAATGTATGAAAGCATTGCGGACAACAGCTCTGTTCCGTTGATTTTATACAACGTGCCGTCGAGAACGGGCGTCAACATCGAGCCGACAACTTATAAAGCTCTTGCAGAGCATCCTAATATTGTCGGTATCAAGGAAGCCAACGGCAACATTTCCAAAATAGTAGAAACTATGAGTTATGTAAACGGCAAGCTCGATTTGTATAGCGGTAACGACGATCAGATAGTTCCGCTTCTGAGCCTTGGCGGAAAGGGCGTAATTTCGGTGCTGTCCAATATTATGCCTGCAAAGACCGTTGAAATGTGCCAAAGATTTTTCGACGGCGACGTCGCAGGCGCAGCTCAGCTTCAATACGATATGCACGATATAGTTGACGCACTCTTTTGCGAAGTCAATCCTATCCCTGCAAAGGCTGCCGTCGCGGCTATAGGCTTTGGCGTAAATACTTTAAGGTTACCGCTTACGCCTATGACGGAATCTAAACGCCAGCATATGCTCGACATTATGGAAAGACTCGGCTTGGAGGTTAAAAGATAATGATTAAAGCTCTGGTATTTGCCTCTAACGGCAAAATGGGACAAAAAGTCCGCGAAAGCATAGCAAAAACCGACGGCATCGAAATGCTGTGCGGCGTAGCTCACGTTACGACCGGCAAGGAAGATTATCCCTATTATGACAGCCTTGATAAGGTTACGGAAACGCCCGACGTCATTATCGACTTTTCATATCACACGCTTATCGGCTCGCTTTTGGATTTCGCCGTAAGAAAGAACTGCCCCGTAGTAATCGCTACGACGGGCTTTACGACGGACGAAATGAATCTCATAAAGCAAGCTTCCAAAAAGATTCCGTTGTTTTTATCTTACAATATGTCGATGGGAATTGCGCTTTTGGTGGACTTTGCAAAAAAAACCGCCGAATGTTTTCCCGACGCCGATATAGAGATTGTCGAAACGCACCACAACAGAAAGGTTGACGCACCGAGCGGTACGGCTATAATGCTTGCTAATTCCATAAAGGAAGCCCGTCCCGAGGCAAATTTCGTATTCGGAAGAAGCGGTGAGTGCAAGCGCAAAAAGGAAGATATAGGAATCCATGCGCTCAGAATGGCGAATATCGTTGGTGAACACAGCGTTTTTGTTACGACCGAAAGTCAGCAAATCGAACTTAAACACACCGCTTACGACCGCTCGCTTTTCAGCGACGGCGCAGTCTGGGTTGCTAAACAAATTGTAGGAAAGCCTTGCGGTTTGTATAATATGAAAGACTTGATTTAATTTTTATTTATAACGATAGGAAAAATATTATGATACACTCGAATTTATCAGTAAAAGACGGCAGATTGCAGTTTGCAGGCTACGACGTTTGCGAGCTTGCAAAAAAATATTCAACCCCTTTAATGCTTCTTGACGAAAATATGATAAGAGCTAATATGTCGCTTTATAAGACGGTTATCTCTCAATATTTCCCCGAAGGCTCCATGCCGCTGCTTGCTTCGAAGGCGCTTTCTTTTAAAGAAATTTACCGCATAGCAAAGAGCGAGGGCATAGGAACGGATATCGTTTCGGTAGGCGAACTATACACGGCAAAACAAGCGGGCTTCGATATGTCAAAGGCGTTTTTCCACGGCAACAACAAATCGGATAGCGATATTCTTTTCGCTATGGAATGCGGAATTGGTCATTTCGTCGTCGATACCTTCGACGAGCTTGCAAGCATCGAAAGGCTTGCTACGAAAGAGCAGAAAGTGCTTTTAAGGCTAACGCCGGGGATAGATCCGCATACTCACGTTGCCGTATCGACAGGCAGGGTAGATAGTAAATTCGGAACGGCTATCGAAACGGGACAGGCTTTTGAAATCGTCAAAAAGGCTTTGGAAATGAAAAACGTTCACCTTAGCGGTTTTCATTGTCATATCGGCAGTCAGATTTTTGATATTAAGCCGTTCTGCGACGCTGCCGACATTATGCTCGATTTTATTGCGAAGACGAATAAAGAGCTCGGCTTTATGCCCGAATATCTTAATTTAGGCGGCGGTTTCGGCGTAAGATACGTCGAAAGTCACCCCGTTATCGACGTTAAAGAAAATATCAAAAATATTTTTTGTCACATCGACGCAAAATGCAAAGAATACGGCGTCGCGATGCCGAAAATTCTGTTCGAACCGGGAAGATCCATCGTCGCTGCGGCAGGTCTTACGGCATATACCGTCGGAAGCATCAAGCAAATTCCGGGATATAAAAACTACGTTTCTATCGACGGCGGTATGACCGATAACCCGAGATATGCGCTCTATCAATCGGAATACACCGTGGCTATCGCCAATAAAATGGACGAGCCTTGCGATTTTGTCGCTACCGTTTCGGGAAGATGCTGTGAAAGCGGTGACCTTATCGGTGAAAATATGGCTATGCCGAAACCGCAAAGGGGAGATATTCTCACCGTATTCGTGACGGGCGCTTATAACTATTCTATGGCTTCGAATTATAACAGGGTATGCCGTCCTGCTATCGTAATGCTCGGCAAAACCGACAGGGTTGTCGTAAAGAGAGAAAGTCTTGAAGATTTAGTCAGGCTCGACGTATAATGTTTCAAAATTCATAGCGCATAATGAAATTAAGGCAAGGTTGAGAACGATCGGTTATTAAAGAATAAAGAATAAATAATAAAAAAGGTTGGAACAATTAAATAAATAATCGATTTAGACATTTGCAACAGCAAAAACGTCGCTTGGCAACAAGCGAAACAAAATAAAACCGCCGTGTGTTTAAGATAACACACGGCTTAGTTTTTGCGCTTTTAGTGCTATTTGCTTTTTACTCTGCCCAAAGAGACGTTGTCGCATTTTCTATCTCTTAAAGAGACTATCGGGTTTGGACTTTTCTCGTGGCGGTAATCTTCACCGAATTGCTTTATGTGCTTTTCGACGACGGCGTGACTTGCGTTTTTCGTGGCGTTTTTATTTACCTTGTAGTTGTATTTAAAGAAATCTGCTTTGTCGTCGAGTTTATTAATATCGACGTATTCTTCTCTGTTCGAGGTGTTTTCGACGGTGGATTTTATGACTTTGCGAACGTAGTCAACGTTTTCCTGCAATTTTATAAGCGTAGGAAATTCTCCGCCGGGAATAACTTGTTCCCAATCTTTATGCTCGTATTTCAAAAGGTTATCCTTTGCCGCGTGAAGGTGGCTGATTTCCTGTTCCAGAAGCATTTCCCAAATTGTTTTGACGTTTTTATCAGATTCGTCGTTATACATAGAATAATACAGGTAACATTCTACGTATTCGTGCATGAGCGCATTTTCAAGCCAGGTGGCGTTGGGGTCCATCAAGCTGCCGTACTGCGAAACGTGATCTTCTTCTACCATACCGATTTCGGTGTAAAGCTCTCTGCCGGGTTGGTTTTTGTATAAGTTGCCCACGTTCATATAATAGTTCATCGTCTGCTGTTCCGCCGCCGTTATGATATTTACCGCACATTTTGTGAAAGGGTCGGCTTTCTGGTTGGATATGGGCTTTTTAACTGTGTCGTAAGGGTGGCGGTGGTGGCTGACGGTCGGTCTTGCAGGCGTGACCTCGGTATAATCGCCGACGTAATCTTCTGCCTTTTTGCCCTCGTCTGTTTCGAGCAGATTGGCGTATCTGTAAAGATGGTCGAAATCTTCTAAAAGCGCAAAATCCAGCGTGGCTTTTACGTTTTTATCCTTGACGTTCTGCGCGAGAAACGCCGTAAGGTCTACGGCAAGCTGTTCGTAACCGATGGTAGTTTCGAGTTGGTTTTCGTCTACAGGTTTAAGACCTGCAATAAGCTTTTGCTGTTGCTGTTCGCTCCTTCTGACAAGCGCGATACTTCGCCTTAAATCGTTGTCGCATTGGTGGCGGTGAAGGTGGTGTTCAAATCCTACGGCTTCGAATTCCGTGCCGTTCATCAGAATACACCTTACTCTCGTGTAAGGACTTGCTTCATACTTATCGTAAGGTTTGGGCGCAAGCTGCTTCCAATCCATAATGACAGATTCAAGTTTTTTCGGCGTTTCGTAAAATGGGTTGAATTTCATATTTTTTTCCTCCGCTTATATTCTTGACCTGTTTTTCAATCTTTATTCAGCTAAAATTCTGCATTGGAAAAAGCCGTAAATAATTGCGGCGCAGCGATAAATTCGCCGCGCCGCTGAGAGCAGTGTTGAGATTGAGCCGCGTTTAAGCAACTTTTAAAATAAACAACGTTGTCGTCGCGTAGTTTTTGGATTCATCCGTACCGTTGAGTATTCTGAGAGTCGTTCCGTTTGCAACCGTTGCAAGATGCTGAAGCTGTACGGCGTAAAACGAAGTCTGAGTCGGCGTGTAAACCGTTGCGGTCGGCACGTCAACGCCGTTTATCTGCATCGTTGCGCCCAAATCACCCGAACCGCCTTCGGTGTTGGATACCGTCGAGTTGAACAGGATATAATAAGTGCCGGCAGCTAACGTTACCGTGTCGGGGGAAGCGTACGTTATGTTAGTTCCCACGTTTGTAACCACCGAGCCGAGCGGAATGTTGGAATTTGCTTCGACGGTGTTCGTAGGCGTGTTGCCGATAAGCATTGCGTCGCTCGTAAATTCACCGCTGGGACCTTGCGGCCCCGTGGGACCGGTAGGACCTGTTGCACCGGTAGCGCCCGTTGCACCCGTTGCACCCGTTGCGCCTGCTGGACCCTGAGGACCGGTGGGACCCGTGGGACCGGTAGGACCTGTTGCACCGGTAGCGCCCGTTGCACCTGCTGGACCCTGAGGACCGGTGGGGCCCGTGGGACCGGTAGGACCGGTTGCGCCGGTAGCGCCCGTTGCACCCGTAGCTCCAGTAGCACCCGTTGCACCGGTAGCGCCCGTTGCGCCGACGGGACCCTGAGGACCCGTGGGACCGGTAGGACCTATTGCACCCGTAAAGCCCATGGGACCTTGCGGACCTGTCGGACCGGTTGCGCCCGTAAAGCCTACGGGACCTTGCGGACCGGGCACGCCTTGCGGACCTACGGGACCTGTCGGACCTGTGGGACCGGGCAGACCCATAGTACCTCTTATACCCTGGGGACCTTGCGGACCTTGAGGACCTTGCGGACCGCGTACTACGTTGTTTGATCTACAACCGCAACACTGATTGTTATTTCTGATACAAAACATAAATTTCTCCTTTTGTAAAATCATTTTATTATATGAAAACAAAGAAAATATCGTTACTCCTGCGTTTTGACTCAAATGGTATAGACAAGACGGGATAAATGTGCTAAAATACAGTCGATATGGATACGAAAGTTAGGAAAAAAGACCTTTTAATCGGCGTTATTTACTTTTTGCTTGCCGTATTTGCGATATACGTTCTTGTGTACGATCTTACTACTTACGACGGTCCGTCGTGGTTTTATCATCCGCTCACTCAGGAAGAAATTGCAAAAGCGGTTATACCGAGCGCGTCGCTATTTATGTATTTTACTTATCTTACTATGCTGTTTTTCGCGGTATGGGGCGTATGCCTGTTTCTGGGTAAAATCACCGATTGGCAAGCGTTGAAAAAAGTCGTCGATAACGACTACGTGCTGTTGACTTTAACGTTGTTCAGCGCAGTTACCTTTGCCGTTTATTTTGCTTGTCAGGTATTTTCTCCGTTGCCGTTCGGCTTTGAAGGCACGCAGAAAAGTCAGATAATATCGTTTGTATTCGGCTTATGTATGCACGTTTTGTTTCCCGCTTCGGCTATGGTTTACTATTTCGTGATAAACACGCCGAAAAATTTGAATTTCAAAAAGAGCTTGAGTCTCGTTTCGGTCTTTGTCGTTTATGCCGTTGCGGTCAAGCTTATCGGAAAATTCTGTTTTAACGTAGAATGGTATCCTTACGCGGTTTTTACGCCGAAAGGAATGTGGCAGGTGTTGCCTATAGGCGGCGAATATAACGAAACTTTAATGAATTTCGTTTTGCTGGCAGTCGGCGTATTGTTCATAGTCCTCGTGGTGTTGCTTATATTCCTTTTCGTGAAGTACGCAAATGTAAAATGCGCTAAATCTCATAATAAAAAAACGTGGAAAAAAAAACGGTTAACGTAAAATTCAATATTACAAATGAAAAAATCTCGCCGTATGGTGAGATTTTTTTGAGCTTGATTTTGTAATTGTAAATTTTATATATTAAGTTTCTGTGTTTAGTTAAACTGCGAGCTTTATAAAACGGGAGTAAATATCAATATCAGAATAATTATACCGAGTGCTATTCTGTAATAACCGAATACTTTAAAGTCGTTTTTCTTGATAAAATTCATAAGGAATTTTATTACGAAAAGAGAAACGGCAAAAGCAGTGATAACGCCGACCAATAATATGGCAATTTCGCTTCCGCTGAATTTTAAGCCGAAATCCAGTGCGTATTTTACTACTTTGAGCAAGCTGTATCCGAGCATTACAGGGACGGCTAAAAAGAAAGTAAATTCCGCAGCCGCCGTTCTCGATACGCCTAAAATGAGCGCGCCGATTATAGTTGCTCCCGACCTCGAAGTGCCCGGGATAATTGAAAGAACCTGGAATAAGCCTATGTATAGCGCGGTTAAACAGGTTATTTCACCTATATCGTTTACCTTCGGCGAGCGTTTTTTATTGAACGTTTCTACGACTATGAACAGAATGCCGTAAAATATGAGCGCGATTGAAATTGCCGAAGGAGTTTTAAAGTGCGCTTCAAACCAATCGTCGAACAAAAGCGTAACGACGGCGCCCGGTATGCAGGCGATGATTACTTTCAACCATATAATCAGAATGTTTTTCTTGACAATCGGTTGGCTTTTATCCTTGAATTGAAACGGAAACATTTTATTCCAGAAAAGCAGGACTACCGCCATAATCGCTCCGAGCTGAATGACGATAAAGAACATTTCTTTAAATTCGTCGCTTGCGTTGAGATGCAGAAACTGATCGACAAGCAACATATGTCCCGTGCTTGAGATAGGCAGCCATTCGGTAACGCCTTCCACAACGCCTAAAAATATGGTTTTAAGTATTTCTATGAACAGCATTTTTTCCCCTTATAAAGTTTTTTGGTTTTTTTCTCTATTATATAAGATTACAATACGCATATAATTATACAATATATTCGGCTTTTAATCAAGTATTTCTCATAAAACGAACAAAGCTTTTTTTGCGTTTTTGAAGCGTATTTAAAACGAATTGAACGGTTGCGTTGCATTTTCAAAATTGTCGGATTACCGACCTTTTGCGGCATTTTTATATCTTTACTATTTTAAGACGCAAGCTTTACTGAACGGTTAAGGACTGAAATTATTTTTACGAAATCTTTTAAATTCCTTGTTAAATAATTTTTTTAGTGTTATAATAGGCTTGAGTATGTGTGCGTTCGGCTTTTGATAGCGTTCGGAACGGGCTGAAGGCGGAACGCAGGGGGGATGTTAACATGGTGACAGAAGAAGATTTGAAGTCTTTCAGTGAAGTAAGCAAAAACAT
>JBJEVF010000039.1:0-48627 GCA_051884215.1 Christensenellaceae bacterium | reverse complement strand
TCCATAGCTTAAGCCTTTTATCCACTCGCTCAGCGAGTGGATTTTGTTTTACATAGAAAAGCCTGTTTTGAAAAAAATTTTTTCCAAACAGGCAAAAAACATTTAATTTTCGCACTTAGTCTTTATCAAAATTGAGTCTGCACTCTTCGACAACGAGCGGACGCTTGGTCACTTTCGTTCTCACGTTTATAACGTATTCGCCGACGAGGCTGACGGCGATATATCCTATCGACGCAAATATTCCCATCGCCGAAATCAATATACCTATTATATAATTGAAATGGACGAGTCCGAACAGTATCGAGCTGATTATAAGCGCAACGAACGAAACGGCGAACAGAGCGAGCCCCAAAAAGGTGAACAGCCTTATAGGCGTTTTCGTGTAGGTCGTAAACGACAGCATTGCCGCGTCGTAAAGGCGGTTGAAATTGTTGCTCGTTTTGCCTGCCCTGCGTTTTGCCTGTTCGTAAGGTATTTCTACTTTTTTAAAGCCTAACTCGGCGACTATTCCCCTTATGAACGGTGACGGCTCATCAAGGCTTTTCAGCACGTCCACGAAGCTTTTATCGTATAAACCGAAGCCCGTAAAATGCTCTATCTGTTCAATTTCGCTCATCGACTTTATCATTTTGTAATAAACCGTTCTCAAAAAACGGATAACCCTGTTTTCCTTGGACGTCTTTTTTACGCAACAGACTATTTTTGCGCCGTTTTCCCATTCGCTGACCATTTTCGGAATCATTTCAGGCGGATCCTGAAAGTCGCAACACATAGAAATCATCAAGTCTCCGCTCGTCTGCAAATAGCCGTAATAGGGCGAATTGAACTGACCGTAGTTTCTTGCGTTGAAAATGGCTTTGATCTTCTTGTTGCCTTCGCAAAGACGCCTTAAATTTTCACGGGTTTTATCCTGCGAACAGTTGTCGATAAAAATCAATTCGTAATCGTATTTCTGTAATTTTTCAATTTCTGAAATTATAGCTTCGGATAACGGAATAACGTTTTCTTCTTCGTTATAGCACGGCACCAGAACGCTTATTTTTTTTCTCTCTTCCATAAAGACCTTTATTCAAGAATTTTTCTTATTCCTTCTTCAAAACCGACTTCGGGAACAAAGCCCGTATCTTTTGTAAGCTCGCTGACGTCGGCGACCAACGTCATCGGCTGGTGCGGATAATATTGCTTTTCGCCAAAACCTATTTCAAGCTCGCTTGCCGCCGCCTCTTTTATCGCCAGAACGTAATCTTTCAGCTTTCTCGGCTGACCGCTGCCTATCGGGTAAGCTTTTTGGTCAACTCCGCTTTCGCCCAACATATAAAGCGCTTTTGCGCAATCGGTTTCGTAAATATAATCCCAATCCTGCTCGCACTTCGTCAGCTTCGGTTCAACGCCGTTTTTAAAGCATTCGACAAGGTAACCGACGAGCGAAGTTTTGCTTTGCCTCGTTCCATAGACGGAAAGTATCCTTGCCCAGACGTGCCTTATCCCCTCTTGCTTTGCAAGAAGCGCCGAAAGCCTGCCTGCGCTGAATTTGGCTATGCCGTAGCCGCTTTCAGGATTTACGGCAAGTCCGGGAGTCAGCGCGCAGTCCTTTACTCCGTATTCGGCTTGTGAGCCTGCGCCGACAAAAACCTTGCAACCGAACCGTTTAGCCAAAAGCACGGCGTCAAGAGCGTACCGCACGTTGTTAAGCTGACAAAAAACGTCGTCTCTGCCCGATACCGAAGTCTTATCCCACGCCAGATGGAAAAATACGTCGGCTTTTATTTCGGGGGTATATTTATTATAGTCGCTAAGGTCAAGTTCTATAATTGAAACTTTGTCGTTTTTTGTCAAACACTCGGCGTTAGGAGAGCCTTTTCTCACGATGCAAACAACCCTGTCGCCTAAGCTCGACGCGTAATCGACGAGACAACTGCCTATCATCGCCGAAGCTCCGCTTATCACTACCGTTTTATTCTGTCGGTTCACTTTTTTCTCCGATTTCAAATATATAATTATTCAGTATTTTTGTCAAAAATTATCTATCTATCCTAATCTTTCTGACGTTATCGATTAACTGCTTCTTTGATAGTCTTTATCATAGTATCTATCATTTCGTCGGTCATTCCCGGATAAACGCCTACCCAGAAGCTGTCGTTCATAATCTTATCGGTATTTTTCAAATCGCCCGCTATTCTGTAACCCTCGCCCGAAGCTCGCATTTCGTCAAAGCACGGATGCTTGGTGAGATTGCCTGCGAACAGACGGCGAGTCTGTATGTTTTTGCTTTCGATATATTCGACGACCTTGTTTGCCGAAACGCCGTCCTTAACCGTTATCATAAAGCCGAACCAGGACGGATCGGAATTTTCGGCTTTTTCGGGCAAAATAATATTTTCAACGCCCTTTAAGCCTTGTAAAAGACGGTTGTGATTTTCCTTTCTTCTCTTTGCGAAAAAGTCTATCTTTTTCATTTGCGCACAACCTATTGCGGCTTGCAAATCGGTGGCTTTGAGGTTGTAGCCGAAGTGCGAATAAACGTATTTGTGGTCGTAACCGAATGGAAGCTCGCCGTACTGACGGTCAAATCTGTGCTTGCAGAAGTTATCCTGTCCCGACGGGCAAACGCAATCCCTGCCCCAGTCTCTGAAAGATTTTATTATTCTGCCGAGCAACGGATCAGAAGTGTAAACGGCTCCGCCTTCGCCCATAGTTATATGATGAGGAGGGTAGAAGCTGCTCGTTCCGATATCGCCTATCGTGCCGGTATATTTTTCTACGCCGTCAATGGTGTATTTCGAACCGAGAGCGTCGCAGTTATCCTCGACGAGCCAAAGGTTATGCTTATCGCAAAATTCTTTTACCCTTTTTAAATCGAAAGGATTGCCGAGCGTATGCGCAACCATAACCGCCTTGGTTTTTTCCGAAAGAGCCTTTTCGAGCATATTTACGTCGATGTTGTATTGCGGTATGGTAATATCCACGAAAACGGGTACTGCGCCGTAATTTATAATGGGAGTAACCGTCGTAGGAAAGCCTGCCGCAACGGTTATAACCTCGTCGCCGCGGCGTATTGCCCTTTCCTTCAACAGCGGTGAAGTAAGAGCCATAAAAGCAAGCAGGTTTGCGCTCGAACCGCTGTTTACCAACGCGACGGTTTTAACGCCTAAAAATTCTGCAAACTCGCTTTCGAAGCGGTCGGTATATCTACCCGAAGTCAGCCAGAATTCCAGCGAGCTGTCAACGAGATTAACCATCTCCTCCTCGCCGTAAAACCTTGCGGCGTAGGTTATCCTGTCGCCTTCCTTATATTCGGGTTTGACGTGATATTTATTATAATATTCTTTCACAAGTTCAAGGATTTTATTTCTGTCTTCCACTTGGTTACTCATCTTTCAGTATCTCCTTTTTAAATAATTTCTCGTATTCGGCAATCTGCCTGTCAACGACGGCTTCGACGTCCTCTCCCCGCTTATAAGCCCCGGACCATTCCACTACCATTTTTACCGCGCTTTCTGCTCTTAAAAGAGGCTTCCAGCCGAAAGTCGTTTTCAGTTTCGTACAATCGAGTTTTAAGAAATTTGCTTCGTGCGGGCCGTTGTCGTTTTCGACGCGGCTTTCAAAACCTTCCCAATTATCGGCAAAAAGCTTTACCAGCTCGCCCGTAGTCAGACAATCGATTACGTCCGGTCCGACGTTGTAATACCCGCTGAAAGAAGGCTGTTCGTATTGAGCCTTGGCTATCATAAGATAGGCGAACAGCGGTTCTAAAACGTGTTGATACGGTCGAGTCGAATTGGGGTTTCTTATTACCAGCGGTTTATCGGCAAGACAGGCTCTTACGGCGTCGGGAATAATTCTGTCGTTTGCAAAATCGCCGCCGCCTATAACGTTACCGGCCCTTGCGGTGGAAATCGCGACCGAGCCGTCGCCGAAGAACGAACTTTTATAAGAGTGCGTTACAAGCTCTGAACAAGATTTGGAATTGGAATAAGGATCGTAACCGTCAAGCGGCATATCCTCGCTGAAAGCTATTTCCGTTTCCCTGTTCTCGTAAACCTTATCCGTCGTCACGTTTAAAAACGATTTTACGCAGTTCGTAAGACGCACGCATTCAAGAACGTTTACGGTGCCCATCACGTTGGTTTCGTAAGTGTATCTGGGAAGCTTGTAGGAATCTCTTACGATAGGCTGCGCCGCAAGATGCAAAACGATTTCAGGCCGAGCTTCGCAAAAAGCCTTGTAAAGACCGTCAAAATCCCTTACGTCGCCAATGGTTGAAACCATTTTTTTATCAAGCTCGAGAATATCGAAAAGCGAAGGATTGGTAGGCGGCGTTAAAGAATAGCCGTACACCTTTGCGCCTTGGCTTAACAGTATTTTCACAAGCCACGAGCCTTTAAAACCCGTATGTCCCGTTACGAACACTCTTTTATCTTTGAAAAAACCCATAATATATTTCCCGAATTTTTATACTTTTCTGTATTTCTTTTCCCAGACTATCCAGGGCGCATTGTCCTCGGCGATCATCTTTTCGAGCTGTTCCTTGTCGCGCAAGGTATCCATACACTGCCAGAAGCCTTTGTGCTTATAAGCGACGAGCTGCTTTTCCTTGCAAAGATTTTCAAGCGGAGCTCTTTCGAAAATGGTTCCGTCGCCTTCGATATAATCGAGAACCTTGCGGTTAAGAACCATATATCCGCCGTTTATCCAACCGCCGTCTTCCTTCTTCTTTTCCACGAAGCTGTTTACCGTCATATTTCCGTCGATATCCAAAACGCCGAACCTTCCGCCCGGTTGAACCGCCGTCATAGTCGCAAGCTTACCGTGCTTTTTGTGAAAAGCCACGAGGTTTTTTATGTTGATATCGCAAACGCCGTCGCCGTACGTCATTAAAAATTCTTCGTCGTCGCCAAGGTAATCGCCTATTCTCTTCAATCTTCCGCCCGTCATTGTGTTAAGTCCAGTATCGACGATGGTGACCTTCCACGGCTCGGAAACGTTATTTAGAATTTCAGGCTCCTTTCCCTTTGTAAAATCGAAGGTTATATCCGAACGGTGCAGATAATAGTTGGCGAAATACTCTTTAATGATATGTTGCTTATATCCGGCGCATATTATGAATTCGTTGAAGCCGTAATGCGAATATTCCTTCATAATATGCCACAAAATCGGCATACCGCGAAGCTCTATCATAGGCTTGGGTTTCAAGTGGCTTTCTTCGCTTATTCTCGTTCCGAAGCCGCCTGCTAAAATGACTACTTTCATATTTTTTCTCCAATCGTAACGTTTTTTTCTTGTTTTATTCTCAACCGCTTCAATTCAACTGTAAACTCGTAAAAAAGAACGGTCAACATAAGTAAAGTGTGAGCTATGTACCAGGTAGTTGCGCTGAGCGGTAAAAACGCAAGGAGCGCATACATGGCAAGATGCAGTCTCAGCTGCGTTTTGCCGAGCTTGCCGTAATCGTCTATAAGCAGTACTATCGCAACCATAAAGAACGAAGCCGTATAATAGTACGATACCGACGGAACGAGCATAAGTCCGAGACAGGCTGCCGTAACGGATACGTATTTGCTCTGCGTTCTCAGCGCAACGAAAACAGAAGCTAAAAACGTAATTAACATCGACAGCGTTCCGAGAATTTTTACGAAACCGTTTTGCGATAAACCGCATTTGTCGAAGAACCAGATAACCAGTGACTGAGCGGATAAATTCATCGGATTGCCTATTCTGCCTTCTCCGAAAGCAAACGTAAACAGATTGTTTATATACAGCCTGAACGTAGCTACGGGCTGCTCGTAAATAAGGAACGGCAACAACGCAAACAAAGCAAAGTAACCCGCAACTCTTACGCTTTCAAACCACCTTTTCTGCTTTAACAGCAGCACGCCGAATATCAGCGGATAAAGCTTTAACGCTCCGCTTAAAGCAAGCGCAACGAGAGCAAGCTCCTTTTGCCATTTTTTATCGGAGTCTTTCAACAGCACGAACAATACTATCATCAACATACTGACGAACACGTTCGTTCCCCTGAATATGCCGAAAGCAATGAAGCCGCTGAAAATCAGAGCTGTATACAGATAGAAGAATTGCTTTTTACTATCCCATTTTCTCAGCTTGTACAAAGCTAAGCCGATGACCGTTATAATGACGACGAAATAAAGAATCAGACCTACCCAGAATTCCCAGCAGGAAGTCAGCTGCACGTTAAAATCGAGAAGTTGGTCATAGGTAGGCTGTCCGCTGAGAGAATCGAAGTAAAAATACTTTAGGTTGTCCTTGGCAAAGAACACGAACGGCAGCATAAACAGGAAATTTATCGGCAGATACATCGTCGTGAACGTGTTTTTATAAGGATTTTTACACAAAGTGAAATATGCGACCTGTCCGAAATCCGAAAAAGCCCATTTGCGAACCATTGCCGCAGCGGGCGCAATGCCTCCGTAATAAACGCTGAGAGCAACGGTAAGAACTATTAACAAAACGCTGCACAGCGCCACGTTGAATACGAAAGCTAATTTATACTTATCGCAACTTCTGTACCAAGCTACTGCCGCAACGGCTTTGTTGTTGATAAACGACCAGAAACGGTTTTCTTTTGCGACGGTTTTTTTGACTAAGCTTTCTATGAAAATAACGAACACTCCCGTTACGACGACCACGCCCTGAATAAGGTTCAGCATCGGATAGCCGTACATCCAGCCTAAATCGTTTATTCCGATAACGTATCCGAGCGGAACAGAGAGAAATATCGCCGTAAACATAATAAAATAATGCGGTTCTTTGCGTATTCTTTCCTTTTCGCCGCAAACGTAGGCGACAAACGCAAAGACGAACATCGTCAAAGAATATATGTAGCTCGGATCGGGCAACAGAACCATACACGCCGCCGACAAAAACATTACCTTCCATTTCTTGTCGGTCAGAAGTCCGCCGACGATAACCGAGAAAAATACCGCAATAAGCACCAGATTACCCAAAGTACCTACAAGCTTAGGAGCTTCGAGCAAGCTTTTAGAAAACGATACAGAGTAAAATACTCTCATCAGCGACTGCACTGAAACAGAGTTGCAGAAAGCTCCCGTCATATTGCCTTTTTCGGGATCGTTGTGAATGAACGGAACCTTGCTGAACTCCGTTAAATTGCTGAAAAAAGCCTTTAAATTCGCAATAAAGCCGCCTTCGAAAAAGACGAACGGCAGGAAAAACAGCACTATGACGTAAGCGCCGAGCTTCAATATCGATTTATAATCTTTCTTTCTCAGCAATATCAAACCGAACGCCGCAGGATAAATTTTGCAAGCCACCGCAACGGCGAGCGAAAGTATTGCAAGCTCTCTCAAATATCTTTTTTCCGAATCGTAAAAAACGAAAAAGAATGCTATGAAAATGAATACGAGCAACAGATAATTGGCTCTGTCGATAAGAAAGAGCATCGGCGACGAAAACGCAATTACAAAACACGTCGGGAAAAGATATTTGCCGTTTACGCCATACTTTTTGAACACCTTTTTAAGCAGTAAAAAACCCGCGACGAAAAATACCGCAAAAAACAGAGATAGCGAAATCGCACCCCTTACCGTTATTCTCGTCACGACGGGATTATTCGTAGCCGCCGATATCAGGCTGAAGGGTTTTGCAATCAGCAACATCAGCGGAGGATAGGAAGATTTACCGGTTCCAAGATAAGGATTCATATCGTAAACGAAAAAGTTTACGTTAAAATAATCCATAAAAATATCTTTCGCGTCCTGGAAAAATATCGAAGTGGAAAAAAATATCGGCCTGCCGTCTACGAAATACTTGACGATGCTGACAAGCAGTAGAACGAGCACCGAGACGTACGAAATCAAAAACGAATATAAAATTCTGCTTTCGCAAGGCGTGCGCTTATGAATATCGACCTGTTTCGTTTCGGCGTTTTGCACTGTAAACTCCTGATAGTCTTTTCTGTAAAGTTATAACGTTTTCACAAACTTATCACAAAAAGTATATCCTTTTTTCACAATAATGTCAAAGGAAAATTACGGCTTTACGACTTTTTAATCATAAATAATAAAGCACGTTCTCGGCTTGCGACTTTTTTTCAGCATTTTTCCTTAAAAAAATACTATCGGCAAAAAATAAAAAAAACGACAAATAAAAGTTGAGATAAAAATTTTATTGTGTTATACTGTCATTATAAATTTTTACCGGCGGCAAGGAAAACTATGAGAGAATTGTACAGCAGCGTAATCGAAGAAGAAATTTACCGCTTAGCCAAAAATATGTGCTTTGAAATCGATAAAAAAGTCGAATGCTCGCTTTTAAAAGCATACCGGACCGAAACGGGCAACGCAAAATATGCACTCAAAGACATTCTCGATAACGTGAGCGTCGCAAGGGAAAAGCATATACCCGTCTGTCAGGATACGGGAATAGTGTTGTGCTTCGTCGAAATCGGCGAACAGGTTTTCGTTCACGGAAGCTTAAAAGACGCCGTTAACCGTGCCGTAAGCCGCGCTTATACCGACGAATATCTCAGAAAAAGCGTCGTTAAATCGCCGCTTGACAGGATAAATACCCACGATAATACCCCGGCAATTATCTACACGGATTTCGTTCCCGGCGATAAGCTGAAAATAACGCTTTGTCCCAAGGGCGCAGGTAGCGAAAATATGGGCAGAGTAAAGATGCTGACGCCGAGTCAGGGCGAAAACGGAATTATTCAATTCGTCACCGAAACGGTAAGGCTCGCAGGCGGAAAAGCTTGTCCGCCGCTCATAGTCGGCGTAGGTATCGGCGGAGATATGGAAATGAGCGGCATAGCTTCGAAAAAAGCCTTGCTCAGGGATTTATACGATTCGCACGGCGACGAAAAAGTAGCAAATCTCGAAAAAACTCTCCTTAAAGAAATAAACGCCTTAAACATCGGCGCTATGGGACTAAAAGGCAAAACGACGGCTTTAGGCGTAAAGGTTGAAGTTTACCCCTGCCACATCGCTTCATTACCGGTATCGGTCAGTTTAATGTGCCACGCTTCAAGGCACAAGAGCGTGATTATATGATTAAGATAAATCTTGACGACAAAGAAAACCTTATAAATACTTTCAAAAAGCTGAAAGCCGGCGACAGAGTGCTTCTTTCAGGACATATCCTGACCGCAAGAGACGCCGGTCACCAAAGGCTTGCGAACTTACTCAAAAACGGAGAAAAGCCGCCCTATAACACGGTTAATTCAGTAATTTACTATGCAGGACCAACCGATACGCCACCTGGTAGCGTCATAGGCTCGATAGGACCTACTACTTCCGTGAGAATGGATAGCTATGCAGATCTAATGCCCAAGCTCGGCGTTGTAGCGACTATCGGAAAAGGCGAAAGAAGCCCTGAAACGGTAAAAAGTTACCTTGAAAACAGCGTGCTTTATTTTATTGCTACGGGCGGTTGCGGCGCATTGCTGAGCAACGCAGTAAAAAGCTGTGAAATCGTCGCTTTCAGCGATCTCGGTTGCGAAGCTATGAGAGATTTATACGTCGAGGACTTTCCCGTTCTGTTAGCTCTCGATTATTACGGAGGAAATATTTTTAATGATTAACGATATTAAAGAACAGGCTCTCAGCCTGCACGAAAAAAACAACGGCAAGCTGGAAATCAAATCAAAAGTCGCTATAAAAGAAGCAAAAGATTTATCGATTGCATATACACCGGGCGTCGCTTACCCCTGCCTTGAAATAAAAGAAGATAAAAGCCTTGCTTACAAATACACGACGAAGGCGAATATGGTATGCGTGCTTACCGACGGCTCGGCCGTTTTAGGCCTGGGCAACATCGGTCCTTTGGCGGCTATCCCCGTTATGGAAGGCAAAGCTATTTTAATGAAGGAGCTTGCAGGGATAGATAGTTTTCCGCTCTGCATCGACACGCAGGATACCGAAGAAATTATTAAAACGGCGAAATATATAGCTCCTTCGTTCGGCGCGATAAACCTTGAAGATATTTCCGCTCCGAGATGCGTGGAGATTGAACGCAGACTGATAAACGAGCTGGATATTCCCGTCTTTCACGACGACCAGCACGGCACCGCAATAATCGTGGGAGCGGCTATGCTCAACGTCGAAAGACTGACGAATAGAAAAATTTCCGAAATGAAATTCGTCATCAGCGGAACGGGCGCGGCAGGATCTTCCATTGCAAGGCATCTCGTACGACTCGGAGCAAAAACAATTTACGCATATAACGTAAACGGCGTCGTCGACAAGGAAAAATACGACGATTACGATTTCCTGATAAAGGAGCTTATCGACAACGGAGTTTACAAAAGTCCCGAAAACGGAGAAACAAGCCTCGCGGATATTTTGAAGGGTGCGGACGTATTTATCGGCGTATCCGCGCCTAACCTCGTTACGGCGGAGATGGTTAAGACCATGAATAAAAACCCTATAATCTTCGCTATGGCAAACCCGACGCCCGAAATTACGCCGGAAGAAGCTGAAAAAGGCGGAGCTTATATCGTCGGCACGGGAAGAAGCGACTATCCCAACCAGATCAACAACTGCCTTGCCTTCCCGGGTATTTTCCGGGGAGCGTTGGACGCAAAAGCCACCAAGATAACCGAAGAAATGAAAGTGGCTGCTTCCGTAGCCCTTGCAAACGTCGTCACCGACGAGGAGCTTTCAAAGGATAAAATCGTTCCGTTATTCAACGACGAAAGAGTGGTCAAAGCAGTCGCTCAGGCGGTAACGGATACGGCTGTTAAACAAAACGTCGTCAGAAAATAAAGTAAAATAAAAACCGCGCGGCGCGCTATCCGAAACCTCGGAATTAAACGCCTGTGCGGTTAATTTTTTTTATTATTAAAGAAGTTGCATTATTTTATCTTTCTCGCTGAGCTCTTCGTTGGATTCGCCCTCGACCTTTATCTTGCCGAGACTGTATTGCGCTTCCACCGTCATCTTTTTCATTGTGTATAAAATCCTGTATTTTTTTACGCCCAAAGCAAGCAAGCTTTCCAACGCGCCTATGCAATCTTCGACGATTGCATATTTTACTACCTCTTTGTTTTTCTCGTTAAGAACTGCTACGTCGCACGTTCCCAACAGCTGTTCGGTCGGTTTTTCGGAAGCCACTTTGTTTAAAAACGCTTCGTTTTCCGCTTTTATCTTGCTCACAGCAGGCACTTCTATCACTACGCTTACGGAAACTATATTAGATGATTTAACGACGTCGTTTTTACCGAAAATCACGTTTTTACCGTCAACGGTTATGAGCGGCAACCTTTTTGTCGGATACTGTTGCAAAGTAGACGGCACCATCGTCAACAACAAAACGAGCATCGCAAACATCATCATTGCCATCATAGTCTGTCCGCTCGTCAATAAAAATATCGCAAATCCGCCGGGAAACAGCGCAAGAAGAACGTAAAGCACGAGCAGCTTGCTTCTCTTCTTTCTGTTATACTCTACGTCGGGGTAAAAAACTTTTTGCATAAAACACCTCGATAAAGAGTTTACACTTATTTGCGACAAATGTCAATAGAATTGATACTGACTACAAAAAATAACACAGCATTAAACTTATCCGCTGAAAAATCTTATCGCCTAAGCTCAGTCTGAAAACGTTATCTTCCTTTGTGTAGGAAGAAGCGAGAGCAAGGTTAAAATCGACTAAAAGGTCGTCTATAACACGGTTATCGTAAAAAATTACTCCGCTTTCCACCTGGTAGAACGAACTTCTTAAATCGAAATTCAGCGAGCCTATCTGACAGACCTTACCGTCTATCGCAATGAGCTTTTCGTGCATAAATGCGGGCTTGTAAAAATACACTTCCGCACCCATACTTTCAAGTATTTTCGCAAAGCTCAGATTGTTGAGATAAATTATTTTCGAAACCTTATCGGGTATTAAAATTCTCACTCTCACGCCGTTAGCGATAAGGTATTTGAAAGCGTTTTTGACGTTTTCGCTGAATCCGAGATACGGCGTCGCTATATCCACGGAATGCTTTGCAACTGACATAAGCCCTAAAAAAACGCCTTCGCCGAGATTTTTTCCGTTGACCGAATAAGGCTGGCAGTACCCGAGACCTTTATCCTCGTTGGCAAAATCGGTCAGTATCGTAGCTTTATCGAGACGGTAAATCATAGCTTCGAGCTGTTTTGCACTGTCGCCGTAAAGCTTTACTCCCACGTCCTTGATCGTCCCGAGATAATCGTCGGAAAAATTTATTCCGCCGACGTAGCCCGTTTTACCGTCGATTACGACTATTTTTCTGTGCGTGCGTTTATTGAAATTTATTCCGAACAAAAGATACGGCGGTTTGTAAACCTTAATTTGTGCGCCAGCCTTTTTCAATTCCCTGAACGTATCGGAAGTGACGAAGTCCTTCGAACCGAAATAATCGACGGCTATTTTGACCGTTACGCCGCTTTTCAGTTTGTTGAAAAGCACGGCTACGAGCTGACTTAAAAGCCTGCCCTGTCTCATAATGTAGAATTCGAGGCAAACGTACTTTTCGGCTTTATCTATCTCGTCGATTATGTCGTTCAAATATTCTTCTCCGTTAAAAAACAACTTGCTCTCGTCTGCAAATAACGGAGAAAAATTTGTGAAATAATCGACGTATACGCCCACTTTCGCATATTGCGGCATATTTTTTTGCAAAGCTGAAAGCGGCGCGGACTGACGATGATCGTCCTTTTTAACGGGCGATTCGTCGCTGAATAAACGCAGAGTCGCACTGATAACCGTAACGCTGATTCCGACAAACGGCAGCAAATATATTATCAATAAATAAAACGTTTTAAGATTGACGTTAAGGCGCGAGGTTATGACCAGCAGCGAAGTCACGCCGAGCAACACAACGTAAGCTATCAATCCGAAGCTTAAGCTGCTTGAAAGATAAAATATCAGATACGCCGTTCCCAGAACCACGCTTAACGTAAATATTATCGCTATTAAAAATCTCAAATTCAATCTAATCGCCACAACCTACCTCTATTACTTCGTCAACTTTCATATATTTATCTTCACGAATAAGGCGTTTGCTTATCAGGCTCCCCCCTGAATATTCGGAAAGATACCCTTTAGAATGACAGCCTTTCTTGCTTTTGCTGACGACGTTCGTTTCGCCCGACTTCATTTTATCCGTTTTAATCAGTTTGGTTTCAGGCAGATATTCCTCTATAACCGAACTTTCCCTGAAAAACCTGCTCATTTGTTTTTCGCCGTAAATTTCAAAGCTCAACACTCCGTCTATATCGTCAGAGATAATGAAAACGTCGTTTCCGGTGGTGTTTTTAAATTTCAAATCGCAACGCGAACCGCTTACCATAGCGTCAAAGCTCGGCTCGACGTAATTGACCTTCAGGGTGTGCCTGTGGCATTCGACGATTTCAAGCCCCGATAACAACGCAGTATTATACAGCGTTGTAGAAACCTGACAAACGCCGCCGCCGACTCCTTCGGTAAAGTTGCCGTTCAAGATTATTTTAGATTCCCGATAACCTTTTTCTTTGGTTCGCTCGCCTACTACGCCGTTAAATGAAAACGTTTCGCCTTTTTTGAGTCTGTATCCGTTTATGGCTCCGGAGGCAAGCGCAATATTGTGATCTCGACTTGAATTGTAGCTGTGTTTCGTAGAAAATCGAGCCCTTTTCGTTATAGACCAATTAAGGTCGTCTTTGCAAATTTTCGGCTCAACGCTGAAATATTGACAACAAACGACGCCGCCGCCCACGCTTAGCGCAGACTTTATATCCTCGGCGAGCTTATCCGCATTGACGTTATAGCCTTGCTTTTCGGACGCTTTTATAAAGCGTTTACTCTTTTTATCGTATTCGTAATGAGCGTCGCTGGCGGAACGCTTTTCCTTTTTTGCAATACCCTGCACGAATTCGTTTATTTTTTTATCGTCCGTTATGCCGATATTTTTAAAGCAATCGTCAAGGTTCAGAACGTAATCTCCGTTCTTTCCCTGAACGATAACCCTGCTCCTTGCAAGAGCCTTATCCGGTAATTTATATACGCTGAACGCCATTAAAGCAATTAACACAATACAAAAAAATTTCCGCATAACTAAAAACAGTATGCTTAAATATTGCGTTTTTTATTCTTTTTATAAGATAAGTCCTTATATAAGTCGATTATCGGAATTTTTCCCTTATTGCTTTCATCGAAAAAACCGAGATTGATAAAACCTCAACCTCGGTATTTTGTTATGTGAATTTTAAGTTTTCCGTTAACTGCGTTTCCAATAGTAATTAGAATACGTAGATTTTAAATAAGTTGCCGCCAACGAAGGAAAATCTAAATTATCGCTTGTAAGGTTTGTTCCGCTTGTTGCCGTTGAACTCTCTGCAATCCACCAGCCATTCGGATTTTCAAACGTTACGCTCGTTAATCCATCGCAATTACTAAAGGCGTGGCTACCAATGCTTGTTACACTTTCCGGTATCGTTATGCTTGTTAAACTTTTGCAATAAGAAAACGCACTATAATCTATGCTTGTTATACTTGCAGGTAATTCTATACTTGTTAAAGAATTACAATAGTAAAACGCTTCGTGTTCAATACTCGTTACGCTGTTTCCTATGGTTACGCTTGTCATATAAGTGCAATAGCTGAACGCACTCATTGGAATTTTTGTTACGCCTGACGGTATTTCTACGCTTGTTAATCCGTAGCATCTATAAAACGCACACTTATATATAGAATAATTTTTACCGTTAAAATTATCAGGTAAAGTCAATGCGCTTTGCGTTCCCTTATATCCCATATAATATACTTCTTCGCCGTCTTCATAGAAAACGTGATCGTCTGACGTAGTATGTAATTTACTTTGACCGCTTGTTGCCGTATAAACGTTCTTAGCGTAATAACCGGCGTAACCGTTGTTAATACTTCCTGCTTGAATATTTAAAGTTGAAAGATCATGCACTTCTATAAGCTTATTGCAATCGAAAAACGCTCTATCGTCAATGCTCGTTACGCTTGCAGGTATTTTTACGCTAATCAATCCGACGCAACCCGAAAATGCACTTTTACCAACTTTCGTTACGCCCGAAGGCAATTCAATACCCGTTAATCCGCTACAACCTGAAAACGCATTTTGACCAATACTCGTTACGCCGTTCGGTATCGTAACGCTCGTTAATGCGGTGCAATCATAAAACGTTGAATTATTTATACTCGTTACGCCCGCAGGTATTTCAATTTTCGATAATTTATAGCAATATTTAAACGCACTTGATCCGATGTTCGTTACGCCCGCAGGTATTTCTACGTCCGTTAATATTTTGCAATTACTGAACGCACCTGAATAAATAACTTTAGTTCCTGAGTTTATATTAAAAGTAGCAATATCGGTTGATTTAGCTTTTATTAAAACCAGATAAGGATTTTCCTGATTGCCTAAATAATATCCGTTTTCATATTCGTTATATTGTAAAGCGCTACCAAATGAGAATGCGGAATCACCGACGCTTATCACGCTGTTAGGTATTTCTATGCTTGTTAATTTACTGCACATAAGGAATGCGCCACCATAAATGATTGTTACGCTGTCAGGAATTACCACGCTCGTTATTTTTTCGCAATTATAAAAGGCTCCGCCGTCAACAGCCGTTACGGGTTTTCCTTGATAACTCGAAGGAATTACGATTTCAGTCGGAATATTTGTTGTTGATTTTGACGCTATCGCATACGTATCGTCTTCAAGAAGCCTAAATTCAAAATATTCTTCAGCTGTCGGCGTCAACTTATTAAACCCGCATACGGAACAAACGTCGTTTTCGCCAAAAGTATGCGCAGATTTATCGATTATTTCACTCGTGTGTTCGCACGTTGCCACACGCCAATGATTGTAGTAATTATAAGACCATTGTTCTGAAAACGTGTGATCATGAACGCTACTGCTTTCTTCGAACGAGCTTGAGCTTTGACTGCTGTTCATAGAATCTTCTACGCTTGAATTACTTGAATTCGAAGCCGATGAATTGGTAATGGTAGAATTTGAATTTCCAACGCCTGAATTCGACTCGGTTAGAGACTGAGATTGTGACTGACTTGTTTCTGACGTATCTTGTTTTCCGCAAGCTGTGGCAAATATAGTTGTTGACAACAAGAGAACTATCATCAACAAAACCAACGCAATTTTTTTCATAAAATTCTCCTTTGAATTTAATACTAATATTATAATAAGTCTTATAAGACTTGTCAAGTCTTTTTTTACTTGACAATGTTATTATATATTCATGTTTAAAACAAGATTGAAAGAATTGAGAACGGCAAAAAATTTAAGCCAGATGGAATTATCCAAAAAAACGGGAATCAGTCAGTCGGCTATTGCTAAATGGGAATTAGGAAAAACGGAACCGACTGCGTCCGCCATAATAATATTAGCGCATTTTTTTAACGTTACTTGCGACTATATTTTAGGACTGGCTGAATGGTAATCTTTCAGGTTTTCAAATACATATTTCCACATTGAAAAAACGCTGTTTAAGATTTTTTCTTGCTCAGCGTTTTTTATTATATGATGAATACTATATTATTTTTGTATCACAAACTCGATTAACCCTGTCTATAAGTCGATTATCGGGTTTTTTAGTTTTCCTCGTTCAGGAAATCTTTAATGACCTCGCCCGTTATTATAAGCCCCGCGACGGAAGGGACGAAGGAAATACTCGGAATAACTCTATCCTTGACTTTCACCCAGGGAACCTCTTTCGAATAGACGACCTTCAAGCTTTCGATGCCTTCCTTTTTAAGCATCGAGCGCATTATTTTCGCCAAAGGACAGACTTCGGTATTATAAATATCTGTAACGATAAATTCGTTATTATTGAGCTTGTTGCCCGTCGATAAGCACGATATAATCGGAATGTTATACTGCTTTGCTATTTTTGCGAGCAAAACCTTGGATTTTCTCGAATCTATCGCGTCCACGATGTAATCTACGCCCCAAAAATCTATCTTATCGACGGAAGTTTCGTCAAAGTATAAGAAATGGTCCACCACCGTAAGGTCGGGATTTATATCGATGAGCCTTTCACGGCAAGCCACGGTCTTTTTCTGACCGATAGTCGAATGCAGAGCAAAAAGCTGACGGTTGATGTTGCTCTTTTGAATTATATCGTCGTCAACGACGATTATTTTGCCGATACCTGCGCGAGCCAGGCTTTCGGCAACGTAAGAGCCTACGCCGCCCAAACCGAACAGCGCGACGCATTTACTCGATAGCCTTTTCTGGTTATCCGCACCGATTAACAGTTCTTCTCTTTCAAATATATCTTTCATATTATTTTACCGCTTAATACGTCGAAACGTTTATATTTTTCGTTGCCGAAAACGTCTTCGTCGATTTTGGTCAACGTTATGATTGTCTGAATGTTTTTTATGCGCTCGATGAGCCGTTTCTGACGACTGACGTCAAGCTCGCTCAATGCGTCGTCTAAAATCAGCAACGGATACTCGCCGAACCGTTTGTTAAAAATTTCAAGCTCGGCAAGCTTTAACGAAAGCGCGCACGTCCTTGCCTGACCTTGAGAGCCGAACGTCTTTACGTCCTCCCCGTTCAAGGTGATCTTCAAATCGTCGCGGTGGGGACCGAAAGTCGTATAACCGAGAATTATATCTTTTTCCAGCCGTTCTATAAGACCGTTCGTCAGGCTTAAGACGATTTCTTCTTCGTCGTCGCCGTAGCAAAGCGACGGCTCGACGGCTAATTCTTCTTCTCCTTGCGTTATAAACGAATGAGCTTCCTTGCAGTAAGGCTGCAACAGCTTTATAAACTTATTGCGCTCGGTTATAATGACCTTAGCGTTTTCAACGAGCTGTTCGTCCCACAGCCTTATCGTATCTAAAATAAGATCGCGGTTGTCGTTTTTCAGCAAGCTGTTTCGGCGCATAAGCACTTCGTTATACCTTTTCAACGCGTAAAAATACCGCTTGTTCATCTGCGATAGCGAAATATCCAGAAAACGCCTTCTGTCTTCGGGACTTTCCTGTATCAACTTCAGCTCGCCCGGATTGAAAAACACGGCGTTGACGTTGCCGAGCAGTTCGCCGACCTTGCTTATCGCGACTCCGTTTATCCTGATGCGTTTTTTTCCGCTTTCAGAAAAGGTCATATCGACGTTTATATCGCCGTATAACGCAGTGGCTTCAACGGCGATATTCGCCATACTTTCGCCGTATCGAATGACCTGTTTATCACGTTTCATTCTCGGCGAATAGCCCGTGCATAACAAGAAAATAGCTTCCGCAGAATTGGTTTTGCCTTGAGCGTTAGGTCCTACGACGACGTTGAGTCCAGGAGAATACTCGTAGGTTTCGCTGACGTAGTTTCTGAAATTGTTTAAAGTTAATTTTTTTATTATCATAAAGTTACAGCGCTCAATTTCTTGCTTTTTTTTTAAGTTTATAATACAATTATATATACCTGTTTTGATAAAGTCAAACAAAAAACCGAAAGGATTACTTAAAAGACGCCTTTTTAAGGGGGAGATACACTATGGAAAGTTATGAAATTATCTGGAAAAACGCATTGGTCGAAATCGAAAAAAACGTCAGCGGCATAGCTTTTTCCACATATATCGAACCGCTTAAAGCAATCGATCTCGATAACGGCGCAATAGTTTTGCAGGCTCCTAATCAGATGTTTGCCAAGTTCATTACAAGACTTAGCGACACCATCAGCAACGCTTTGAAAAACACCGCCGATATAAGCGAATTCAAAATTTACGTTGCAGGCGCAAACAAGCCGTTTTTTTCATCGCACAAGGATGAGGACGCTTCGCTTTGCCCTTTAAACCCGAAATACACTTTCGAAAACTTCGTCGTAGGCGAATCCAACCGCTTTTTGTACGCTGCGGCAAAAGCAGTCAGCGAAGAAACGGGCACACTTTACAATCCGCTGTTTATTTACGGCTCGACAGGTCTTGGAAAAACGCATATAATGCACGCTATCGCAAACAGCATAAAATCTACCAATCCGCACCTTAACATTATTTACAGCACTTGCGAAAAATTCGTGACGGACCTTATCAGAAATATCCGTAACGGCAAGGCTTACTCTGATAGCGACAGCTTCAGAAATAAGTACAGAAACGTTGACGTTCTTATTATCGACGATATTCAGTTCCTCGCAAAAAAGGAAGTTTCTCAGGAAGAGTTTTTCAATACGTTCAACGAGCTTTACGCCAACAATAAGCAGATAATTTTATCGGCGGATTGCCATCCGAGCAAGATAGAGCTGTTGGAAGACAGATTAAAAACGCGCTTTTCAAGCGGTCTTATGGCGGAAGTTCTGCCACCCGACATCGAAACGAAAATCGCTATTTTGCAGAAAAAAGCCGAAGAAAGAAAAAATATTATCAGTATGGAAGTTGCGTCCTATATCGCCGAAAACTGCGCCGACGACGTAAGATCGCTCGAAGGCTTGCTCAATAAAGTCATTTTCGCTTCCAAACTGAAAGAAGTCCCCATAACGTTGGAGCTCGTCAAGGACGCTATTGAGCTTGCCAAACCCGCTCAACAGGGACAGGAAGAAAAAATCACTACCGACCATATCATAAACACCGTTTGCAATTTCTACAAGATAGAAAAAAGCGACCTTCTGGGCAAAAAGAAAAACAAGGAATTCGTCGAACCGAGACAAATCTGCACATACCTTATCACCGACTTAATGGATATTCCGCTGGTTTCGATAGGTCAGGCTATGGGCGGAAGAGATTACACCACGGTCATTTACACGCGTGATAAAATCAGCGACGCAATCAAGCTTAATTCACGCATAGCAACCGAAGTAGAAGATTTAAAAAATCTCATCAAGAAAAAATAAAAGTGAGAATAACCGACTTATATGACGACTTTTGATTATTCCGCCGAGTATGACGCCGTTGTTATCGGCGCAGGTCATGCCGGCTGTGAAGCGGCTTTGAGCCTGGCAAGAACCAATCAAAAAACCGCTCTTTTAACTCTCAATCTCGATAGCGTTGCCTTTATGGCGTGCAACCCGTCGATAGGCGGTACGGCAAAGGGACACCTCGTCAGAGAAATCGACGCTCTCGGCGGTGAAATGGGCAAAAACATTGATAAAACCACGTTGCAGATAAAAATGCTCAACAGAGGTAAAGGCGCAGCCGTTCAGAGTCTTCGTGCGCAGGCGGATAAAAAACTTTATCATACGAATATGAAAAAGGCGCTTGAAGATACGCCCGATCTCGATATCATTCAAGCCGAAGCCGTTGAAATTCTCACCGAAAACGGTTGCGTAAAAGGCGTGAAAACCGCGTTTGGCAAGGTGTTTTTATGCAAAGCCGTCGTCGTTGCGACAGGCGTTTACTTAAACAGCAGAGTCATCGCGGGCGATTGGTCGAAAAACAGCGGTCCTAACGGTTTTGAACCTGCAAACAAGCTCACCGAAAGCTTGATGAAGCTCGGTTTTGAAATAAGGCGGTTCAAGACGGGAACTCCTGCAAGAGTGGATAAAAACAGCATCGATTTTTCAAAATGCCAGATACAAAACGGCGAAACCGACGTTTATCCCTTTTCGTTTTTATCGGATAAGGTTCCCGAAAAACAAACGCCGTGCTACCTTACCTACACCAACGCCGAAACGCATAAAATCATAAGAGATAACCTTTATCGCTCACCGCTGTATAACGGCTCGATAAGCGGAATAGGTCCGAGATACTGCCCGTCTATCGAAACCAAAGTAGATAGGTTCAAGGATAAGGAAAGGCACCAGATATTTTTAGAGCCGGAAGGCAGCGGTACCAACGAGATTTACGTTCAGGGAATGTCCACTTCGCTTCCGCACGACGTGCAGGAAGCTATGTATCACACCATCCCGGGACTTGAAAACTGCCGGATTATGCGCTACGCTTACGCTATCGAATACGACTGCATAGATAGCTTGGCGTTGCTCCCTACTCTCGAATACAAAAAGATTAAAGGTCTTTTTACGGCAGGTCAAATAAACGGAACGAGCGGTTACGAGGAAGCAGGCGCGCAGGGACTCGTCGCAGGGATAAACGCTTCGCTTATGCTGAGAAATAAAGAGCCTATGATACTGACGAGAGATAATTCTTACATAGGCGTTTTAATTGACGACCTCGTCACAAAAGGTACGCTCGAGCCTTACAGAATGATGACTTCTCGCGCCGAATACCGCATCTTTTTAAGGCAGGATAACGCCGACCAAAGACTGACTGAAATCGGTAGAAAAGTGGGGCTATGCGACGATTATCGCTATAATTCATATCTTGCTAAAATGCAGAGATTAAAGGCTGACGAGCAGCTTTTAAAGAGCGTTGTTCCTTATTCGAAAGCAAAAGCTTTCGTAGAAAAATACGGCGGCAGCCTTAACGGAAGCATAAGCTATTCGGATATGATAAAGCGCGGCGTTCCGTTATGCGATATAATTGCCGAATTCGGCATTTTAACAGACGAAAAATACGATATAATAGAAACGCTCGAAACTTCTGTAAGATACGAAGGATACCTGAAAAAAGGTCTCGACCAGATAGAAAAATCTAAAAAGATGGAAGAAAAAAGCCTGCCTGAAAATATCGATTATTTGAAAATCGAAGGGCTGAGATTGGAAGCAAGAGAAAAGCTCAACCTTATAAGACCGCTCAATCTCGGTCAGGCAAGCAGAATTTCAGGCGTAAACCCTGCCGATATTGCAGTTTTGTTGGTTTATTTGAGAAAGCCTTAATACGTCAACTGAAAAATTCAGCAAAATAGAACGCCTTGTTGCAGATAAAAAGCATCAAGGCGTTTATTTTTGTAATATTAAAGCGCGTTTTTAATATCTTCAATCATCTTTGCATATTCTTCGTCGCTGAGATAGACCTTTCCGGGATTCATAGTAAAAGTCGAACCCCATTCGTCGCCGTCGCGGTATTTCGGACAAAGGTGCATATGAAGGTGGCAACCCGTATCGCCGTAAGCTCCGTAATTCAATTTATCGGGCTTAAAGACCTTGTGAATGGCTTTTGCAACGGTATTTATATCTTCGATAAACAGCCTTCTTTCTTCTTCGGATATATCGACTATTTCGCTGACGTGGTCTTTATATGCTACGATGCATCTTCCGCGCTTGGACTGTTCCTTGAACAAAATCAAAGAGCTTACCTTCAAGTCGCATACGAAAATACCGAACTTCGCCAAAGCTTCGCCGTGCGCGCAATAACCGCAATTTTTATCAATCATAAAAAACCTCTTTTTTATTTAATTTTAGCATAACGCCAAAAAGTTATCAAGACTTTTAAGCTACTTTTTCAATTTAAAAAGCAATCTACGCCGATCATAAAAATAAAGCCTGCCATCAGAAGATAAACGTAACCGACTCTTCCTTCGGCGTCCGGAAAGACGGTTTCTTTTGTCACGGCGTAAAGCATTGCGCCGCCTGCAAAGGACAAAAATGCGTTCAGTAAATATGAGAAAAGCTCCGCCATATAATACCCCGACAGCACGCCTACGGTTTCGCAAAAAGCCGTGATAACCGTCATCGACAGGGCTTTTTTTACGTTTTTATCAACTTTAAGCATACAAAGCATAACCATTATGCCTTCGGGAACGTTCTGAACGGCGATGCCTATCATTATGTATAAGCCGACGTTCCCTTCCATTAAAATACCCATACCCGAAGCCGTGCCTTCGGGTAAATTGTGAATAATTATGGCAAAGATAAGCAACAACGATTTTTTTATATCCGCACTGCTTTCGTTTACCCCAAGCATTCTTTGAAACTTCGGCAGACATCTTTCGCTCAGATGAATGCTTATAGCGCCTGCGAACACGCAAACTGCGACGGTAAAAAACGACGTTTTGTAATTATAATCGATACAAGGCTCTATCATTCCCGTAACGGCGACGGTCAGCATAATACCGTAGGAAACGGCAAGCAGAGCGTCGATGATTTTTTTCGAAGCGTTTTTAAGAAAAAGCCCTGCAAAACCTCCGAGTATAGTAGATCCGCCGATAATAAGTGCGGTTTTAAAGACTAACATAAAAACTCCCCTACGTTATTAAATGACTTGACGTATAAAAATGTTAGTCGTTTCGCCCTTGCTTTTTGCGCTTTTTTCTGGTATAATATCAAAAAGGACGGGAATTATGGAATATATAACTTTAAGAAACGGCATAAAAATTCCTAAAATAGGAATAGGCACCTACCAGGTCAAGGGCGACGAGTGCTATAACAGCGTTTTGTGGGCTTTGGAAGAAGGTTACAGGCTCATCGACACCGCAGAAATGTATGAAAACGAGGGCGAGGTCGGAAGGGCTATAAAAGACAGCAAAATTGCAAGAGACGAACTCACCGTCGTCACAAAAGTCAATTATAAATCGTATCTGAACACGGCAAAAGTAGTGGAAAATTCGCTCAGATTGCTCGGTTGCGATTACCTTGACGCCGTGCTTTTGCACTGGCCTTATAACGATTATTACACGGCTTGGCGCGAGCTTGAAAGGCTCTACGATCAGGGAAAAATCAGAGCGATAGGCGTTTCGAACTTCGAGCCTGACAGATTGGTCGATATCTCTCTTTATAACGAAGTAATACCGTTTATCAACGAGATAGAAACCAATCTTTACTGCCAAAGAAAATACGAACGCGAATGGATGGCTCGCTACAACGTTTCACACATAGCCTATACTCCGCTCGGTCAGGGCAAAAAGAACGAGATATTCGAGCTTAGCGACGTTCAAAGACTAAGCCGAAAATACGGAAAAACGCCTGCTCAGATAATGCTGAGATTTCTCACCCAACAGGATATTTGCGTAATACCTAAGTCCGTTCATAAAGAACGCATTAAAGAAAACTTCGATATATTCGATTTTACACTTGATAACGATGATATGAACGCCCTTAAAGCTCTCGATACGGGCATTCCGCTCGTAGGCAACCCGACCTCGCCGATACGCACGGAAAAAATGGCGAAAGCATACCTGCAATCAATCGATAAGTAAATAATTTCAATGCAAAAAATCTCGCCAAACGAGCGAGATTTTTTCGTTATAAAACGCATTTTTGAGAAGTAGCGTTTATTATTTCTTTTCGACTTTTATCTTTTTCAGTCTTGCAAAGCGAGGCAAGCCGTTTTCCTTAGGCGCGCACGCTTCGCCCTGAATTAACGGCAAAGCGTATTTAATAAACTCGTCTGATACGTCGGTTCCGTTATTGATAATCCAATCCTTCGGGAAAACCTTTTCAGTGTTTGCGGCAAGTTCCAGAGGCATAAGCTTATATTCGATCTTATATTCATCGCCTGCCTGACGCTCGTAAACGACCATTTTATCGGTTTCACCCTGACAAGCGTTTCTTACCGCTACTCTACCCGTTTCAAAGGTTTCTTCAACGTCAACTGCGCTTGCCAGATGCGCCGCACAACGCTGCATAAGCGAAAATTCGATGGCTCTCGTCTTGACGCCCAGCCTGTCGCGTATAACGCCGGCTAACACGTTGCAGACGCCGCCAAGCTGAGCGTGACCGAACAGGTCTGTCGACGACGCTTTAAAGTCGCCTACATAACCGCCGTTTGCAAACTTAATGCCTTCGGATACGACGACGATACATTTATTGTTATTGTTTTCACAAACGGTTTTAACGCTGTTCACAAACTCGTCCATATCGAAAGGATGCTCGGGAAGATAGATAAGGTCAACGTCCTTCGTTCCTATATTGGCAAGCTTTGCGGCAGCGGTAATCCAGCCTGCGTTTCTGCCCATAGCTTCAATCACGCATACAAGCCCCGTATCGTAAACCTTTGCGTCAAGAGCGATTTCCTTGATGGTTGTCGCTATGTATTTGGCTACGCTTGCATAGCCGGGACAGTGGTCTGTACCGAAAAGGTCGTTGTCGATGGTCTTAGGAACGCCGATAACGTTGCAATCCCAGCCCGATTTTTTCATAAATTTAGAGATTTTATTACAAGTATCCATACTGTCGTTACCGCCGTTATAAAGGAAATAACGAACGTTGTATTTTTTGAAGACTTCTAAAATTCTTACATAATCGGTTTCGTCAACTTCGTAATCCTTGAGCTTGTAACGAACCGAGCCTAAGGCTGACGACGGAGTATATTTAAGCAATTCGAGTTCGGTAACGTCCTCCTTGCCGATATCTATAAAATTTTCTTCAAGTACGCCTCTTATTCCGTGTACTGCGCCGTAAACGCCTGTAATAAGCGGCTGTCTGAGCGCTTCGATGAACACGCCTGCCGCGCTTGAATTGATTACGGACGTCGGTCCTCCCGATTGAGCAAACACCAAATTACCTTTCAAATTTTTCATAAACACCTCCAAAAACAGTGATTAACCGTCTTATAGCCTATTTTTTATTTTCCTAATATTTCCGCCGTTCTATATAGCTTTTCGTTGAACGTCCTTTTTTCGCTTAAAGCGGTTTCGATATCTTCATCGAAAATCTTGTTGTTTCTTATGCCGACCACTCTGTTTGTCAGCTTGCCTTCGCATACGATTTCAACGGCGCGATCAGCCATCTGAGTAGCTAAAAGTCTGTCGAACATCGTCGGCGAGCCGCCGCGCTGAATGTGACCTAAAATGGTAGTGGTTATCTTCACCCCCGCCTTTTCGGATATTTCCTTGCTGATCTCATCCCAATTACCTGCGCCCTCGGCAAAAACGATAACGTTGGAAGTTTTTCCGCGTTTCTGACTCTTTTTCAGACTTGCGGCAATCTTATCAACGTCAAAGGGCATTTCGGGAACGAGAATATGCTCCGCACCGCCGCAGATACCAGCATAAAGCGCAATATCGCCGCATTTCCTGCCCATAACCTGCAAACAACAAACCCTGTCGTGCGAGCACATCGTATCCCTAAGGCTGTTGAGCGCCCACAGCACGGTGTTTACCGACGTATCGAAGCCGAGCGTGTAATCGGTATAAGCAAGGTCGTTATCGATCGTTCCCGGTATTCCTATTACGCCGACGTTACACCTTTTTGCCAGGTCGAGCGCGCCCCTGAACGTACCGTCGCCGCCGATTACTATCAGTTTATCGATATTGTAAGCCGACAAAGTTTCGTAAGCCTTGTCCAATCCCTGCGCCGTTTTAAATTCTGCGCAACGGGCAGTCTTTAAAAAGGTTCCGCCGCGCTGTAATATATCGGAAACGGAACGGGAATTAAGCTGAATAATGTTTCCGTCGACAAGTCCCTGGTATCCGCGCTGCACTCCGTACACGTCGACGCCCTTGTTCAGGGCAAGTCGAGTTACCGCCCTTAAACAGGCGTTCATACCCGGAGCGTCGCCACCGCTTGTCAGAACTGCAATCTTGGTCATAGTAAAAATATAAAAAATCTCCTTTCATTCATTATATCAAACAAAAAATCGATTGACTACTGTTTTTGATAATCGTAACAAAAAATTAACAATTTTGGCTGGTCGTTATGTCTTCCCTGTCAACGTAAGCCGTAAGCTCGCTTATAAGCCCCCTGCAAATTCTGCATTTCTGACGCATTTTATAGTTTTTGCCCGAAATGGTGAGAAATACTTCGGCTTCGCCGGGATAACCCGTCAGCGTATCGATTATCTCGTTTTTAACCATATCCGACGCGTCGTTCAGTATAACCCTGATATACTGACGTCGTTTGTCGGTTTTGCTTTCTACCGGGACGGGGCTTTCGCCCTCTTGCTGAGCTTCTTCCTTGAAAACTTCTATTCTGTCTATGCAAAAAGTCGGTTTTTCTTCGTCCCGTAGCTGGATTTTGCCCTTGACGGTTACCACCGATTCCATTTCGAGTTTATCCTTGAATCGCTCGTACACCTTCGGGAAAAGCACGCCTTCGATTTGTCCGTAAGCGTCTTCAAGCGTAATAAACGCCATACTTTGACCGCTTTTAGTGGTCTTTTTGCTTATCGCCGTTATCATACCGCCCATTTCGGCTTCCATTCCGTCCTTGATTTCGGTATAAGTTTTTTCGCCGTCTTCGCCTTCTTCGACGTAATCGAGAAGCTGAGTCGAAAAATTGTAATTGCGGAATTTATCGATATAGTGTTCGAGCGGATGTCCCGAAAGGTACACGCCGAGAACTTCCTTTTCGAGCGTAAGCTTAGTCTTTTGGTCGTATTCCTTGGTGTTGGGATAATGGGCTTCGAGCGTTGATTCTTCTAAAAGCGTGCCGAACATACTTAGCTGCGCGCTGTCGCGCTGTTTGGCTATAAGCGTCGCCCTGTCGATGATTTCACCGCTTGCGCCGATAAGCCTTGACCTGTAAACGCCGAATCGGTCGAATGCTCCTGCGTAAATAAGGTTTTCGACAAGTCTTTTATTGAGCGCCTGTTTATCTACCCTTGAAATAAAATCTTCGAATGACCTGAAATCGCCGTTACTCTCCCTTTCTTTGATAATGCTTTCGATAGCCGACCTGCCGACGCCCTTTATCGCCACGAGACCAACCCTGACGCAACCGTTTTCGACCGAAAAATCGGCTTTCGATTTGTTTACGTCGGGCGGAAGAACCTTGATTTGCCGCTCTTTGAGATACATTACGTATTTGCTGATTTCTTCTATGCTGTCTATCCGGTTGTTGAGAACCGCCGCAAGGAATTCCTGCGGATAGAGAGCTTTCAGATACGCCGTCTGGTAAGCAAGCACCGCATAAGCCGCGGCGTGCGACTTGTTGAAAGCGTATTTAGCAAAGCTTCGCATTTCCTCGAAAATGTCGTCGGCTACCGCTTCCGGCACGCCTCGCTTAATCGCGCCTTCGATGATTACGTTGCCGTCGGCGTCGGTTTCGCCATAGATGAATTTTTTCTTCTGTTTTTCCATCTCGTGGCCTTTCTTTTTACTCATAACACGGCGTATAATATCGGCTTGACCGAGCGAGTAGCCTGCAAGCTTCTGCACGATAGCCATAACCTGTTCCTGATAAATTATGGTTCCGTAAGTTACTTTCAACACGCTTTCGAGCAACGGATGCTTATATACTATGTGTTCGGGATCGCGCCTGAAACTCATATATTGCGGAATGGCGTCCATCGGTCCCGGTCTATAAAGCGAAATGCCCGCGATTATATCTTCGAGATTGGCAGGTTTAAGCTCGCGCATAAACTTTTTCATTCCGCCCGATTCAAGCTGGAACACTGCGTCCGTGTCTCCGCTTGAAATGAGGTCGTAAGCCACCTTTTCGCCGTAACCTATCTCGTGGAAGTCTATCCTGATACCGTGCTGCTCGTAAATGTAATCGAGCGCTTTCTTTACGTCGGTAAGCGTTTTTAAAGCAAGGAAGTCCATCTTCAACATTCCGAGCTGCTCGATTTCGACCATATTGAACTGAGTGACTATATCCTCGCCCGACCTTGCAAGCGGAACGTTTTCGCGAATGACCTTGTTACAGATAACGACGCCGGCTGCGTGCATAGAAATATTTCTCGGCATACCTTCGAGCTTCATAGCCATATCGATAACCATTCTCAGAGTGTCGTCGGTATCGTAAATATCTCTCAATTCCCTGACCATATTTTCTTTCTTTTCTTCGACAAGCCCCAGGCTTTCGGCTATGGTCTGCTTTTGCGGCATAAGCTTGGTTATCTTGTTGACGTCGTTAAAAGGAATTTTATATACCCTTGCCACGTCCTTTATAGCGGCTTTTGACGCCATAGTACCGAAAGTCACTATCTGCGCAACGTTATCGTAGCCGTATTTTCCGCGAACGTACTCTATGACCTCGCCTCGCCTTTCGGTGCAAAAGTCCACGTCGAAGTCGGGCATCGATACCCTTTCCCTGTTAAGAAACCTTTCGAAAAGCAGGTCGTACTGCAAAGGCTCAACGTCGGTGATCCCCATTGAATAAGCTATGATACTTCCAACTCCCGATCCCCTGCCTGCGCCGACGGGAATGCCGTGTTCCTTCGCCCAGTTGATATAGTCCCAGACTATCAGGTAATAATCCAGAAAGCCCATATCCTTTATGGTGTTTATTTCGTATTCGAAACGCTCTCTTATCGCGTCGGTTATGACGGCGTAGCGTTTTTTAAGTCCCGTTTCGGCTATCTCCCTGAGATATTCGTACTGAGTTTTTCCGTCGGGCGGAGTATATCCCGGCGTGAGAGTTTTATCTCTTTTTGGCTCGAAATCGGGAGTAAACTCAAACACAGAATCGGCGCACATATCGGCAATTTTCACCGTATTTTCAACGGCTTCGGGGACGGACGGGAACAGCGCAGCCATCTCGTCGCCGTCCTTTAAATAAAACTCGCTCGTTTCGAAGCGCATTCTCGTAGGATCATCCATCGTGCGCTTGGTGTTTATACAGAGCATTACTTCCTGCATATCGGCGTCTTCTTTTCTGATATAGTGAACGTCGTTGGTGACTACGAGCGGAATATCGAGCTCCCTTGCGAGTTTTATTATCAGCGGATTGACGGCTTTTTGTTCCCTTATGCCGTGGTCCTGCAATTCGAGAAAGTAGTTTTCGCCGAAATGCCGCTTCATCATAAGCGCATGCGCTTTTGCGCCTTCGTAGTCGCCCTTCAATAACAGTTTGGGTATTCTTCCCGCTAAGCACGCCGAAAGGCAAATTACGCCCTCGGTATGTTGAAGAAGCGTTTTGTAGTCGCATCTCGGCTTGGAATAAAAACCGTCTACGTAAGCGATGGAATCGAGCAAAATTATGTTTTTATAGCCTTCGCGGTTTTTGGCAAGCAAAACGAGATGGTCGGGTTTGCCGCCGTCCACCGATTTTTTGGTCAAATCGTCAACCATATACATTTCACAGCCGATAATGGGCTTTATGCCGTTTTTCAGCGCAAGCTTGGAAAAGTTAAGCGCGGCAAACATATTGCCGTGATCGGTCAGCGCAAGCGCTTTCTGACCGAGCTCCTTGCACCTTTTGAAAACCTCGCTCGTCTTTGTCGCGCCGTCTAAGATGCTGTATTCGGTATGAACGTGTAAATGTACGAAATCTTGCATTTTTACTCCATAAACTGAATGATTATATTGTTTTGAACGTAAAGGTATTCGTCTTTTATCCTAATACGCTCGGCGTCTATATCGAGATACTTCATAAGGCGCTGTATTTTATCTTTGAAACGCAGGGTAAAATCTACCCCGAAAACCGTTTTGTATTCTGAAAGAACTACGCCCCTTGAAGTCCTTAATGCCAGCATAATATATTCGAAGCTGCGCTCGTCGCCTTTAATTTCTTCGCTGACTATCTCGGCGTATTTTCCGTGCAGCAGCAAATGAACGTATTCGTCAATGCTTTCGGTGTTTGTAAAGCGTCTTTCGTTTATGAACGAAGAAGCCGAAACGCCAAGACCTATGTATTCGCCCCTTTGCCAATAGTTCAGGTTGTGTTTAGATTCGCAGCCGGGCAAAGAAAAATTGGAAACTTCGTATCTTAAATAGCCTCTGTCCTTTAAATATTGCACCGTTTTTTCGTATATTTCGGCAACCTCGTCCTCATCGGGAAGGTCGCCGTTTAAATATCTCGAATACATAATGGTGCCTTCTTCGGCTTTTAACGCATAAAGCGAGATATGCTTTGCGCCGTAATTTATCGCTAAATCAACGGATTTTATTACGTCTTCGAAGGTTTCTTCGGGCAAGCCCATCATAACGTCAACGCTGAAATTTTCGCCTTTTAAGAGCTTTGCGGCGGTGATGAAATCTTCGGTAGTATGAATGCGGTTGACGTCCTGTAAAATCCTGTCGTTGGCGCATTGCAGACCTACGCTGAAACGGTTAAAGCCTGCGGTTTTGTAAATTTCCAGCTTATCTTTGGTAAGCGTGCCGGGATTTATTTCGATAGTGTTTTCGGCTTCGCCGGAAAGCTTGAAATATTTTTTTATCTGCCGCATTGCGCCGAGAATAAACTTTTCGTGAACGAACGAAGGCGTTCCGCCGCCGAAATACACGGTGTCGAACCGCTTATCGTTCAAAGCCTGTCCTCTGTACTTGATTTCCTTATATAAGCAGGCAAAGTAGGCTTCGGCTTTGCCTGTTTCCTTCGGGTAAGAAGCAAAATCGCAGTAGGTGCATTTTTGCTTGCAAAAAGGTATGTGAACGTATATTCCTGCCATAATCTTCCTTTAAAATCAGTTGTTGCCGCTATCGATTTTCAGAATGGAAGTGAACGCTTCGGAAGGTATTTCAACCGTTCCTAACCTACGCATTTTCTTTTTGCCTTCCTTCTGCTTTTCAAGCAGCTTTTTCTTTCTCGTAATGTCGCCGCCGTAACACTTTGCAAGAACGTCCTTTCTCAGCGCCTTGACGGTTTCTCTCGCTATTATCTTTCCGCCGATAGCCGCCTGAATGGGAATTTCGAACATCTGTCTCGGAATAACTTCTTTGAGCTTTTCGGCAATAGATCTGCCTCTCGGATATGCCTTATCCTTGTGAACGATGATGGAAAGCGCGTCGCAAATATCGCCGTTTAAATACATATCCAGCTTGACAAGCTCGCTCCTTTCGTAACCCGTTACTTCGTAATCGAAAGAAGCATAGCCTCTCGTCCTCGATTTCAAGCCGTCGAAAAAGTCGAACACTATCTCGTTGAGCGGAAGTTTATACTGCAACTTAACCCTTTTGGGATCAAGGTAACTCATATCTATCATGCTGCCGCGCTTTTCCTGACACAGCTCCATAACTGCGCCGACGTATTCGGGCGGAACGTAGATATTTGCCCTGATTATCGGCTCTTCCATATAGTCTATTTCGCTCATATCGGGAAGAAGCGACGGGTTTTCCACTTCTATCATTTTGCCCGACGTCATATAGACCTTGTAAGCAACTGACGGAGTCGTGGTGATTATATCGAGGTCAAACTCCCTTTCCAGGCGTTGCTGAATAATTTCCATGTGCAACAAGCCTAAAAATCCGCAACGGAAGCCGAAGCCTAACGCCATGGAATTTTCCGCTTCGAAAGTCAGCGAAGCGTCGTTGAGTTTAAGCTTTAAAATAGCTTCCTTAAGGTCGTTGAACTTTGAGCCGTCAAGCGGATATATACCCGAAAAGACTACGGGCAACGCTTCCTTGTAGCCGGGAAGCTGCTGCACGGCTCCGCCTGTCACGGTGGTAATCGTATCGCCGACTTTGGTATCTTCAACGCTCTTTATGCTCGCGGTGATATAACCTACGTCGCCGCTGACAAGTCTGTCGCAAGGCGTAAGCTGAGGCGAAAAGGTGCCGACTTCGACGACTTCGAACTGCTTATCCGACATAAAAGTCTTTATCTTCGTTCCGGGCGTGACGGTGCCGTCCACTATGCGGACAAAACAGACGACGCCCTTGAAATTATCGTAATACGAATCGAAAATAAGCGCCCTTAACGGTGCGTCGTCATCGCCTTCGGGCGCGGGTAAATCGCGCACGACGCCTTCTAAAACGTCCTCGATATTGACGCCTGCTTTGGCTGAAATTCTCGGAGCGCCGGCAGCAGGAATGCCGATAACGTCTTCTATTTCCTGAGCAACCTCGTCAGGACGAGCGGAAACAAGATCGATTTTGTTGATGACGGGCATTATTTCAAGGTTGTTATCCACCGCAAGGTAAACGTTTGCCATCGTCTGCGCCTCTACGCCCTGAGAAGCGTCAACGACTAAAATTGCGCCTTCGCAAGCCGCGAGCGAACGTGAAACCTCGTATGAAAAGTCAACGTGACCCGGGGTATCTATCAGGTTGAAAACGTATTCGTTGCCGTCCTTTGCGGTGTAAAACATCCTGACCGGCGCAAGCTTGATGGTTATTCCCCTTTCACGTTCGAGATCCATCGAATCGAGCAGCTGTTCCTTGGCTTCCCGACTGCTTACCTGCCCCGTCATTTCGATAAGCCTGTCAGCCAAGGTGGACTTGCCGTGATCGATGTGTGCGATTATACAAAAGTTTCGTACGTTGTTTTTCTTAATCTTAGCCATAAATGAATTTCTGCGGTCTCTCTTAATCTTTTACTTAGTTTATTATATAACAGATACCTTTGACCGTCAAGCAGTTGCAACTTTTTTTTGAATGCTGTATAATTTTATCGTTGACCTTCAACTTAAAATTTCGACTCGGCGGTAATATATGAAAAATTTCGACGAAAACTATTGGCTGTTTAATAAACCTTGTGCGCATAGAGGGCTTCACAACGGAAAAAACATTCCCGAAAACAGCCTCAAAGCCTTTTTTTCAGCCGTTGAAAAGGGCTATCCGATCGAGCTTGACGTTCACCTGACAAAGGATAAAAAGCTCGTCGTTTTTCACGACGATAACCTTAAACGGCTGACGGGACTTAACGCAGATATTCGGGATAAAAGCTTTTCTGAGCTTTCAGCCCTCAGACTGTACGGAACCGATCAGCAAATACCGCTTTTCAGCGACGTTTTAAGGCTGGTAAACGGCAAAGTTCCGTTGCTTATCGAAATAAAGCAACAAAAACAAAAAGGTATCGAAGAAACGCTTTTAAACGAGCTTGAAAGCTATTCGGGAGAATACGCCTTTCAGTCGTTCGACCCTTTCGTGCTGTTCAATCTTAAAAAGCTGAATAAAAACGCCGTTTTCGGACTTTTAGCCGGGCTTGAGGACAGCTCGAAAGATTTGCCGTTTTATAAAAAACACGTTTTAAAAAGAATGTCTTTCAACCTGTTTTTGCAACCCGATTTCATAAATTACAGACTAAAAAGCCTGCCTATAAGGCGATTAACAAACAAAAAAACGCCCTTGCTTTGCTGGACTGTTCGCTCTTACGACGATTTAAAAAAAGCTGAAAAATACTGCGTAAATTTCGTTTTCGAGAACGTCTTGCCTTAATAATTTTAATTTCGGAAACATAGAGATATATTTAAAGGCCGCCGCGGAAAGCGACAGCCTTTTTATGTATCTTTCAGTTGTTGGAATTCGGAAATAGCGGCAGCTCGAAAAATCCTGCGCAAACCTCCTGCGAATATTCCTGACAAGGCGGAATGTTGCAATAGCCGTAGCTCGGAATGAGCAATTCTACCGGCATAACGACCTTTAATATCAAGGTGATGCAACAAGTGACTACGAAGGTGTTGACGTCCTGATAAACGCCCTCGGTCGAAATCAACGATACGACGGCTTTGATGCTGTAAGGTATTACCGACGGTTCGGGAACGAACAGAATAACGTCCTGAGTAACCGAAACGCTGCTCTTTGCTACGCCTTCTACGCCGTTTGCGTCGGTGTAAAGCACCTCGACGGGGATAGAAATATTGGCTTGCACTCTTGCAAGGTTCGGTCTGTCCTGCAGCCTGTCAACCTGTACGGAGTTGATTATTCCTTCCGTCGTGGTTGATTTCGCGCTTATAAAGTTAAGCGGAAGACGCGGATCTTGCGGAACGTTGTCAAAAAGCGGCAGAATAACGCCTTCTTCCTGCGTTTGTTTAATACATGCGTCAAAGACCTTATTGACCTCTATACAGACCTTTTCGCATAAACCGTTCATAGGGTTGCCCGTTATCTGGCACGGGCACCTTTCCTGATTAAAATTAGAAAAAAACGACATATATATATCTCCTTTTTAATTTTGGTCATTACATTATATGCAGTTGAAGAAATATATTGTCACTAAGCCGTTAAAATGCGTTGCGCCTGATTTTTTTATATCAACGAGTCGTTTAATCTTTTTCAGCGGTTATCGTAAAGCTTGTCGATGCAGAAGCCGTCTGCAACCGAGCCGAATTTATCGAATGCGTAATCGAGGCAGTTCAAGTCGTGACAGTCGCTTGTGACTATAAGCTTTCCGCCGTGCTCTTTTATGTATCTTACAAAACACTCGTTGGGATAAGGTCTTTGCAGATAGCCCCTTGCCATTCCTCCGGTATTAAGCTCGAAAGGCTTTCCCGTCTTTAACAGCTTGTCGATAGCATCATAACCGAGTTCAAGGTAATTCGGCGAACTTTCGTCGTAAAAATAACCTAATTTATTGAATTTCGTTATGAGATCGAAATGTGCGATTATATCGCAATCCGTTCTGTCTACGACGTTGGAAACGAGCGAAAAATAAGTTTCCGCCATTTTGAGAAAATTTCCGTCGAAATGCTCGTCGATAATGCGTTGCAAATATTTTTGGTTGGCGTCGACGGGATAAAGCTTTCCGCCGATATTAAAGCAATGCACGGCGCCTATTCTGTAATCTAACGGATAGTTTATCTTTTTTGAAAAAAAATCCTGCTCAACCCCGACGAAAATATCTATCCAGCCCTTATATTTTTGTTTCAGGCGGTCGGCTTCCGCAACGTACAGATTAAACCTTTCGTCAGTCATACACCAGCTGTCGCACCCGTCAAGGTAGCTGTGTCCCGAAAAACCGATAAAATCAAAGCCGAGATTTATGGCTTTTATAACCATCGATTCCATAGTGTTTTTTCCGTCGCAGAAGGCGGTGTGCGTGTGAAGATTGCCGTATTTCATAAAGTAATTCCCCTGTCTTAGCAATATATGCGGTAAAAATCGTATATTTTGAACGGTCCTTATTTATATGTTATTATTTTACGGTTTTAAAGTCAAGTAAATTGAGTAAAAGTAACCTTTGTTCGGTTCAAACACTTGACAATTTTTTCGAGTTTTTATATCATAATTAAGATATAAATTTATATGGTCCTTAGGGACAAGGTGGAGAAATGTTCAAAATAGTTAGAAAGAAAGAGCTTAACAGCACCGTAACGCTAATGGATATTTATGCGCCGCTCGTTGCTAAAAAAGCAGAGCCAGGTCAGTTCATTATTTTGCGAGTAGACGCCGACGGCGAAAGAATACCGCTGACCATTGCGGATTTTGACCGCAACGCAGGCACCGTTACTATTATTTTTCAGATAGTCGGAGCGTCGACGCAGCTTCTCAACGCTAAAAAAGAAGGCGAATATATCAACGATTTCGTCGGTCCTTTGGGTAAAATGACGCATACCGAAGGTCTTAAAAAAGTCGCCGTAGTCGGCGGCGGAGTCGGCTGCGCAATAGCTTACCCCGTTGCAAAAAAACTCCACAATCTCGGCTGTGAAGTGCATTCCATCGTAGGTTTCAGAAATAAAGACCTCGTAATTTTAGAAAACGAGTTCGAAAACGCCAGCACCAAGTTCGTAAAGATGAGCGACGACGGCAGCTGGGGCAAGAAAGGTCTCGTTACCGACGCTTTAAAGGAGCTTATCGAAAGCGGAGAAAAATACGACGAGGTTATCACTATCGGTCCGCTGATTATGATGAAATTCGTCGCAAAGCTCACCAAGGAATATAATATCAGAACGATAGCAAGCATGAACCCGATTATGATAGACGGTACGGGTATGTGCGGAGGATGCCGTCTTACGGTCGGCAACAAAATGGTCTTCGCCTGCGTTGACGGTCCGGAATTCGACGCTCACCAAATCGATTTCGACGAGGCTATAAAACGCTCTCAGATGTATAAGCCTTACGAGCGCAGTCAACACGAACACGCTTGCAATCTTTTAAAGGAGGCTGAAAAAAATGCCTAATATGAGTCTTAAAAAGAACGAAATGCCCGTTCAGGAAGCGTCGGTCCGCAACAAAAATTTCGAAGAAGTTGCGCTCGGTTACACCGAAGAACAAGCTATCGACGAAGCTAAACGTTGCCTTAACTGCAAACATAAGCCCTGCGTCGGAGGTTGCCCCGTTCATATCAATATTCCTGCGTTTATCGAAAAAGTTGCAAACGGCGATTTCGAAGGCGCATACGAAATAATTCTTCGCGACAGCTCGCTTCCCGCAGTCTGCGGCAGGGTTTGTCCGCAGGAAAGTCAGTGCGAATCCAAATGCGTCAGGGGCATTAAAGGCGAACCTGTAGCTATCGGCAGACTGGAACGCTTCGTAGCCGACTACCACAATAAAAATTCCGTTCAAAAAGCGCAAAAACCTGCTTCTAACGGCAAAAAAGTGGCAATTATCGGCTCAGGACCAAGCGGTCTTGCGTGCGCAAGCGATCTTGCAAAAAAAGGCTACGAGGTAACCATTTTCGAGGCTCTGCACTTAGCTGGCGGCGTTCTCGTTTACGGTATCCCCGAATTCAGACTGCCTAAATCGATCGTTCAGAAAGAAATCGACAACCTCAAAAATCTCGGCGTTAAAATCGAGCTGAACACAGTTATCGGCAGAACCTTGACCGTTGACGAGCTTATGAAAGAAGAAGGCTTCGACGCAGTGTTTATCGGCTCGGGCGCAGGCTTGCCACGCTTTATGAAAATTCCCGGCGAAAGCATTAACGGCGTTTATTCCGCAAACGAGTTTCTGACGAGAATAAACCTTATGAAAGCTTATAAGGACGGAGCTATCACGCCTATTCAACACGCAAAGAGCGTAGCCGTTGTCGGCGGCGGAAACGTCGCTATGGACGCAGCCCGTTCGGCAAAGAGATTGGGCGCAGACGTCACTATCGTTTACAGAAGAAGCAGAACCGAGCTCCCTGCACGTTTAGAAGAAGTCGAACACGCTATGGAAGAAGGTATCAGATTCGAGTTTTTAACCAACCCCGTAGCCATCGAAAGCGACGAAAACGGTTGGGTAAAATCAATCAGGTGCCAGAAAATGGAAATCTGCGAAAAGGACGCTTCCGGCAGAGCTTCGGTTAAAGCCATCGAGGGAAGCGAGTTCGAAATAGCTTGCGATTCGGTCATTATGGCTATCGGAACGTCACCCAATCCGCTTATCAAGGCTACGACCGCAGGCTTAGATACTCAGTCCTGGGGCGGAATTATAGCCGACGAAACAGGAAAAACCTCTAAGGAAGGCGTTTGGGCAGGCGGAGACGCCGTAACCGGCGCGGCAACGGTTATTCTCGCTATGGGCGCAGGAAAAGCCGCCGCAAAAGCTATCGACGAATATATTCAGTCAAAATAATTAAGACAGATTATATTAAATATTAAATATTTAAAACTGCACTATTAAAAATCTCGGAGTTTTCCGAGATTTTTTTGTTATGTCGATAAAATTGTTTGACAACACCGCAAGAGTCGTCTATAATTTATTAAACTGGGTTAAGTAATTATCAGGAGAAAAGGATTATGGCCAAAAAAGAACAAATCGATTACGTTTTTAATTTTATTATGAAAGCACAGCCTCAAAAGTTTTATAAACTTATAACAGATTCAAACGCAGGAATAGGCGCGGTTTTAAGAATGCTGGATCAAGCCGTCGACTCTGTTACGGCAGGAAAACTCAGCGAAGATATTGGCGTGAGTGAGGCAAGAATTACGGCTTTGATTAAAAAAATGGAAAAGCGTGGTTATATCGTCAAAGAAAAAGACAGTTCTGACGCAAGGATAACCATAATCAAGCTGTCGGAAAAAGGCAAAAAGACAGCCGATACGCTACGAAAAAATTTGCGTAGTAATATAGAAATTGTAATAGATTCCATAGGAATGGGCAAAATAGAACAATATATAAAGCTGACAACAGAAATTAACGGCATCATAAAAACTCAAACAATGATACCCCCTGATCTTGACTGACGGAATTATTATTCCAATACGCGTTTTATTTTTAACAAATTATTTAACCGAGTTAAATTTCTAATCGAGGAGAAACGTTAAATGCTAAAACTACTTAAAAAGTTTACTTATGTCGAGTGGCTGTTTTCGGCAGTTATTCTCGGACTTGTCGTCGTTGCGGTATGGGTGGATCTTTCGCTTGTTGATTATATGGCGGAAATTACCAGCCTGGTGCAGACTCCCGGCACGGAAATGAGCCAAGTATGGCTTGTCGGCGGCAAAATGATAGCCTGCGCTATCGGAAGCTTTGCCTGCTCTGCCGTTATTGCGATTATTGTAGCTAAAATTGCCACTAATTTTTCCGCACGTCTCCGTTCTGACGTTTTTGAAAAAGTGCAATCCTTCGGTATGGGCGAAATAGGCAGATTTTCCACGGCAAGCCTCATCACCCGTAGCACTAACGACGTTCAGCAAATACAGATGCTGATCATAATGGGATTGCAGGTTATTATTAAAGCTCCTGTTACGGCAATATGGGCGTTATGCAAAATTTCCACTAAAAGCTGGCAATGGACTTTTTCAATGGGCGTAGCTATTGCAATTTTACTTTTTGTCATATTAATCTGCGTAATTCTCGCTTTGCCCAAATTTAAAAAAATTCAATATCTTACAGATAATCTTAACCGTGTTACCCGTGAAAACCTTACTGGACTTTCAGTTGTAAGAGCGTATAACGCCGAAGATTATCAGCAAGGCAAATTCGACGTTGCAAACAAAGATTTAAGGGATACCAACTTGTTTGCCAATCACGTTTTGGTATTTTTAATGCCAAGCATTCAGCTCGTTATGAACGGACTGACTTTGGCGATTTATTGGGTAGGAGCATACCTTATAAACAATGCGGGAATGCCGGATAAACTCAATTTGTTCACCGATATGGTCACGTTTATGCAATATGCAATGCAAGTCGTTATGTCCTTTATGATGCTCGTAATGATATTTATGCTTCTTCCCAGAGCAAGCGTTTCGGCAAGACGTATAAACGAAGTTCTTGAAACAAATCCGAAAATCAAAGACGGCAATTACGACGGCGAAAACTCTGAGTTAATAGGCGACGTAGAATTTAAAAACGTCAGTTTTGCATATCCCGACGCAACGGAAAACGCACTTCACGATATAAGTTTTAAAGTCCGTTCAGGCGAAACGGTAGCTTTTATCGGCGCAACAGGTTGCGGAAAAAGCTCGGTAATAAATCTTATTCCACGCTTTTACGACGTAACGAGCGGAGAAGTCCTCGTCAACGGCATAAACGTAAAAGAATATACTCAATCTGCTCTGCGAAACAAAATCGGTTACATTTCTCAAAAAGCCGTTTTATTTTCAGGCTCGCTCTTTTCCAACGTCGCTTACGGCGATAACGGCAGGGAAGAAATCAGCGAAAACGACGTCGACACCGCCCTGAAAATCTCTCAAGCGGATGAATTTATCAAAAATCTCGAAGGCGGTCTTAACGGCTATGTCGCCCAGGGCGGAAATAATTTTTCAGGCGGACAAAAACAAAGAATTTCTATCGCGCGAGCCGTTGCAAGAAAGCCGGAAATTCTTATTTTTGACGATTCGTTTTCTGCTCTCGACTACAAAACAGATAAAAAACTGCGCCAAGCGCTTGAAGAAAACTGCAAAAATTCTACACGCCTTATCGTTGCGCAAAGAATAGGCACCATAAGAGACGCAGATAAGATAATCGTGCTTAACGAAGGTAAAATCGTGGGAATGGGCAAACACGACGAGCTTATGAAAAACTGCGAAATTTACCGTCAGATAGCCTACTCTCAGCTTTCTAAGGAGGAACTTTTATAATGAGACCTTTCGGTAATCCCATAGAGAAAAAAAATCCGCACTTCGACAGTAAAATTAACCTGATAGAATCGTGGAAAAAAATATTCGCTTACTCAAAAAAATGGCTTCCTGCTATCGTGGCCGCAATCTCGTGCGCATTGGCAAGCACAGTTCTGACGCTCATCGGTCCGAATAAAATAAAAGAATTAACAGAATTGATAACGCAAGGCTTTTTTACGGGAATAGATATTCCTGCGGTTGCCAAAATAGGTGTAATGCTCGTAATTCTTTACGTCTTCGGTTGGACATTTTCGGCAATACAAGGCTGGATAATGTCCTCGGTCACTCAGAAAGTGTCATACAGACTGCGTGACGATATTTCAAACAAAATAAACTGTTTGCCAATGAGCTACTTTCACAAAACTTCGACGGGCGACGTGCTTTCGAGAGTTACCAACGACGTAGACACGTTAGCACAGTCTATGAACAACTCTATCGGAACGCTCGTTTCGGCAACGACGCTGTTTGTAGGTTCGCTGGTGATGATGGTTATCACCAACCCGATAATGGCTGTCACGGCGGTTATTGCGACCTTAATAGGCTTTTCTTTAATGCTTTTTATAATGAAATTTTCTCAAAAGTATTTTGAGCGTATGCAGATAAATCTCGGCGCACTCAACGCGCATATCGAAGAATCTTTTTCAGGACACACTGTAGTAAAAGCATATAACGGCGAGAAAAAAGTTATAAAAAGTTTCAACGATCTTAACGGCAAACTGCGCATTAGCGCATTCAAGGCGCAAAGTCTTGCAGGACTTATGATGCCGTTGATGACGTTTATAGGAAACTTCGCATACGTTGCGGTTTGTATCGTCGGCGCATATCTCACTATTAACGGAAAAATACACATAAGCGTTATTATTGCGTTTACTATGTACGTCAGGCTTTTTACCCAACCGCTATCCCAGATTGCCCAAGCATTCCAAGCTTTACAGTCGGCTGCAGCCGCAAGCGAAAGAGTATTTGAATTTCTCGGCACAGAAGAAATGCCCGACGAAAGCCACAAAACGGAAAAGCTTGAAAACGTCAAAGGCGAAGTTGTGTTCGACCACGTTCAGTTTGCTTATGAAGATTCGCCTCAGCCCGTTATCAAAAACTTTTCAGCGAAAGCAAAACCCGGACAAAAAATCGCTATCGTCGGACCTACCGGCGCAGGCAAAACCACAATTGTAAATCTATTAATGCGATTTTACGAAACCAATGGCGGAGAAATCCGCATCGACGGAGTTCCCACCAAAAACGTCAAGCGTGAAGCGGTTCACAGTCAGTTTTGTATGGTCTTGCAGGATACTTGGCTCTTTGAAGGAACGGTTAGAGAAAACCTTGTTTACAACACCAAACATACAACAGACGAAAATGTCGAACAGGCTTGTAAAGCAGTAGGACTCGATAACTTCATAAAGACTTTGCCTCAAGGCTACGATACCGTTTTAACCGAACAGATAACGCTTTCGCAAGGGCAGAAACAACAACTGACCATCGCACGAGCTATGATAGCCGATAAACCCCTTTTGATTTTGGATGAAGCAACAAGTTCCATAGATACCCGCACGGAAATACAAATTCAAAACGCTATGGATAAGCTTATGAAAAACCGCACGTCATTCGTGATTGCGCACCGCCTATCCACGATCAAAAACGCCGACCTTATTCTCGTTATGAAAGACGGCGACATAATAGAAAGCGGAACCCACAGCCAACTTCTCTATAAAAACGGATTTTACGCCGAACTTTATAACAGTCAGTTTGAAGAAAGCGCATAATTCCTCCGAAAAGCATAAAAAATCTCGGATTTTATCGCAGTCCTATAGAGAATTTTTACCACAGAATATAAGTATAGCGCACTATACCTTGCAAGCAAGGAAGTGCGCTATATTATTTTACTTTTTAGTTATTTGTGATATAATTACAATAAGATAAACAATAATTTAACGGAGTGTTTATGATTTTTCATTCATTTGCAAACCAAGACGAGAGAAGGAAATTTGGCGGTTCTGCCTTCATAGAGCTTCAATACTGTACACTGAAGCCCAAAACTAAACTCGTTAAAGTTGTCAACAAGCACGGATATTGGAGAGACAGCTCTCTATATATTTACGTGGATGATATTAAATGCTTCTGTTCCGATTACGGAGATATATTTTATGGTGGGACATATCATAATTTGCATAGCGGTGAAGTCGATATTTACGGAATAAACTATTATACTCCTGTGCAATTAAAGGGTATTATATTGAAAATTGAAGAAAAAAAGCCTTTAGATTATCAAGAGATTTTAGAATGGTTAAAAAATGGTGAACAGTTCAATGGCTTTTATATTTTAGGAATATAAATTTTAATATAGCTATACCCCTTATGTGTAGTAAAATGCTCTCGGACGTATTACCCGAGAGCATTTTGTTGAAGATAAGCGCAACTTTACAAAAATTTAATCCCTATGGGCACGCCCATTTTCCGAGATTTTTTTGTTATGCCAATTTATTTTTAGTCTTTTATTGTTTTTTGTTTTTTAAATTTAAGCATTCGTATAAACCGTGTTGATTGCAGTAATAATAAAGCTTACCGCCGTGCATTTTAGGAAAACGCACCGAAGGAGCCTGTTCGGGATAAAGCTTTACCGTCAACACCCTGTCGCAGGCAACGTAAGAAACGAAACTGATAAAATGTTCTTTTGTCATTTCGTGATTAAACTCGATATAAAAATCGTTTTCTATCTCGCAAACGCTAAGCAAATGTTCCCGGTCGCATTTATTTATCTTTTCAGGCTCGACGGGCTTTCCGCAACAGATTACTGTGCTTTCGCCTACACCCTGCATAATGCTTCCGCAGTCGGGACAAACGTAAAATTTCATCTTTTTCATATTTCCTATATCCTTGTTATTTTCAATTAAATCGCCCGATAAAAGCATTCTTTCGCTGACGCCGAGAATATCGGCTAACGCAGAAAGCGTCGATACGTCGGGGAAGCCCCGTCCCGTTTCCCACTTGGAAACCGTCTTAGGCTGAACGCCTAATCTTTCGGCGACCTGTTTTTGAGTCATTCCTTTATTTTTCCTTAAACCGCAAAGCAGTTTTCCGTTTTTGTTTAAATCCATAATCCGTTCACCTCTACGGTTACATTATAGCTAAAATATCAAAAAAAACAATCCACGCTCCGTTGACTTTTAAAAAATTATCGCAGTCCGACAGAAAGCGACTAAAATGTAAAAAATAAAAAAATCAAGAATAGTTTAACCGTCCTTGATTTTAATTTTCTTCCACTTTTTTCATTTTCCGTCCGATTGTTCGGTTTCGGAAATAATTTCGGCATAACGTGCGTCAATTTCGTTAAAAGTGCGGATAAAGCATTTATAAAAACCCGAACTTTTTTCGGTAATATACGGAGTCAATTCAGAATCGTCCTTCCACAAACGTGGCAAATCGTAATAGTTATTGACCTGCCAGCCTTGCAAAAAACCGATTTTTATCGCCTTTTTCGGACAATAAAAGGAACATCTCATACACATATCGCAAAAATGTCCGAACTTGACCTTGCCGTTGTTTATCGAGATATTGGAATGCGGACAATTTTTAGCGCAAAGACCGCATTTATTGCATTTGCTTTTATCAACCTTATAAAAAAAGGAATTTACGGCTCCGCCTATCGATTGAATGCCGACGAAAAAAGCTGAGAAGTTATAAACAAAATTACTTTTTATCCGAGGAGCTATTGAATGCGACAGATTGTAAAACAATATATCGAGAAGTTTTTTATCCTCGCAAATTATATGTTTTATGAAATTTTCGTCGTAGCCGAAATGGATATTATACGGCATTACGAAATGGTATTCTCCGCAAAAGCTTGCGCCAAGCTTATTCATTCGGCGCAGAATTTTCCTGCTCGAAGCGTTGTTTATAGCCAGCGTTTCTCCGCTGTTTTTATAAATAAAATACTTCTGTCCTTCAAAAAATTTCAGCTTGTTGAAATATTTCATAAAAGGATGAGGCGCATTGAAGCCGTAAACGGGATAACCCAATCCGACGTATTCGTAACCTTTTAACCCGACCGCCACCGAAGAAGACGTTATCTCTACTCTATCCACTTCACACCCAAGCCTTTCAAAACGCTCAGCCACTTTGTCTGTAAGAAAACGCGTGTTGTAAGTCCCCGTGTAATATACGAGCAGAACCTTCACTTTTTTATTGCTCCTATGCTTTCAAGAAATTCAACGTGCGCAAGAACGGTTTTACGCAAAGGTCTCGGGTTAAAACCGAACTCTCTTTGCGCTTTTGCGATAGGAAAATTTGCGTCATCGCTCAAAGACGACAACGCCGTTCGGGTGTATAACGGGCGTTTACCGCTTATTTTTGACCAGACGGTAAGGAACGGCAACCCGACGTAAGCTACCCATAAAGGCAAAGTCGGCGGAACTTTTTTATCGTATTTTTCTGCGATAACCGCAAGAATATCGTTGATTTTATCGGGCTTATTCGCAAAAATATAGCATTCGCCCTTGCGTGAATTAGTTATTATCTCGGGCAACACGTCTGCTACGTCACGAATATCGAAATCGTTGTATCCGGCGTTTACCGAGGCAGGCAGCTTGCCTGCAACAAAGTCGCACATAACTTGCGACATATGCGAATTGCTGTAATCGCCGGGGCCTAATACGCTTGAAAAAAGAAGACAGCTTGCATTGAGTCCGTTTTCTTTCACTGCGTTTAAAACTATTTCGTCCGCCCGGCTTTTAGCCGAAGAATATCCGCTCTTTTTGTTTTCCGACGGACGGTAATTTGTGACTTCTTCATTCGGTTTAACGCCTTTCGGATATGCTTCCGTAGAGGAAATCTGCAAAAATTTGATAACGCAATGCTTTATAGCCTCATCTACTACGCAACGGGTTCCGCCCACGGTAATATCGAACAGGTCGCTCTTGCTACCCTCGCCTATCGTCACGAAAGCAACGGTATGAATGACGACGTATTCAGCGTCTTTTTCGGGAAAAAGCTTACTTACGTCGCTCGGATTGCGCACGTCGCCGTAAACTATTTCGGGCGGATTGTCGCCGTAAATGCGCTTAACCTTTTCTTCGCTTCTCGCAAGACCTATTACCCGAAGGTTTTCGCTCATCAGTTTTTTTGTTAAAACGTTTCCGACGTAGCCCGTACAACCCGTAACTACGTATATAGTTTCTTTTTTCATATCTTTTACCTGAACTTAATCTTCTTACGAACATATTTTATCACGAAACACGACGCATTTCAAGAAAATTCGCACCGTATCGGCAAACAGCAAGCAATAACCGACGATAAACGGAAACTTTTAATTTAATTTTTTGTCTAAACTTTTGGGTTCACATCAAAGTTAAACACTTTTAGGAGGTTCATTTTTAATGGCAAAAAACGGGCAACGCTTACCTATACATTGCTTATTCAACGACGAAAACTCACATACAATTTCACCCGTTTCCATCTCTATACCGTACTTTTCCCTGACAAATTCAGCCGCATAAGAAAGAGATAAAAAAGCGTTTCGCTTGCAACACCTTGCGCCGCCGATTTTACTCATCTTGGCTAATACGGAAGAAGTATATTCCATATTGTCCTTGTAATATTCGTCAGTGCTTAAAGGTTGCGTTCCGTGAATCACGGAAAGAGCCGCTCCCACCGACGCCAAAGATCCGCATACGCCCCAATATGCGCACATCGCGCCGGGCATTTTGATTGCTCTCTTTGCAAGCTCATCGAGCGAAAGTGCAAGATTTATATCTCCCCCGGCGTTTTTGTAAGCCGTCAAAAAAGCGGCGCCGTCAAGAAAATGGTGTTCTGGTCCGTGAACGGATACGTAATCCTTGCGCATCATTTCTCTTGCGATCGTTACGGGACTTTTCGATTTGATTTTTACGATATCGCTTTTTATGAGAGCATATTTATCTTCTAACGTATATTCCATTTTATTACTCCTTTTCAAATCTTTTTTTCAACACCCGATAATGATTTTCGTTCGACTTATCGCCGCCGTTATCGGGAAAAAGACAGTAAGGCAAACTGTCCGTATCACGGTGTTTTATTACGCAGTCGCAACACCTGCCGTGGTTTTTGCAGGTAATTTTCGGACACATACATTCTTTAACGTTCGGACATTGCATTTTATCACCTCTAAGTTTTTTATTCACCGTTATTATCTCAACCGCATTCGTTACGATAAAAATACGGCTTTAACGGCAATTCTTTTCGTTACATTTGGTATCGCCGAGATATTTTATTACTTCGTTCAACTTTCCGCAATCAATAGAATAATAAGTCCGTTTCCAATCCTTTTTCGCAATAACCAAGCCCGATTCGCAAAGTATTCTCATATGGTGAGAAAGGGTGGGTTGCGAGATATTAAACCGCTCTAAAAGCTTGCAGGCGCAAAGCTTACCGCCACGCAACTCCTCAAAAATCTGTAATCGGGTTTCTTCCCCCAAGGCTTTTATTATTTTCAATATTTCATTCGATTGCATTTTCCCACCCGAGTTATAACTATACCCATATTATACTTATCATATTGATATTTGTCAATATGATATTTGTAAAATTTTTAATTTTTTTGTAAATTATAAAAATTTAATTTTGTAAAACTTTTTTTTAATATATATCGTTGCGGCAGTCCGTTCAGAAGCCGTACGTTATTCTATTGTTTTCGAGTAAAGCTCCCGTATACGGAAAGTTACGATAGATTAGTCAGAGTAAAACGCAAAGTCCGAGACCTGTTTATTTAAAAAAAGTGGTCGTATAGGGCGATTAAACGAAAATATTTCTTAAACGATAAACGGCAATACGCATTGAAAACGGCATATAACACGCGTCTTGCTCTTTTGTCGGTTCAGTTTTTTCTCAATCCGTGTTTCCGAAAAGATTTTGCATAGCAAAAGATTTTTGGAAAAAAGGAGGAGCAGGCTGATAGGTCCAGCCGTTGCAGTAGCAGCGGCGGACAACAAAGCCTTGCTCCGACGTGCCTTTAACATACGAAAAAGCTACACCTAGTGGAATTTTTGAAATGAATTTTAATGAGAAAAAAGAATATTATCCAAAAAAACAACGGTCATTGTGTGGGGGAAAATTGGGAGAAAAATTTTTAAACAGTTAAAAATAAAGTAAAAAAACGGACAATATCACATGATAAAGTCCGTTTCCGTGGTGGAGTAGGAGGGATTTGAACCCTCGTGTTGGATAAAAACCGAAAAGTTTTCTACATACTTAGTTTCTTAAAATCACTTATCTCAGCTATGAAGAAACGCACTGCTAAGACCGTAAGTCTTTAATTACAGCTTATCTGCCAAGACCGCAACAGATAAACCGTTCCCTATCTTAAATCACGCCCCGATGCAAGCCGATAGGTTGCCTGCACAGGACGACGCGCAATTAAGCTGCAGCGTATGCTAAATTGTTATTGTTTTTAGCGTTTATTTTTTTGGCGTTTTTTACGGAGACTCGCCGACTCCGATATGCTTATACCTGCCCTTTCTTATCCAGTCGAATCCAGAACAACCCCGTATAAGTCGGTTAAACCGACTTTTTATCGTTTTGTCAATAAGTTGTTTTTCTGATTTTTCCGTCAACCTTATGAATGATAATGGAACCTTCCTGATTGTCGGCAACGGTTTTTGCGTAAGCGATAGCTTCTTTTTGAGTATCAAAAAGCTTTAATGCTTTTTCTGCGCCTTCGCATTTTACCTGCCATTTTTTGTCGTCTCTTTGCGAGATATGATACCTTTTTGCCATATTGTTTTTTCCTCCCTTGCGACTTATAGTCGTTTTATCTGAAATAGTTTTTTATATCTCTTTCCGTCTGGCGGTCAAGATCCTTTTCCATCGCCTGTTGACGTTTGTCGTAAAGGTGTTTTCCCCGACATAAGCCGATTTCCACCTTTATCAAAGCCTTTGAAAAATAAAGCTTTAACGGCACTATCGTCCAGCCCTTTTGCTGAGTTTTGGCAACGAGTCTGTTTATCTGACTTTTATGGAGCAAAAGTCTCCTATCTCGTTTAGTTTCAGCCGCCGAAAACGAACAGGCTTTATTATATTCGGCAACGTGCATATTCTTTATAAAAATACTTCCGCAATTTTCCGAGCAATAACTGTCTTTCAAAGAAACGTTGCCAAGCCTTATCGATTTTACTTCGCTACCCGTAAGCTCGATACCTGCTTCGTAAACTTCTTCGATAAAATATTCGAACCTCGCGCTTTTGTTTTCAGCGATGACTTTCATAATCTTATTATACCATATTCCGTATTTATTTGCAATATTATTTTATTCTGCCTTTATTATATTTTGTAGGATTACAATAGATGTGAGACAGTGAGTGTAAAAAAAGTAGCAGATACA
>JBJEVF010000038.1:0-12257 GCA_051884215.1 Christensenellaceae bacterium | reverse complement strand
CGAAAGTACTTAGCTGGCAACGGCTTGGGAGGATAGGGAGTTGCCGCATTTCAATTTATCAAAAAATATGATAGCAAAAAATCTCACTTTCAGTGAGATTTTTTGTTTATATAAAATTATATTGCTACGCAGTGATATTTTCGTTTTGTAACAAATGAAGATGTTCCGAAAATGCAGTTTTGCCTGACGGCAAAAATTGAGGTCGGAATTATATGGTTTTTGTTATCGTAAAAAAAATGAAATCGATTAGTAGTTACGGTGCGCCTTTCTTGCAAATTAAGATGCTCAGCAACTGAATTTTTTGCGGACGATAAAAATTAAAGTCGGGAATAATTATATAATTACTCCCGACCTTTTTTATTCTTTATTATTTATTCTTTTTTCTTTATTCTTTAAACTATATACTCACGTTTATTTCCAAACTGTCAATTCTCAATTAAGCACAATGCGTCCTGCACTATTATAAAGTATTCAGTTTCTTTTTTACGTTGTAATGATCGAGAATAGGTAAAAGCACCATTGCTGTAAGTCCGGCGGAAAAACCGCCGTTATAAAGCACGAAGCCGCCGTGCATCGAGGAAGTAGAAGTGCATACTATTGCGCAGATAAAACCGGCTAAAATGCCGTATTTCCTGCCGTAAACTCCGGTGAAAGGGCAAAGTCCCGTTGCAAACGCAAGACCGTTTATGTAACCTTGCGAGGAAAGCGTCCAGGGCATTTCTATGACGGCAATTTTACATATAAATAAAGTTACTATGTAAAGAATGATATAACCAACGACTATCGGCCAGACGTTTTTGATATTCTGACCGCACGCCGAAAAGGTTATCGCGGCAATGATTACGCCCGAAGTCGGACCTGTGAACCCTGCTCCTTCGGTTACTAGCGTTATTATGCCGATATAAAGAAGTATGCTGAATCCGTACGTTCCTATATTGATAAGCGTAGGATAAAATCCGGCTTTTTCTATAAAATTATCCTGATAACCGTCGCAATCGAGGATGGTTTTATAACCTTTAAGCGATTTTTCGTTCTTTAAAAAACCGTAAATAATCGTAACGATAAAGATAATCGCAAAGAAAGAAAACATAAATTCGGCGTAGGATTTGTTTTTTCCGTCGTATAACGGGTTATCTCTTACGATAATTTCTTCGGGTTGGAAATTAAAGTTTTTATACATAAAAGCGTATATAAATACACCGAATAAACCTATCGCAAGACCTGCTTTATAAAGGCTGAAGCCTCGGTACATTCTCGTAGTTCCCGGAAGCAGCGCAGGAATGATAAAGCCTGCGAAAATACCTAATACTATCGCAAGCAAAACGCCGATAAGAGTTACCCTTGCTTCGCCGAAAACAAAGCTTGCTCCGATTGTATAACGAAAAATAAATTCGCTCGAAAAGGGGGCTAACGACGTCGAAAACATTGCAATATGCAGGTTTTTACCGAAATTTTCTTTTTTGAATAAGCAATATACCGCCACGCCTATAATAGAAGGCCACATATTTATCAGGTTTAAACCGTAAAAACAATGTGCAACGACCAAAAGGTAGCCTGCGAGCGTCGTTGCGGTGCACCTTGTTTTTGATACGAGCATCAAAAGATTGCAACAGAGTCCGCATAGCCCTGCGTTAAGCAGTGTGCTGCCGAGTCCGCCGATATTGAAATAATCGGTAACAAGCTTCGAGGGCGTTATAAGTATCAGATAAAAATCGTAAAAAATATTTAGGTTTTCAGAGCTTAAAACGGCGCCGACAGGCGATGCGACCAAAAAGCACAACGACCAGAACAGCGTGTATAAAAATACACTGCGACTGTTTTTCCTTTGCAGTTGTTCGTAATCCAATTCTTCGACAATCAAATTATCGTTTGTATTCGCCGTATCCATATATATTACCAGATATGATTTTTATAAAACAAGTTTGCACAGCGTAAAAAAACAATCAAAGCAGTTCGATATTATTAATTTTGCATTCTTCCTTCATTTTTTCGGGCCAGACGGACGATTGTACTTCACCGATATGTATTTTTTCAAGAAGATACATACAAAGTCTCGATTGACCTATTCCTCCGCCTATGGTAAGCGGTAGCGTTTCGTTTAAGACGGCTTTATGAAAATCTCTTTCGAGTCTGTCCGTAGCGTCGGCTTTTTGCAGCTGGCTTAAAAGCGCTTGTTTATCTACTCTTATGCCCATTGACGATAATTCAAATGCGCATTTAAGCGTTTTATTCCAAACGAAAATGTCGCCGTTTAGCGACCAATCGTCGTAATCCGGCGCTCTACCGTCGTGTTTTTTACCTGATTTAAGAGTATCTCCTATTTGCATAATAAAAACCGTGCGGTATTTTTCGGTGATGGCGTTTTCACGCTGTTTAGGCGTGTAATCGGGGTATAAATCTTCCAATTCCTGAGTTGTTATGAATTTAACGTCGGTATTTATTCTGTCCTTAAAGACGGGATAGAGCTTTTCAAGCTCGTTTTGCGTGTTGAATATTGCCAGAACTATTTTGTTTACGACGTCCTTTAAAAACTCAACGTTTCTGTCCTTGCGGTTGATGACCATTTCCCAATCCCACTGATCGACGAAAACCGAATGGATATTATCGATGCTGTCGTCTCTGCGAATGGCGTTCATATCGGTGTAAAGTCCCTCGTAAGGCAAAAAATTATAGCGATAAAGCGCAAAACGCTTCCACTTTGCCAGCGATTGAACGACTTCCGACGGTTCTTCCATTTCCTTAAAGGTTATCTCAACCTTTCTTTCAACTCCGTTCAGGTCGTCGTTAAGACCGCTTTTTTTAGTTAAAAACAACGGCGCCGTAATTCTTTCAAGATTCAAAGCCCGACTGAAATAATCAGGGAAAATGCGTTTTATCTGGGTGATTGCTCGTGAAGTTTCCCTTGGCGACAATGCGGACTTATAGTTTTTATCAACATATAGATTATACATAAATTACCTCTTACCGGAATATTATACAACAAATAGCGATAAATGAAAATAGTTTTAATAAAACTTTTTGTGATTTTTACCGTATTTGGTAATTTTTATCGTCTGCGTTTAATAAAATTTAGCGATGAGGGTATCTATGTTCGAATTTTTGCCCGACGAGGTTTTGTGGACTTTAAGAAAAGTGAAAATCGACACGGTAAGCGAGATAAGACTGCGAGTCGGACAACCTCTCGTTTTAAAGGTTCTGGGCGAATATGTTTCGTTGGCTTATGTAAACGGTTTTCAATTAAAGTCGCAGGATCTGGTTTCGACGCTTTTGAGAATAAGCGAGCATTCGGTTTACGCTCATCAGGAAACTGTCAAATGCGGCTATATAACCACAAAGGAGGGTTTAAGGGTAGGTCTTTGCGGAACTGTCGTTATGGGGGGAGACGGAGTACGTTATTTTGGCGAAATAACCTCGATGCTGATAAGTATTCCGCACGAAATTTTAAGTATTTTCGATAAGACGGCGAAAGCGGTGTTCAATAGCGGTGTGAAAAGCCTTATAATCATAGGTCTTTGCGGCGGCGGCAAAACTACTCTCATCAGAGAAATTGCAAGGTATTCGGCGTCAAGATTAAAGAAAAACGTTCTCGTGTGCGACGAACGGGGTGAAATCGGTTTAAGCTCGCTAAGCTGCCTTGCTTCCTGCGGTGTGGATTGTTTGAAATACGCAACGAAAAATTACGCTTGCTATCATGCGGTAAAAAGCCTGCGTCCCGACGTTATCTGCCTCGACGAAATAGTTTCTATGGACGACGCCCGTGGAATAAATTTTGCAAAAAGCTCGGGAGTCGAGATAATCGCAACCTGTCACGCACCCGATTTGCCGACGGCAAGGCTGAAGCCCGAAATCAAATATCTGTTACATAATAAAATTTTTAAATATGCAATCATAATTGATAAAAATACATTTCAGCAAAGGGTAGTAAGCCTGTATGATTAAAGTGTTTTGCGGTTTTTTGATATTTGCCGTATCGACGCTTATCGGCGTCAAATTAAGCCAGCGAGAAAGGGAGCGTTTAGAGATATTCAGCGCGTTATCAATGCTGTGCGAAAGCCTGTCGCAGGACGTATATTTTAAAATCGGCGTTGTTGAAAAGCTGAAAAATCTCGATTATCCGCTAAAAGGAGTGCTTGCTTGCGCAAGCGATGATTTGAAAAGCGGCAAGCAATTTTGCTGCAACGAAAAGCTGCTTAGTCAGAGTGAAAATAAAACGGTATCCGACTTCATAAATCAACTCGGTATGTATGATGAAAACGGCAGTCTCAGTTGGTTGAAGCTTTATAAGGAGCGTTTTACGAGTATGTATAACGCACAGTTAAAGGTGTGGGATACGGCGAAAAAAACGTATGTAAGGCTCGGTGCGTTCGCGGGGGCGGTAGCCTTTATAATAATGGTGTGAAATGGACGTAAATATAATATTCAAGATTTCTGCGATAGGTATTCTGATAGCCGTAATGTGCCAGATTTTAAAAAAATCCGACCGTGACGATATAGCGACCTTAGTGGGTTTAGCCGGGCTGATAATCGTGCTTTCTATGGTAATCAGTATGATAAGCGAGCTGTTTTTGTCTTTTAAAGACATATTTTCTATATACTAATGATTAAGATTGCGCTTGTTGCGATAGCCTTTGCGATAGCAATAATATTTTTTAAACGTCTCAACGGCGAGGTTGCGGTGGTTCTTGCGGTCGCGTGCGGCGTAGTGTTGATTGCTATGTCGCTCGACCTGTTGAACGAGGCGTTTAAGATCTTTGATAAGATTTACCGGTTGACCGGTATCGAGGAAGGCTATTTTAAAATCATAATTAAGGTTATGGCGATATGTTATCTTGTTGAATTTACTGCCGGGATTATGGAAGATTTCGGCTTGAAATCGTTGGGGGACAAGCTTATTTTTATCGGTAAAATCGTTATACTGATAATTTCCGCGCCGGTATTTTATAAGATAATAGAAGTGTTGGAAAGCATAGTATGAAAAATATTACTAAACTGATTTTCGCCGCGCTGTTTATAGTGATTGCGTTTTGTTTTGAAGGCGGTTTTATCGCAAGTGCGAGCGAGAGCGACGATTACGTTTTCGACGCTATAGATAAAATAACTAACGGCATAGATTTCGATTCGTTATCGTTTGGGGAAGGTCTGTTCGAAGGCGACGCAAAAACGAATATTTATGCAATAATCAGCGGAGATTTTCCGTTTGATTTACCAAGTCTTTTAAGCGTGATACTGAACTCTTTTTTCGGCGATATCAAAGGGCTTATGGCGATGTTTTTTTCTATAGTCGCCATAGCGTTGATAAACAGCGTGATAAACGGGCTTACCAATCTTTCAGGCAATAAAACGATAATAGCCCTCGTTAATTTCATAAGCGTCGCTATGATTTTTGCGCTTACGTCGGGAAACGTTATAGGCGTTTTCACAAACGTTATGGAAACGGTCGCTTTCGAGGCAAAGCAAGTTGACGCGGCTATACCCGTAATGCTTACGTTGATTGTCGCAGGCGGCGGAAACGCTTCGGCAAAGGTGCTGTCTCCTTCGGTTGCGTTTCTGATAAAGGGAATAGTTTTCGTTATAGAAAAAATATTTACGCCCATCGTAATACTGCTTTTTCTGTTCGTCGTTATAACCTCGTTTTCAAACAATATCAAGGTCACCAAGGCAAGAGATTTTCTCAAATCCTGCTTTAAGTGGGTGATTGGTATAACGGTGATTTTATTCAATTTTTTTATCACCGTGGAGGGGATTACCACCTCTTTATACGACGGCGTATCCGTAAAAGCGTTAAAATATGCGTTGCAAAGCTCGGTTCCGATAATCGGCGGAATAGTGAACGGCGGCTTCGACGTAACGGTGGCAAGCGTTCTGCTTATAAAAAACGCAGTCGGAATGTTTTGCTTAATATCGATATTGTTCGTATCGTTGACGCCTATACTGAAAATTGCCGCGCTTATGCTGTTTTTAAGGTTATTGTCCGCCGTGTGCGAGCCGATAGGCGACGTGAAAATTACTCAGTTTTTATCAGGCTCAGCGGACGTATTAGGATATCTTAACGCCATTTGCATTTTGTCGATGCTGTGTTTTATGGTTACTTATCTCGTGCTGATATTCAGCCTTAGCGGTGCGTTATGACGGATATAAAAAATTACGCAATACAACTTATAGCCGTCTCCGTGTTTTTTGTGATTATCGAGTGCATTCAGTCCGAAGGCAGGTTGAAAGGTATATTAAAGACGGTGACGTCGGTAATTTTTACCTTGGTTTTAATCAAACCGGTAATTACGGAATTCAAAGATTTTAACGCCGATTGCGTCGTAAGTTTCGAAAATTACGAGATAAATTCGGAGATTTTGGAAAATTTAAAAAATTATCGCAAAGAATACCTAAAAAATCAAATATCCACATATCTTTTAAGCGAGGAAATAAACGATAGTCAGGTTTTCGTTGAGCTTAACGTTGAAGAAAACGCGGTCGTAGCCTCCGAAATAAAAAAAATACGAATAATTTTACCGGAATCGGTAATTTTGGAAAACGATGAGAATATACTAATTACCAAGATTAAGGACGAAATATCAAAGGGTTTAAATATCGAAAGGGAGTTGATAGATGTTGTCGTTCAAAAAAATGCCGTTTAAAGATATTATAAAGAAGGTGAAGATCGAATACCTTATAGTGATAGCCTTGGGTGTGACAGCGTTGTTTATATTTGCTTCTTCAAGGGGTGAAAGCGTTAAAACGGCATCGGTTGATTCTTACGTTTCGGAAATAGAAAACAAGCTTGAAAGCTGTTTATCGAAAGTGAAAGGAGCGGGGAAGGTCGAGGTTATCGTTTCGGTTGGCGGCGGCATGGAAAACGTGCTTGCAACCAAAAACGAGCTGAAGTCCGACGGAAGCGTGATCGAAAGTCCGTTGATAATAAACGGAAAAACGGTCGTAATCAAAGAAAAATACCCCGAAATATCTGGCGTAATCATTGTTTCGCAGGGGGCGAACAACTTATCCGTCAGAATGGATCTGCTTGACGCAACGACGTGTTTTTTAAACGTTTCGAGCGACAAAATACAAATTTTATCAATGAAATAATTAAAAAATAAAGGAGAAACTATGTCTAAAAAAAGGAAAATCATTATTCTGTCCTGCATGATTTTATTGCTTGCAGTAACGGCTGTGTTCAACTTCGTTTTAAGCGGAACAGCTTCAACCACAACGGCTTCGACCACTTATACCAACTACTTTACTCAGTATAAGAGCGAGCGCACGACTTCAAGAAGCGAACAGCTTTTGCTTCTTGACGAAACTATCGCTTCCGCAGGCGAAAATACCGAAACGCTGAACGACGCACTCAAAATGAAGCTGCAGCTTACGGCGATTATGGAAAAGGAATTGTTGCTTGAAAAGCTGATACAGGCAAAGGGTTATACCGACAGCGTGGTATCAATCGGTCTTACGTCGGATAACATCAACGTTATCGTCAAAGACGACAATTTCGATCAGGACGACGCCATTATCATTTACACCATACTTCAGGAAGAAGCTGCCGCAACTCCCGATCAGGTGAAAATTATACCGATTTCGTGAAAATTATAAAAAAGATTTACAAATTTATGCAATAAATAAAAAATTTGCTACACATTTTCTTCTGTTTATGTTATAATCTTTTTGTATATAATATAAAAAGAAAAAACACACTCAGTGGGGTAGCAAAATGGCTAAACAGACAAAAACCGAGAATCAGAGTCGTGGTAAAGTCGTTTATAACGAGAGTATCCTGAAGGGTATCGTCGCGCTTGCCGTTTCAGGCGTAGAAGGCGTAGTGATAAAGCAAAACAAGCGACGCAACAAATCGATAAGCGACAGTATCAGAATTTTGAAAACTCCGGGCGGTGCTAACGTCAGCGTTTCCGTATGCGTAAAATACGGCAACGCTATAAACGAGGTAGCCTTCAACATACAAAACAGCATACGTCAGAACGTTGAAACGATGTCCGATTATAAGATTTCCAAAGTGGACGTTTACGTTTCGGACGTATTGTTTGAAGATAATCAAGGTTAATATGCCACTTTTTCGTGGCATTTTTTCCGTTTTAAAGAAAGCTTGATAAAATGCGGGGCGAATCAGCCAACGCTTTAAATACGGCAAATGTGAGGAGATACAGTGAGAAGAACTGCAAGAGAAATTGTTTATAAAACCATCTATTCGAATTTATTCAATCCGGATGGCGAAAGCGTTTTCGAAGACCTTATTAAAGAAAACGATTTAACGCAGAACGATATCGATTTCTGTAAGAAATTGTATTCTACGGTAAACGAACATATCGACGAATTCAATCAAAGCATCAGCGATATTGCGAAAAACTATAAGCTCGAAAGGATATTTCCTACCGATAAATGCGCAATGTATATCGGTATGTGCGAGATGAAATATTTTGATGATATACCGAATATCGTCGCTATCGACGAGGCTTTGGCGTTATGTCGCATATATTCGACGAAGGAAAGTCTCAACTTTGTAAACGGTATTTTTGCCGAGTATAAAAATATTCTGGAAAACAATTAGGTGGTATTATGATTATTTTGGACGGAAAAGCTACTGCTAAAAAATTAAAAGCAGAGGTTAGAGAAAAGCTTGAAAAAGCGTACAAGCTCACGGATAAACGCTGTAAACTTGCTATCGTTATGGTAGGCAACAACCCTGCTTCCGAAGTTTACGTCGGCAACAAATCGAAATCTGCTGCCGAATGTCTTATCGAAGCCGAAACGTACCGCTTATCCGAAACGGCTACTCAGGAGGAAGTCGACAATCTCGTAAAGGGCTTGTCGAGTGACGAATCCATCAACGGAATAATAGTTCAGCTTCCGTTGCCGAAGGGGCTTGACGGCGACAGTTCGACGGAGCTTGTCGATTATAAAAAGGACGTCGACGGTTTCACGACCGTAAGCCTTGGCAGACTTGCGCTCGGTAAGGACGGCTTCGTTTCCTGTACGCCGAGCGGAATCGTTTATATGCTTAAATCTTACGGCATAGATTTGAACGGCAAGCACGCCGTCGTTATCGGAAGGTCGAAAATCGTCGGCAAGCCGCTTGCGCTTTTACTGCTCGAAGAAAACTGCACGGTTACGGTCTGCCACAGCAGAACTCAGAATCTCAAAGAAATATGCAAGACCGCCGATATACTCGTTGCGGCTATCGGTAAACCGCTATTCGTTACCGAGAATATGGTAAAGGACGGCGCAATCGTAGTTGACGTAGGTATAAACAGAACGGAAAACGGCTTAAAGGGCGACGTTGATTTCGATAACGTAGCGCAAAAAACTTCGTATATCACGCCCGTTCCGGGCGGCGTAGGACCAATGACCGTCGCTATGCTTATGAACAATACCGCAAAAGCCTTTCTGGAAGGTTTAAAGAAATAGTATGGATTTTACTCGGGAATATCAACGGTACAAAGGGATTTTTGAAGATTACCTGAACGACGAATTAAACAAGCTCTCAGGTCACAAAACGCTGATCGACAGTATGAAATACAGCTTCAACGCCGGAGGCAAGAGAGTGCGTCCCGTGTTGATGCTGTCGGTTGCCGAAATGCTCGGAGGCGACGTTAACAAGGTTTTGCCCTTTGCGTTTTCGCTTGAATGTATCCACACATATTCGCTTATTCACGACGATTTACCTTGTATGGACGACGACGATTTAAGGCGCAATATGCCGACCAATCATAAGGTTTTCGGCGAAAATTTTGCCGTTTTAGCGGGCGACGCGCTGTTGAATCTTGCAATGGAGCATTCTATCAACCATTGTACAGATAAAAACGATATATCTGCTTTAAAATATATGTTTGCCTGTTCGGGTTACAAGGGAATGATTTTGGGACAAGCTCACGACGTACTGCCCGTGATCGAAGATAAAAAGCAGCATCTTTTCGTGACGGATATAAACAAGACCGCAAAGCTTTTATCTGTTGCGTTGTGTCTGCCTGCAATACTTTACGGCAAGGACGCGAAAGACCTTGAAAAGCTTGCCAAAAATCTCGGACTCATTTACCAGTACGTTGACGACTTGCTTGACGAAACGGGCGACGAAAAGAGTCTCGGTAAAGCTGTCGGCAAGGACAGGGATAAAAACAAATTCAGCGCGACCGTAGTTTTCGGTACGGATAATCTCAAAAAAGAGCTGGATAAACTTTATAACGAAAGCTTAAAGCTGATAAATTCAATGCAAAACGGCGAATTTTTAGAGCAGTTTTTAAAATATTCCGTAAAAAGAGTAAGCTGAATGAGATTAGATAGTTATCTTTATGAAAACGGCTACTATTCGTCGAGGACGAAATCTCAGGAAGCCGTTTTAAGCGGAGCCGTTACGGTCAACGGCAAAACGTCAAAGCCGTCTTTTGAAGTGGACGACAGCGACGTTATAAAAATAATTCAAGCGCAAAAATTCGTTTCTATGGGCGGATATAAGTTGGAAAAAGCTCTTTGCGACTTCAATATCGGCGTAGAAGGTCTCGTTTGTTGTGATATAGGCGCAAGCACGGGCGGTTTTACCGATTGTCTGTTACAGCGCGGGGCAAAAAAGGTTTATTGCGTAGACGTTGGCAAAACTCAACTCGATAACAAGCTGAAAAACGACGAACGAGTGGTTGTCAAAGATTATCTCAACGCAAGGAATTTGGAAAATAACAGTTTCGAACCTTGCGACCTTGCCGTTTGCGATTGCAGTTTTATTTCGTTGAAGTTAGTGCTGATGCCGATATTCAACGTAATAAAACAAGACGGAATGCTGATTGCGCTGATAAAACCTCAGTTCGAATGTTTAAGAAACGCTAAATCGAAAAGGGGAATCGTAGGCGACAGATCGCTTCAATTAAGCATTTGTTGCGAAGTCTACGATTTTGCCGTATTGAACGGACTCGTGCCGATAGCGTTTACAAACGCTCCGATACGAGATAAAAAAAACAACGAATACCTTATGTGTTTTGCGAAAACGGGTAAAGTTATGAATAAGGACAATCTGAAAACGGTTGTTTTTCGGAAGGAAAAAGTATGAACGTCGGTATTTTTTATAGACAATCCAACGAACAGTCGGTAAAGGCGTGCGCTCTTTTGAAGAATCTGCTTGGCGAGAACGGAATCGGATATATCGAAATTACGGATAACGGCGAAGCCGTGCCGACGGATATAGAGCTGATGATAGTTTTCGGCGGCGACGGGAGCGTGCTTCAAGCCTGTCAATTAGCATTGGATAAAATTCCTATCGTTGCAATAAACACGGGGAACGTCGGCTTTTTAACGAGTTACGAAGCGAGCGAGCTGAATGCGCTCGTAAGCGATATTAAGAACGACGAATTGAACTTTTCGGAGCGAGAGCTTTTAAAGGTTGAGAGTAACGGCAACGCTTATTTTGCCTTGAACGACGCCGTCGTCGTTAAAAACTACGTCGATGATTTACACAGCGGCTGCGTAAAGCTTCAGCTTGAAATCGACGGAAAATTCGTCGATAGATATATTGCCGACGGATTGATTTTCAGCACTCCCACCGGCTCGACAGCGTACGCATTATCCGCCGGCGGACCGATTATTACCCCAAATTTAAAAGCATTGACCGTTGCGCCGATATGCGCTCATTCGCTGCATTCAAGACCGATAGTTTATTCTGAAAACAGCGTAGCTTCGGTTAAAGTATTGCCTGATTCCAAGCGTTGTGCGCTCTACGTTGACGGCGAGTTTAAAACGGCTTTGTCGGGCGATGAAAAGGTTACGGTTAAGCTTGCCGATATAAAGTTGAAAATATGTGACAATTCGGATAATTTTTTCAGTAAACTGACTCAAAAAATCACCTTATGGAGTTTGAAGGACGGTATAGAGAATGAATAAAAATAAAAGACAGCAGATTTTGCTTGAAATAGTTTCTAAAATCGAAGTTGATACTCAGGAAGAAATACTGAAAGCGCTCAATTCCTACGGTCTTAACGTTACGCAGGCTACGATTTCACGCGATATAAAGGAATTAGGTTTGATAAAAACGAACGGTACCGTAAAAAAATACCGTTACGCACAGGTGTCGTCCGTCCGTCAGGATGCGGTTAAGCTTCTTAGTATGTTTAAGTCCGCCGTAACGGGTATAAGCCTTGCTCAGAACCTGATAGTGGTTAAAACGCTGATAGGCAATGCGGGAGCGGTGGCGGCTTCTATCGATATGCAGCACATTCCCGAAATTCTCGGAACTATCGCAGGCGACGATACGGTGCTCGTAGTCGCTCAAA
>JBJEVF010000037.1:0-2878 GCA_051884215.1 Christensenellaceae bacterium | reverse complement strand
CAATCTCAATACATTTAATTTAATTTTCTGTCTAAACTTTTGGGTTCACATCATTGGATACCGCTTTTTTCGTTCTAAAAGAATTTACACGACATATTATATATAATATGGTTTGCGATTTTCACAACGATTTTTTAACGGATAAACGCTGTAAAGAAATTTTAAACGGTTACAAAGGCGAAAACGTAAAGGTTGTTTCCGCTGTTTTCAAGGGAAAACGAAGCTTTGCGGACGTTGTAAAAATCATAGACGAATTTCGGCTTTCAAAATCGGAAAACTGTTATCTCGCATTCGAAGATCTGGGCTACGACAGTCCCGAAGAAATAAATTTTTTGCTCAAATACGAGCCGATATATTGTACGCTGACCTGGAACGGCGAAAATCTTTTGGGTTACGGCTGTTACGGTCCCGACGGCTCGGGCTTGAAGAAAGCAGGTTTTAACGTTATAAAAACGCTTAACGAGAAGAAAATTTACGCCGACGTAGCGCATATTAACAAGCAGGGCTTTTACGACGTAATCGATAAAGCCGAGTTGGTCGTAAATTCGCACACGGCTTTTACGGGAGCGTATGCGCATATCCGCAATTCAACCGATGAGCAGTTAAGGCTTCTTGTCGAAAGGGGAGCGTTGATAGGAGTGGTTCTTTACAGCGCTTTTTTAACTGATAAAAAGCTTGCGACAGTAGATGATTTCGTCAAACATATAGATTATTTCGTACAGAGATTCGGCTGTAAAAATATATGTATAGGCAGCGATTTTTACGGTGCGGATAATTTTGTAAGCGGCGTCGAAGGTTACGAGGATTTCGGTGTGATTGAAAAATCTCTCCTGCATCTCGGCTACGGAAAGGAAGCCGTAGAACGAATTCTATATAAAAACCTTGAAAGCTTTTTATTGAAATCAAGCATTGACAAAAGCGGTAAATAGGTGTAAAATTACAATATCTAACCTTTTTGGAGGTATATTATGGATTATAAACTACAATACGATACATGGCTCACAAACCCTAAAATGACGAAAGAAGGAGCTTTGGAGCTGTCGGCGATTAAAGATAACGAAAAAGAAATAGAATACCGCTTCGGCAAGGAGTTGGAGTTCGGCACCGCCGGTATGCGCGGAATTATCGGTATGGGTACTAATATGATGAACGTTTATACCGTGCAAAGGGCGACGCAAGGCTTGTCGGAGTACATAAAAAACCTTGGTAAAAAGGCTAAGTCAAGGGGCGTTGTCATATCTTACGACACAAGGCGTTTTTCGAGGGAGTTTGCCCTTGCTTCGGCAGGCGTTTTAACTGCTAACGGAATAAAGACGTATATTTACGAAGAAGGTCGTCCCGTTCCGATGCTTTCGTTTGCGGTAAGGGAATTGAAGTGCGTTGCGGGGATTATGATAACGGCAAGTCACAACCCGAAGGAATATAACGGCTACAAGGTTTACGGCGAGGACGGCGCTCAGATGTCGCCCGAAGCCACCAAGATTGTAGTCGATTATATCTGCAAAGTTACCGATTATTTCAGCGTGTCCTGTAACGAATATCCCGATATATTTAGTGCGCAGTTAAAAGGCGTCAAGGTCCTTTCGGCGAGCTTCGAAAAGAAGTATTATAAAGAGATTTTAAAGCTCGGTTTGTCGGGTAAAGCCGTCAAGCAGGAAGGTAAGAGCATAAAGCTCGTATATACTCCCGTTCACGGCACGGGATACGTTCCCGTAACCACGGTGCTTAAAAAAATGAATATCAACGTAACCGTCGTTGAGGAACAGGTCAAACCCGATACCGAATTTTCGACGGTTGCCGTTCCAAACCCTGAATTCAAGGAAACGTTGACTCTCGGCATTAAGCTTGCCGATAAGATTAAGGCGGACGTCGTTTTCGGAACCGATCCCGACTGCGACCGTCTCGGAGTCGCATTGAGAGACGACAACGGCGAATTTTTCGCTCTCAGCGGCAATCAGGTAGGAGTGTTATTGCTCGATTACGTTCTTAAAAGACTTGTAGCAGAAAAGAAGCTCGACAGCGACTGTTTTGCCGTAAAGAGCTTCGTATCCACAGGCTTGGCAAAGTCGGTGGCGGATAGCTATAACGTCGAATTGAAGGAAGTTCCCGTCGGATTTAAGTTTATCGGAGAAAAGATAAAGCAAGCCGAAGAAAGCAAGCGAGGTACTTTCGTATTCGGATTCGAAGAAAGCTGCGGATATTTGAGAGGTACGCACGCAAGGGATAAGGACGCGGTCGTTGCAAGTATGCTTTTTGCCGAGATGGTTTGTTATTATAAGTCCGTCGGCACGAGTATTTTCAACGTATTAAACGGTATTTACGACGCGTTCGGATATTGTATCGACAGCACCGTATCGATTCAGTATTCCGGTTTAAGGGCTATGGACGAAATGAACGAAGCCGTAAACAAAATGGCTGAAAAGACGATTACGAAAGTAGGCATCAATAACGTGACGGCGGTAAGGAATTATAAAACGGGAAAGAGAATCTGTTCAGACGGCACGGTGACTCAGCTTGAATATGACAATATAAATTGTTTGTATTACGAATTTGAAAACGGCGGTTTCATTTGTTTAAGACCTTCGGGAACGGAGCCTAAACTGAAAATCTATTATTCGATGACGGCAAAAGATAAGGTTATGGCTCAAAATCTGCTCGAAGAAACCAAGGAAGCGTTCAATAAAATATTAAATAATTAAGCATTTTTTAAAGTGAAAAAATATTTTTAAAAAAATTCAAAAAAACAAAAAAAACACTTGACATATACTATAAGAATAGTGTATTCTTAATAGGCTGTCACAAAGATGGCGCGAGCCGAAGCTCGTTTTTGAAGATTAACAACTGCATAGAAAAGAAAAGAGAGATAACGAGAGTTATC
>JBJEVF010000036.1:0-50469 GCA_051884215.1 Christensenellaceae bacterium | reverse complement strand
GAAGTAACGATATTAAACAGAACGCCTTTTTCTTCTGAAATCAAGTATATGTCCACCGCCTTGAAGCTGAACGGCAGGGAGCTGACGTATTATAAAGGCGCGCCAGAAGTTATCGCTAAGTTCTGCAAAATACCTTATTTTGCGGAACAGAAAATCAGCGAATACCAGTCGATGAGTTTAAGGGTAATCGCCTTTTGCCACAAGGAAGAAAGCAACGTGATTTTCGACGGCTTTGCAGCCATTATCGACAAGCTGAGAAAGGACGTGCGCTCATCGATCGACGCGTGCAAAAACGCAGGCATAACGGTCAAAATTCTGACCGGCGACAACGCAAAAACCGCACAGGCAATAGCGTTGGAATTGGGTTTGTACGGCAAGGTTTTAAGCGGTGACGAAATAGAAAAAATGTCGCCCGAAAGATTGCGTGCGGAAATAAAAGGCGTTGCTATAGTGGCAAGATCGACGCCGCTTGCGAAGCTTAAAGTCGTCAAGGCATTGCAGGAGCTTGGCGAAGTGGTCGCCGTAACGGGCGACGGCGTAAACGACGCGCCTGCGATAAAGCGTGCCGATATAGGCATCGCGATGGGCAGCGGTTCCGAAATTACGAAGGAAGCAGGCGATATTATACTTCTTGACAACAGCTTTTCGACGATAGTCAAAGCCATAACCTTCGGCAGAAACGTATTTTGCAATTTTCAGCGTTTTTTGAGTTTTCAGCTGACGGTCAATCTTTCTTCGATGTGCATCATAATAGCCTTTCTGGTGTTGGGGTTCGATTGTCCGTTTTCGTCCACCTGCTTATTGTGGCTAAACGTCATAATGGACGGACCTCTTGCAATATCGTTAGGGCTTGAATCAAGGTCGGTGGATTTGACTCAGGTGGGACCTACCAGACGAAAAGACGATATACTCAGTCCCAAACTTCTCGCGAGAATACTCGTTCATTCGCTGTTTATCGGCTTCGTGGTAAGTCTGCAAAAGATATATAACTTTTTGGAAGTTCCCACGAGCGAGGCGAGTACGGTAATTTTCGTTCTGTTCGTGCTTATGCAGCTTTTCAATGCGTTAAATTGCCGTGAAATAAGGACGAAAAGCGTATTTTTCGACTTTTTTGGTAATAAATTACTGCTTGTGATGTGCGTTATTACCTTTTTGTTGCAAATAATAATAATCGGTTGTTTTCCGCAGTTTTTCGCTTCGACGCCGTTGTGCTTCGCGACGTGGATAAAGGTAATAGTGACGGCTTCGAGCCTGTTGTGGTTTGCCGAAGGTTATAAATTCGTATTGCGCAGCGCAGGCGGTAAAAAGTTGTATTATAAAAAATCAAAGGCGTTAAATAATGGTTGAAGTATCCGACAATAAATTCAATTACAACAATATAATATATATAAACAATCAGATCGGCGATACCGTAGCAAGGCTCGGCGGCGGTTTAAAACTCGTCGGCGACGAGCGGTCGCACTTGTATATCGATTGCGACGGCGCTTCCTTCGGCTATCTTTTTCCGTTGCTTATCGATAAGATAGGCGACGTAATAGCCGTCAACTACAAGTACGGATATTTCAAAAAGAATATCCGTACCGCAGGTCTTAATCAGCTTGAATACGAATTGCTGCTGAATGCGTTGATTTCTGCCGACATCGAAGAAGATAAGCGTTTTATCAGGTCAAGACTCAGGGGGAACAGCAGTTATTGCATAGACGGCGATTTCAACTTCAAAATGAAAGCTTTAAAGGAAAAATGGGCTGAAATCGTGGGATATATACCGCCTACGTTTACAAGGACGGAACTGAAAGAGTTTATTTCTTATCTTGTCGGCGAAAAGACGAAAAACAGGGTGTATATCGATAAGCACAATGTTTACGACAGGCACTTTAACCGTTTAAACCGCACGTTTCTGGTGGAAAACGGCGACAAAGCAAATATCGTCAAGGAAGTGATTTTATCGGCTTCGGGGCAGGTAGAGCTTTGCGAAAAGCTCGACGAGCTGAACGAGTTTTACCTGAAAGAATTTTTCGGTGATAAAATATTTTTCGGAAGCGGTTATTTTAGTTGACAAACGGCTTTTCATTATTTATAATAGTGTAACAATTTAAACGCAGTGATAAAAGACAAGTAAGTTATTCGTTTTGTCGTATAGAGAAGGTTTGCCGTGGCTGAAAGCAACCGACGAGGGCGCATAACCGAAACCGCTTTTTGAGCGAGCTGTCAATGCTTGATTGACGAAAAAAGGCGTCGCATAAGCGATGCGAAGTAAGGTGGAACAGCGAATGATATCGCCCTTATGCTAAAAAAGGCATAAAGGCGATTTTTTGTTTTTTAAACTGAAATTCGACTATTCTTAAACATTTCACTGCAAAATTTCTACTATAAGGAGATTTTTTATGATAGTAACGTTAAAAAACGGAAGTAAAGAATTCGACCGGCCGACTACTTTAACCGATATTGCAAAAAGCATTTCCGAAGGACTTGCAAGGGAGGCGGTCGTCGCTAAGGTGGACGGCGAGCTTACAGATCTGACGGCGGTAATCGACCGTGACGCAACGGTCGAATTTCTGACGCTTAAAGACAGCGAAGGCTTAGACGTATATCGTCATACCTGCTCGCACGTTCTCGCTCAGGCGGTAAAGACTATTTTTCCGACCTGCAAGTTGGCGATAGGTCCTACTATCGAGAACGGTTTTTATTACGATTTTGACTTCGTAACGCCCGTCACGCAGGACGATTTCGATAAGATAGAAGCCGAAATGAAAAAAATCATAAAGAGCAATCTGCCCATAACGAGAATGGAAGTCAGCCGCAACGAAGCCATAAAGATGATGAAAGGCTTTTCGGAAACTTACAAGGTCGAGCTTATCGAGGCGTTGCCTGCCGATGCGAAAATCACCCTTTATAAGCAGGGCGCTTTTACCGACCTGTGTCGCGGACCGCACCTTCCTTCAACGGGCAGAATCAAAGCATTCAAGCTGCTCAGTTTAACGGGCGCTTATTGGCGCGGAAACGAAAAGAACAAGATGCTTACCCGTATCTACGCAACGGCGTTTGAGAAAAACAGTCAGCTCGAAGAATATATCAAGGCTTTGGAAGAAGCAAAATTAAGGGATCACAACAAGCTCGGCAGGGATCTCGGCTACTTTATGACCAGCGACGTAATAGGTCAGGGCTTGCCTTTGATTATGCCTAAAGGCGCAAAAATCATACAGATTATGCAACGCTTCGTCGAGGACGAGGAAGAACGTCGCGGCTTTATGATTACAAAAACGCCGTCTATGGCAAAAAGCGATCTTTACAAGATTTCGGGACACTGGTATCATTACCGCGATAAAATGTTCGTTATCGGCGACGAAAACGCAGAGGGCGAGGTTCTGGCGATGAGACCAATGACCTGTCCTTTCCAATACCAGATATATAAAAACGGTCTGAAAAGCTACCGCGATTTGCCGGTTCGCTTTTGCGAAACGGCTCAGGAGTTCCGCAAGGAAGCATCGGGCGAAATGCACGGACTTATCAGGGTTCGTCAGTTCACTTTGTCTGACGGTCACATCATCTGCACGCCCGAGCAAGTCGAAGGCGAGTTCAAAAAATGTCTCGATTTATCCTTGCATTTCCTGAAATGTCTCGGTATGGAAAACGACGTAACCTACCGTTTCTCCAAGCGCGGCAAGGATAACGACAAATATATTGATAACGACGAGGCGTGGGAAGCAACGCAGGCGCTGATGAAGCAGATTCTCGACCATTTGGGACTCGATTACGTTGAAGCCGACGACGAAGCCGCTTTTTACGGACCTAAGCTCGACGTTCAGACCAAAAACGTTTACGGTAAGGAAGATACGCTTATAACAATTCAGCTCGACTTTGCCGCAGGAAGCAGTTTCGATATGAGCTACGTTGACGCAAACGGAGATAAAAAGACGCCTTTTGTCATTCACAGAAGCTCCATCGGCTGTTACGAAAGGGTATTTGCAATGCTTATCGAAAAATACAAAGGCGCTTTCCCGACCTGGCTTGCGCCCGTGCAGGTCAAGCTGTTGCCCGTTACCGACAGGGCTAAGGAATATACCGAAAAGCTCGTCGAAAAGATGCAGTGCAGCCGTCTCAGAGTGGAAGCCGATTTCCGTTCGGAAAAAATCGGCAAAAAGATACGAGACGCTCAGCTTGAAAAAGTGCCTTATATGCTGATAATCGGCGATAAGGAGGTCGAAGACGGTTCGATCGTTGCCGTCCGTTCAAGACGCGAAGGCGACCTTAGCGCAATGAACGCAGACGAGTTTATTGCAAAGGTAGTTAAGGAAGACGCCGACAAAGTCGTTTATAAAGATTGAAACGACGTAAAAAAAACGCATAAAATTGCTTGACAACGTTGTTGAAAGGTGGTATTATGATTAGGCTTGAAGAAGAAGTGACGCCTTCTCGCCTGCCGAAAAACGCTTTGTCAGGCTCCAATATTTAATCTCTCAGCAGGATTATTTTATTGTGCATTGGTGGACTTATTCTCTTTAAGTCCACTTATTTTTTGTTTAAGGACGGTATCTAACCATTAAAGATCAGCAACAAATCAACGAAATGATCAGGGACGCCGAAATCCGTTTAATCGGTTCTAACGGCGAACAGCTCGGTATAATGAGCTCTCAAAAGGCGCTCGATATGGCAATCAACGAAAATCTCGACCTTGTCAAGATTTCGCCGAACGCCGTTCCGCCCGTATGTAAAATTATGGACTACGGAAAATATCGTTTTGAAGTTTTAAAACGTCAGAAGGAAGCAAAGAAGAACCAGAAAGTCGTTGAGCTTAAAGAAATCTGGCTTTCGATGACGATAGACGTAGGCGATCTTAACGTAAAAGCCAAGCAGGCGCAGAAATTCCTTGCGCAGGGCAACAAGATAAAGGTATCGATCAGAATGCGAGGCAGACAGAACGCGCACTCGTCGCTCGGCGTAGAGGTTATGGAAAGGTTTTTCGCCATGGTGGAAGACGGTGCGGTAATGGAAAAGAAGCCTCTTTTGGAAGGCAGAAACATTCTTATGATACTTGCGCCTAAAAAGGAAGGCAAAAAATAATAAAAATACGTCAAGTATTTCATTGCGATCCGAAAGGCGCGCAAGACTGAAACTGAAATAAAAATAAAAATCTAAGGAGTAACAATTATGCCGAAAATGAAGACACACAGTGGTTCAAAAAAGCGTTTCTCTCTGACTGCTTCCGGTAAGGTTAAAAGAGGACACGAAGGTCACAACCACATTCTGAGTAAAAAAGACACTAAAAGAAAGAGAAGATTGCGTTCAACCGCACTTGTATCTACAGCACAGGAAAAGACGGTCAAAAACCTTATTCCTTATAAAGCTTAATCGGGAGGACATCAGTTATGCGTATTAAAAGAGGCGTAAACGGCGTTAAGAAACGCAGAAAAATAATGAAATTATCCAAAGGTTATTTCGGCGCTAAGAGCAAGCTTTACAGAGTAGCTCGTCAGGCGGTTATGAAGTCACTTTCTTACTCATATGTAGGAAGAAAAGCTAAAAAGCGTGATTTCAGAAAGCTCTGGATTGCTCGTATCAATGCAGGTTGTCGTTTAAACGGCTTGTCATACAGCAAATTTATGCACGGACTTGATCTTCTCGGTTACAACCTTAACCGTAAAGTCCTTGCCGATATGGCTGTCAGCGACGTAGCAGGATTTACCGCTTTATGCGATCAGGTAAAGGCAAAGCTTGCCTAAGATTGCCTTTTTTCAGGCTACGTTCCGTAGCCTGATTTTTATTTGATTATATGTTGATAAATTCCAGACAAAATTCAAAAGTCCGTCTTGCAATATCGTTAAAACAAAAAAAGTACAGAAAAGAGCATAAAAAATACCTTGTCGAAGGCGAAAAAATGGTAAAAGAAGCCTTTTTATACGGTGAAAAGGTGGATTTTGTTCTCGTCTGCGATAAGTATTACGATACTTTTAAAGACTGCGATACCGAGGTTTACCTAACGACCGACGAAATCATAAAAGCCGTCAGCGACGAAGTAACGCCGCAGGGCGTCGTCGCGGTAGTCAGTCAAAGGGAGTGCGAAACGGGCGATATTCTTTCCACGTCAGTCGTGCTCGACGGCGTTTCGGATGCAGGCAATCTCGGCACGATTTTGCGCGTTATGACCGCAACGGGCGTCAGGGACGTTTACCTTATCGATTGCGTTGACAGTTACTCGCCAAAGGTCGTAAGGTCGTCTATGAGCGGAATATTCAACGTTCGCTGTCACGATATTACGTTTGACGAATTTGTCGCAAAGGTGAAAGTACCGTTGTATTTTGCGGATATGTCGGGCGAAAATCTGTTCAGGGCTTCGACTTGCGGCGCTTTTTGCCTGGTTTTAGGTTCGGAAGCTCACGGTATAAGTCAGCGGTTTTACGAATTACCGCACGAAACCGTTTCCGTGCCGATGAAAAACGGATTGGAGAGTTTAAACGTAGGCGTTTGCTCGGGAATAATACTTTATCAACTGTTAAAAGATACATTTTAAGGAGAACTATTATGTCAGGACACAGCAAATGGCACAATATACAAGCAAAGAAAGGCAAAGCCGACGCGGCAAGGGGTAAGATTTTCACCAAGTTGGGCAGGGAGCTTGCAGTTGCGGCAAAGCAGGGAACGGATCCTAACACTAACTCCAAGCTTGCCGACGTTATAGCAAAGGCGAAAGCTGCGAATATGCCTAACGACAACATTAAGCGTTCCATTCAGAAGGCTGCCGGCGAGCTGTCAAACGTCAATTTCGATAATCTGATCTACGAAGGCTACGGAGTCGGCGGTAGTGCGGTAATCGTTGAAACGCTTACCGACAACAAGAACAGAACGGGCGGAGACGTGAGGCATATTTTCGATAAATTCGGCGGCAATTTAGGTACTACGGGCAGCGTTTCGTTTATGTTCGAAAACAAGGGCGTTATCGTTTGCGAAAGGACCGTCGAGCTTGACGAGGATACTATGATGGAATACGCTTTGGAAGGCGGAGCCGACGACGTCGTAACTTCAGACGACGTTTACGAGGTTTATACCAGCCCCAAAGATTTTACAACCGTCAGGAAATATCTCGAAGAAAAAGGCGTCAATTTTGTCGAAGCCGACGTTGAAATGGTGCCTAACGACAAAATCACGTTGAACGCAGACCAGCTCGTCACGTTTATGAAAATGCTTGACGCGTTCGAAGATAACGACGACGTTCAGACCGTTTATCACAACGTTGAGCTTCCCGAGGACGACGAAGAAGAATAATAATATCCGGATTTGCGTATAAAGAACCGGTTTTGGCAAATAATATAATCACGGAAGGTAATTTTCGCGTTTTCAGAAAGAATTCTGCGGAACGCCTTACCGATTATATAATTTTGTCAGGCTTGTTCACGAATAAGATTGACAAAATGAAAGCCGAGCTGAAAGTTCGGCTTTTTCGATTGATATTTATCTTCTTAATATTGAACACGGTAATAATTCTTGCAATTTTCACAATTCATTCATATTTCGGTTACAAAAAACGGTTAGAATGTAAAAACGTAAAAGTGGGGGCCCGTCCGAGCTACGTTCGTAAGCCGGGACGGTGATAAAGGAAATGAAAAAACTGTTTAAAAACAAATTTTTTGTTTTAACGCTGTGTTTGGTTTTGACTGTTTCGCTCATCAGCGGCTGTAATTTGTTGCCGGGCAGCGCAGGCGGCAGCTCGTCGAAATCAAACGGTTTCATCAAAAATTCTGCTACGCCTACCAATAGCGTAGAGTTCGACGTTGCGGATTACGAAAAGCTGAACGCCATCGAACAAGGCAAATCCGAATACGACTTATCTCAATACGTCGATTTAAAGAAGGTTTTAAAAAGAATTAAAAAATCCGTGGTTGAAGTGTATGCAACCGCAAGCGGATCGACCTCGGTCAGCGCAGGCTCGGCGGTAGTCGTTTCCTGCAACCAAAAAACTGCGAATTCGGCTGACAATTCACAAAGTTCATCGGCAAGCAATTCGACAAGCGTAACCGAGAACGATGCCGATTATACGAGCATTCTCATCACCTGTCACCACGTTATCGAAGGCGCAAGCACGGTAAAAATAATCACCGAGGACGGCTCGGAATACGACGCTTATCTCGTCGGAAGCGATCCCGATAGCGATATATGCGTAATGAGCGTGAACGCTAATCTTTCGCCCGTAGAGTTTTATACCGATACGGACTTGCTCGAAGTCGGCGAAGACGTCGTCGTGATAGGCAATCCTTTGGGAACGCTCGGCGGAACCGTCACGAAGGGCATACTTTCGGCAACTTCCCGAAACGTTAACGTCGAAGGCGTGGAAATGAGTCTTTTGCAGACCGACGCCGCGATAAATTCGGGCAATTCGGGCGGCGGCTTGTTTACTTCGACGGGATTGTTTATCGGTATGGTAAACGCAAAATTCAGCTCGGCTTATCAGAGTATCGAAGGCTTAGGCTTTGCGATAGACGCAAACAGAATAAGGGATATAGCCGAACAGCTCGTTTCGACTTCAACCGAAACGACACCCGGCTACATCGAAGGCAAGTATTATCTCGGGTACGCCGTTGCCAACGTAATAGCCAACCGTTGGGGATCTCAAAGCTATGTGGCTATCGTATCGCTCGACCAGAACGGATGTTTTTATAAATCCGGACTCAGAGTAAACGACGAGTTGCAGTCGTTCACCTATAACGGCAGCACTTATACGATAGGCAAAGCCGAAGATTTTGTCAGCGAATTTGAAGCTATCAAATTCAAAATAGGCGACACGGTTACTTTCAGGATAGTCCGCAACAGTACCAACGCAAGCGTTGAATTAACCATTCAGCAGTATATCTACGGCGTATAAGACAAATAAAAACAACCGACTTTTTCCGTTACATCGGATAGAGTCGGTTTTTGATTTTTATAAGATTATAGGTAAAGTGTAAATTCATTGACTTTAACCGACGTTTATAGTATAATAATCAGGAATTGTATCGGCAGGGTAAATTATGATTATTTTGGGAATAGATCCGGGGCTTGCGACTATCGGCTACGGCGTCATAAATTCGGAAAAGGGGGTAAATACTGCACTTGATTGCGGCGTTATTCTCACGCCCAAGGAACAGACTTTACCCGAGAGATTAAAGCTGATAGAAAAGGGCGTTTTGCGACTTATCGAAAAGTTCAGACCCGATGAGATCGCTATGGAGGAGTTGTTTTTCAACAACAACCAGAAAACGGCGATAACCGTCGCCGAGGCAAGGGGAGTTATTCTTCTTACCTGCACCAAAAATTGCGACAGGCTATACGAATATACGCCTTTGCAGATAAAACAAGCGTTGACGGGTTACGGCAGAGCCGATAAGCGGCAGATTCAGCAAATGGTAAAAACCTTTCTGAATTTAAAGAAAATACCCCGTCCGGACGATGCGGCAGACGCATTGGCGGTTGCGTTGACTCACGCAAACACTTCCCGTTTCTCCGGAGGATTCGGCATAAAATAACGCCGGAAACGCAAATTTTTCAAATACAAAACAAGGAGTAACTCATTTGTTAGCTTACGTTGAAGGTAAATTGTTGCATAGCGGTGAAAACGCGGTGATTTTAGAAAACAGAGGAATAGGCTACGAGATTTTATGTTCCGCAACGGCTTATTCGCGATTGGTAAATAATTCAGGCGGCTCAGTTTATACCTATCTTGCCGTCAGGGACGACGGACTTTCCCTTTACGGCTTTGAAGATCTGAACGAAAAAGCTATGTTTTTAAAGCTTATCACGGTAAGCGGAGTCGGTCCGAAAATGGCTATGTCGATTTTGTCGTCAATGAGTCTTAACGACCTTGCTTTTGCGATAGCGTCGTCGGACGTAAAAAGTTTATCGTCGATTAAAGGCTTAGGCAAAAAGACGGCTGAGCGCATAGTTTTAGAGCTAAGGGAAAAGATAAGTCTCGAAGATGTGCCCGCAGGCAAAAAGAGCGAGAAAAAGACTGCGGACGAAGATAGCGACAACGCCGTTCTTGCGTTGATGAGTCTCGGTTATAACCGTCAGCGGAGTCAGCAGGCGGTAGATAGCGCAATAGAAAGCGGCGCAAAGGGCTTGGAAAATATTATTTCCGAAGCGTTGAAATCAACGCTTAGATAACGGTTCGGGGGAGAATTTATGCTTGATGACGATATGATAAAATCGGCGTTGGATTTTGACGACGACGAGCGCATAATCGACGCCGACAGACTTCAAAGCGACGACGTTGAAAACATATTAAGACCAAAGAGTATGGAAGGTTATATCGGGCAGGACAAGGTGAAAAACAACCTTGCCGTGTTTATCGAGTCGGCAAAAATGCGCGGCGAATCTCTCGATCACGTTTTGCTGTACGGTCCTCCGGGACTTGGAAAAACCACGCTTGCGCATATTATCGCCAACACGCTCGGCGTGCAGATAAAGGTGACGAGCGGACCTTCGATAGAAAAATCGGGCGACCTTGCCGCAATCCTTACCAATCTTAACGAAGGCGACGTGCTTTTCATTGACGAAATACACCGCCTTAATCACAACGTAGAAGAAATTTTATATCCGGCTATGGAAGATTATTCGCTGGATTTTATCATCGGCAAAGGACCTTCCGCAAGAAGCGTGCAGATACCGTTAAAGCACTTCACGTTGATAGGCGCAACCACGAAATCGGGTATGCTTTCGGCTCCGCTTAGAGATAGGTTCGGCGTATTGTGCAGATTGGAAATGTATAAGCCCGAAGAATTAAAGCAGATAGTAATTCGCTCGGCTAACATTCTCAACGCCTCAATAAGCGACGAGGGTGCGATAGAGCTTGCAAAACGCAGTCGGGGCACGCCGAGAATAGTAAACAGACTTCTGAGGCGAGTTCGTGATTTTTCACTGGTTTCAGGACACAGCCAAATCACGCTCGAAGATACCAAAACCGCACTTGAAAGGCTGGAAGTCGATGAGCTGGGACTCGACAGAACCGACCTTGCGATTTTGAATTCTATGTGCGATAAATTCGGCGGCGGGCCTGTGGGGCTTGACACGTTATCGGCAACGGTAAACGAAGACGCCAATACCATAGAGGACGTAATAGAGCCGTTTTTGTTGCAACTCGGTTTTATTGCAAGAACGCCTCGTGGAAGAGTTTTAACTCAGTTAGGATATAACCATATCGGCAAAAAACCGCTGAAAAGCTCGCAAATATCTATTTTCGAGGGGCAGGATGACTAACCTTAAAACAGAAGATTTCAATTATTATTTGCCCGAAGAACTGATTGCTCAAACGCCATGCGAGCCGAGAGATTCTTCAAGGCTGTTAGTTTATCATAAAGCTGAAAAAACAATCGAGCATAGAGTTTTTCGCGACGTAATCGATTATCTCAAAAAGGGCGACGTGCTTGTTATAAACAACACGAAGGTTTATCCTGCAAGAATGTTCGCCTATACGGAAAAGGGCGGAAAGGTCGAAATACTGCTTTTAAAAAGGCTTTCCATAACCGATTGGGAATGCCTCGTCAAACCGGGAAAAAAAGCGACGGAAGGCAGAATTTTAACCGTCAACGACAAGCTTAAACTGCAAATCCTGAAGCGAACGGAAAGCGGCGAGCGCATAATCAGATTTATTTTCGAAGGCGTTTTCGAAGAAATTTTAGATAGCGTAGGAGAAATGCCCTTACCGCCGTATATCAAGGAAAAGCTTAAAGATAAGGACCGTTACCAGACGGTTTACTGCAAAAATCAGGGAAGCTCCGCGGCGCCGACTGCCGGATTGCATTTTACAAACGAATTATTGCAAAAAATAAGGGATAAAGGCGTTGAGATTGCAGAAATCGAACTGAACGTAGGTCTTGGCACGTTCCGTCCCGTCAAGGTCGAAAACGTTACCGACCACGTTATGCACTCGGAGCATTACAGAATAGACGAAAAGGCTTCGGAAATTATAAACAACGCAAAGCGTGACGGAAGGAGAATTATAGCCGTAGGAACGACAAGCGTCAGAACGCTGGAAAGCTCTGCGGACGATAACGGGTTTGTCAGAGCCGAAAGCAAGGATACGGCGATTTTCATCTATCCGCCATATAAATTCAAGTGCGTAGATGCGTTGATAACCAATTTTCACCTTCCCGAATCGACTTTAATAATGCTCGTTTCTGCGTTTTTAGGCAGGGAAGAAACGCTTGATTTATATAAAGTTGCCGTTGAGAATAAATATAGATTTTTCTCTTTCGGGGACGCTATGCTTTTGATTTAATTTGATTTAAGGTACGAGCTTAGCCACCCTATCGACTTGAAACGATTTTAAAAATACAGATAAAAAGAAACTGATTTATGGAAAAATTTTCTTACGAGGTTATAAAACAGGATAAGCGTAGCGGTGCAAGGGCAGGTGTTCTGCACACGCCGCACGGCGATATACTGACGCCCGTATATATGCCCGTAGGCACTCAGGCGACGGTAAAGGGAGTGCTGCCGCGCGATCTTAAAGAAGCCAACGCACAGATTATACTTGCCAACACCTATCACCTGTATATGCGTCCCGGCGACGAGATAGTAAAAAACGCAGGCGGACTGCACAAATTTATGAACTGGGACAGACCTATTCTTACCGACAGCGGCGGTTTTCAGGTCTTTTCGCTTGCAAAGTTAAACGATATCAAGGACGACGGCGTCGTTTTTTCTTCCAACGTTGACGGAAGCAAGCATTTCATCACGCCCGAAAAGGCTATCGATATAGAAAACAATCTCGGCGCAGATATTATTATGGCGTTCGACCAGTGCAGTGAATACGGAGTCGATTATAATCAGGCAAAAAAAGCTATGAAAAGGACTCACGACTGGCTTGAAAGGTGCTATAATCACCATAACAATCCCGATCAGGCGTTATTTCCGATAGTGCAGGGCAACGTTTTTGCCGATTTGAGAAAGGAAAGCTTGAAGTTTGCGTCGCAGTTTGCTAAACACGGTCTCGGAATAGGCGGTTTATCTGTCGGCGAGCCAAAGCCGAAGATGTACGAAATGCTCGACGAGATGCTTCCTTATTACCCGACCGACGTGCCGAGATACCTTATGGGCGTGGGCTCGCCCGATTGCCTTATCGAAGGCGTGTTAAGGGGAATAGATATGTTCGACTGCGTTCTTGCGACGAGAATTGCAAGAAACGGCACCGCGTTTACGTCAAAAGGCAAGGTCGTTGTGAGAAACGGCGCATATAAGCAGGATTTTTCTCCGCTTGACGACGAATGCGATTGCTATTGTTGTAAAAACTATTCAAAAGCTTATCTAAGACACGTCATAAACGTCGGCGAAATGATGGGCGGAATGCTTTTGTCGCTCCATAACATAACTTTTTTAACGAGGCTTATGGCAAACGTCAGACAAGCCATACTCGAAGACAGACTGACGGAATTTGTCGAGGAGTTTTATTCAAAATACAAGTTTTAACCCGACCTTGCGGTGGTTTTCGACAAAAAAAACGAGACCAGAACGCATATTTACCGTTAAATTCAAGTTATTTGTGAAAAATTCTTGCAAAAATCGGGCAAATAATGTATGATAATAAAAAATGATTGGAGAAAATTATGACTTTATTTAATTTATTGGAGAGCGCGGTTGACGAGGTTACGAGTTCGAGCGCGCAGGCACAGGCAACAAGCGGTGGCTTGTTCGGTGGAAAAGGCACGCTTATTTTCTGGGGCGTTGCTATCGTGCTTTTGGTCGTTTATTTCGTTATGAGCTCGCGTTCGAGAAAAAAGAGTATGAAGGAAGTCGAAGACAGAATGAGCAAGATTGCCGTCGGCGACAAGATCGTTACCATCGGATTTCTTGAAGGCTACGTTGCCGAAGTTTTGCCAAACGGCACCTACGTTTTAAATACGGGCAGCGAAGAACACCCCGGTTACGTTACTATTTCGCAAAGAGCGATTTACAAATTTTTCAAGCCCGAAGAGCTTGTAAATCCCGAAGAACCTTTTGAGCAAACTTCAACCGAAGAAAACGCAACCGAAACCGTTTTTAAGGAAGATGTTTTACCCCAAAGCGAGTCGGCTGAACCCGTTGAAGAAAACACAGCGGAAAACAATGAAGAAAAAACAAACGAATAATCTTAAATACGGCTCTTGAAGCCGTATTTTTTTTGTCATATCGACAGGCGTTCAAGCATAGATTATACTGATGAATAACGTAGTTAAATTTACAATATCTTACCTTGTTTCGGCGGTGACGCTTCTTTTAATAACCTTGCTTTTGGGGGTAATACTGAGTAACCGTTATATCAGCGATACGGTTGCGAAAATAATAATGCAGGCAGTTAAAGCCGTTTCGTTGACGGGCGGACTTATTTTGTTGTCGCGCAGCGACAAATTCCTGTTAAAAAGCGTTTTGTTCGGTTTTTTATTCTGGCTTTTAGTCGTCGTTTTGACTTTGATAGTATCGGGTATCAAGTCGTTCAGCTACGTTTTCTTGCTGGATTTCTTGTTTACGGTGGCGTTATCGGCAGCTATTGCGCTCGTCATATCGCTTTTGAGAAAATAAAGGTTAAAAATATAAAAAACGCAAAATTCCGTCGAATAATTATCGGCGGAATTTTTACTTTGCGGAAAATTACAATTATAAATTAAAATGAGCAAAATACTCAAAAAACTATTGACTTTAAAGTAGTAATTTAATATAATATGTAAGTATTAAACTGTTATAAGCAAAAGTTTAGCATTTTATTTACTCAAATTTCAGGAGGCATTATGACTAAGGCTAAGTCGATAGTAATTTCGGTCTTGCTTGCAGTGGTCCTTGCGATAGCAAGCGTGCTGTGTTTTGCCGATTTTAAAGTTCCGAATACTATTTATGACTATCATTCGATTCTTAGTATGGTCGGAAAAGGCATAGATTTATCCGGCGGATACTACGTTGTTTTGGAGCCGGAAAGCGAAGAAAGCAACGACGACGTAATCAACAGGGCTATGGAGATATTAAGAGCCCGTCTTGACGACAAAGGATATTCCGAAGCAACTATTTCCGTTCAGGACAACACAAAAATCAGGATTGAAATTCCTAAGGTCGATAACGCCGAGGACGTCCTTAAAGTTATCGGCAGTACGGGCGAGTTGACTTTTCAGGATTCTGCAAAGACCGTATATTTAACGGGCGACGACGTAGAAAGCGCGTCCGTCGGCTACGATAACGATCAGGGTTACGTCTGCGTGCTTAACTTCACGTCGGAAGGTATGATGAAGTTCAGCAGCGCAACTGCGGCAATCAAGGATATGAGCGATAATAAGATGTATATTTATCTCGGCGACACCGTCGTATCGCAGCCTTCGGTTACTTCGCAGATAACCAACCGTTCAGCTGAAATCACGGGCTTTAAAAGCTACGACGAAGCCGACGCGGTAGCTTCGGTCATCGAGAGCGGTAGGTTGCCTATAAATTACACCGTAAGCGAAGCAAGGGCTATTTCGGCAAGGCTTGGAGAAACGGCTATAAACAAGAGTATTCTGGCAGGCGTTATCGGTATGGCTTTGATATTCATAATAATGCTCGTATTCTATAAAGGTATGGGACTTGCCAGCGATATTGCGCTTTTTATTTACGCATTGCTGTTCATCATCGTTCTCGCGCTTGTTCCTGCCGTTCAGCTCACGCTGCCGGGCATTGCGGGCATATTGCTGTCGATAGGTATGGCAGTCGACGCCAACGTCGTTATCTTTGAAAGGATAAAGGACGAATACAGAAGCGGAAAGACTGCGATGTCGAGTATCGACGCAGGCTTTAAGCGAGCATTGATAACCGTTATAGATTCAAACGTAACGACGATTCTTGCGGCGATAGTTTTGTGGATACTTTGTCCGGGTACGATAAAGGGATTTGCGATCACGCTGTTTATCGGTATTTTGTTATCGATGTTCACGTCGATTGTAATCACGAGGAGCCTGATAAAACTGTTCCTGCCGTTTGCAAAGTTTGAAAACAGGGATAAGTTCCTTGGTTTATCGAGAGAGGAGGGCGAAATCAATGAGTAAATTATCCCAAATCTTCAGATTTTCAGATAAAAAAGTAAAAATTGTAGAAAAGTTTCCCGTTTTAATTGCCATAAGCCTCGTGTTTATCATTATCGGCGGAATATTTATGGCTGTAAATAAGGGCTTGAATATCGGTATAGATTTTGCCGGCGGAACGCAGATAGAAATCGAGCTCGGTTCTTTTGCGGCAGACGCTAAGGCGAAGGATATAATCGTCAACGAAATCAACGATTTCTTTATAACCAAAAACGGCTGTAAGCTGGCTGACGCCGTACAAAGCACGACGCATACGGACGGTTCCGTTTCGTACGAATTCAGGCTTTCCTATTACCATTACGGCAATCTCAGCGGAAAGGAACAGGAAGAAGAGTTCATTTCGTTTATTCAAGGCGATTTAACCGACGATACGAACAACGGTATTTGCGGTGAGTTCGAAGCGAGACTCGAAGAATTGTTCGCAGCCGACGAAACTCTTAAAAATCTCGACGCAAGCATCGAAGAAGGCGCGGTTAAGGCTCACGTTGTAGGAGCTACGGCTTCGAGCGCGTTGTTAAGGACTGCAATTATAGCTTTGATCGTAGCTATAATAGTAATGCTCATCTATATCGTAATAAGGTTTACTTTTTCGAGTGCGCTTGCCGCAATCTGCGCGCTCATACACGACGTGTTGATAATGATTGCATTGACGGCTATTTTCCGCGTTCCCGTAAACGCAACGTTTATAGCTGCGGTTATAACCATAATCGGTTATTCTATCAATGCGACGATCGTCGTATTCGACAGAATAAGGGAAGAAAGAAAGAAGCCCTCAAACGAAGGCGTTGACGTTGCGGAAATTGCCAATACGTCGATTATGAAAACGCTCAACCGTTCCATTCTGACGACCGTCACAACCTTGGTAATGGTAATAGTTTTCGCAGTGTTTTCGGTTGCAAACATCAGAGAATTCATTCTTCCGATAATCTTCGGTCTGATTGCCGGCGCTTATTCGTCAGTATTCCTTGCTTCGTCATTCTGGGTTATGTTCCAGAGAATGTTCAAAAAATCGAAAATAAAGAATTCTCGGAAAAAAGTAGCTTCCAAATAGTCTGCATACTCAGGCGGGCGTAAAAATTTACGGCAAATTAAGCCCACTAACCTTTAAGATTAGTGGGCTAAAACATTTTGAAAAACACGAAAAGGGAAAAAATAATGATAAATTACAGATTTGACTTTGACAATAACACCAAATTGAAAATACAAGAGCTGTCTCAAAGTACGAATCTGCAATTTGAGACCTGCGCTATACTGTATTCGAGAGGCGTCGATACGCCCGAGAAGACGGATTACTTTCTTCATCCGTCTAAGTCTCACTTCAAGGATCCTTTTTTGCTTTCGGGTATGACTGAGGCGGTCGAAAGAATAAAACAGGCGAAAAACGAAGGCGAGGTCGTTGCCGTTTACGGCGATTACGACGCCGACGGAATAAACGCAACCGCAGTCCTATACTATGCGTTAAAGGATTTCGGAATAGACGCTCTTACCGTCGTTCCCGAAAGAAGTATAGGTTACGGACTGCAAAGGGAAGTATTGGATAAATTGCTCGACGAGCATTTTCCGACTTTGCTTATCACCGTCGACTGCGGAATCAGTTGTTACGACGAGGTTGAATATTTAAAGGAATGCGGAGTGGACGTCATCGTAACGGACCATCACGAATTGCCTGAAAAATTGCCCGATTGCACAGTTATCAACTGCAAAATCAAGAGCGGTTACGGCTTTGACAGTCTCTGCGGAGCCGGAGTCGCTTATAAGCTTGCCTATGCTCTGATAGGCGAAAAAGCCAACGATTATCTCGATTTTACGGCGATAGCGACAATAGCCGACAGTATGCCCGTTATAGACGAAAACAGAGATATCGTTTACGAAGGAGTCAAGCTGATAAAAAGCGGAAAAGCGCATAAATGCGTAAACGAACTTCTTTTAGTCAGCAATATGAAGGAAGTCAGCGCAACCAGCCTTGCTTTCACTATTGCGCCGAGAATAAACGCTGCCGGCAGAATGGGCGACGCTAAATCAGCGCTTGAGTTTGTTACCACGAGCGATTCTCAACGCATAGAAGAGCTTGCGATAAAGCTGAACAACTACAACGTAACGAGGCAGCAGGAATGCGATAAATTGTACCGTGACGCAAGGCAAAAGCTTATACGCAGCGGTTACGACAAAAAGATAATCGTGCTTTCCGATAATAATTGGAACAGCGGTCTCGTGGGAATTATTGCGGCAAAATTGGTGGAAGAATTTTCTCGTCCGGTAATATTGTTCGTGGAAAACGACGGCAAGCTTCACGGCTCGGCAAGGTCGATAGAGAACGTAAACATTTTCGACGCAATATCTTATTGCAAGGAGCTGTTGACCGACTTCGGCGGACACGCTCAGGCGGCAGGCGTTTCGGTAAACAGCGAAAACTATGAAGCGTTTAAACAAAAAATCGAAAAATATATAGACGAAAAATTCGGTTACGAATATTTTAAACCGCAAAAAGCCGTAGAGTTCAGGATAGACCGTCCGTTTACCCTGAAATTAGCCAAAGAGATTAACCTTTTGGAGCCGTTCGGAACAGGCAACAAACGTCCGCTTTTTTCGGTAAAGGTGGGCGACGTCTGCTGTCAGCCGATAAAGCCGGGCTCTCCGCATTTATCAATCAGAACCGAATATATAGACCTGTTGTATTTCAACGGGCAGGATATGCTGGGGCTTATCAATGCCGGAACCGAAAAAGAAATTGTTTTTGAGCCGAATATTTCTATATACAACAGAGAAGAATCATTAAAAGGCTACGTCAAATCGATAGATTTTATCGTCGAAAACAACGAAAAAGTCAGACTTGACGGTTTCAGAAGCTCGCTTCTTACCGCCTTGAACGATAACGACGATTTTCTATACGTTTCCAACGAGATGACTAATAAAGTGCTTTCAACGACTTTAAACGAGCATTACGGCACGATATACGCGGTTTATAATCTCGATAACGTAAAGTATTACGAAGGCTTAGACGGACTCGATTACTCGGTTTATCGCTGTCTTAACAAAAATCTTCTGAACAACGTAGTCGTCGCTTTGGATAGCTGCGACGTAAGCGGATACAGAAGGATAGTATATCTTGACAGACCGCTTGCCGCCGTGCCGTCCTTTCCCGAGATAGCCGAAACTTTTATCGACAGAAGTCTTTTTGCTTTCGATTATAAGTCGTTAAAGTGCGATAAGCAGACTTTCGGCAAATATTTTCACGATATAAAAAACAACCTTCTAAGGGCTAACGACAGCGTGGATTACGCGCTGAAACAGCGGTTTACGCAAGACAGAACTCAACTTGTGTTCGTGCTTGAAGTATTTTTGGAGCTTGAATTTTTCAGCTTTAAAAACGGAGCGTTAAGGATCAACCGGACGGCGAAAACGTCGCTTGACGCTTCAAAAATTTACACCGAAGTTTTAAAAACGAAATAGATTATGTACGAATTGTTAGACGTTATTAAAAAAACTTATCCTGAAAAAGAAAGTAAGCTTATCGAAAAGGCTTACTATTTTGCAAAGGACGCTCACGAAGGTCAGAAACGTGCTTCGGGAGAAGAATATTTCATTCACCCGTGCGAGGTCGCAAAGATACTTATCGACTTAGGTCTCGACCACGCAACCATTTGCGCTGCCTTTTTACACGACACCATCGAAGATACTCAGGTTTCCGAAGGCGATATTTTGAGGGAATTCGGCGAGGAGATACTGACTCTCGTTCAGGGCGTTACCAAGCTTGAAAAAATTGAGTATAAATCAAAAAAGGAAGAGCAGGCGGAAAACTTCAAAAAGATTTTCGTTTCAATGGCTAAGGATATAAGGGTAATTATCATAAAGCTTGCCGACAGATTGCACAATATGCGCTCTCTTAACTTTTTATCCGAAGCCCGCCAGCAGACGATGGCGAGGGAAACTCTGGATATTTACGCGCCGTTGGCAGGCAGACTCGGCATCTCGCAGATAAAGTGCGAGCTGGAAGATTTATGCTTAAAATATCTCAATCCTAAGGCATACGAATACCTTGCCGAAAACATACACGCACAGATAGTCGAAAGGCGAAAGTTCGTCAACGTCATAGTCGAAGAAATCAAAGGGATTTTAGCAGAATCGGGTATTGCGGGCGAGGTTATAGGAAGACCTAAACACTTCTATTCGATATATAAAAAGATGACCACGCAGGATAAACAGCTCAGTCAGATATACGATTTGACCGCCGTCAGGGTAATTGTTCAGTCGATAGACGAGTGTTACGAAATTCTCGGTAAAATTCACAAAAAATGGTCGCCTATACCGGGTAGAATAAAGGATTATATCGCCACGCCGAAGCCTAATCTTTATCAGAGTCTGCACACGACGGTAGTTACGACCTTCGGTCAGATTTTCGAAATACAGATAAGGACTTACGAAATGCACCGACTTGCCGAATACGGTATTGCGGCGCATTGGAAATACAAAGAAAACAAGTCTGACGAAAGCAATTTCGATAAGCGACTCGCCTGGATAAGGGAAGCGCTCGAATGGCAGGGCGGCGTCAAGGACTCCACCGAATTTTTGGAGTCTATAAAAGGCGATATTTACAATCAGGAAGTGCTGGTGTTTTCGCCAAAGGGCGAGGTCTTTTCGCTTGCCAAAAACGCAACGCCGATCGACTTTGCGTACAGGGTGCATACCGAGGTCGGCAACCACTGCGTAGGCGCAAAGGTAAACAACAAAATCGTCCCGTTATCTACTGCTCTTAACGTCGGCGACGTGGTGGAAATAATAACGCAAAAGAATTCCAAAGGTCCGTCGTGGGATTGGTTGAAGATAGCAAAAACGCCGTCGGCAAAAGCCAAAATCAAGCAATGGTTCAAGCGTAAAATGGCTGACGAACACGTCAGAATCGGCAAAACAATGCTTGAAAACGAAGCCAAAGCAAAAGGCTATCAATTCAGCCAGCTGATAACGCAACAGAGCTTTCTTATCGTGGGCGAAAAGCTGAATTTCGGCAATTTCGAGGAAATGTATGCGGCTGTCGGCTGCGGTGCGGTAACTGCCCCTCAGGTAATTTATAAGTTTATAGATATTTACAAGAAAGAACATCTCATAAACGTTGAAAGTCAGTTTGAAAAGAGTCATAAGGTTAAGCGCACGAGCAATTCGAGCGACGTCAAAATCAAGGGCGTAGACGGCTTGCTCGTCCGTTTTGCAGGTTGTTGCAACCCCGTTCCCGGCGATAGAATAGTAGGCTTCGTTTCAAGGGGCAGGGGCGTAACCGTTCACAGGGCGGATTGTCCCAATATGCGCCTCGAAGATAAGGACAGACTTCTTGACGCCGAATGGACGGGCGCAAACACCGAAGGTTACGTCGTCAGCGTAAAGATAACGGCTACGGAAGACTGTCAGCTGTTGCAGATAGTATCTAACGTCTGCTCGACGCTGGGATTGTTTGTTTTATCGTTCAACAGCAGGGTTGATATGAAATCGAGACAATCGGTTGCCGAGCTGTCGGTAAGGCTTAATATGATAGAGGACCTTGATAAAATGATAAACAAACTTAAAGAGAATCCGTCCGTCATAGACGCATTCAGGACGATAGTGTGATATGGAGGTTTTAACTTTTACGGTAGGAGCGCTGCAATCTAATTGTTATGCGCTTATAAACGGGCAAAACGAGTGCGTTTTGATAGATTGCGGCGGCGACTTTCAGAGCGTGTACGGCGAGCTTCATCGTCGGGGCGTAAAGCTTTTAGCCGTGTTGTTGACGCACGGTCATATCGACCATATTCAAGGCGTTGCGGACGCTGAAAAATACGTCCCCGTCTATATTTTTAAGGACGAAGAAGACTTTTTAAATGACGGCAGTTTAAATCTTAGCACGGTTTTTGAAATAGATTTTAAGCCGATAACAAACGTTGTCGTCTTTGACGGCGACAGCTTGGAAATAGGCGATTTTAAGATACGCGTAATAAAAACGGCAGGGCATACGAAAGGCTCGGTCTGCTTTTTCATAGACGGCAAGCTTTTCAGCGGCGATACCGTATTTTACGGATCCTACGGAAGATGCGACTTAAAAAGCGGAAACTATGCGCAGATAGTGGAGTCGGTGAATAATATTTTGGCGGATTTTCCGCCCGAGACGGAAATTTTTCCCGGTCACGGTATCTCTACGACGGTCGCCATAGAACGAAAAATCAACCCATTAAGTAAGTATGCTGAAAACTGATTTAACCCAATTCGAAAACGATCTTAACGAAGTCGTTCGCCAATTTGACGGCGGAGAAAATCTTGAAATTGTGATGAATTGCGCCTTAGCCGAAAAAGCTAAGGACAATTTTTCCGTGTCGGTAAATATAGAAAACTCTTGTTACGACTACGTTTATACTTTATCCTGTTGTAACGCTCTCGAAGAAAAGCGTTACAAGAAAAGGTATCTGAAATCGAGCCTGTATCAGGCTCTGAGCGCATATTTCGGAGTAGAGCTGCCCTGGGGCGCGCTGACGGGAATACGTCCGACCAAGCTTGCTTACCAATCGCTTTCGGAACGCGGAGAGTTTCACGATTATTTTACAAAAAATATGTTCGTTTCCGAAAAAAAGACTAAGCTTATAAGCGACATATTGAACGCGCAGTCCGATTATATCGAGCATAACGACGACAACTGCGACCTGTTCTTAGGCATTCCGTTTTGCCCTTCGAGATGCAGTTATTGTTCTTTCGTTTCAAACGTTATCTCAAAAGAAAAGCTGTTGAAGGATTACGTCGGCGCATTGATAAAAGAAACGCTTGCCTCAAAAAGGCTGATAAAGAATCTCAGAAGCGTTTATATCGGCGGCGGTACTCCCGTTGCTCTTGAAAACGAAGATTTTTGCAGAATTCTCCAAGCGGTAGGAAACCCTCAGACGGAATATACGGTCGAAGCGGGAAGACCTGATTGCATAACTGAAGAAAAGCTTGAAATAATGAAGAGCTACGGCGTTACGAGAGTATGCGTAAATCCGCAGACGTTTTGCAACGAAACCTTAAAAAGGTTGAACAGATTACATACGGCCGAAGATATTTTCGATAAATACGCTTTGACGAAAAGATACGGCTTCGACGTCAATATGGACCTGATAGCAGGTCTTAGCGGCGAAGATTTTGCGACGTTCAAAAACAGCGTCGATACAGCAATAAGCTTGCGCCCTGAAAATATTACGATACATACGTTATCGTTAAAGCACGGCTCCAAGCTGAAAGAAAGCTGCGAAAGGCTGATAGTCGCCGATATTGAAAAAATGGTCGATTATGCGCACGAAACGCTGTATAAAGCAGGATACAATCCCTATTATCTTTACCGCCAGAAATACATGGCTGGAAACCTTGAAAATACGGGTTACGCTTTAAAGGGCAAGGAATGCGTGTATAATATCGACATAATGGAAGAAACCGCCCAGATAATAGCAAACGGTGCAAACGCAGTCTCAAAGAGCGTTGAAAACGACTTGAACAAAATAGAGCGGTGCGGCGCGCCTAAGGATATAAAAACGTATATAGAAAAGGTTGATAGCATTATCGGGGCGAAAAAAGCGTTGTTTGGAAGATAAAATTTGCAAAACGTTTTAAAAACGTTGGACATATATAAAAAAATATGATATTATTACTGTGTTACTCGTTGCCTGGCTTGTCGAGTTCTCTGACGCTTGCTACGCTACGAGCGAATATAAGTTTAAGGAGATAAAAAAATGGAAAAAGAATTAAAGACTTCGATTATCGAAACTTACAAAACTCACGACGGCGATACCGGCTCCGTAGAAGTGCAGATTGCGCTTTTAACCGAAAGAATCAACCACCTCAACGAGCATTTAAAGGTCAACATTCACGACAATCATTCAAGAAGGGGACTTTTAAAGATGGTTGGTCGCAGAAAAGGTCTTTTGGACTATCTTAAAAGCAAGGATATCGACAAGTACAGAGATCTTATCGCAAAGCTCAATTTGAGAAAGTAATATCGGAAAACGGGGGGTGTTTTTTAAGCATCCCTTTTTTATTCTGAAATTGTTAAAAATGGATATTAAAACGCACTGAAAAGTGCTTTACTGAATAATCAGAGTATATATTTAAGGAGAATCAATGTTAGAAAATCACAGAATTTTTACAACGGAAATCGGCGGAAGAAGCGTAACCGTCGATATTGGTAAGTACGCAGGTCAGACTAACGGTTCTTGTATTATCCGCTGCGGTGATACGGTCGTTATGGTAAACGTTACGATGTCGCAAAAGCCAAGGGACGGTATGGACTTTTTCCCGCTTTCGGTCGATTACGAAGAAAAGATGTACGCAGTAGGAAAGATCCCCGGTTCGTTTAAACGCCGTGAAGGCAGGGCGAGCGACAAGGCTATCCTGACGTCTCGTCTTATCGACAGACCTATAAGACCGCTTTTCCCTAAGGGTTTATTCAACGACGTAACGGTAATCGCTACGGCGCTTTCGGTCGATACGAACATTTCGCCCGAACCGCTCGCTATGCTCGGAAGCTCTATTGCTTTATCTATTTCGGATATACCTTTCGCAGGTCCTACGGGTTCGGTTTTCGTCGGCTGCGTCGATGGCGAATACGTCATCAACCCCGATAACGAACAGCGTGAAAAATCGACTATGCACCTTGCTCTTTCGGGAACGAAGGACGCTATCATGATGGTAGAAGCAGGAGCGAAGGAAGTTGACGACGAAGTAATGATAGGAGCTATTCTGTTCGGTCACGAGGAGATTAAAAAGCAGTGCGCCTTCATCGAAGGCATAGTTGCGGAATGCGGCAAGAAAAAACTTGAAATCGAGCTTTACCACGTTCCGGAAGATCTCGATAACGCCGTTCGCGCGTACGCAAGCGAAAAACTCGATTACGCGCTCGATACATTCGACCGTTTCGAAAGACAAGCCCGTCAGGACGAGGTTGAAAAGGACTGTCTCGAACATTTTGCCGATATTTATCCCGATATGACAAGGGAGATCAAAGATTCTCTTTACTATATCACCAAAGAAAAGGTTCGTGCAAAAATCACCAACTATGAAGTTCGTCCCGACGGCAGAAAGCTCACCGAGATCAGACCTATCTGGTGTGAACACGGCATTTTGCCGAGAGTACACGGAACGGGCGTATTTACGCGCGGAATGACTCAGGTTATGACCACTTGTACGTTGGGAACGATGGGCGATATTCAAAAGCTCGAAGGTCTTGACGACGAAGTGCAGAAGCGTTATATGCACCACTACAATATGCCGGGCTACGCTTCTGGCGAAGCAAGGGGCTTAAAGAGTCCGGGAAGGCGTGAAATCGGTCACGGCGCATTGGCGGAAAGGGCGTTGGAGCCTGTTATTCCGAGCCTTGACGAATTCCCGTACAGCATTCGTCTCGTATCCGAGGTTTTAAGCTCTAACGGCTCCACCTCGCAGGCGTCGGTATGCGGCTCGACTCTTGCTCTTATGGACGCAGGCGTGCCGATAAAGAACCCCGTTGCAGGCATCGCAATGGGACTTATAAAGGACACCGAGTCGGGAAAGGTTTCGGTTATGAGCGATATTCAGGGACTTGAAGACTTCCTCGGCGATATGGACTTCAAGGTTGCAGGTACCGTAAACGGCATCACGGCAATCCAGATGGATATCAAGATTAAAGGCATCGACGAGCAGATTTTAAGACAAGCCATCAGACAGGCGAACGAAGGCAGACATTATATTCTTAACAAGATGCTTGAGTGCATACCCGAGCCTAACAAAGCTCTTTCGAAATACGCTCCGAAGATTCTTACCTTCACGATCAATCCCGAAAAGATTAAGGACGTTATCGGAAGCGGCGGAAAGACCATTAATAAAATCATCGACGAAACGGGCTGCAAGATCGATATTACCGACGACGGAAAGGTATTTATCGCAACTTATTCAGAGCTTATCGATCCGGCAGAACGCGCGAAGGAAATCATCACGGCGATTGCAAAGGATCTCGAAGTCGGCGATATGTTTATATCGCAGGTTGCAAGAATTTTGCCTAAGGTCGGAGCTTTTTGCGAATTGACTCCGGGACACGACGGAATGATTCACATATCCAAGCTCGGAGTGGACAGAAAAGTCAACAGCGTTGAGGAGGTTTTGTCTATCGGAGACACCGTCAAGGTAGAAATCATCAAAATCGGCGAAAAGGGCGTTGACCTTAAATTGCTTGAAAAAATAGAAGGCTGACCTTACAACTAAAAAATGCGGATAAAAGCTTATCCGCATTTTTGGCGATTATACAGTTTTATTGAAATTAAGAAAAAAACTAAAGTAACAGGGATAGTATGACAGCTAATTTATTGAAATGGAATAAACACCTGAAAACGTTGTTGTTTATTATAGCCGACGATCTGATGCTTGCTGCGGCGTTCGAAATATCGTATTTATTATCCGGATTCGGCACTGATTTTTCCAACGATTATTTTTATTTGTTTCTGGCTAACCTGCCGATAATGCTCGTTGCGTTCAGTTTTTGCAAGATGTACCGAATGGTCTGGCGTTACGCAGGTTTCAGGGAATTGGTACTCGTCGCAATGGGTGTAGGTATAGTTTGCGCTATCAATTTATTGGTTGCGCTTGCTTCTCCGTCGATAAACGTCAGATGGGTGTTTATCTTTTCGCTCGTATTCTTTACGCTGGTAAGCATTACGAGATTTTCATACAGGCTTTATTACAGAGTAGTTTTCCACAACGACAAAAAGAAAAAGAGAGTATTGATAGTCGGCGCCGGCGACGCAGGCGTTACGTTGATAACGGAACTGCAAAATTCCAAACTTATCGATAAAGTCGCAACCTGCATCGTCGATGACGATTCCAACAAAGTCGGCGGATATATTGCAGGTGTAAAGATAGTGGGTAATATGGAGTATATTCCTACCGCCGTCAAGCAGTACAGAATAGACGAGATTATCATTGCCATCCCGTCCGTAGATAAAAAGCGCAAAGCCGAGATAATCAATATCTGTAAGGATACGGGCGTAAAAACGTTGATTATTCCCGGAATTTATCAGTTTGTCAACGGCGAAGCGATGCTTGAAAGGATCAGAGACGTCAACATCAGCGACCTTTTGGGCAGAGACCAGATAAACGTTAATCTCGATGAAATTCTCGGATATATTAAAAATAAAGTAGTCCTCGTCACGGGCGGCGGCGGATCTATCGGCAGCGAGCTTTGCAAGCAGATTGCAACGAATAATCCCAAGCAGCTCATCATATTCGATATTTACGAAAACAACGCTTACGAAATCGAGCAGGAAATAAAACGCAAGCACCCGAGTCTTAATCTCGTCACGCTGATAGGCAGCGTAAGGGATAACGGCAGAATGGAAAAGCTGTTTGAAACCTACAAGCCCGAAATCGTATTCCACGCAGCGGCTCACAAACACGTTCCTCTTATGGAGCAAAGCCCGAACGAAGCTATAAAGAACAACGTTCTCGGTACTTACAACACGGCTAAGTGTGCGGATAAATACGGCGTAAAACGTTTCGTTCTCATATCTACCGATAAAGCAGTCAATCCGACTTCGCTTATGGGCGCAACCAAGCGCATATGCGAAATGATTGTTCAGACTTTCGGTAAAAGGTCGAAAACAGAATTCGTCGCAGTAAGGTTCGGCAACGTTTTAGGCTCCAACGGTTCGGTCATTCCGCTCTTTAAAAAACAGATTCAGGAAGGCGGACCCGTCACGGTAACGCATAAGGATATCATAAGATATTTTATGACGATACCCGAAGCCGTTTCGCTTGTTTTGCAGGCCGGAGCTTACGCAAAGGGCGGTGAAATTTACGTTCTTGAAATGGGCGAGCCGGTCAAAATTTACGACCTTGCCTACAACCTAATCAAGCTTTCGGGATTGGAGCCGAACGTTGATATAAACATCGTCTGCACGGGGTTAAGACCGGGCGAAAAGCTCTATGAAGAAAGACTTATGGCGGAAGAAGGCTTACAGCACACGGAAAATAACCTTATTTCCATCGGCAAGCCGATAAGCTTTGACGAGGAAAACCTGTTCGTCGAAATTGAAAAGCTCGTGCAGCTTGCTTACGGCGAACCGGACAACAGGGAAATGAAGGAGGCCGTAGAAAAACTCGTTCCCACTTATCACATAACCGATAACAAATAACGCAAAAAAATGCGCACGGCTTAAAACAGGGGAGATAATGGATAAAGAACTGCTGTTCAAGATAATGAATTCCGCGGTAAAAGGCGAAACTCTGCCTGAAAATTCAGCGGAGCAAATTGACGAAAAGGCTTTGCTTTGTTTAAAGGAGCAGACGTTTTTGCCGTTCTTGTATCCTGTTTTCAACGACGATAGATTTATAGATTATTACGTTCAGTCTTTTGCCGTGCACGAGCGTTTTAATTTCATAATAAACAAGATAAAAGAAGTTTTGTCGGCTGAAAAAATACGTCATATTTTTTTGAAGGGCAGCGAGTTGAAATCGCTTTATAAGGACGAAAATCTGCGCGCGCTCGGCGACGTCGATTTTTTAGTCGATGAAAAAGATTATCAGCGTGCAAGGCAGGCGCTGCAAAAAGCGGGCTTTAAACTGAAAAACGTGCAGGAAAACGAAACGATTATGATATACGACAATCTTAACGTAGAACTGCACAACAAGCTCTATCCTAACGAATCGGTGGGCAGCAAATTTTTTTCCCGACCGTTCAGCCACGCCGTTTTAGCCGAAGACTATACTTATAAGCTCGAAAACAACTACAATTATTTATATATCATAACTCATTACGTCAAGCATTTATCGTCCGGCGCAGGGTTAAGGCCGCTATGCGATATATATCTGATGACGACAATGCTCGATCTGAATTGGAGCGAAGTCGAAAGCGGCTTGAAACAGCTTAAACTCGATAAGTTTTTCAACACGCTTTTACACGAGCTGAACATAGTTTTCGGTTACGATAAAATTCCGTTTACTCCCAACGATTGGACGGAAAAACTGCTTGAATATTCAATAGAAAGCGGTATTCACGGCTACGGCAAAAAGGGCGACGCGGTAGGCAACGCAATTCACAATTCGTTTGGCGGAAGTAAGATAAAATATTTGTGGAAAAGGCTTTTTATCCCCATAAAATATCTGTTTTTAAGGTACCCCTGGACCAAGTCGATAATACTTATTCCGTTCGGATATCTTTTCAGGTTTATCGAGCTTTTGATAACGAGAGGGGATAAATTTAAAGCTATCATATCTAATAAAAGCGAGGGCGAAACGTTTTTAGAAAACGTAGGTCTTGATTTTAAGGAATTAAAATAACGTTTAATACAAACGGGCGACTTAATTAAAATAAGTTTCGGTCGCTATTACGCTCAATTTGTTTATGTAACGCAAAAAGGGTATAAATTGGAGAAAAGTTAAATGAATGACGAAATAAAAATAACGGAATTGCCCTTTCTGATATTAAGGGGCAGGGTACTGATGCCCAACGTAAACGCTTCGTTCGAAGTTTCAAAAATAAAATCTATGTCGTCGGTATCAAAGGCTATCGATTACGGCAATCTGCTGTTTGTGACGGCCCAGAAAGCAGGCGTTGAAGACAGTCGGGAATGTTACACCTTCGGCGTGGTCGTAAGAATAAAAAAGATAAGTCAGCAGGTCGGCGCAAATCTCAGAGTTTACGTCGAAACGCTATACCGTGCGGAGTTAAAAAGCATAGACGAGAGCGGTGAAGTCGCTCTTGCGAAGATAATAGAACAGCCTTCCAAGTCGGTAAACGAGCTTGAAGAGCAGTACTACGTCGAACATATAAAATCTCAAATCCGAGATTATCAGAAGTTTGACGTCAAGATTTTAGCCGAAGTTTTCGAGCTCATCTATTCTTATGACGATCCCGACGAATTCGTAAACGTCACAGCGCACAATTTGCCTTTAAAGGAAAGCGACAAGCAAGCGTTGCTTGAAGAAACCGTAATACTCGAAAGGTGCCGAATTCTTTCCTTGGCGATTGGCAGGCTGTGTAATTTTGCCGCTTGGGAAAAGCAACTTGCAAACGACGTCAAAGAAAGCGTTGATAAAGGTCAGAAGGAATATTATCTCAGGGAACAGCTTAAAGCTATCCACAAGGAGCTTGGAGACAGCGAAGAAGAAACCGACCAGTTGGAAGACGCTATCAGAGGCAAAAAAATGCCTGAGGAAATCGAAGAAAAGGCTTTGAAGGAGCTTTCAAGAATGAAACGGATGAGTCCTTCTTCGCCCGATTGGACTGTTTTAAGAACCTATCTCGACAACCTGCTCGAAGTGCCGTTCAACGAAAAAACGCCTGACGACAAGCCGTTTAAAAAGATAATCAAAATTCTCGACAGCGAGCATTTCGGACTCGATAAGGTCAAGGAAAGAATAATCGAATACATTGCGGTTTTAAAGAATACGAAAAAGGTTTCCGGCTCGATACTGTGTTTGGCGGGACCTCCGGGCGTCGGCAAAACGTCGGTAGCTACGTCCGTTGCAAAAGCTCTTGGCAGGAAGTTTGTCAGAATGAGCCTTGGCGGAGTCAAGGACGAAGCCGAAATCAGGGGACACAGAAAAACGTATATCGGCGCAATGCCCGGAAGAATAATCACGGGTTTAAAGGAAGCTAAGGTTACCAATCCCGTATTTTTGCTTGACGAAATAGATAAATTATCTTCGGATTTAAGGGGCGATCCCGCAAGCGCGTTGCTTGAAGTTCTCGATCCCGAGCAGAACAAAACCTTCCGTGACAGATATATGGAAATCGCATACGACCTTTCCGACGTTTTGTTTATAACAACGGCAAACAATCTCGATACGATACCTGCGCCGTTGCTCGACAGAATGGAAGTTATTCAGCTCGAAGGCTACACCAAGGAAGATAAATTACAGATAGCAAAACGGTATATAATAAAGAAAAAGCTCAAATCCAACGGTCTTACGGATGAAGACGTCGCTATAAGGGACGACGCAATAAGGCTTATCGTATCCGGCTACACCAAGGAAGCGGGAGTCCGCAACCTCGAACGCCTCATCGACGCCGTTATAAGAAAGGTCGTCCGGGCAAAAATGGAAAAGGGCGAAGATTTTAAAAAGACGGTTATCACCGCAAAGAACGTCAAAGACTATCTCGGAGTGCGGAAATATTTTGACGACGAAGTTGCCGCTCACGACGAGGTAGGAAGCGTCAACGGTCTTGCCTGGACGAGCGTAGGCGGTACTACGTTGAATATCGAAGTCGCTGTAATGAAAGGTAAGGGCAACGTAGTGTTGACGGGCAAGCTCGGCGACGTTATGAAAGAGAGCGCGCAGACGGCATTTGACTATCTCAGGTCGAACGCCGCTCGCTACGGCATCGAAGAAAAGATTTTCACCGAGTGCGACGTGCACCTTCACGCGCCGGAAGGCGCTGTACCCAAGGACGGACCGAGCGCAGGTATAACCATAGCTACGGCAATGCTGTCGGCAATCAAAAACAAAAAAGTTCGTCACGACGTCGCTATGACGGGTGAAATCACGCTTTTAGGCAAGGTTCTGGCAATAGGCGGACTGAAAGAAAAGTCTCTTGCCGCATATCGAACGGGGATAAAGAATATTATTATTCCGAAGGCAAACGTCAAAGATTTGGAAGAAATCGACGAAAATATCCGCAAGGACATAAACTTTATTCCTGTAACAAACGTTACGGAAGTGTTCGATAACGCCTTTGCAGGTGGCGGCTATGCTGATTAAAGAAGTAACGTTTTTAAAATCGGCGGCGGACAAATCCGGCTTTTTAGTGACGAATAAACCTATTATCTGCGTAGCAGGCAGGTCGAACGTAGGCAAAAGCTCGTTCATAAATATGTTAGCCAACCGCAAAAAGCTGGCTAAAACGAGCGATACGCCCGGCAGAACGAGACTTGTAAACTATTTTGATTTCGGAGAGTTTATTTTAGCGGACTTACCGGGTTACGGATACGCAAGAGTCAGCCGAAGCGAAAAGCTGAAATGGGCAAAAACGCTTGACGATTTCTTTAATCTCACAAAAATCTGCCACGCATTTTCATTAGTCGATATAAGGCACGAGCCGACAAACGATGATAAAGATATGATAAAATACCTTTACGACAGAATTATTCCGTTTACCGTGCTGACGACCAAAGCCGATAAGCTTTCCAGATCGAAGGTGAATTCAAATCTGAAAACGGTAGCAAACAGCCTTTCTCTGGGCGTATCCGATATAATTGCGACCGATTACAAGGGGTATGGCAGAGATAGGGTTTTATCGAAAATAGAAGAAGCGATCAAAGTGTATTACGGTTTAAATTCGGATTCCGACGCAGCCGACAGCAGTACGGATAGCCTGAAAGAGGGTTGAATTGCACAAAGTCGTGAATAAATTTATCGAAACACTTGCGTTTATTTTAAAATGTGATATAATCAAATAAAGGTGTATTATGGAAGATAAAATCGTAGTTGAAGAAAAATATATCGAAAACAACAAAGTAGCGTTAAAATCTAACGCAGTATTTCTGGCGATAGGCATTGCTCTGTTCGTCGTTTACGCGCTGTTTTCCGTCGTGTTGTTAAAACACATCGTTGCAATTTCAAGCTCTGCGAGCGTCGATTGGAATATTTTTCAGAAAATAGTATTTATTTTCGACAGTAAAATTTTTCTGTACGTCTTACTCGGCGAATTTATGTCCGTAGCGATGATTGCGCTGTTTTTAAACGCGTCCGACAGCGAGGTTTGCGGAATATTCACCGCGGCAAGGGTATTTTTGGTCTTGTCCGTAGCTACGATTTTCGTTCCGCTTTTCGTACTTGTAATCGTTATTTAAAAAATAAATCTGCGCCGAAAATTCTGCGCAGATATTTTTTATGCAAAAAACCGCTTGATGAAGCGGTTTTTTCAACGTTGTTTCCTTTTAACCGTTGACGGTGGTTGTGGTCGTCGTTGTGGTTGAGGTCGTTTCGTCCGTAAAATTGCAGCTGCAACAAACAGTAGATAAAAGCGCGAGCAACAAAAGCAGCTGAGTTACCGTTATTTCACCCTTGAAGGTCAAAAGGAACAATAGGCCGATTAAAACTAAACTGAAACCCTGCATAAAAATACCTTTCGACAATAGTCGATTTTATTATACATTATGTCGTAAAAAATCAATATATGAACAAATTGACACACGTTAAGCAAATAATTTATAATTAAAGCGGAGGTGAAAGGATATGCAAGGTAACGTAATGCTTTTGGATAAAAGGACGCAGTCTCTCATAAATACATACGTTCCCACAGAAGAAATGATAGACGATTTAGTAAAATTTTTCTCGCTGTTTTCCGACCAGACAAGGCTGAAAATGCTATCGGCGCTCGCAATTTCCGAAATGTGCGTAACCGATATTTCGGTCGTTCTGGGAATAAACCAGACTACTGTCAGCCACCAGTTAAGATTGCTTAAAAATATCGGCGCCGTAAAAAGCCACAGGCAGGGCAAGGTCATATTTTATTCCTTGAAGAACGAATTGCTGAACGACGTATTGCTAAAAGGCGTGGAATTTCTCGGATACTGAAAACTATAAGTAAAACGTGAAAAATGAGAAAAAGGCAGAACAGATCTGCCTTTTTTATGTATTCGTATATTATTTGCAGCCGCAACCTGAACCTAACGAGCCGAAGTTAAAGCCGCCTCCCTTTTTACCGCCGGAACAGCAGCAGCAAAAGACGATCAGCAAGGGAATAAGGCAAGAGCAGTCGGTGAGCTTATCGAAGATAGAGCAAACGCTGCCGCCGCAGCAACACAGAATGAGGATTATGATAAGAATCCAGAGGGTGTTATCAGAGCATAAACAATTATTCATAAAAATTCTCCTATATCACGACTTTTTCGTCGTCAATATATAATACTCAAAACGATATAAATTTGACACTGCCGTATAAAACAGTTGATAAAAATCGCAAAATAATATAGAATGAATTTAAGGCATACACGCTGAATGCGGAAGCGGAACGACGTTCAAAGTTTTGTTTCCGGATAAGCGGTATGACCGAATAATCATTATTTTTTTCGACAGATATCCCGTCGCGGAATCTGATTGGAGGTATTTATGAACGATAACGTTCGAAACGGCAAGTACACTGCAACCTACGTTGCAATCCTGGGCGTGTTGACTGCGCTCGTATGTATTTTACAGCTGGCTGTCGGTATGGTACACGTCGGCGTAACGAGCTTTTCGTTGAGCCTGATACCGATAGTGCTCGGCGCGTGTATTCTCGGACCCGTTGCAGGCGGAATTTTAGGCTCGATATTCGGTTTGATAACGCTGATTTGCGGAATAAACGGTATGGACGCGTTTACAAACCTGCTTTTTAACACTTCGCCCGTGGGAACCACGCTTATCTGTATGCTGAAAGGCGCGCTTTGCGGAATAATTCCCGGGATAGTATATAAAGCGTTGGTCAGAAAAAATCAAAAGCTGAGCGCAGTGCTTGCTTGCGCTTGCTCGCCGGTGGTGAATACAGGAATATTCGTCGTCGGTATGTTGCTGCTTATGAGTCCGTTTTCAAAGGCTTTGGGCGTTTCGGCCGGCGGAAATTACGTTTATTTCGTAGTTATCGGTTGCGCAGGAATTAACTTTTTGGTGGAATTTATCGTCAATATGGCGCTTTCATCGGCGGTAGTAACCGTTATAAAGTACGCAACAGCCAAGTATGAATCAAAAAAATAAGAGCTTGAAAAGGCGTTAAAGGTGATAATATGATTTTGTGTATAGACGTAGGCAATACCAATATAAAGTACGCAATTTACGACGGTAACAAGCTAATAGAAAGCTTCCGCGTGGCGTCTAAGAAATCTTCCACAGCCGACGAATACGGTATAGTGGTGCGCGATTTGTTGGCAAACTCAAAAATTTCCAAGGAAGATATAGAAGGCATAATTATGTCGTCGGTAATTCCCAAGCTGAATTACACCTTGGAGCATATGTGCGAATATTATATCGGTAAAAAACCGATTATGATCAGTCCGGGTATAAAGACTGGGCTTAATCTTAAAGCCGACAACGCAAGGGAAGTAGGCGCGGACAGAATAGTCAACTGCGTATCCGCATATAAAAAATACGGTAAACACGGCAAACCGATCGTTTCGGTCGATTTCGGCACGGCAACCACCTTTAACGTAATATCCGAAAAAGGCGTGTTTTTAGGCGGAGCTATTGCACCCGGAATAAAAACCTCGCTCGATTCTCTTGTGAACTCTACGGCTCAGCTTCCGGATATCGAACTCGAGCTTCCGGGAAGCTGTATCTGCACGAACACCGTCACCAATATGCAGGCAGGGCTGTTATACGGCTTTATGGGACTCGTCGATAAGATAGTCGATATGGTCGAAAAGGAGTTGGGTAGAGAAGTTTTCGTCGTAGCTTCCGGCGGTATGAGCGAAATTATCGCAAAGGAATCTAAAACGATAGACGTCGTTGATAGAAAGCTGACGCTCGACGGATTAAGGTATCTTTACGAATTGAACAAGGGTAACAATGGTTAAAGAAGTCAGGATAAGAGATTTATATATCGGCGGCAACCATCCCGTCGCCTTGCAGACGATGCTTGACGTAAAAACTTCTGAAACCGATGAAGTTTTGCGTAAAATCGACAGCGTTTACGCCTTGGGCTGCGATATAATAAGAATGTCCGTTAAGGACGATTCGGATGCCGAAGCCATAAAAACGATTTCGAAAAAGTCGCCGATTCCCGTCGTGTGCGATATTCACTTCGATTACAGGCTGGCGTTGAAAGCAATATCTAACGGCGCAGATAAAATAAGGATAAATCCGGGAAACATCGGCAGTGAAAACAACGTCGAACAGGTTGCCCGTGCGATAAAAAGCAGCGGCGTAGCCGTAAGAGTCGGTTCAAATTCAGGCAGTATCGAAAAGCGCTTTTTACAAAAATACGGCAAGAGCGAAGTAGCTCTTGCCGAAAGCGCATTGAAAAACGTTGCCGTTTTGGAGCGTTACGGCGTTGAAAATATAGTCATTTCGCTGAAAGCTTCCGACGTTGCGCTTACGGTATCCGCCAACAGGTATATATCAAAAAAGACGGATTACCCGTTGCATATCGGCGTTACCGAATCGGGTACGTTGAATATGGGAATAGTAAAAAGCGCCATAGGCATAGGTTCGTTGCTGCTCGACGGTATCGGCTCTACTATGCGCGTTTCTCTCACTGCGCCCATCGAGGATGAAATTATCGTCGGCAAGCGTATTTTAAGGAGCGTGGGACTTGATAAAAACTTTGCGGAAATCATATCTTGTCCGACCTGCGGCAGGACGTCATACGATTCCATAGGCTTAGCCGGCGAGGTCGAAAAGGCTACGGCAAGCATAAAAAAACCGCTGAAAATTGCGGTTATGGGTTGCGTGGTAAACGGTCCGGGCGAAGCTAAGGATTGCGATATAGGTATTGCAGGCGGCGGCGATAAATGCGTGATATTCCGATATGGCGAAGTATATAAAACCGTCGATATAAAGGACGCAAAATCGGTCTTTTTGTCTGAAATAGAAAAATTGGTGTAGTTTGAAATGAATGCAGAACTTTTAAGCGAGATTGCGAATTTACATAACGGAACTATAAAATACAGGGGAGCGACTTATTACAAGTCGTCTAAGCTTTTGGAATTGTCTTTTATCTCCGACGTTGCGCCCGAAGCCGACGAAGAAATCGCGATAGCCGACTCGTCCAAGAGCTACGCGCCCGATTTCGTCAAAGATATAAAGGTAAAGATTGAAAAAATAATTACCTTGCCGGAATTCGTAAAAAGGGCATTTTTCGACTACGTTAAGGAAAACCACGCATTTTGTTACAGCGATTTGCCGCAGGATTGCGTCGACGTTGAAATCGACGGCTTAAAAGTTACGGTAGAGATTAAAGTCGCAAGATCGATATATAACTTTTTTTCGGTCAAAAACGTAGCGGCGGAACTGAAAAAGTATTTTGAAAGCAGGTTTATAGAAGATTTCAGCGTAAGTCTTATCGAATGCGGCGTGGACGTAGTGGACGAAAACGCATTCGAAACAAAACTTACCGACAACGAAAAACATATAAAGTCCATAAGGACGCTAAAAGTCGATTCGGTCACCCGATTGTTCGATAACGACGCAACCGACACGGCTTATTATATGGTTGACGTTAAAGATTATTTGGGCAGCCTTTATCTTGCCGGCGTTGTCAGGAGTATAAGGGAATTGAAAACGAAGTCGGATAAGCCTTATTTTATAATAGATTTTTCTGATAGAACGGCTACCGTTTCGGGAACGGTTTTTCCCACCAAAGCCACGTTGTCGAAAGTGCAGAAATTGCAGGAAAATTCGGAAATTATAGCAAGATGCGAATATTTAGTGCGCAACGGCTACCACAATTTAAGGATAAACGGCATAAACCTTTGTTGTTTTCCGAAAAACTTTGTTCCCGTTCCGAGACCTAAGCGAAAGGTTCCGGACGAATACAGCCTCGTATTTCCGCAAAAGCTCGTTCTGGAAAAGCAGGATAATTTCCTCGTTGATAATTCCGTGCCCGAATGTCTTTTGGGAAGGACTTTCGTAGTATTCGACCTCGAAACGACGGGCAAGGAGCTTGACGATAAAATAACGGAAATCGGAGCCGTCAAGATGGTTGACGGTAAAATAACCGAGTATTTCGAAACGCTGGTAAACCCGTTGAAGCACATTCCTCAGGAAATAGTCGAACTGACGGGAATAAGCGACGATACGGTAAAGGACGCGCCTGTTTTTGAAAACGTCTGCTCTGATTTTTATAAATTCTGCTACGGCGCGACGCTTGTCGCTCACAATATCGAATTCGACTCACGCTTTATCCGCAAGCAATCGGCTCCGCTCGATTTTGTTTACGACAATCCCGAAGTCGATACGTTGGCGCTTGCGCGACAGAGCATATACGGCGTATCGAATTATAAGCTCAACACGCTTTGCGATAAGTTTGGTATTAAATTCAATCATCACAGGGCGTATTCCGACGCGCTTGCGTGCGCAAAATTGCTTGTCGAAATAGCCCGAATCAAAAAGAGCGTGGATTGAAATCCAAAAAGTTGTGTAAAACACTTGCAAAAAATAGTATAATGTGTTATTATTTGGGTGTAGAATAAGTTTGCTTATTTGAGAGTGGCTCGCCACTCTCAAATTTTTGTAATAGGGTGTTTTATGCAGTTTAAAACCGAAAAGGAAATAGCCGAATTTTTGCAGCCGCTTGCAGACGATATGGGCGTAGAGCTCGTTGACGTCGAGCTGAAAAAAGGCTCAAATCCGCAGCTTACCGTGTATATCGAAACTGAGTCGGGCGTAGATCTTAATACGCTTGAAAAATTTCACAATTTTATAGACGCGCCTTTGGACGACTTTGATCCGACCTATTCTGCGCCTTATACTCTGAACGTATCGAGTCCGGGACTTGACCGTCCGTTCAAGACGGACCGCGACTATGAAAGAAACTTAGGCGTGTTGTGCGAAGTAAGGCTTTTTAATCCGATAATGGGCAAAAAGTACTTCGAGGGCGTTCTTGTCGAATACGATAAAAACACCGTCACGATAGAAGTCGAAGGCAAGCCGCTGAAAATCGAGCGCAATAAAATAGCTAAGATCTGTCAAGCGGTAATATTCGATTAAAACAATTAGATACAGATAATAAATACTGTATTAAATAACTATACTAAACGACTAATATAATATTCAAAAACGGCATTAGCCAAAATGGAGGAATTATGAATAAAGAGTTCTTTTCAGCTCTTGAAGACCTTGTCAAGGAAAAAGGAATCAGTCAGGAAGAAATGATTGCGACTTTGGAAAACGCATTGCTTATTGCGTATAATAAAACCGGCGACAGCGGCGAAAAGAATAAAAGCGCAAACGTTCGCATCAAGCTCGTACCCGAAAGGTCAACGGTAAAATTTTACGCTACGAGATCAATCGTCGAAGAAGTTGTAGATCCTGAAAAAGAAATCAGCTTAAAAGAGGCTCAGTTGCGTAAAAAATCGTATAAGATAGGCGATACTTATGAAGAAGAATTTGTTCCTAAGGATTTTGGCCGTATTGCCGCACAGACCGCAAAACAAGTCGTTTTGCAGAAAATCAGGGAAGTCGAACGCGACAATTCATTATCCGAAGTCGAGGATAAGGAAGGCGAAATTCAGAACTGCAAAATTCGCCGCATCGACGAAAAGGGTATTTACGTTGAAATCGGCGGCAGCCAGATAGAAGGCGTAATGCTTCCTCAGGATCAGGTGCCGGGCGAAAAGTACGCGCTTAACGACACCGTTCTCGTTTACGTTAAAAAGGTAAAGAGCGTCGGTAAGAATGCTCAGATTTTCGTTTCGAGAACGTCGCAGGGCTTGGTAAGAAAGCTTTTTGAAAACGAAGTACCCGAAATCAAGCAGGGAATTATAGAAATCAAATCTATCTCCCGCGAACCCGGCGCAAGAACGAAGATAGCGATATATTCGAACGATCCTTCAATCGACGCAGTAGGAGCCTGCGTCGGCGCAAGGGGCGCAAGAGTAAATTCAATAGTTTCTCAGCTCGGCGGCGAAAAGATAGATATAATTTTGTGGAGCGAAGATCCTCTCGAATACATTGCAAAAGCTCTTTCGCCTGCGAAGGTGTTAAAGGTTTCGGCAACCGAAGGCGAAAAGGTGGCTCACGTTGTCGTACCCGACGATAAGCTTTCGCTTGCTATCGGCAAGGAAGGTCAGAACGCTCGTCTTGCCGCAAGGCTTACGGGCTGGAGAGTGGACGTCAAATCCAAATCAAAAGCCGTTGCCGACGGCGAGTTCGAAGAAGAAACCGTTTCCGTAAGTCAGGACGTAGAATAAAACAAATAATTGAAATAATTACGAGCAAAAAGTTAGGGTGAAATATGAAACATATTCCCGAAAGAATGTGTCTGTGTTGCAGAAAGTCGTTTGCGAAAAACGAGCTTATAAGGGTAGTTAAATTCAACGACGAGATATTCGTTGACCACACAAAATCAAAAAACGGCAGGGGCGCTTACGTTTGCAAATCTCCCGAATGCTTTAAAAAACTTATAAAGAGCAAGGCTCTCGACAGGTGCTTTAAGGCTGAGGTCGATAACGCCGTTTACGAGGAAATCAAAAGGCTCATAGATGACGAAACCAGATAAAATATTATCTTATATCGGCTTTGCTATAAAGTCGGGCAACGTCCGCACGGGCGTAAACGTCGCAAAGACAATCAAAAAACCCGTACCGCTTATGATTTTGTGCCATACCGCTTCAAAAAACACGGTAGAAGAAGTATTAACCCTGTCTAAAAAACTCAATTCAAAGATAATCGTAACGAAAGATATAACCGTTGAAGATATATTCAACAAACAAAACTGCAAGCTTGCCGTTATAACGAGCAACGAGCTTGCAAAAGCAATAATAACTAACACCAACGAGCATTTCGTTTTATTGGGAGATAATTGTTAATGGAAGAAAAGAGAGATAACACCATTGCTAATATCAAGAAAATTAAGTCTATTCTTGATGCTAAAAAGATTGACGAAGTCCTGAAAGACGTTAAGGAGAGCAAAAAATACGTTGCGGATTTGTCCAAAAAGCTGGGCGCAAAGCAATCTCAGCTTAAAAAGGACAGGTTGGAAGCCGAGCGTGTAGCCCGTGAAGCTCAGGAAGCCGAAAAGATGGCTGAAACTGCACCCGAAACCGTTATTTCGACCGAGATAAAATCTACCGAAACAAAAACCGAAAACAAAACCGAAATAATCGTTGAAGCTGTTGTAGAAGAAAAGGTCGCTAAGCCTCAGAAGACCGAGTCTGAAACCGTTGCCGAGTCCGTTGCGACCGATAAAGTTGCCTCGCAGGGCGAAGTTGAAGCAAAAGAACAAAAGCAAGCTTCGCAATACAGGCAACCAAAAGAGCAGCCTTTGCAGGAAGTTCAAAGACCTCAGATCAGAAAGGAATTTGTTCCAAACGACCGCAATCAAGGCTACGACAGAAATCAAAGGCGTCCTAACGACAGGCAGGGCTATCAGAGACCGCAGGGCGACAGACCGCAAAACGGCTTTAACCGTCAGGGCGACAGACCTCAGAACGGTTTTAACCGTCAGGGCGGACAGCAAGGCGGCGGCTTCAACCGTTCGGCGCAAGGCGCTCAAAACGGAGCAAACCGAGGAGCTCAGTCACAGCAAAAGCCGTTTAATAAACCGCAAAAACCGCAGGAAGTTGCGTTTGTTCCGAAGGATAACAACAGATTTACTCCTAAAAAGAAGCAGAACGACAAAAATTACGACGATAAACACGCTCTCAACAAAAAACAGCTCACGAAGGGCAATCTCAGCGTAGAGGATTTTGACGAAAACAAGAGCGGATACAGAAAATTAAGAACCAAAAAGACTGCAAGAGTCAAAGAAGAACAGCGTATCAGGATTGAAAAAGCCGTCGTCAACAAGGAAATTATTCCGCTCAAAGAACTTAGCGAAAAGCTTGGCGTTTCAGCAGTCGAAATCACGAAAATTCTTTTCAAGGAAGGAATTATCAAGAACATCAACGATTCTATCGATTTCGATACGGCAGAATTCGTCGCGATGACGTTAAACATCGAGCTTGAACTGAAACTCGATAAGACCGCTGAGGACGTATTGAGCGAAGGTTTCAGCGAAGAAACCGACGATCCTGCAAAATATGTATCCCGTCCGCCGATCGTTACGGTTATGGGACACGTTGACCACGGTAAAACGTCGCTTCTTGACAGGATACGTCAGACCAACGTAACCGCAGGCGAAGCCGGCGGAATTACACAGCACATCGGTGCGTATTCTGTAAGCGTAAACAACAACAAGATAACTTTTCTCGATACTCCCGGACACGCTGCGTTTACGGCTATGCGTGCGCGCGGCGCGCAGGTAACGGATATTGCGGTAATCGTCATTGCCGCAGACGACGGCATAATGCCGCAGACTATCGAAGCAATCAATCACGCAAAAGCGGCAAACGTTTCCATAATCGTAGCCGCAAACAAGATAGATAAACCGCACGCAAATATCGAAAGAGTGCGCCAACAGCTCACCGAGCACGAAATACTCGTTGAAGATTGGGGCGGCGACGTAATGCTCGTTCCCGTTTCGGCTAAGACGGGCGAAGGCGTTGATAAACTTCTCGACAGCATACTTTTGATAGCTGAAATGCGAGAGCTTAAAGCAAATCCCGATAGAAAGGCAAAGGGCGCGGTCGTAGAAGCTAAACTCGATAAGGGCAAAGGTCCTGTCGCAACCATCATCGTCCAGAACGGTACGCTCAAAATGGGCGACAACATAGTAGCAGGCACCATCGTCGGAAAAGTCAGAGCTATGTTCGACGATAAAGGCAGAATGGTCAAGGAAGCAGGTCCGTCTATGGCGGTATCCGTTTTAGGTCTCGAATCCGTTCCTAACGCAGGCGACATTATCTTTGCGGTCGATCAGGAAAAGCTCACAAGGCTTGTAGCTCAGGAAAGAAAGAACAAAGAGCGTGAAGAAATGATACGTCAGCAACAAAAGGTTTCGCTTGACGAATTGTTCTCCAAGATCGAAGGCGGCGATTTGAAACGCCTCAACATCATCATAAAGGCGGACGTTCAAGGCTCAGTCGAAGCCGTCAAACAGTCGCTTGAAGAGCTTTCGAACGATACTGTAAAGGTAAGCGTCATTCACGCAGGCGTCGGCGCAATCAACGAAACCGACGTAATGCTCGCCGATTCTTCAAACTCAATAATTATCGGCTTCAACGTTCGTCCCGATTCCAACGCAAAGGCTTTAAGCGAAAGGTCAAGGATAGACATCAAGCTTTACAGAATAATTTACGAAGCCATAGCCGACGTAGAAAAGGCTATGAAGGGATTGTTAGCGCCCCGCTTTACCGACGTTTATATGGGTAAAGCCGAAGTCAGGGAAACCTTTAAGATTACGGGCGTCGGAATGGTCGCAGGTTGCTACGTTACCGAAGGCAAAATCGTCCGTTCCGGCAAGCTGAGAATCTACCGTGAAGACGTAATGATCTGCGAAGGCAACGTTTTACAGCTCAAACGCTTCAAAGACGACGTAAAGGAAGTCAATCAGGGCTTTGAATGCGGTATTTCCATTGAGAATTTCAACGACGTCAAGGTTGGCGATTTTATCGAAAGCTACATCGTTGAAGAAAGCAAGAACGACTAATCGTATAGGAATTTTATGAAAGAAAAGAGAGAAAAGCGGCTGAACAGCGAAATGCAGAAGCTTATATATGAAATTCTCACAACCAAGATAAAAGAGCCGGAAATCACGGAGATGTTTTCCGTCTCTTCCGTCTTAGTGTCGAACGATCTCGAACACGCAAAGGTGTACGTCAGCGTTTTTTCCGCAGATAGCGAGAAAAAACGCAAAACCTTCGAGGCGATAAGTTCGTCTGCGCCGCAGGTCAGATTCGAGCTTGGCAAGGTTATGCGTTTAAGGTATATACCTAAAATAGAGTTTTTGCCCGATGAATCGTATGAATACGGTGCGAGAATAGATAAAATTATCAGCGGATTTGTCTATGGAGATAATGATGACGATAAGTGAATTATCAAATAAAATAAAAACATTGAAAAGCGCTTTAATATTTTGTCATTCCCGCCCGGATGGGGACACTTTATCGAGCGCTTTTTCTTTAAAGTACGCTTTGCAAAAAACGGGCGTCAGGGCGGAAGTGACTTGCCAGGACGAAATACCCGAAAAGTACGCCTCGTTAAACCTTTTTGACGGTTTTTCAGATGCCGTGCAAGGCAATGTTTACGACGCGCACATATCGGTAGATTGCGCAAACGAGCAAATGATCGGGGCAAATTACAACCTTTTTGCCAAAAACAAACAGACTTTCAATATTGACCACCATATATCGAACACGAGATATGCAAAATACAATTTCGTTAAGAACGAATGCGCAAACACCGTCAATATTTACAATCTTATAGTTGCTATGGGCATAGAAATCGACGAGAAGCTTGCAAACGCTCTTTACGTCGGTATAATGACCGATAGCGGTAATTTTTCACAATCAAACACCGACGCAAACGCTTTAACGGTTGCTTCCGAGCTTGTCAAAAACGGCGCTACGCCCGATAAGCTGTATAATAAGCTGTTTAAAAACCAACCTATTAGTCGGGCAAAGCTTTACCTTGACGTTATGCAAGGTTTAAGACTTTATCACGAAGGCAGGCTGGCGATAATAAAAATAATGCAGTCCGACCTTGAAAGGTACAATCTCAAAAGCGAAGTGACCGAAGGTTTTATTGATTTTCCGCAAACGATTGATAGCGTAGAAGTTGCAATCAGCATTTTGCAAAAGTCGGATAAATGCTTTAAGATTTCTTTCAGGTCGAAAAGTTATGTAAACGTAAACGAAATCGCAAGCATATTCGGCGGCGGAGGGCACGTCAGGGCAAGCGGCGCCGTATTAAACGGACGTCTCGAAGACGTCGTAGATAAACTCGTATTTAACGTCGGAAATTATTTATAATGTTAGGATTTCTCAATATTTATAAACCGTGCGACTATTCGTCGGCTCAGGCAGTCGGTCTCGTTAAAAAAAAGGTAAAACAAAAGTGCGGACATATGGGAACGCTCGATCCGAAAGCCTGCGGAGTTTTGCCGATAGGTCTTAACCAGGCAAACAGACTGTTTCAGTTTCTGCTCGATAAGAAAAAGGTCTATAACGCAGTGTTCGATTTTTCCTTTTCTACCCCGTCATACGATCTGGAAACGGAAAAAATCAGCGTTAATAACTATGTGCCTTCCGCTGACGAAATAGTCGGAATACTGCCTGAATTTATAGGTAAAATCAATCAGCTTCCGCCTGCTTATTCGGCAAAAATGATCGACGGTCACCGTAGCTATAAATTAGCGCGTCGAGGCGTAGAAGTCGATTTAAAACCTAAGGAAATAGAAATTTTAAATATACAACTCAAAGAGCGGGTATCCGATACGGCTTATAGATTTATCATTGAATGTAAAGGCGGAACGTATATCCGTTCTGTTGCAAGAGATTTCGGTCTTAAATTCTCACAGCCTGCGACAATGGTTTTTCTTGAAAGAACGTCGTCGGGCGTGTTTAATAAGGATAATTCCGTCTTAGTAGATGAATTTTTATCTTGTCAAGACTGGGAAAAATATATCATAAGGTGTGAAGACGTATTAAATTACGACAAGTTGATTTTGACGGAAAACGAATATAAACGCTTATTAAATGGTCTATACGACCAATTCGATCTCAATGACGGCTTATATAAAGTTTATAATCCAAACGGATTTATAGGCGTTGGAAACTTATTGAATAAAAAACTCAAAATGAATGCTTACGTCAGGGATTTATAAATGAAAATTTTAAGATTTTGCGACAAATTAAAAGATAAAATAGTTCTTTTGCCCGGTTGCTTCGACGGCGTTCATCAGGGACATCGCGCGCTTATAAAAAGAGCCAACGAAATAAAACGGGAAGGCGGTGCAAGGCTGGCTCTGCTGACCTTTGACGACGCATTTTCGTATAAAGTCAAGGGCGATAAGCTTATTTTTACCGTAACCGAAAGGTCGGATATTCTTTCTGACTTAGGCGTAGATTATCTTATTGTTATCAGATCGACAAAAAAAATCCTCGCAAAGTCGTACGAAGAATTTTTAGAATATTTATACACAAATTATAATATTTATTCAGTAGTGTGCGGTGAAGATTTTACCTTTGGGGCAAGGGCTTCGGGCAACGTCGAAAAGTTGAAAGAATATTTTTCCGCAAGAGAGGTATCGGTTGAAATTGTGCCGGATATTATCTATAAGGGCGAAAAAATATCGTCGCGGTTGATAAAGAAAATGCTTGCTTCGGGCGATATAACGACGGCTAACGCCTTGCTGAACTGCGAATACTTTTTTAAAGGTTTAGTGGTTCACGGCAGGAATATCGGAACGATAATGGGCTTTCCAACCGCCAACGTAGAATTTTCAGATAATAAAAAACTCCTGAAATGCGGAGTCTATAAAACTAAAACTTTAATCGACGGCGTGTGGAGGGATTCGATAACGAATTTCGGCACGGCTCCGACCTTTAAGCGGAAAAAACTGATAATCGAAACCCACGTTAAAGATTTCAATGCGGATATATACGGTAAAATAATAACGGTCGCTTTTATAAAATATATTCGCGATATAGTAAAATTCGATAATGTTGACGAGTTGGTCAAGCAACTCGAAAAGGATAAGACGGTATGATAAAATTCGGGCCAAGCGGAAACTCAAACCGCTTTTATGACGAAGGATATAAATCTACGGCTGAGGCTCCTTTGTGGTTGAAGGCTAACGGGTTGGATTGCTTCGAGTATTCCTTCGGCAGAGGAGTAAACCTAAGCTATAAGACGGCTAACGAGCTAAAAAGTAAGTTTGAGGAGTGTGAAATCGAAGTCAGCGTTCACGCTCCGTACTTCATAAATCTCGCTAATCCGGACGACGAAAAAGCGAAAAATTCATTCGGGTACGTTCTGTCTTCGGCTGCCGCGGCAAGAGCGCTCGGAGCGAAACGCGTTATCTTTCATCCTGCGTCCGTCGGGAAAGTAAGTCGCGAAGAGGCTGTGAATTTAACTAAGGAAAGGTTTAAAATTCTTACAGGTTTAATTTATGAAAACGGCTTCGAGGATATGCTGTTTTGTCCCGAAACTATGGGTAAAATCAATCAGATAGGAACCGTCGAAGAGATTATGGATTTTTGTAAAACGGATAACGTCTATATTCCCACCGTCGATTTCGGTCATATAAACGCAAGGGAACGTGGCAGTTTAAAGACGACGCAGGATTATCTTGATCGATTGAATTATATGATAGACGAGCTCGGCTATGAGCGTATGAAGCATTTTCACGTTCACTTTTCAAAGATTCAATATTCCGGTATGGGTGAGGTTAAGCACCTGACTTTTGAAGACGACGTTTACGGTCCGGAATTTTATCCGTTAAGTCTTGCGCTTCACGAATTGAATCTCGAACCGATCGTGATTTGCGAGTCCGACGGCACGCAAGCCGACGACGCAATCTTTATGAAAAAAGTCTATTTCGGAGAAAATCAACGTTAAAGACAAAGTCTAAATAATGTATATTTATTTATTTTTAAATATAAAAAAAGTCCGGCTGTCGCTTCAAGCGACAGCCGGCGTATTTTTTTAGTACATACCGCCCATCTGCGGATTAGCCTGCGGAGGTTCAGGCTCTTTTATATCGGCAACGACGCTTTCCGTCGTCAGAAGCGTAGCCGCTACGGAAGCAGCGTTCTGCAATGCCGAACGAGTAACTTTAGTCGGGTCGATAATGCCTTTTTCAACCATATCGACGTATTCGCCGTTCAAGAAATCGTAGCCGTAATTTACGTTCTTGTTGTTGATTATATCGTTAATGATAACCGAGCCGTCGCAGCCGGAGTTTTCGGCTATCTGTCTTAACGGAGCTTCGGTTGCTTTTGCGATAATCATTGCGCCCGTTCTTTCTTCGCCGTTCAAAGTCATAGCAAATTCTTTAACCTTGCTTGCGATAGAAATCAAAGCTACGCCGCCGCCCGGAACGATACCTTCTTCGACAGCTGCTCTCGTAGCTGAAAGAGCGTCCTCGATGCGGAGCTTCTTCTCCTTCATTTCGACTTCGGTTGCAGCGCCGACGTTGATAACCGCTACGCCGCCTGCCAGCTTAGCGAGGCGCTCCTGCAGTTTTTCTTTGTCGTAATCGGAAGTAGTTTCGGCGATCTGAGCTTTGATAGCGTTGATTCTTGCCTTGATTTCGTCAGGATTGCCTGCGCCGTCAACGATGGTCGTGTTTTCCTTGTCAACCTTGATTTGCGCTGCGTGACCTAACATATCCATAGTAAAGTCTTTGAAATCGATGCCGAGTTCGCTTGAAATAACCTGACCGCCCGTAAGGATAGCTATATCTTCGAGCATAGCCTTTCTTCTGTCGCCAAATCCGGGAGCCTTAACCGCAACGCAGTTGAATACGCCTTTCAATTTGTTTACGACGAGCGCAGCCAGAGCGTCGCCTTCGACGTCGTCGGCAATAATCAGAAGCTTCATTCCCTGTTGAGCGATAGGTTCGATAACAGGCAAAATTTCCTGAATTGAAGAAATCTTCTTGTCTGTGATAAGAATAGCGGGGGAGTCGTAAACGGCTTCCATCTTGTCGGTATTCGTGACCATATAAGCCGAAGCGTAGCCACGGTCGAACTGCATACCTTCTACGGTGTCGAGGTTGGTCTGCATGGTTTTTGATTCCTGAATGGAAATTACGCCGTCCTTGCCGACTTTTTCCATAGCGTCGGAAATAAGCGTGCCGACGGTTTCGTCTCCTGCGGAGATTGAAGCTACCTGAGCGATAGCAGTTTTTCCGTCGATGGTTTTAGAAAGCTTTTTAAGTTCTGCAACAGCAAAATCCACAGCTTTTGAAATACCTCTTTTGAGGATGATCGGGTTTGCGCCTGCTGCGACGTTTTTAAGACCTTCTTTAATGATAGCCTGCGCAAGCACTACTGCGGTAGTCGTGCCGTCGCCTGCGACGTCGTTGGTTTTTGTGGAAACTTCTTTAACGAGCTGAGCGCCCATATTTTCAAAGCTGTCTTCAAGCTCGATTTCCTTAGCGATAGTAACGCCGTCGTTAGTGATTAAAGGTGCGCCGTACTTTCTGTCGAGAACGACGTTTTTACCCCTTGGTCCCAATGTGATTTTTACGGTATCGGCGAGGGTGTTTACGCCTTTTTCAAGAGCTTTTCTTGCTTCTTCACCGTTTTTAATTTGTTTAGCCATAAAATAAAACCCTCCTAATTATTCGATAGTAGCCAAAATATCGTTCTGGCGAATGATTGTAAGTTCTTTTCCGTCGATTTTGAACTCTGTTCCTGCATATTTGGCAAACAGAACGGTGTCGCCGACTTTAACCTGCATAGTAATTTCTTTGCCGTCAACGATGCCGCCGGGGCCAACTGCTACGACCTTTGCCATCTGCTGCTTTTCTTTTGAAGCGCTCGGCAAAATAAAACCGCTTTTCGTCGTTTCGTCAGCTTCTGCAATCTCAACGACGACCTTGTCAAACAATGGTTTAATATTCATATCAAATCTCCTTTTATACTTTATCGAAAAGTATGTAATTTTTAATATTTAGCACTCTCGACTTTCGATTGCTAATTGTATTATACGCATAAAAAAACATAAAGTCAATAATTTGTGACGCATTTTAAAAAATTTTTTCACGAAAAATGTAAATTTTTATTGCGTGGAAAATCAAAATCTCATTCGGTTGAAAAATATTATTGCAATATAGCGGAATATGTGATAAAATAATGAAAAAACGGAGTGTTTATATGGATAAATGGGATAAGCGTTTTATGGATATGGCGTTTGTTGTCGGTTCGTGGTCATCGTGTTTTCAGGAAAACAGGCACGTCGGCGCAGTTATCGTAAGGGATAAGCGCATATTGACGACCGGCTATAACGGTGCGCCGAGCGCGGTAAAAAGTTGCGTTGAAAAGGGCGAGTGTTTAAGGCGCAAGCTCGAAATACCGAGCGGAACGAGGCACGAGCTGTGTTTTGCCGTCCACGCAGAGCAAAACGCAATAGCGCAGGCTGCTAAACTCGGAATTTCCCTGGACGGCGCAACGCTTTACGTTACCCATCAGCCTTGCACTATATGCACGAAAATCATCATAAACGCAGGCATAAAAAAGGTAATATATAAAGAAGGCTATCCCGACGAATTTTCATTGCAGATACTGAATGAAGCAGGCGTAGAACTTATCCGATACACGGAATAAAGGAGTAAAAAAAATGAACAATCCTGTTGTAACGATCGAAATGCAAAACGGCGGAGTTATCAAGGTCGAGCTTATGCCCGAGTTTGCGCCGAATACCGTCAATAACTTTATTTCTTTGGTTAAAAGGGGGTATTACGACGGTATAATTTTTCACAGAGTTATCGAAAACTTTATGATTCAGGGCGGCGATCCGCAAGGCGTTGGCGTGGGCGGTCCCGGCTATCATATAAAAGGCGAGTTTTCCTATAACGGCTATAAAGCCAACACGTTAAAGCACATACGCGGAGTAATATCAATGGCAAGGTCAATGATGCCAAACAGCGCAGGCTCGCAATTTTTCATAATGCACAAGGACGCTCCGCATCTTGACGGACAGTATGCGGCGTTCGGAAAGGTGACGGAAGGTATGGACGTGGTTGACGAAATCGCTTCGACTCAAGTCGATTACAGGGATAAACCCGTTGAAGAACAGCGTATGAAGTCGGTAACGGTTGATACCTTCGGCGTCGATTATCCCGAACCTGAAAAATGCTGATAATTGTTTTTTGATAAACTGATTTTAAGCGGTATTTTGTGAAATGCACCCCAAAAGTTAGACACTTTTAGGAGGTGCATTTTCAATGGCA
>JBJEVF010000035.1:0-13540 GCA_051884215.1 Christensenellaceae bacterium | reverse complement strand
CAGCGCCGAACATCTGTCTGAAAGCCAGACGACCGATACGACCGAAACCGTTAATAGCTACTTTAACATTTGCCATAATAATATCTCCTTGAAAAAAAATTTATTTTTATTCGTCATAATTATATATCAATTATCGCACAAGGTCAATTTTTTATAAGCTGAATTGACAAAAAATTGGAAAAATATTGCAAAACAAAGTCTTTTTATTACACAAAACTATCTTTATCTGTAAATTTCAGCTTATTCACATAAGATTTTCAGGGTTTAAGCACTTCAATTCATCAATGACGAAAACCCCGTCCTTTCGGATAAGCACGTCGTCGAAATAAATTTCGCCGCCGCCGTATTCCTTAGTCATAATCAGCACGAGGTCCCAATGTATCGCCGAATTGTTGCCGTTGTAACAATCGTCGTAACAGCTGCCCGGCGTAAAGTGAATGGAGCCTGAGATTTTTTCATCGAATAAAATATCGCCCATAGGCTTGGTTATATACGGATTGACGCCGAGCGAAAACTCGCCGACGTATCTTGCGCCTTCGTCGGTATCGAAAATCTTGTTCAGACGCTCTTTATCGCCCTGACAATCGGCTTCTATAATCTTTCCGTCCTTAAAGGTAAGAGAAATATCGGAAAAGCTTGCGCCGTTATAGGTAGTCGGCGTGTTATAGGTTATCTTTCCGTTTACGCTGTATTTCAACGGCGCGGAATAACACTCGCCGTCGGGTATGTTCATATGTCCCGAACACTTTTTACATCCGACGCCCTTAATGGAAAAGTTTATATCCGTTCCAGGCGCAACAATTCTTACCTTATCGGTTCTGAGCATAAGCGACTTTAAAGTTTCCATAGCGTCGTTCATTTTGCCGTAATCGAGATTGCAAACCTTAAAATAGAAATCTTCAAACGCCTCGGTGGACATTTTCGCCTGCTGACTCATCGAAGGGGTAGGATATCTCAACACCACCCATTTGGTTTTCTTCACCCTTTTTTCGTGATGAACGGGATGAGAATACAAACTGTTATAGAGCTGATTTTGTTCGGGCGAAACGTCGCCTAATTCAAAGCCGTTTTCGCCGCCGCGCACGCCGATATAGCAATCCATACCGTCCATCATATATCCGTCGTATTCTGCCCACAGCTTAAAATATTCTTCGTTTCCGCCGCTGAGCTGAGCCCTTAACACGTTATGGTTTCTTATGCTCACGAACGGATAGCCGCCGCGCCTGTAAACTTTTTCCACAAGGCAGGCTATAAAGCGGTTATCGACGCCGAACGCCTCTATAAGCACCTTTTCGCCGCTCTTGACGTCAACCGAATAATTGACGAGATTTTCAGCTAAAATTTCAGCTCTTTTATCCAACATATTCCACTCTCCTAAAATACAATTATTCCCACTATCGCCGAAATTACTATTAAAAGTATCGGTGAAAGATTCTTTTTCCTTATCAGTTTATAACCCATAAAAACAACGGCAAGCGACAGCATGACGGCAAGCGACTTATAGCTGATTCCCGCCACTGTAAAAGCTTGAATATTCGGCATAAAATTCTTTATGCCCATAAATACGCCCGTGGATAAGATAAGTCCCGCGACGGTAGGTTTTATCCCGCCAAGCACCGATTTTACAGCGTTGCTTTTTAAAAAATTCTTGAATACCGCAACGATAAGCAGTATTATTATAATCGACGGCGTAATGGTTCCTAACGTTGCAAACAACGCCCCGATTATTCCGCCCTGACTCGTTCCGACAAATGTCGCCATATTGATAGCGATAGGTCCCGGAGTCGATTCGGATATAGCTACGAAATTCAGAAATTCGCTTTCGGTAAGCCAGTTATTAGCCAGAACCTCCTGCTCCATAAGCGGCAACATACCGTATCCGCCGCCGAATGAAAAGAGTCCTATTTTAAAGAAGGTCAAAAACAATTTCAAAATTATCGGCATTATCTATCGCCCTCCTGAGAAGGTTCTTTTTCAGCCGTGTTGTCAATCTCGGATTTTTCAGTTTCCACACTTTCAAGGACTTTCGCCCTCTTCTCCTTTTGAAGCTTCGGAAAGGTTATTGCAAAGCCCGTCAATCCGCCGATTATGACAAAATAGATAGTCGAAATATTTACTGAAAAAATATCGAGAATAATCAAAACGAGCGCCGATAGCACGGTTAAAAGGATATTCAGCCAAGTTTTCTTCATATTTTTAATCAGCTTGTAAGCGGCGTTTATCACCAGAATAACGACTGCGCACTGAATACCCGAAAAGGCTTTTTGCACGATTTGATTATCCATAAATTTCGGCAGAAACATCGATATTAAATATATGATAATAAACGACGGCAAAGATACCGCAAGGCTCGCCAAAACGGCGCCGAAAACGTTTCCTCGCCTGTAACCTATATAAGTCGCGCTGTTTATGGCAATAGGTCCCGGAGTAGATTCGGCAATGGCAACGAGGTCGGAAAACTCGTCCTTATCGATATAACCCCGCTTTTCGACAAGTTCGTGACTCATCATCGAAATCATAGCGTAACCGCCGCCGAAAGTAAACAGTCCTATCTTAAAAAAATCAAAGAATAGCAATAAATATTTTTTCACTTTTTTCACCAATTATTATTACCATTATTATAGTAAATGATAACGAATTTGGCAAGCAAGTTTGGGGAAAATTATCTTTTTAGCCGATTATTAAAAGGCATTGACATTTTTATACCGCAATGATAAAATATGATATATGAAAAAGGTCGTAAAAATAACTGCCTGTATTTCCCTTGCGCTGTTTTTATCGCTGTCTGTACTTATACAAATCTTTTCTTTGCAAAACAACGCTGTTTCGGGGAGCATTACCAACAGTTTTTCAAAAAAAATAATATCGCTGCTTTACGGCGACCAGAAAACCGAAACGGACGTACCGCTTATTAAAGTGGAAACGATAATTCTTTCCAAGTCTATCGAAGGCACGCAAAAAACCGCAGGCACCACGACCGAGCTTATAACTACCGTCACGCCGAAAAACGCTACGGAAAAATTAAAGTATTATTCTTCTGATAACAATATCGCAACCATCGACGCCAACGGTAAAATCATGTTTAAATCCTCGGGAGACGTCTATTTTTACGCAACGAACGCCGAAGGTAAAATAATTTCAAACAACGTCGGGTTCAAGGTTGTAAGCAACGATACCGATATTTCCGACCTCGATTTAACGCTGTTTTCAATAGTTGCAGTCGACGGAAGCAGTCTCGACAGCCTGAATATCAACGAATTAAAGACGATTAAATATCTTTACGACGGAAAAGATCTGCCTTTGAACGACGTAAGCTTTAAATCTGCCGATAAAGAAACCGTCACCGTTTACGTTGCTTATGATTCAAACGTATTCGCTTTGAAGCAAGGTCAGACGACCGTAACTATGTACGTCGGCGATAAGCCTGTCTGCTCCAAGGATATTACCGTAACGGATAAAATGCTAAAAAAGCCGACTGTAACGAATTTACTGATCGACGGAAGCGATCAAAATGAATTCACGCTCGAGCTTGGCGATATATACGACCTGGATATTCGATTCGCCGATGATGACGACCTTTCTACGGCGACGTATTTGCGACTGAAAGAAGGCACCGACGCAGTCATCAAGGTAAATTACGCCGACAATATGTCGAAACTCAAAATAAAATGCACCGGACTTGGAAAGCAGACCATTGAACTCGTATCGTTTTGCGATAAAGATAATGCCGTTTACGAGTTTACGGTAAACGTTTTGCCGAAAAAATCAGTTATATTGGGACTAAACGCGCCAAAGGAAATATACGTTGACAAAGAATACAGCATAAAGCTCAACGCAACCGATCCCGACTCGCTGTACGGCTGGACAATAAGTTGCCAAAGCCCCTTCGCCACAGTGACGGAAAACGGAAAAATCAAGTTCACTAATACGGGAAAATACTCAATAACCTACACGTCGGATTATTACCCCGACGAGGTTTATACTTTTACTGTCGTCGTCAAAAGAGAAAATTACCTTACAACGATAAGAAAAGGCTTAGGTCACGCGGGTTTGTTCGCTCTTTTAGCTATATTTGCAACAGTCGCATTCGGGCTGCTCGTAAACTCAAAGCTGAAAAGCTCCTTAATGATTGCAGGCGCAGGACTGTTCAACGCAATTCTATCGGAAATTTTTCAGCTACCCTGCTTTGCTTCGGGCAGGTCGGCAAGGCTGATCGACGTAGTTATCGATTTTAGCGGATACATTCTCGGATTTATAACCGTTTCCGCTATCATAATCGTTGCTTACCTGATAATCAGAAGACTGCGCAACAGAAAAACTTAATCGGATTTTATTACGTCGCCAAGTCTTAAATACACGTCGCAATCAGTGATGATTTTTTGCACTCTGTCAAATTTCAGAGTGCTTTTTATTTTGCCGTTTTTTCCGACTATATCCACGTCAACGGGCGATTTTGCAAGTCTGAGAAGGTCCAGCACGGTCGCGTCTTCGAAAATAGCTATTCTTTTTATTTCCACGCCCCTTTTATACTGCTTGTAGGAATAGTTTTCCCACGTCTTTATAAAACACAGCTTATCGTTTTTGGAAAATGCGCCCACTACCATAAACAGAGCGAAAAACAGCGGCGAAAAATTTACGTTACGGTTTTTAAACGACAATACAAATAAAGCGACAAACCCCAAAGAAAAGGCTACCGTTATAATTTTAAGCACTCGCTTGGCGTTGAATAAACCGATTTTTTTAACCAGAACGGCGTTGAGAATTCTACCGCCGTCAAGCGGAAAGCAGGGCAATAGGTTGATTAAACCGATAAAAAGGTTGGCGACGACGATCTCCGTCGTGTATGCGTAGCTCTCGGGGACTATCCACCATAAAGCTATGCAGCTTACGGCTACGAGCAAATTGAAAAGCGGACCGAAAAGGGCAATTTCAATCTCGTCGACAAATTTCAGATTATCTATATCCCCCACAATCACCGCGCCGTAGGGCATAAGCGAAATTTTATTCAGTTTATAACCGAATCTTTCGGAAGCGAACGAATGACCTATCTCGTGCACGATAGCCGACAAAAGATAGACTATAAAAGAAAATACTTTGCCACAAAAAGCAAAGTATATTCCGTATGCGATAAAAAGCGGATGAATTGTGAATTTCAACTTTCCCATATAATAGAACCGTCTGATACAACGAAATTGGTGAGCAATGCGTTATTGGAATACATTCTCATCTCGCAACCTTCGAACGCATAGGCTACAGGCACTTCCTTAAACACGCTTTCGCCTTCGTTAAAATAACAAAAATCGAGATTTTTGAATTCCGAATAAAAACTGTCGCTGTGATTTATGGTAAGGGTATATTTTTCGCCGTCTTTAACGACTTTTGAAACTACGCCCTCGCAAGGAGAGTAGATCGCGCCCTCGCCGCTGATTTCGATAACTCCGCCGTTTAAGTTGACGGTACCGTATTTCGGAGCGTTGAGCTTAAAGTCGGAATAGTTCTTTTCAGCGACCGTTTCTTTATTGAAAACTGATGATATAAGACGGTTAATACCGCTGTTTTCCCAGAATATATTCGTTAAAAGTATGCCGACGATCAGCACGAAAACGGCTACGACCTGCAACGAAACAATATCGAATTTAATGCCTTTTTTCTCCTTGACGTTTACCGTTTCGTTTTGCAAACCTTCGAATTGTTCGATTTTATAATCGTTTTCCGCTGCGTTTTCAACAAAGTCTGCTACCGGCTGAACGTTTTCTTTGACGGCTTTCTGCTTAGCGGCTTTTTCCTTTACGACTTTTTTATTGACTTTATCAATCACCTTTTTTTTGACGTTCTTGCGTTTTTTCTTTTTAGGTAGAACCACCATCTCGCAAGTAGATACGGGAATTTCAATCATATCCTGATAATCGCTTTGTGCCATAATCTAACCTCTCTTAATTTACTGTTATAATCTATTCCCGCAAAGCAGAGATTAGAACAATAAAAACAAAAAATCACCGCAATTTCTCACGGTGATTTATCAGGAAAAATTTTTTTATTTTTTTGTTACCGCAGTTTCGTCAGGATAAGCGTATTGACCGAACGAAACGCCGTCTTTGACTGCGATTTCTTTCAATGCCGTACAGCCGTAAAAACAAGTATCGGGAACGGCCTGTATAGCGGTGTTGCTGAGATCGACCTTCTTTAAGGAAGTGCAATCTCTGAATGCAGAATAGTAAATTTTCTCAACGGAATCGGGAAGCGTGAGCGTAGAGCCGTCGAAGTTGAGATTAGAACAACCCGTAAATGCTTCCTGCCAGATAGTTTTCAAACCCGTTGCCTTTGAAAAATCTACTTTATACAAATTCGTACAGCCGCTGAAAGCCGATTTTTTAATTTCTTCGACGCTTTCGGGAATAGCGACGGTATTGAGATTGGTCATTGCCGCAAAGCTCGAAACGCCGATTGCTTTAACGCTACCCGTCAGCACGACTTCTTCGACAGGCAAGCCGTAAAAAGCGTAATCGGTAACGACGTCGCCCGTCAAGGTTACCTTTTTAAGACTGTCCGGAATATAAAACGTCGATGAGGAAGACTCGTTATATTTTACCGTAACGGAGGTCGTACCCGAAGCCTCTGCGGAACCGAACAGGTAAGCGAGAGTCTTTTGCGCGTTCTTTGCGTTTTCTTTAACTCCGCCGACGAACGGAACGGTCAATTCTTTGAGATTAGAACAGCCTGCAAAACAACCCGAGCCGATAGTTTCTACGTTTGCGCCGATAACAATCGACCTTAAAGCAAGCTGGTTTGCGAATGCGCCTGCTGAAATTTCCTTAACGGGAATAGTCTCGTTATAAAAATTTATTTCGAGATCGAGCATCAAATCTTCATAATCGCCGTCGGCAATCTTTTTTGCGTCCTCGTCGGAAATACTGTATTTTTCGAGAACGGCGTATTCGTTGCCTTCCTTATCCTTACTGACTTTATAAACGGGCCCCGTAACGATTTCGGTCGTTTCCGGCTGCTTTTTGTTGCAGGCAGATAGCACCGATACAGAAACGACAGCCATAACGACTACCAAAAATGCTGTTAAAACCTTTTTCATACAAAGCTCCTTGAACGTGCTGTATTTTTTATCTATAATATTTTAACAGATAAGATTATGGTTGTCAATAAAATTCGCATTCAGTTGACCTATTCTCTGCGAAAACTTGCAGCTTCGAAACTTCTCAGCCGCAACCTTTGCATTCGGAGCATTTTCCGCTGCAACGCTTTGAGGTTTTCCCGAACGAACCCGAAACGTTCCCGTTATAATCCCTTTCGACGGGCGTATTGCAGTCGGGACAAAATACAGGCGTTTTATAATCCTTTACAAGCTCGGAAAATTTCTTTCCGCACTCAGGACATTTGTAATCGAAAAACGGCATACCGCACCCCCGTAACGCAAGAGTTCGGACCAAAGCCCGATTCGACTCTCGTATTTACTAAGACAGCATACCGCATATCGGTTTTTTTTGCAAGCGTTTTGACTAAATTACGGCGTCCCCTCTGAGATAAGATTCAAAATAGGCTCTCGTTTTGCCCGAAAGCGATAACAGATCTTCGCTGTCGGCAACCTGAAATTTGTTCTTTGCGTAATATTTTTTCAGAAGCGCTTTGATTTTTTTCTTTCCGTACGTTTCTTCATAACCCTTGAACATAGTCATTCCGCGGTTGTAAGCGGTGTTGACGTAATCGAGTTCGCCGTTATAAGCGTTAAGGTGCTTAACCATATACGGTTTTTCGCCCTTTACTCCTTCGATGATTTTCTGGTGAGTCATACACGCCTTTTTGGCTCTCAGATATTGATAGCTTGCGTCGATTCCGTATTGCTCGTTTTCGTCGAAAAACAAGCAGGTGGAATATTCGGTAAGACCTTCGTCGAGATAGCTTTCTTCAAGCTGGTTGTTGCCGACCACGCCGTACCACCACTGATGCGCCGTTTCGTGAACGGTAGTATATAAAGTATTGAGCGTATCGAGCGATTTGTTTATGTAAACGAGACCGGGATATTCCATACCGCCTTCGGAAAAATCGCTTTGACAGACCGTAAAGCTTTCGTAAGGATATTCGCCGAAGGTTTCGCTGAAATATTGCAGGCAGGAAATAGTCGCTTCAAGCGTTGCGTCGGGGCTTTCATCCGTTAAATAACAATAGTTAACCGTCTTATCGCCCCACTTTTTGCTTTTTACTTCGAAATTGCGACTAAGACAAAAAGCAAAGTCGCGACTGTTTTTTAAGCTGTAAGAATACATCGTTTTATCGCCTTCCACGTCGCAGCTCGAAGCGTTTCCGCTTGCGCCCACGACAAAACTTCCCGGCACCGTAATATTTACGTTATAGTCGCTTACTTCCGAGTAAAACGGATCGCCTATCGGATAATATTCGCATTCGTAAAACTCGCCGTTTTCATATACGCACAGAACGGGATAAAAATTGCCGAGATTTACCGTATCGACGCCTTTTGCATATCTGTAATTGCCTTCGGGCAAAGTGGCTTCAAAAGCTATTTTAATCTGTGCTTTGTCGTTGTAACCGAGCTTTTTTGCAAGATTGACGGAAAGAACGTTGTTATCTTTTCCGCAAATTTCGTATTTGCAGGGCGCGTTTGAACAAGTTACCGACAAAATTCTGAAATTCCCGAAGCTTTCGCCCGTTACGGGGGTAAATTTCGCGCCTTCTCTGAAAGCGTTACCGAAAATATTGAATTTCAGAATATCGGTTCCATCGGGGATATTGCAGTTATAATCTAAGGTTAAATTACACGAAATGCCCCTGTCGCCGTCGTAAACGACGTCGATATTGTAACGGTTAAGGCTTTGACTGCTTTTGTTGCAGGCAAATAAACACGGAACGAGGCACAATGCTAAAAATACGGCTAAAAATTTTTTCAAAATAAAATCACTCCGCTAAAATTGTATTTAAAGCGGAGTTAAAACATTCGTAATTATTTAATTTTTATTATTTTGCGCCGTCTTCGAGATAATCGAACGGATTGACGGTTTTTCCGTCCTTTAACATCTCGAAATGAAGGTGCGGACCGTCCTTATATTCTTTTCTGTTAGTGGTAGAAATCTTGCCCATGACCTGACCTCTTTCCAAGGTTTTTCCTACCGTTATATCGTCGCTCAATTCCAAAGAGTTGTATAACGATTTAACGCCGTCGCCGTGATCGACGATAACGGTTGTTCCTTCGAGATAGCTCGTCGTAACAGATTCGACGACGCCGTCCTGGACGCAAAGCACTTCGGCGTTTTCTGCGCCCGTTACGTCAATTCCCATATGACCGGTATATATTCCCAACGTCTTGTTGTAAACGACGCTCGCTTCGGTGTAATTTACTAAAATTTCACCGTTTGCAACGGGAAAAAGAAATTCCGTTCTTTTAATCGGCTCGTCCGACTTGTCGGAGCCTTGTCCCGAACTGCTTGTCGGATTATCGCTGTCCGAAGCAGTTGCGCTGTTACTCTTGGAATCGTTTATCGAAGAAGAACTGCTTATTTTTGAATCCGACGTCGATTTTCCCACTTCGACGGAAATATCCGACCTGTTGGATAGCGCTACCGAAACGGCAATCGCCACCACTATAATGCCCACTGCCAATAAAATAAGATATATATTTTTCTTGGCAAATTTTTTGTTTGCTTGCTGTTGCATAAATACCTCCAAAATTTTATGTACCGATTATTGACGGATTATCACGGTTTTATACACTCAATCAGAATCCGCCGAAAATCATTGGCGTGGCTATTATATAATTGTCGGCGCGGCATGCTGTCTGAATATTTATTTTTTTGCCGTTAATCGTCTTATATCCCGATATTTTGTCGGAATAGTAGTAATTCGTTTCAAAATCGTCGCCCTTTTCGGAAAACACGAATTTAGCGTTCAGCCTGATAAGCTCGTCGTTTATAACCTGCTGACTTCTTGCTTTTAAGCACTCTCCGCTGACGTTTTTAAAACAGGAATAAGTTTTTGAAATACTGCGTTGTTCCACTTCTACGCTGCAAGCTAAGGAGCTTGCGCTGTTAAGGTACAAAACGTAATCGCCCTCTCCCTGAAAAACGGGCTTTTTAGGAAATCCGACGATAAAAAACGTCGCTATTAAACTGCAAATTATTATCGCCTTTTTAAGCATAAAAAAATTCTCCCCGTCAGGAGAGAATTATTACCATTGTTTTTTATTTTAAAACAATTATTTAAAAAATCGTGAAATTGCGTAAACGTCGTCGAAAACGTAATACCCCTTGTCCTTTTCGGTCCGGCTTATTTTAGTTTCGCCGCAAAGCACAAGCGCAGTCAAAAATCCGCAATCGACGCCGAATTTAATATCGGTATAAAGTCTGTCGCCCACCATCATAATCTCGTCAGCGTCGAGATTGTATTTAAGTTTGACCATATCGCCCATAAGAGTATAAGGTTTACCGATGACGATTTCAGGCAATCGGTTGACGGTTTTATGAAAGATTTCCATAATCGAACCGTTATCGGGTAAAAACACGTCCTTAGCAGGGCAAACTATATCGGGATTAGTTGCAATATATCTTGCGCCGTAATAAAGATTGGCGTTCAACTGACAAATATCCTTGTAAGTAAGCTCGGTGTTATACGCCATAACGGCAACGTCGGCTCTGTCCTGAAGCTTTATTCCACGCTCGGCAAAATATTCTTTCGCTCGGCGCGTTCCGAACAAATAGACCGATTTATCAGGACAATCCGATAAAATATAGTCGGCGGTCGCCGTCAGAGAAGAATAAACCGCGTCGCCGTTTTTCCACAAGCCGAGTCTTTTGAGCTTGCTTTCGTATTCTTCCGCAGTTTTTGAGCTGTTATTCGTCAGATACACTATTCTTATCCCGTTGCTTCTGAAAATATCAAGCGCATTGCCGACGTTTGCAAGCACGTCGTCGCCGATATAAAGCGTACCGTCAAGGTCGAATAAAGCCAATTTGATTTTTTTGAGTTTTTCGCTGAAATTATTCAAAACAATCCAACACTCCGCTGTCGTTTATTATTTTAAAAAAATCGGTAGCCTGCTGATAGCCGGACAGACAAAACGCGTTTTGCATATCGCCGACGGTAAATTTGCATATCTTTTTACGACCGCCGAAAAGGTAACCGACTCTGCTCTCGAGCTGAACGAAACATTCCTTAAATTTTTTATAGTAGCTCAACGCCCTGGCCGTATTTTCAGGATAAGCCGATTGAATTTCCCGTGCGTCAAGCGGTCGATAATTATATAATAGGGCGATTTTATCGGCCTTTTTAAGCTCGCTTAGTTTTGCTATATTTGCGCAGTAATCAGGCGCCATACTGCTGTTTCTGATTAAATCCTTTTGTAAAACAAGCGTGTATAGCTCGATTAACGGGCAAAAAACGGCGTATTGGCAGCTGTAAAGGCTCTGGCTTGTCAAACTCGCGAGTACGTCGCCGATAAAGGTTTCCTCTGCAAAAAGAGCCTCGTCGTACTTTTTTGAAAATTCGGCGAGCAGATACTGTGCGTTGACGACTGCTATAACGCTCTTTGCATAATCTCCGTTCAGCTTTTTTAATGAACAAATAACCTGTAACAGCCCGTTTATAAAGCTTTCGTCTATATCGAGGTTTTTTAAAAGTCGGGAATTGACGTAATCCGCAAGGTAGCAAAGCTTGGCAACAATCTCCAAAAAGCCCTGCATAACGGCAGTCTTTTTCAGTTTAGAAACAATCTTAGGATCTATCACCGTAGCAAACTGCGGCAATCTTTCAACGGTCAGCCTGTTATGCCTTGTAACCGTCGCATAGTCCGAAATAACGCTGAAAAAGTTCAAATCGGTCGCGACGAGTAAAACGCGGCTGTCGCCGTTTTTCAAAACGGCGCGCGCCGCATTCAAAAACAGACTGTTGCCAACTACTACGACGTTGCCATTTATACCGCTTGTCAGCGACTCGAAAACCGCCGTATCTAAAAAGCCGTCGTCAAAGGCAAGCGACGAAACCGCAAAGCCTTGCATCGTCAGCTCGTCCTTTATCTCCTTTCCCGCAAAAAGGTAATCGCCGTCGGTAGTGATAAGCGCAACGTTTTTATCCGAGCGAAATTTCTCTGACGCAGCGGCCGATGCGTCGCAAAAGCTCACAAAACCCTTCTGCATTACTCACCTTTACCGATGCGCGCAAAGAGCTCGACTTTTTCCTCGAAGCTTTCTATTTTAAGCTGGCTCGATAAAAAACCCTTACCGTTGGTGTTGAGACATTTTTCGCTTCCGCAAATGCTGAACGCACTCTGTAAAAGCGCCTGGTTTACATATTCTTCGCCGACTTTATTCATTTTAGCTCTCGGGAATTCTATCTCGTTGAGTCTTAGCGGCAACAGCTCGGCAAGACGGCATTTTTCTATTATTTCCCTGTTGATTTCTGCGGAAAACATACCGTCGTCGTAACAAAAAACGTCAAAGCCTGCGTTTTTAACTTTTTCTATGAGCGTAAAAATATCGTTATCGCTCGTCAGATAATTATCCGACAGCTCCTTTGTTAGTCGGAACGAACAAAGAGCGTCGTATTTTTTTGCGATAGGCAATACGTCCTTATAACCGTAATAGCGCTTTTCAGTGCGGAATTTATCCCTGAACCGATAAAGAATATCGGTTAAGTCGTAAACGTAATACGGATCGTTCTGAGAAAACGCAATTTTTTTATCGTTTTCGGTAAGCTCTATCCCAAGCTCGCTGAAAAATTCGGCTAATCGGGATTTATCCAACGCCGCCAATTTCTGACTGAGCGCAAAACAAACGTGCTTACTCAGATATACGCCGTTGCGCTTACAAGCAACCTGAGAGGCTATATCTTTTTTAAATGATATTTTCAAGCCGAATTTTTCGATACCTTTATTTACCGCGTCGAGCGTTTTTTGAACGTTTTTAAACTGGTTATCTCTTAAAAACGCCAAATCCTTATCGAGCGCATTAAAATTCTTTTTCGCTATGCCCAAAAACGCCACGCTTGCGACAAGGTCGCCCAAAAAATCGCATTTTAAACAAAACTCCACGCCCGAAACGTACCTTATAGACAATGCTTCGCACGCTTTGCCGAATTCCTGCGCGCCTTTCAAGGTGTAATTATCTAAAATCCCGACGACGCTCAACCCGAACTTATGCGCCATAAAAGCCGCCATAGACGGCGTATACGGGGAAAAAGAATATTTTGAATGGACGTTCAGATTAGCCGAGCCCGTTCCGTTTTCGTAATTTAAGGAAGAAGCCAACTTCTTTACGGCTTTCAAACGCTTGCGAGCGCTTGCGCTGTCCAAAAGGTCGATTTGTCTTTCATTTATCATATTTCACCACATATTATATATTCAATTATATAGTACGTGCATTAAAGTGTCAAAAAATTTGCGCAAGCTATTGCGATTACACTAAATTTTCACATTGCTTTACGACTAAATAAGTCAAAAAGCGTAAAAACGCTGCTTTTTACCGTCTTTTTCGATAACCTCGTTAAAAATGTGTTAAAATGCGATATTTTTAGTAAAAAATTTCAAAAA
>JBJEVF010000034.1:0-3149 GCA_051884215.1 Christensenellaceae bacterium | reverse complement strand
GTGCAACCCTTGAACGCTTCTCTTCCGACAGACGTCAGGGACGCGCCGAACTCAACCTTCTTGAGCGATGTGCAATTTCTAAACGCGATCTGACCGATTGACTGAAGAGAACCGAAATAGTTAAACTCTTTCAGAGAAGAACATCCGCTAAATGCACTGCCCCCGATCTCCGACGTTATACCGCCGGTAACTGTAATCGTTTCCAGTTTCGTACAATCCCTGAAAATAGCCGCGCCAAAATGGCAATTGCCACCGTTAACGGTGAAAGTTTTCAGAGAAGTGCAGTCCTGAAATGCCATTTGCTCGATGTTGACGTTGTTGCCGTTTATCGTAACAGTCTCAACAGACGCCCTCTGGAAAGCATAGTAGATCGTATTGTTGTCACCGTCTAAGATAAATTCTTTGATACCGGAACATCCGCTAAACGTAAGAGAAAAGTAGGAGCCGGAAGTTTTTATGCGCAGGGTCTGCGGCAAAGTCAAAGATCTGAAAGCTCCACTGAATTTTAAGTTGTCCGCGTCGATATTGATCGAAACGAGATTTGAGCAATTCGAAAAGCAACTCTCACCCAGATTCACTCCATCTGCCAGAATTTCCAAGCTCGTTATGGTGGAGCAACCATTGAAAGCACTTGCTCCGACGACAAGACCTTCCTGAGTAATACGAAGACTATCGAAACCGGTGGCGTTCATAAAGGCTTCATCGCCGATCTTTTTGAGACCGGAAGGAAGGGTGATTTCCACCATATCGTTTCTGTCTTTAAAAGCGGCTTTTTGGATCGTCGTCACGTCTTCGGGAATTGCATAGGTGGTATCCGTGGAGATATACCGAATCAGCGTCAGCCCGTCGGTTGCGTCGTTATAGAAAATATTTCCCTTCGCGTCGGTACTGAATCTGCTCACGGCATCCGCAGACGTATATACGTCCTTCGCGCAATATCCGAGATCGGTGTCCGAATATTCGCCTATCGTAAGCTCTAAGTTCGCCAGATTGTAGATTTCATACAAGCTTTCACAATACCAAAATGCATAGAAACCGATTTGCGACATATCCGTTATGCTTGTCGGCATCGTGACGCTGTACAGCGTACCGCATTTATAAAAAGCCATTTTACCTATTTCGGTAAGACCTTCGGGTAAACGAAGGGTTAAAAGATTACCGCAGTAAGAAAAAGCCTTTTCCCCGATCGAAGTGAGGGTTACGCCGTTGAAATTCACGTAGAAAATTCCGCTGCAATTCTCAAACGCGCTTTTCCCGATCGTGCCGATATTGCCTACCAGATTGACGGTTTTGATGCTCGTGCAGTCTTTGAAGGCTTCGTCCGGAACGTTGGTATTTTTCACCGTCACTTCCTTCAAGGTGGCGGGAACGGTATCGCCGAAAAGGTGATGAATCGTCGTGTTTTCGGTAGCGCCGCGCTTGAAGCCGAAAAACGGAATCGTGATAGAGGTAACGGACGAGCAATCCTTAAACGCTCCGTTTAAAACCATTACAGTCGTATCGGGGATCACGATCTCGGTAATCGACGTGTCCGTAACGCCCATGATGACGATGCTGCTCTTGTCCGGCGAAACATAGTAATCCAGTCCTTTATATTCGGCTTTTTGTTTCCACATAGCCGTAAGGATAATATCGTCGCTCAGTATGCTTGCGTCAAGAGAAGTAGTCGGCACGTTTCCGTTCATAAACGACCAACCTTTAAATTCGTAGTCGAGTGTGTCGGGCAGATCTGCAAATTCCAAAATTCCGCTGTCAACGGTGAAAGAGGTTTTATTGCCGTTTGCCTGACCTTTATCGTTTTTGTAAGAAATAGAATAGGTGACAGGCGTCCACTTTGCGGTAAGCGTTACGTCGCCGAGCCATTCATCACCCATAAGTCGGGTGATTGGCGTAGTTCCGTGGAACCAGCCCTCGAAAACGTAGCCCTGCTTTTCCAGATCGAAAAAGGAATACACGGGGTTCTCAATCGAATACGTTGTAAAATAGTTTTCATTCCGATTTTCGGCCCCCTTGGTGTTTTCGTACGTGATAGTGTATTCCATAAGGTCGAACTTGGCGTATAACGTAATATTTCCAGTCGTACCTTTGGCAATTTCCGTTACCTCGTCACCCGAAAAATCCTCGGTCAAATACCAGCCGTCAAAGTTATAGCCTTCTTTATTTGCCGGGTCGATTTCAAAGGTTTCATCATCAACGGCATAGGCTTTCTGATTGGAATGATATGCACCGTCGACATTTTCGTAGAAAATGGAATAGCCTTCTTTTTGAAAAACCGCTGTCAGGGAGATATTTTCCGCTGTGCCTTTCGGGATAGCGGTCATATATTCGTCCCCATTCTTCCAACCCTTAAAAAGATAACCGGGTTTCTGCGCATCCGCAAGGACAACCTTATCTTCTACCGTAAATGAGGTCGTCGTGTTGGGATTCGTGCCACCGTCTGCGTCGTATGTAATTGTATAGACGTTTGGCGTGAATTTGGCATATAAGTCTGTGTCTTGAGATATGGATGCACTGTCGGTATATTTCTGCGTGCAGGATTCGTCCGCATACCAGCCGTCAAAGGTATATCCGTCCTTTTCAGGAGGGCTCGGCAACGATACGGAATTACCTTCATCCGCGAGGACAACGTCGAAATTGCGATCGTCCACCTTAAAGGCTACCGTGTATGAATTGTTGTTACAGGCAACTAAAGCCACGGAGCAACAAAGAAGCAACAACAGAGTCAAAAGAGATAGGATCAGATTGCGTTTGGCTTTCATAAGAGTACCTCCTGAATATTTCAGCCACAATTATTTTCAACGGCAAAAGCCGTTTACAAACAAGCATTGAGTTTTTCGGCAGGGGACGCGGTAGTAATCAAAAATGGGACATTCATGTGCGCTTTGGAATTTTGCCGTCTATTTCAGTTTATGCTTGAGATCTGAATTTTTCGTGAAAGAGAGCGATGCTTTGCTTTAAGAACCGGAGTTGTTCCTGCAAGTAAAATTCGTCCTCATATAAGGCATAATGCACGCAAGCGCGGACAAAAACGAAAATCATCGGTCGAAGAACGTCAGTCGGGATCTTCAGGATATCTGAAAGGCTGTCGGCATAATCGGAATAGCGTTGATCGACGCCCTCAAAAAATTTCTTTCCGTATTCCCGATATT
>JBJEVF010000033.1:0-53496 GCA_051884215.1 Christensenellaceae bacterium | reverse complement strand
TATTGATTTTTCATATTCCTCCTTATATTCCGAGAGACTTGGCGATGTCGCTCTTTTCTTCTCGGACTAATTTTCTAAAATCGTCTCCTTCGAGTTTGATAACCCTCGTAGACATTTCGTTGATTCTTTCCACGATAGCCTTATCGAGATTGAGAAGGCTTGCAAGTTCGCCGATAGAGTAGTTCGACGAGAATATCGTCGGCTTCTGGGCGTTGTATCTTGCGTTTAGAACCTCGAAGAGTTTTTCTTCCGCCCATTTTGAAGACGCTGCGTTGAACTCTCTTCCGAGGAACTCTTTCCCAAGGTCGTCGATGAAGGCGAAGTCGTAGCCTTGGAGCTGTCGAAGCAATCTACATTCTCCCATACCGTTTCCGTCGTAAGAACTTCGGATTTCCGCCAAGATAGAGGCGAGGTTCGTGTAGACGCAAGACGCTCCATTCCACACCAACTCATTACACAAGCAAGCCGTGAGATAGGTTTTGCCGGAGGAATTGTCTCCGTAGATGTAGAGACCTATATTTTGTCTCTTGACCTCTCGGTAGTTCTTGGCGTAGTTGACGCACTTCTCAAAAGCAGAGTGGTTGGATTTTGTTATCGTTGCGGTCTTGAAGCGAACCTTCTTGTAACGCTCTCCGATGAGGGAGGATTCAATTCCCATTTGGAAGCGTTGGATTCGCTTTTGGCGTTGTTCTTCTTCCTCACGGCGCTTGACTTCTTCTTGTTGGCAATCGCATATACTTCTCGTGGCGAAGCCGCCGTCATCGGAAGCGAAGAATCTCTTTGTTTTACACTTGTTGCAATAAGGGAGACCGTCGTCTCCGAGGTATTCGTCCTCTTTTAGAACTTCCTCCCCGGAGGCGAAGGCTAACTTAAACTCTTCAAGGCTTCTTCCGAATTTGAATTTCTCCATAGGTTATTCCTCCCGGTCGTACTTGGAAGCCGTAGCGACCTTTGAACCCTTTGGAGGAATATCTCTTCCTTCCCAGGTTCGCACACAAGCCTTCCAATCCTTCATAGGTTGGTTTCCAACTCTCCAACCCTTCGACTCATAGAAGTCGAAAAAGCGTTGAGGGTCAACCTTGTTGTTGCGTTCCTTACAATAAGTGATAATCTCTTCAAGCGTCGGCTTCTTAAAACGCTTCGGAGTGGTCGGTGTTGCGCCGCCTTCGGCGCTATTACCTAACCTAACCTCTCCTAACTCTAAACTATCTCTATCCTTACCTATACTAACCTGTGTCTCCAATTCGGAAGCATTATGTATACATTCCGTATACGCCTTCTTTCCGTCGAGCGTTAGCATTGCTTTTTCTTCGAGATAAGTAGTCTCTTTGAAACGGTCTGTCTGTATGTAGTTATGAATTTTCCAATGCTTAATAACGATAATTCCGCTTTGAAAAGTAAGTATGAAACGCTTTGACACAAGGATTCGGCAGTCATCATCGCTTGCGCCTATCATTCGTTGAATCTTCTTCGGATTTCCCACGAAGCCTTCGTCGTCGGCTCTCATTGAAAGGTGGAAGTATAAGGCTTGCGTCGAGAGGGGCATATCGAGGAAAGCGTCGCTATCTATAATCGCCTTTGCGAACATTCTTCTTTCTGCCATAAGTCCTCCTTAAAACGGAAGAGGTTCGTCGTCGTTTATCGGAGTAAGTTCCGGTCTCGTTCTTTCTCCCGGTGTATCATCGGACTTCTTGGAAGAGAGGAACTCAATCTCTTTACACTTAACCTCTTGCGTATAGTGTTTCTCGCCGTTGTTATCTGTGTAGATGTGGTTCTGTATGCTTCCGACGATAGCAACCTTCGAGCCTTTTTTGAGGTATTTATCGCATATCTCGGCTCGCTTCTCCCATACCGTAAAGTCGAAGAAGTCGGTGTCTCTCGTGCCGTCGTGGTTCGTGTATTCTCTCGATACGGCGATTGTCATTCTCGCATACATCTTTCCGTCGTTGGTTTGGCTTACCTCCGGGTCTTTCGTGAGGTTGCCTATTAAAATAACTTTATTCATCTTCTACCTCCATAGCGTTCCTTGTTTTCCTCAAACGACAAGCAAAGTCGCTTCGCTGCGTAAGAGATTGCTTGCGCTATCCCGGCGAGTCCGTCGTTGAAGATGTGTGCGTGATGATGTCGAATCTCCACGCCGTCTTGGTACATTCGGATTATAACGAGATTGTCCTCGATAACCGTCTCTACCTCGATGTTGCTGCCCCCCCCCGGAAGGCTCTAACATCTCTTCCGTGAAGTTGATAGTAGAGGGAGTTCGTGAGCCTTCGAGATGAACACGATAGATATATCCGCCTTCCGCTTCGGAGTAGAGTCTATCGACGATTTCTCCGTCCTTGCCACACGCTTTCGCTATGGCTTTATTTCTTGCTTCCAAGGGGAGTTCCTCGTAGGAAACGACCCTTACTTTGTCTTGAATATTAAAATCCATTTTAGAATCTCCTATATGTTAATTTTTCTCTATCCCAATCGGGATATTTTGATTTTAAGTAGGCTTCGATTTTTGCCTCGATTTCTTCCTTCTCTTGGCGAGTTCCGAAGTCGAATTTGTAGTGGCATTGATTTTCCGTGAGGTTCGTGCAGAGGGTAACGATGTTCTCCTCGATACCGAGACCCCCCTTGGAGCGAGGTATGAAGTGAGCGTTTGGCATTACATTCCGACAACACCCACAAACAACACATCGTCCGCCGTCTCGTTCCCACACGGCTTGTTTAACCTTTTGAGATATATCCGTCGCTTTCGTTCGCTTTGATTTCATCGTCCGTACTCCTTCCTGGCAATCTCGATTTCGGAATCTACGATTCCAAGTTCGGTGAGTTTATCGAGCGTCGCCTCGATGAGTTCCGTCATTTCTTGCGTGTTGAACTTGGACGAACCGATGAAGTATTGATACATATTGAGAATCTTGCCGTTGACCTCTCGCTCGTCAATCTTGCGAACGACTCGGAAGGTCTTTTTAAGCATAGGCTCGGCTTCCGGGAGGGCGAGAAGGTAGTCGTAAGCGACATTCGCCTCTTCGAGCATTACGCAATAACACTCTTCGGTCGTAACCTTCCGCTTATTCCCGGACATAGCGAACGCCATTTTTCCGAGAAGCGCCCACAAGAGGCGATTCTGTTCGAGGCTGCGTTGCGATTTATAAGGCTTCACATCGACCTCCAACTTATTCTCGGAGTTTTGCGTTTCTTCGAGAGCGAGCAAGGCGGAGCGCTTTTTATCTCCGTGAACGACATAACACAACACGAGGTCGTTGTTTTCGTTTATCATTCGATAACACTTTTCCGCAATAAACTTACTCATTCATTTCTCCTTCGATTTTCTTACGGAGAGCCGCCATAAGTTTTCCGAATTGCTCGTCCGTGAGGTTGTTAATCTTGATTACTTTGCCGAACGACTTCGCAATCCACTCATTGACGCTTGCAAGTGTGATTTCCGAGTCTTTTATGAGGTCGTTGACTTGCGCCCACTTGCTCTTCTCTCGACGCTCCTGGGCGTTATTTTGAGGCTTTTGAGAGGGAGGCGGAGTTGTGGTTTTTCTATGCACCTTGTCGTCCGTATGTTTGTCCGGGTCGTCCTCGTCAGTAGGAGCGCCAAGGCTCTTCAAGAGGAGGTATCTCTCCGAATATGTAAGAGCGCTTCCGAACGCCTTTGATATGTCGTTCTGTTGACCGTAGTATTCAAACGAGACTCTTTGACGGTCGGTAGGGTCGTCGGCGTTAATCCATTCGTAGTAGAGTTCTCCTTCTACGATAAAGTCCGTTTTTTCGTCGCCGTAGGAGTTCTTATAATTGAAGGTAGTCCAACCACGATGAACCGTTTCGACCGGGAGGAAGAGGAGTCCAACCTCTTCCATTTTTTCTTTGATTGATGAGAGAATTTGAGAACCAGAAGTATATGTATATGAGCCTTTTCCGGAGGTCTCTGCGTCTTTCAAGAAGTTCTTTACGACCTTCTTAACCTCAATAATCTTTTGAAATACATTCATACCTTACCTCCACTCTAATTCCTTTTTGATGTAGTAAACTTTTAAAAGAGCCTTGAACATATCGAAGTATTTCTTGTATGTGGTAGGTGGAATCTCTCTATGCTGGAAGGGTTCGTCCTCGTTTCTTCCGATGTTAAGAATCATAATCTGGTCGACACGGTGCTTATTCTCTTTGAGAAGGTTTGCATAAGCGGAGACTTGAAGGAAGTGTTCGTTGAAGATTCCTTTTCCGCTCTTGAAGTCGACCAAGGTGTACTTTCCGTCAACCTTACAATAGAAGTCGAGCGTTCCGCCGTACTTATGCTTCTCGGAGACGAACTTTGCTTCGTTAAAGATAGGCTCGACCTTATGCTGCTTCTCCCAATCGAGGTATTTATAAAATCCGTTCTGCGCCAACTCAATTTCGAGAGGAGTGTAGTCGGAGTAATCAACCTCTTTTCCTGTAATATGGCACTCAACGAGAGAGTGAATAAGAGTTCCGACCTTTGCCGCTTTGTCGACATAGGTGGTAGAGTCGATTCCTTGAAGACCGAGGTTGTTCGCCCACTTTACGAGCGCCGGCTTATTGAGAAGTCCGGTAACGGTGGTAGCGCCAGGAACGAGCGTTCCGTCGGCGAGGTAATATCTTGTATGAGCCTTCGAGACCTTTTTGAGTTTATCAGCCATTTTTCTTTGCCTCCCTTTCAACTTCATCACGATACGCTTTAAGATTGTATTCATAAGTAGATTCGAGTTCCTTGATAGCGTCTTTTGCTTCAACGAGACGCCTGGTGTGCTTTTCTACATCTTCAAGAGGGCAATCTTTGAGAAGGTTTGCAACCTCACGAACTTCGTTCAAATAGCCGACTTTTGCGAAAGCGAGTTGCTTCTCGACTATCTTTGCTTGCTCTAAATAGTACTGAATCATTGAATTTCTCCTTGACAATAATAGATTTTTGTGGTATATTGTTGAAAAGGGTATATACCTAACCCTTGAACTTTTAGACTTCACTATCTTGCTTGCCGGCGGAAGTGGAGTCTTTTTCTTTTGCGAGAAGTTCCTCGTATTGCCTACGAGTTCTCTCGAAGCAACGGTTCGCCCAATCGGTTATATCTTTATAACCTAACTTTTTGAGCGCCGTCTTGAAGAACTCTCTCGCTTCCGGGGGAAGATTGACCGTAAGATGATAGACCTCTGTGTTCTTCTTCGCCTTCGGAGCAGAAGCCTTCACGGTTACGCCTTGCAAGTAGATTTCGTGCGGTTCGTAGATGTCGTCTACCGTACACCCCAACTCTTCCGTGAGTTTGGATAACATCGACGGTATCGGAAGGCACTTGAAGTTCTCGAATCTACTCATCATAGGCTCGTCCGTTCCTATCTTTTGAGCGAGTTCCTTCTGTTGTCTACCCTTGGCTATTCGGATTGCTCTTAACTTCGGCATTTTTTCTTTACCTCCTTTTTAGATTTCCATTCCTCGAACGCTTTCTCGTTCGCCGGGTCTTTGAAGAAGTCCTTAATACCTCCGTCAAGCGCCCTTGCTATGAGGTAGAGTTGTGTGGAACTTGGTTTGAGTTTGTTAGTCGAAACTTTCATAGGATTCTCCTTTGTAGAATGTTATTCTACATCTTTGGCAAAAAAAATTTCCTGGATTTCGCCGTCATTAAGAGCGAGAGCGTTGCCGATAGATTGAACTTCGCTTACGAGGAACTCTTTTTTGTTATGAATCTTGTTAAAAAGAGCCGTAGGGGAAAGACCAACCTTCCCGGAGAGAGACTTGATAGTGAACTTCTTTTCTCTCATTTTGCCTTGCAACTTATCGGTATTCGTCATATTTACACCTCCTTGTTGAATTTGATTCTACAAGTATAATACCACCGTTTTTGTAGAATGTCAAGCACTTTTTCAAAAAAAGTTGAATTTTTTTCAAAAAATGTTGATTTTTGTTCTCCAATGTGGTATTATATAGGTACACGGAGGTAATTATATTATGTCTAACTTAACAGAATTTGGAAAGAGAATAAAACATAGAAGGCTCGAACTTGATATGACGCAAGACGAGTTGGCTCGTAAGGTCGGCTATACTTCTCGGTCAAGTATAAACAAGATAGAGTTGGGTCTTGTCGACCTTCCTCAATCAAAAATAAGCGCTATCGCAAGCGCTATCGGAGTCTCCCCAGCATACCTCGTCGGTTGGGAGAACTCCAACTCTGGCGTTAATAACGGAATCATCGGAAACTACAATTCTAATAATGTAGTAGGCTGCGGAGCGTCCGGCGAAGTGGAGACCGAGATAATTGCTCTTTGCAAGAAAATGTCTATGCAACAGAAAGCAAAACTTCTTACCTACGCTTACGAACTTATCGAGGAGGAATAATAATGAAAAGGTTAATATCTATTGTATTGTGTATTTTATCTATATTGTCTCTTTCGGCTTGCGGAAGCGACAGGCGTATCGCTTTGACAAAAGACAATTACTCGGAATACATAAATATAAATGTTTATATTTCCGATTATTCTTTCGTTATCTCAAAACAAGACGAACTCACAACAAGTTACGATATTTCAGTCGTGGTTCATATAGAAACCTCAAAGAAAATTGATTGCGAATTTGAGAGCGTTTCTATAAAATATTCCCCAATTAACACGGCATTTTGGCAATACACATATACATCTCTTCCGAAAACAACCATCAACCTCGAAGGCGACTCTCATATCTCATACGTCGCAACGAGAACTAACTCTTATTCTATCGATATTTCAACCTCCTTTTTGACTTCCACGAATAACATTATTCAATCTATCGAAGGCTTCGTTGTTGTGCCGAAGGAGAAGTGATGAAAAAAGCCGTCATATATGCAAGATATTCGAGCCGAGGGCAAACCGAGCAATCTATCGAAGGTCAACTTCGAGTCTGCCATAAGTTCGCACAGGAGCAAGACTTTATAATCTTAAAGGAATACATCGACCGTGCGAGAACCGCCCAAAACGACTTGCGCCCGGCGTTTCAAAAAATGCTCGCCGATTCCGCTCAACGACAATTCGATTATGTTATCGTCTATGCGGTCGACCGCTTTGCACGAGACGACGGAGACTACGGAGCGGATAAGAAAATCCTCCGCCTTAATGGAGTCAAACTCCTCTCCGCAACCGAGACTATCGGAGTAAATGCGGACGGAACGGAGAACCTCGGAGGAATCCTTACCGAGGGAATCCTCGTTGCGCTCGCCAAGTATTATTCGAGAGAACTCTCGAAGAAGGTCAAAAGGGGTCAATACGAGACACTTCAAAAAGGAACATTCCTCGGAGGCAACCTTCTCTATGGATATAAGATAGAAAACAAGGTCATTCTCATCGACGAGGAACGAGCCGAGATAGTTCGTACTATGTTCGAGATGTACTCGAAAGGCAAGTCCGCCTTCGATATTGCCGAGGTTTTGAAGGCGAAAGGTATCACGAACCAGAACGGACGACCTTTCGTTCCTAATACTATTATGAATATGCTCAAAAATCCGAAGTACATCGGAAGGTTGGAGTACGGCGACCACATTATAGAGAACTACTACCCTCCGATAGTCGATAAGTATATCTTCGACATCGTGCAAGAAAAAATCGCCGCAAACAAGCGTAGTCCGGCTCGTTTGAAGGCGAAGGAAAACTATATATTGAGCGGTAAATTGTATTGCGGATATTGCAAGTCTCTTATAACCGGAGAGACGGGAACTTCCAAAACAGGAGCGATACACCACTACTACAAATGCTTCGGACGCAAGAAGAAAAACGGTTGTAAGAAAAAGACCATTCAAAAGAAAGCGTTGGAGGACATCGTTATCAACGCTACCTTAAAGCACATTCTTAACTCCGATGTTATCGACAGCATTGTAGAGCAATTATTGAAAATCCAAAACGAGCAGCGAGACACCGCCGAACTCACGCTTCTTCATAAGGAACTCCACCAGGTTGAGTCATATATAAAGAACCTCTTAACCGCCATAAAGAAAGGAATAATCACGGATTCTACCCAAGATGAACTCAACAAACTCGAAGAAGAAAAGAAGGTTCTCGAAGAGAAAATCGTCAAGGCGGAATACGATACGAACGCCTACCTCACGAGAGAGCGCATAGAGTTTTGGTTCGAGCAATTCGCCGCCTTCAATAGTGAGGACGAAGGCGCTCGTCAATATCTTATAACCTACTTCGTGAATAAGATTATCCTCTACGACGACAAGGTTATTATCATCTACAACCACGACGGAGACAACCGAACAGAACTTGGTATCGACGAGATAGAAGAGGCTTTCGGTTCGGATTTGACACAACTCCATCCGCCAAACGTGAATAATACGAACCCTGAGCGGTTCGTATTTTCATTTTGAAGAAATTTTGTGGGATTCGAACCCCGACTTGCGTAAGCAAGTAAATTATATAATTATGATTTTCGGCGAAAACGTAGTTTTCATTGAAACGCTTAGCGTTTCCCGAAATATCCCCGAATCCCTAACTCTCCGCCAAACGTGAATAATACGAACCCTGAGCGGTTCGTATTTTTTTGTAGTGATTTTAGCGCATTAGGTTTATTCACAGATAAAAATAAAGAAACGGTAAAAATATTGAAAGATTACAATAAAAAACGAATATCTAAAAAAATTTTGTTATTAAAAATGAAAATAGTGACACACAAGTATTGACTTTAATAAATCTTATGGTAGAATGCTAAAAAAGGATGAAGAAACGTTTTATTTCTCCAACCTTTTAAAATTTTAAAAAAAATGAAAATATGTCAACAAATAAGAAAACAAAACAAACGTGGAGGTGCTATAATGGGATCAGGAGGAATTCCCAATCAAACGGTTGAACGAGTCAACGGAAATCGGGGCGACTTGCCAACGAGCGGAGCCAAACCTAACTCCAGATATGATTTGTATGTAAATGGGATAAAGGTTCAAAGTAGATGGTTTGATTCAAATGGTAAAGTAGTAAGAAATAGAGTTTTTAATCATCAAGACGCGCACAACAATCATAAGTTTCCACATGATCATAATTGGAGCTTTGATAATGGATATGCTAAGAGAAACCAGGAAAATTTAGAACCCGACTTAGAAACTTTTTATTGAGAGGATACCGAAATGACAAAAAAATTAAGCGACTATGAAATCGATAAGCAGAAAAAGAAGCAATTATTAGTCAGAAACGAATTTCTTTATCATGAAAATTCAATAGGAAAATATGATTTTCCCTTGATAAAAAAACAAAACCGAAACGTTTCAGGGTTAAACGCCAAAGATTTTAATTATTTTGATTATGACGACCCTTATTTAAAAGATCAGATAACGAAATGTTCAATCTGTGGCTCACCTGCACTGCAAGACCAATTCGGTAATGGCGAATGTAAAAATTGCGGATGGAAATTCAGTAAGGATGAAGAAACTCTCGAACAAAAAACGGGTATAAGTTATCCTATGTTAGTTTCTCCGACAACAGCAAGAGAACAATATAAAAAAGGATTGCCTTTTAAAGCTACGTTTAATGAATTTGTAAATGGTCTGTATTTTTACAGTGAAATGATTTTTGATTATAACGGAACAACCTACGAAGTGTTTTTAAAAAAAGACTATACAATAGTGTTTTGTTCAAACGATATGCAACAAGAATACAAAACAAGACAAGACTTTGAAAATAAGGCTAATATAAACGGTATTTTGTTAAAAAGTTTATGGGACAAAATTAACAATCCTTCATTTACGTATTGCAGTTAAAAAACGCTGAATTCAACGCAATACCCTCTACTCCAGATCTGCCCGCAATCTGCTTTTATTCCAACATTTATTATACCTTATGGGACTTTTTTATATCAAGATTTATAAATCCGCCACTTGAAGCGTGGTTCGTTCCCGATAGAGGCTACAAAAATAATCTGCCGTTAATTAACGCCAGACCTAAAAAAGTTTTACACAACCAAAAAACTGTAGATTTGTTTACTTTTTTCTCTCTAAGCGCTGCGCTTAGTTAGAAAATTCAATATCACTACAAGAAAATACGAACCCTGTGCGGTTCGTATTTTTGCTTGATTTTTGCTTGATTTTGCTATATTTTTGCTTGATTTTTGCTATATTTTTGCTTACTTAAAAGATATTTCGCTGACCAACAAACAATGGTCGGTATTCAGATAATAGGTGTTATTATCTTTCACGCTGAATGAATTTACCGCTATTCCGCTACTGACGATAATATTATCGGCAGGAATATCACGCAAAGTCGCCGTCGTGCCGTAATTTTGACTACAATTTGTTAAAGTATAGCCGTTTGATAAGAAAATATCGTATTCATCGGCACGTTGAGCGTTAAAGTCGCCGACGAAGATGCTCTCATCGTAATTCTTTGCGTCTTCGATCAACGAAGAAAATTGAAGCTGACGCAGTTTTTGCGAAAGCGAAGAGCCGTCCTGCTGTTGCACGTTTGAAATATGCGATTCGGCGACGAGATGTAAAACGTAAATCGCCACCTGTTTATTGCCTGAAAAATAAGTAAACCTAAGAGCATAAAAACGTGCGGTCGTTTTGGTTGAACCCGAAATAGAATACTTAAACGGTATTATTGCTATCGTTTCGGGCTTAAATGCCGACGCACAGCGCAAGTAAGAAGTGATTCCGCCTGCACTATACATATTTTGTCCTTCGAGAGTCAGCATTTCGTCGGTTTTAACGGTTGCCGAAAAATTATCCGCCGAGTCTTCCAAAAAAAGCATATCCGCAGAAGCTTCGCTCGCCATTTTTTCCCATTGACTTTTATAATAATCAGGTGTGGTAATACCGTCGCCGTAACTATATTGTCCGCAATTTATACAAGCAATCTTTAAAGATTTCGGCAACGAATTGCATTCTTGAACGTTTTTATCGATTAAAGAATGCTTCTTTACCTCTATTTCTTTCGGCGTGTGCGAATTGACGTAAACGTATTTAACGCCTTCGGGAACGGTAATCTGCACGCTGTTATATTCGGAATAGGCATTTTTTCCGACAAACAGTTTTTCTATAACTTCGTAGTTGCCGTCCGCCATCAAAACGCCGTAGGTTCCGCTTGATCCGACCGCAAACGAGATAAGGTATCTTTCACCTTCAGTCACTGAAAACGACACCGATGAAAAACGTTGATCCGTTTCTTTTACCGCAGTCTGATTGACTATTTTATAACAAGTGTCAGCTTGCGCTAAGACGAGATAATCGTTCCAATTATCGGCTTTTACGGTTATTATCTGCGGTTTATTATTATCTTTTTGCCCGCATGCGCTTATGCAAAATACCAGCGCAAACAAAAGCATAATCTCAGCGACCGCTCTCACCGATTTTTTAACAGTTTTCATACTCTATCACCGTTTTAATTAAATTATAAATCTTGCTCAGGACAACAATTATATTATTTTCGCTGTTTTGCAACACTTTAAGCGTTATATACTACCGACGCCGAATAAATAAAACACGAACCGGCAGTCGAACCGATATAATAAGTTCCTGCTTCGGTTGCCGTAAATACGTAACTTATCAGGACGTCTTTCGTCAAAGTCTGAGCGCCCGTCGTTGGCATATCCGTGCCTGATGACGGAGCCTTTTGCGACCACATATTGATTAGCGTTGCGGTATTTCCCGAAGCGTAAACGATAACGGTGCAAGGTGCGTCAACGTTGACCGCCAATACACGGTAACCGTCAACGCTTTCGTCGGCGCTCGGCAAAACGCCCTTTCCGCCAAGAGTAATTCTCTTGCTCAACGCCGTTTCGTCAACGGTATTATCAAGCGCTTTTGAGTCAACGACGATATTTTTTGCAGAAGTTGCTAAAATGCTGAAAGTTCCGTCTATTACGACGTCGCTCGTATAAGTTCCGTTTGTAACCGAAGCAAAATCGGTTAAAATCACTTCGTTTGTTCCGCATACGGAGCATATATGATTTTCAAAATTATGCGAACCCGGGTGGCTCAACGCTTCAATCGTCGTTTCAACGCCTTCGGTGGTAAACACCTTTTGACAAACCGAACATTTTTTATGAGCGTCAACTGCGCTCGTCGTGCATGAACCGCTAACGGCGTCAACGTCGATTAAAGTATGTGAGGAAATCATTGCAATTTCCACGTCACTTTGAGCAACCTCCGCACCGTCGATATAAAGCTTTCCGCAATATTCACACTTCTGATGTTCGAAGTTTCCTTTTTCAGCGCAAGTAGCCGTTTTTGATTCAACCGTTTTTAAGCTATGATTATTTTCGTCTATCGGCAAGCTTTGTTCCTTGGTTTTTCCGCAAACGAGACAGGTATAAACGGTTTTTCCCTCCGTCGCACAAGTTGACGGAATGGTTACGCCGTTATCGTAATGCCTGTCTTCACAAACCGAATGCAAAGTTGCGTTCAAAGTATATTCTACGGACGCATAATAAAGATAACAGGAGCTTGACGTCGTTCCGATATAATATACTCCAGCATCGTCAACTTTAAATTCGTGCTTAGCAATAGTATCGCTCAATGCCTGCTCGTTTCCGTCTGCAGGAATGGAATAAGCCAATTCTCCGTTGTGTTGACCGATATTTATATAAGAACCTTGATCCTTTTTCGCATAAACCGTAATGGTGCAAGGTCCTTCTGAGGTAATCTTTAACGCACGGTATCCGACTTCGCCCTCAACGCTTCCGGGCATCGTGCCTTTTCCGATAAAAGTTATGCGGTTTTTAAACTGAATTCCGTCGGCTGTTGCCGTTGACGCTTTCAATTCAATAGGCTTCTGAGGCGTTGCCAAAATCGTAAACGTATCATCGATTACAGTATTTTCATTAACCTTCGTAACGGAGTCGAAATAAGTTGAAACGACTTTTGACTTACCGCATACTGAGCATGCGCCGTTTTCGTAGCGGTGAGTGGTTTTATCCTCATTTAACGTCTTTAAAGCTTCAAGCGTGGTCTCTTGCCCGTCGGTAGCAAACACTTTATGGCAGTATTCGCATTCTTTGTGCGCATCAATACCGTTCTCAAAGCATACGTATGCTTTGCCTACGTCCTTTAATCTATGCGCCGTGAGATCTACGGGAATGCTTTCCTTTTTGATACCGTCGCAACCGCTTACCGTGCAGGTAAACGTTTTTTCGCCTTCTTCTATGCACGTAGCCGTTTTGGTCACTTCACCGCCATTCCACTGATGCTCGTGAGCTTCCACGCTTGACAAAGATTCTTGAGAAGATTCCGATGAGGTCGGCTCTGAGTTTTGCGATGAGCTCAACGACTCGCTTGACGAAACGTCGGGCTTAGAATTGTTTTCACAGGCAGTGAGCCAAAGCAACGAAGAAATAATCAACACCACACACACTGCAACAGATAAAATGGATTTGTTAATTGCTTTTTTCATATTTATCCCCTTATTTTAAAATTATCGCTCATTCTTTCGTTAAAATCCGTCAGGAAAAATCAATACCGTAAACGTAAAGACTTCCCGTGGTAGTGTCGCCACCGATATAATACGTTCCCCCACCAGTGATTTCAAACGTATATTTTGCATCGGTAACACCAAGCGTTTGTTGAGAAATTAACGTGCCTGAACTATCGTATAACGCTACGTTTTTATTCGTTCCGCCCGCACTGACGAATACGGTAATGCTACCTGCTTTATTGAAAGTCATTCCGATAACACGGGATACGGCAAACTCGCCGGTAACGTTAGCTCGTCCGTTCAGCTTTATCACCTTTTTAAAGGTCTTTTTACCGCCGTCAAAGGTTGCGGTTTTATCTTCTATCCATACGTCCTTTAACGAATTTGCATAAACCACGTAATTAGTTCCGTCAACGGTTAAATTCTCATTGTAAATTCCTTTCGTAAGCAAATCTGCACTAAATGAATTAGTCATCTTTGCGTGACAGATCGTGCATTCGTTATCGGCGTTAAAAATATGCTGAGTCTTAGCTATTTTTTCCGTTCTCGATTCTTTGCAAACGGAACAAGTATAGCTTTTTTCACCTTCGGTAACGCAGTCGGCTTGGATCGTTATAACCCCTTCGCCCCATGCGTGTTCAGTCTTGGCGATAATCGCAATCTTTGTCGAGCTACAATTTTCCACCGTGCAATTATAAGTAAATTCCCCTTCTTGAATGCAAGTCGCTTCTTTGGTAACCGTTCCGCTATCCCATACGTGTTCGTGCGGTGAAGCAACAGAGCTCGTATTGTCTGTTACTTTGCAAGCCGAAAGAACGGCCATTGGAGCACACGTCAACAAACCGTACGTTATAAGCGATAAAATTGCATTACGCTTTTTTACACTCTCTTTCATTTTCCCATCTCCTTTCATTTATCAAATATATATCTTTATAGATATAGGCGTATTATATCATATATTAACCTTTCAGTCAATAGACGGTGAAAAATAATAAACTTTAACCAATCGGCAACTCTTGACAAAATCTCAGCAAATTCATATACTTTAATCAATTAACGTGCAGCTTTTCCGCACGAAGGGGGATTTTATGAAAAAATCAATAGGAAAAATAGCCGTTTGTCTTGTTATGGCGTTATCTCTTTCGCTTGCTTCGGCTTGCTCTACGAGTAACCCTGCGCCTAACAGTTCAAAGTCAGAACAAAACAGTTCATCAGAAGATTCAAAGAGCCTGTCAAGCTCTGAAAACAGCTCGCAGTTAAATTCTTCCGATAAGAGCCAAAACGCCCCGTCAAAAAGCGACGGAAGCGGTAACAACTCAAGTAGTTCGACTCAACCTTCTTCATCCGTTACACCCGTCCCTCCAAGCGGAGACGTTACTGATTTGATTGCAAATTTCGTAAAGACCGCAAGCGACGTCGGAACGGCAACGGAAAACCCCGGCACGGCAAATTCATCTACCGCATTATATGCCGACGTTCCCGATTTTTACGTCAACGTGACAGAGCCGAATTCGGGCGATATTTTCGCTTCGCCGTCGGGCAGCTCGTCAGGTAACGGAACCAAAGAAAAGCCTTACGACCTTTCCACGGCAATAGGTAAAATTGCTGCAGGAAAAACGCTTTATCTCTTAGAAGGAACGTATAAATTAAGTTCCACTATCAATATCAGCAAGAGCGGAACGAGAAAAAGCTATATAAAAATTTACGCATTCGACAACAAGAAAGTTGTTCTTGACTTCTCTTCAATGGCGTTAAACAGCTCGAACAGAGGCGTTAAGCTTTCCGGAAAATACGTCAATATTTACGGAATAGACTTCAAGGGCGCAGGCGATAACGGTTTGATTATTTCGGGAAGTTACAACATTATCGATAATTGCTCGTTTTACGATAACCGTGACAGCGGACTTCAGATTGCGGGCAGCGGCACGTCTTTCAGCGCATGGCCACACGACAATTTGATAAGAAACTGCACGTCGTTTAACAACTGCGACGCAACAGGCGAAAACGCCGACGGATTTGCCTGCAAGCTCACTAACGGCAACAACAACACCTTTGACGGTTGTATGTCGTATTCAAACAGCGACGACGGCTGGGATTTGTTCTCGAGAGATCAAAACAACGGCAGAACCATCATTTTAAATTCAATAGCGTTTGCTAACGGCAAGCTTGTCGATGGTAGCGGAACGGCTTCAGGCGACTGCAACGGCTATAAACTCGGATATAACAATTTCGAAGCAAACAACTACGTTGAAAACTGCATGGCTTTCGATAATTATCAAACAGGATTCACCTGTAACGGAAACACGGGCGCTTTGACTTTAAAAAACTGCACAAGCTACAACAATAAAACTAACTACATTCTGGTTAAAAGCAGTTATGACGGCAAAAAGAAGAAAACAATCAACTGCTTGTCGCTGACAAATTCGAGCATGAAAGACAGTTATTCAGGCACGGTAGAAAACACTTTGCTTTGCAGTTCGGGCTACTATTTCATATCTTATGCGTCAAACAAGTCCTCAACGGCAACAACTTCGGACGGAAAACTGAAAAACTACAAGCTCACGGATATGGTTGAAAGCACGAATAAAATAACACCTACAAGAGAACTGCACACGACTTTAAGAAACCCCGATAACACTATAAATCTCGGCAACTACTTAAAGGTTAAATCGTCTGCTGAAATTTACACGATGGGAAGCGACGGCGCTCAGCTTGGCGCAGATTTGAGTAAATCGAGCTATTATTCTGCAAGCGATACGGTTAAACTAATTGACGCAATCGGTTCACCTGCTAAGACTTCGGCTTCATACGCTCTGATTTATAAAGCGGCAAAATCGTATAACGCCCTTTCGGAAACAGAAAAAAGCTACGTAACAAACGTATCTGAGCTCATATCGGCAATAAACGTTTACAACGGCTAAATTAAAAGTTAAAAAATCCTACTTGCAATTTTGCAGTAGGATTTTTTGTTTCAAAGCTGTTATAAAATTCGTCAAAATACGCCTTTAATCGACTTATAGAGCCGTTTTATTATTTAAAAACAGTTTTGGTTATTCGCTGATAATTCCTTTAGAAATAATAATCAGAAGTGAATTTTGATATTCGTAACGGCATAGATCGATTTTGCCGTTTACAATCATATAATTCCTTTGCTCTCAGCCTGTAACGCAAGCTCCAGTCTGTTTTTTTAGTTTGTATCATATTAAATTAATTGCAAGCGTTTTCACGTTATAGCTCAAATTCAAAAGACGTTTTACTTTTCACCCTTTTCGTTTAAACGATCATATAAATATATGAAAAAAGCGTAAAAATTCAATTATCTCTACCTATAAGTAATTAAGAGGAATTTCGTCAATAATCGACGTATAGCACGACTAATTAACAAATTACAACCACCTGTTATTGATAAAATAAAATTTATTATATATGTCTGTAAATCGCTAAATAAATAAGTATGTTAAAATGATACAGATTGCTTTTTAAAGTTATTCACCCAAACTTTTTAACTTTTGTTTTCATAAATATATTAAGCGTTATAAGGAGAGTTTAAATGAAAAAAATTGTATTAACCTTGTTGACGATAACTTTTTTATTGTCAACCACAATTTTTGCAAGCGCTTGCAAAAAGCCGAGCACACCGGAAACAAGCAAGTCGCAGTCGCAAGAACTATCAAGTGGCGAAAATTCTGTCAGCGACGGTAAAACCGGAAGCTCGGAAAATTCAAGCGTCGCAAATTCTTCCGACGACAGCAAAAACGGAGATTCTTCGCAAACTTCAAGCAGTTCGCACAGTCACACCTTTGCTAAAGAATGGACTTACGACGAAACGCACCACTGGCACAAGGCAACTTGCGAGCACGCAACCGAAACAAGCGAAAAAAACGCACACGTTTTCGGCGACGATAAAATCTGCTCTGTTTGCGACTATGAAAACGCAACTTCTGCAAGTTATTTCGTCTTTACGCTTTTAAACGACGATACTTATAGCGTCAAAGCGAAAAACATAAATAAAATGCCTGCCGAACTTGTTATTCCGAGCAGTTATAACAAAAAAGCCGTAACAACCATCGATTACGGGGCGTTTGCCGAATGCACCACAATAGAAAACGTGTTCTTGCCAAAGAGCGTGATCTATCTTAGCCACTACGCCTTTTCGAATTGCACGTCCTTGAAAAGTATCAATATACCAAGCAGGGTAAACAGTATTCCGGCTTACGCTTTTGACGGTTGCACAAGACTTGAAAGCGTAATTTTACACGACGGTATAACAAAAGTTTATCCGGACGCTTTTGACGGTTGCAGTAGTTTAAAATATAACGAATACGACAACGCTTTTTATTTAGGTAACAAAAGCAATCCTTACGTCGCTTTAATTAAAGCAAAAGCCGAGGATATAACCTCTTGCGAAATTCATTCTTCAACAAAGGTTATTGCCGATTACGCTTTTTATTACCAATCATTACTTGAAAACATAACGATACCGGAAGATGTTGTGACTATCGGTGAAAGCGCTTTTGAAAATTGCTCCTCGCTTGAAAGCGTGACAATTTCAAACAGTGTAAAAACCATTGGTTCTTACGCATTCAGGGAATGCACCGCTCTTTCAAACGTAACGGTGGGAAACGGCGTAATAAATATTGATCACGACGCTTTTTTAAGCTGTGACAATTTGAAATATAACGAATACGACAACGCTTATTATTTAGGTAATTCAAGCAACCCTTACGTCGCTTTAATTAAAGCAAAAGGTTCTGATATTACGTCTTGCCGGGTTAATTCGGCAACAAGAATAATTTGCTATTATGCTTTTTCGAATTGCTCGTTGCTTGAAAGCCTATCCTTGCCCGACGGTTTGGTAAATATTGGCGAATTCGCTTTTGACGGTTGCAGTAGTTTGAAATATAACGAATACGACAACGCTTATTATTTAGGTAACGAAAGCAATCCTTACGTCGCTTTAGTTAAAACAAAAGCCGAGAATATAACCTCTTGCGAAATTCATTCTTCAACAAAGATTATTTGTCAACAGGCATTTATGTATTGTTGCTTGCTGACAAACATAACGATACCTGCCGACGTTAGTATTATCGGAGAAGACGCCTTCCAATTCTGCGTTAAACTGATAGAGGTTTTCAACCTTTCAAGCTTAGATATAACCGTCGGCTCATACGAAAACGGTCAAGTGGCGTATTGCGCTAAATACGTTTACACTTCAACGGTAGCCGAGAGCAAATTTCACACTACCGTAGACGGCTATACTTTCTATGAAAATGGCGAGGAAGTTTATTTAGTCGGTTATACGGGAACTGAAACCGTTCTCGTTTTACCTGATAATTATAACGGAAAAAATTACGATATAAACGACGGCGCATTTTTGGAATGCAACACAATTACAAGTATAACCATACCGAAGGGTGTGACAAGTATAGGCAACGACGCTTTCGCTTCTTGCACGTCTTTAACGACCGTTTCTTTACCGGATACTTTGACAAATATCGGCGTAGAGGCTTTTTACGGTTGCACGTCTTTAAAAACCGTTACTTTGCCGAGCAGTTTAACAAGAATTGGCGAATATGCCTTTATGGACTGCTCCGCCCTTGAAAGCGTCAATATTCCCGACGGTATAACAACCGTTAACTACGGAACGTTTGGTTATTGCTCGTCGTTAAAAAGCATAGTTTTGCCGAATACTATTATTTCAATCGGTGGCGGTGCTTTTGAATATTGTTCGTCTTTAACTGACGTAACCTTAAAAGAAGGACTCGAAAACATTGAAAGCTACGCTTTCTATTCTTGCTCGGCGCTTGATAGTATTACTATACCGCAAAGCGTAACAAGTATCGGTTCGGGCGCTTTTAGAGAATGTATTTCTTTAAAATCTATAAATATTCCGGAAGGTATTACAAAAATCTGTGAAAATACCTTTGAAAGTTGTTTAGCGCTTGAAAGCGTAAAAATCCCTGACAGCGTGACGATAATCGACTCCTTAGCCTTTTGCGATTGCGAAAAACTGGAAAACTTAACGATAGGAATCGGAGTTAAAACTATTAACAACAACGCTTTTTCTAATTGCGAATCGCTCACAACCGTTACAATTCCTAATGGCGTTACTAAAATCGGTGGCTATGCTTTCAGTTATTGTTACCTTCTTGAAAGCGTAACGTTAGGAAATCAGTTAACGACCATCGGAGGAAGCGCTTTTTATCAATGCGAAAAGCTCAATAACGTCGTTATTCCCGCAAGCGTAACGAATATCGATTATTTCGCCTTCTATAATTGTAATTCTCTTACAAGCATTACCTTTGAAAACACTAAAGGCTGGTATTGCGTAAAAGACAAAGACTCAACCGATACAACGGATATTTTAAGTGAAAACTTGGCTGATCCTGCCGCTGCGTCAACTTATTTGACTACTGATTATTTCAGATATTATTGGATTCGCAGTGACCACGAACACACCTTTGAAAATCAATGGACTTTCGACGAAACTAACCATTGGCAAAAATCAACTTGTGAACACACCGAAAAGGAAGGAGATAAATCGGCGCATACTTTCAAAGGTGTTATCTGCTCCGTTTGCGGCTACGACAAAACTACGCCGTCCGAATATTTTAACTTTTCGCTTCTTGCCGACAACACTTATAGCGTAGTGGCAAAAGACGTGAACAATATTCCGGAAGAACTTGTTATTCCGAGCAGTTTTAACGGAAAACCCGTTACTGTTATCGGCGACTCAGCCTTTAAAAATTGCACGACCGTAACAAGCGTTATTATTCCCGACGGTATTACAACCATTGCTTCATCGGCTTTTTATGGTTGCAATGAAATAACGAGCCTGTCTATCGGAAAAGACGTTGAAACCATCAGCGATTACGCCTTTAATGAATGCTCGCTCATAGAAAGCTTAGTTATTCCCGACAGCGTTACGACAATCGGCGATTACGCCTTTTACGAATGCTATTTCTCAAACGACTTAACCCTTGGCGCAGGTTTAAAAACCATTGGCAGTTTCGCCTTTGTTCGTTGCGATTTTAAAAACGATTTGATAATTCCCGAAGGCGTTACGGCTCTTGGCGAATCCGCCTTTGAAAATTGTATATACTTTACTACGTTATCTATACCCGGCAGTGTAAAAACCATTGGCGATAGCGCTTTCACAAGTTGTTTCAGCCTTACAAACGTTACTATAGCGGATGGGGTAGAAACCATTGGAAATCACGCCTTTTCCGGTTGTGATGATATAAATTCGACATTAATTATTCCCGACAGCGTTACGACAATCGGAGATTATGCGTTTATTTCGTGCAAGGCTCTTGAAAGCATAACCATAGGAAGCGGAGTTAAATATATAGGCGAATTTGCCTTTTATAACTGCAAAGCCCTTAATAATTTAACCTTAAAAGAAGGACTAAACAGCATCGGTAGCCACGCTTTCCAACTTTGCTCGGCTCTCACGAGCGTAACAATTCCGTCAAGCGTAACGAGCATTGGTCGGTATGCCTTTGATAGTTGCGAAAACTTAACGAGCATAACCTTTGCTAATACCGAGGGCTGGTGGTATGCAGATAATCAAGAAGCAACCCAAGGAACGACTATTGCAAGTAGCGATTTACAAGACGCCAATACTTCAGCAACCTATTTAAAAACTACTTACACCGATTATTTCTGGAAACGCAGTTAGAAAATTCACCTTTTCGTAAAAATCAGCGTGGCGTATGAACGCCACGCTGATTTTAATTATGATTTCATACGCCCGTTGCAAACAAAAAAGTCAACGACCGCCGACTTTAATAATATACTTTCCGCTTTAATAAGAATTTCGCTGTTATTGGCGTCCTCACTCTATTTTTTACGACGAAGTAAAAAATCGACTTACAGGACGAAAAGTCGAACTATAAGTCGATTATTGCGTTATTTTAAGTATTGAGCGATAAGCTTTTGCGGCCACGTTCCCATCCAGGAGTAACCTACCCTTCGTTCTTCGCTTATTTCGGTTATATCGTAAAAATACCCGTTATACGAAGACCATTTAGAGTTACTTTTTCTGTCCGAGAAAAAGCCTTTTCCGTTCAAATCATAGAAGCGATACCAGATGGTAGAGCCGTTTTTATCATAGATATATTCTATTTCGCCCGTTGCAGAATTTTTGACGCCTGCACTTGAAAACGCCTTATTTTCAAGTTTGTGCGCGTCGAACCACCTTAAAGCGGCCATACCCGCTTCGACGGCTTGCTGATTATCCGTCAATGAAAGCAAAAGTCCGATAACGCCTATGCTTTCGCTTCCGCTGACAGACGGACGCTCGTATTCTCTCGCTTCCTTTGGCTCGTAGGTCGTAGGATCGTGCTGAGCGCACCAGGCAGATTTTTCGCCGTTTATTTCGATTTGAGATTTCAGGATAAAATCAACGCCTTTATCAAACATATTTTTAGCATCCGTTCTTTCCGTCTGAGTAAAAACGTCGGTATAAGGCGCTTTGTTCTGATAGATCGTTCTCAACCGTTGCATAACGTTTACCATTGCGTCGTCGTTGAAAGTTACGTAATCGGAATAGTTGCCACGCTTGGGATATACCTGAGTAAAACCGCCCTTAGCCGTTTGAAGATTTTTCAAAAATCCCAATGCGTTCTGCAAAGATTTTTTATATTTTTCGCCTTTGGTTATCTGATAAGCTTGTGCAATAACGTCCATATGCGAATACGTTGCGCCGTTATCGATTATTCCTAAATAACCGCCGCCTTTTGCCGTCCAACCCGAACCTGCGTTATATTTTTCGGTAGTGCGCGCCTTGCTGATATGCATATCGTAAGCTTTATCCCAACCGCCGTTATCGGGAATTTGCCAGGTTATTGCATTGTCCGCTTTAAGAATTACAGCCTTTTGAGCTTCGGTATAGCTTCCGCTGTCGGAAGAACTTGACGAACCGCTTGAGTCCGACGAATCGGGTAAGCTCGAAGATCCCGCTAAAAGGTCGATGCCGTAAACGTTTATGGATACGTCGCCCGAACACAGATAAAAGGTTCCGTCCGATACAAGGTCTATCTGATACTTGGAAAAAGCAGGCGTCATAACGATTGAGATAACTTCGTTTTGAGAGCTGTCAATAAGCTTTAAGTTTGCGCTTTCTGCGCTCAACGAGCCGATCATTGCATAAACTATGAGTTTATTGCCGGACTTTGCAGAAAAAGCTATGGACGCTTGAGAAGTCGGCGTAGAACTTGCTCCGAACTGGCAAGCCATTTTAAAAGTGATTCCGTCTAACCGTTGCTCGCCCGTAGTTGCCGTGAATTTACACTTGGGATTAAGCGTAAATGCGCCAAGCGCGTAGGCTTCGGTAAGTCTATCCTGATCGGCGTAACCTTCAACGTCGTTTCCGAAATTTACGAATAAAGACGACTGAGCGTTCCCGTTCGAGCCTGAATCGGACGTGCTGCCGCCGCCGTTAGAAACAGAGCTGTCTGCCTCTCCTGAGCTAACGTCCGAATCCGCAACGGAGCCGGAATCTTTTCCAGACTCCGTTCCCTTAGGTCCGCTACACGCTGAAATCGTCGCCACGGAAATTGCAAGCATTGCGATATAACAAATCAATTTTTTTAGCATAACGCTCCTTTTTACAGCTAATTTTTATAGATTTTACTGCTTAGCTATCTGTTTATCTGTTTTTCATTATATAACAAATACGCCCGAAAGTCAACACAAATAAGCAAACGCTGATTAAAACGGATTTTTTGAAGGAAGTGCGAAATTTTACCGAAAAAAACGGGGGTTGATTTTTTTGAAAAAACGTTGTAAAATATAATTAATTACGACGACACTACGACAACGATTTAAATTCGGGAGGCAAATATGAAAAAACTTGTTTCTACGCTTATCATACTTACGTTGGCGATAGCGCTCACTGCTTGCGTAAACAATTCGCCGACAAACGACGGCGGTTCTAACAGCACGTCGTTCAGCAGCACGGAAGACAGCCGGAATTCTGCAAGCGGTACGCAAAACGGCGATACAAGCTCGGACGGCTCGTCGCAAGGCTCATATGAAGATTCATCGTCCGTCGAACTACCCTCCGACGGTGAAATTTCAAAGATCGGTAAAGTTGACGTTTTAGCTTCTTACGGCGGTATGGAGACGGCTTATTTAACCTGGAAGATCGCCGATTTCGACGGTTACGCCGTATATTATAAAGGAAACGGCGTATCGGACTGGAATAAAATCGATAACGAGCTGATAAGAAAGTATCCGACTTATTACCGAGCCGACGTTTTAGCTTTGTCTGCAGGCGAATACGAAATAAAAGTCACGCCGATTTCAAACAACGCCGAAGACGACGGAGCCTCTACGATAGTCACGATTACGACTACGGCGCACGCACGCGAAGGCTTTGCTTTTTCGGAGTTATCGCCAAATAAAACGGCTTCGGGCGCATACAACGACGACGGAACTCTGCCTTCAAACGCTCAGGTTTTATACATCACAAAGGAAAATATCAACACCGTGACTCTTGACGTCATAAAAGACTCCAAAGGCACGAAAATAACAGCCGTCGGATTACTCGACATACTCTATTATCGTCAAAAGGGCTATGATAAAACGCCTCTTTCCATACGAATGATAGGAACCATACTCGATAGCCATATCACTTGGGAAACTACCAACGTAAAAGCCGACGAATTCAATTACGTCAATATCAAAAGCTGCTATAACGTAACCTTCGAAGGCGTAGGAAACGACGCTACCTGCTACGGCTGGTCCGTTAAAATTCGCGACGCAAATAACGTTGAAGTCAGAAATCTCGGATTTATGCTTTTTAAGGACGACGGAGTTACAATCGACACCGACAACAACAACGTCTGGGTGCACAACAACGACTTTTTCTACGGCGCAACGGGCAGCGATTCGGACCAGGTTAAGGGCGACGGCTCCTGCGACAATAAAAAATCAAACTATCTTACAATATCCTATAACCATTTCTGGGATAGCGGAAAAGCTATTTTGTGCGGTATGGGAGATACGACTAACTACTATGCTACGTTCCATCACAACTGGTTCGACCACTCCGATTCACGACACCCACGAATAAGAGTCGGCACCATTCACGTTTACAACAACTATTACGACGGCGTATCCAAATACGGAATCGGCGTAACGACGGGCTCGTCGTGTTTCAGCGAAGCAAACTATTTTCTTAACACTAAAGAGCCTATGCTTTCATCCAAACAAGGCACCGACGCAATAGGCGAAGGCACTTTTTCGGGCGAAACGGGCGGTATAATAAAAGCGTTCGGAAACTTTTTCGACAACACGATTAAACCGATGGATTACGCCGATAACGCAACGAGTTTCGACGTTTACACCGTGTCCGACAAATCACAAACAGTTCCTTCGTCGGTAAAAACCTTGTTGGGCGGAACGACTTATAACAACTTCGATACCGATAGCTCGATGTACGCCTATACACCCCACGACGCCGAAAAAGTTCCCGTCGTCGTAAAGGCTTACGCAGGCAGAGTGGGCGGCGGCGATTTTACCTGGACGTTCACTCAAAGCGATAATTACGATTACAACTTAAACACTGCGCTGAAAAACAAAATACTCGCTTATAAGACGTCGCTGGTAAGCGTTGGCGGTATTTAATCAATAAACGGCTTAAAAAACGGTTTTAAGCTCAACGTAACTCGGCTTAACTACTTTATTTTATAAAAAACAAAAGCTTATAAACTTGCTCTAAAATTGAGTTGACTTTATGCGTTGTATGTTTTATAATGCGTATATGGGCAGTTCGAAACCATCCTGCCCGACAATATTTTGTCGAATCAAAACTAAGGGCAAAACTACAAGCTTAACGCACCCTTAGTTTAGGGTGCGCTTTTTTTGCTTAATATTTTTCGAGGTAGGAAACTTATATGATAAACGAATTATTACTGATTTTTTCTTTGATTTTTATCTTCGGCGTTGCGCTGTTAGCTTATTGGCTGTTCGGAAAATCGGGACTTTATTGCGTTTCCGTTATCGCAACGGTTCTTGCGAATATTGAAGTCATAATTCTTATCAAGGCTTTCAATATGGAACAGACTCTCGGAAACGTTCTTTTTGCCGTAACCTTTCTCATAACGGATATTTTATCCGAATGCGAAGGAAAAAAATCGGCTAATAAAGCCGTGTATATGAGCATATTTATACAAATATTCTTCCTTCTGCTTTCGCAAAGCTGGTTGCTGTATAAGCCTTCCGAACAAGACTTTTCGTCGGAAGCTATGAAGGTCGTTTTCGGCAATACCACGAGAGTAATTCTCGCGTCTTTGTCGGTTTACGCAATCAGTCAGTTATTCGACGTCTGGCTGTATCACAAGTGGTGGAACTTCACAACTAAAAAATGCGGAAATTCACGCAAATTCCTGTGGCTGAGAAACAACGGATCAACTCTTGTTTCTCAACTTATTAACACAGTCCTTTTCAACGTATTGGCGTTTGCAGGCATTTACGAAACGAAAACGTTGTTATCGGTTATATTATCGGGATATCTGATTTACGTCTTTACGTCGCTCCTCGATACGCCGGTGGTTTACTTAGCAAGAATGATTCACGATAAAAAGACAAGTAACTGAATTATATACTCAATATACACAAAAAAACCGTGCAAAAGTCAGCGTATAGCTCGATTATCGCACGGTTTTTTTCGTTAATTTAAAGTTTATGTATGCCGATTTAATTAAACAAACCTTTACCTAAGACTTAATTCAGATAATCAATAAGGTCGTCAAAGTCGCCTTGCGGATAAGCAGATATATCTTCATTCTTAACGTTTATGAGATTATCGGTAAGCAAAAACACGTCAATACCAACCTGCTTTGCGCTCATATCGTCAATAACGTCGTTCCCGACCATTAAACACTTACTTGCACTCAAACCGCACTTTTTGAGTATTTCGTTATAATACTCGCCGTTGGGCTTACAAAAGCAACTGTTTTCATAAGTGGATATGTATTCAAAATCTTTTGAATTTACACCCGTCCACTCTACACGCGACAGCGTCGCTATTTCCGGAAAGATTGGATTTGTCGCTAAAATCAACCTATATCCCGATTTTTTTAATTTTTCTATGCACTCGCAAGCCCTTGCGTTATATCCGCAAACAAGCTTCAGATTATTAAAATCGTTTTTATAAAACTCATCTACTACACGTTTTCCGATAAGCTTTTCTTCGCCGTAAAAACCGTTCAGCGCTTGCCAGAATTTTTCCTCGTTAGTGGCGGTACCGTCGTTTTTCAGCATAGCTTCGATACCTTTGTACAAAGCCTTGGAAAACAGTTGAGGTTCGTATCCGTTTTTAACCATAGCCTTCGACAAAAGCTTAAAATAACTGTTGGTAAAAATTTCAAGATCCATCGGTAAAAGCGTACCGTCAAGGTCAAATAAAACAGCCTCGTATTTTTTATTCATAATACCTTTCTTTTGAAAAAACCGAGTCTATAGCTCGGTTATCTCATATTTTTTATTTTATTAAAGCAATAACTTCCACTTCGCAGAGCGCGCCTTTAGGAAGTGCGGATACGCCCACGCAGCTCCTTGCCGGCTTAGACGTGAAGTACTTTCCGTAAACGTCGTTAAAATCTGCAAAATCCGCCATATCCGAAAGGAAACAGGTAGTTTTAATTACGTTATCGAAGCTCGTGCCGGCTTCTTTTAAAACCTCGCCGAGATTTTTCATAACCTGTTCGGCTTGCTCGATAATGTTTTTACCCGTGATTGCCCCACACGACGGATCGATTGCAATCTGACCTGAAGTATATAGCGTATCTCCGCAGATAACAGCCTGCGAATAAGGACCTATTGCCTGAGGCGCTTTATCCGTTGAAACTTTTTTTATAGACATATTTGTATTGACCTCCTATCCTTCGATTAGTTTGAAACCTTCGTTTTTCAAAGCGTCGGTTATAGTTTTTATATGTTCGAAATTTCTCGTTTCAAGCACAATTCTCAAATAACAGCCGTTGATATCCGTGCCTTCGCTTGCCCTTTCGTGATGAACGGAAATAACGTTTCCGCCAAGGTCGGCGATTATCCTTGAAACGTCTTTTAGTTGTCCGGGTTTATCGACGAGTTCGATTAGCAACTGACAGCTCCTGCCGCTCATAATAAGACCTCTGTCGATTATTCTCGACAAAATCGTAACGTCGATATTACCGCCCGATACGAGGCAGACGACTTTTTTATCCTTCAAATCGATCTTATTAAACATTGCGGCGGCAACCGAAACTGCTCCTGCGCCTTCGGCAATGAGCTTATGCTGCTCCATCATCGCTAAAATTGCCGCTGAAATTTCGTCGTCGGTAACGGTGACGATTTCATCGACGTACTTGCTGCAAATATCATAGGTCAAATCTCCGGGCTTTTTAACTGCGATACCGTCGGCAATAGTGGATACCTTTGAAAGCTCCTGAATTTTACCGTCGTTTATAGAATTAAACATCGACGGCGCGCCAACAGCCTGAACGCCGTAAACTTTAACGTGCGGATACAGCGTTTTAATGGTATAAGCAACGCCGGATATGAGTCCGCCGCCGCCCACGGGGACGATTATCGCGTCGAGGTCGGGTAACTGCTCCGCAAGCTCCAGGGCGATAGTGCCCTGCCCCGCTACTACGTCCTCGTCGTTGAAAGGATGAATGAAGGTGTAGCCCATTTTATCCCGTAGTTCGAGCGCTTTTTTATATGCGTCGTCGTAAACGCCCTTGACGAGGCAGACTTCCGCGCCGTAGCTCTTTGTAGCTTCGACTTTCGATATAGGCGCACCGTCAGGCAGGCAGATAACGGCTTTGATACCGTTCTTCTGTGCGCCGAGCGCAACGCCCTGGGCGTGATTGCCTGCCGAGCAAGCTATTACGCCTTTGGCTTTTTCGGCGTCGCTCAGCCTTGACATTTTATAGTAAGCTCCACGAACCTTGAAAGAGCCTGTTATCTGCAAATTTTCCGTTTTAAGATAGATATCGACGCCGGGTTTTAGCTTGGGTGCGTAAATCAAATCGGTCTTACGAACGACCTTTTTAAGCACGTTATGGGCGCGATATACGTTATCGAGTGTAAGCATTTTACTTTTGTCCTCTGTTTAACAAAATTTTTATAAATTGTTCAGCGCATCTTGCCGAACGGTGGCCTTTGCTGAGAGCAAAAGCTTCGGCTTCGATTTCAAGCTGTTTTCTGTCGTAATCGACTTTATATTTATCGGCAAGCGAATTGACGATTTCAAGATACAGCTTTTTATCGGGCTTTCCGAAATATACCGATAGCCCGAACCGAGCCGACAGCGACAGGTTTTCCTGAATGGTGTCGTTTCGGTGCAAATCGTCGCCGTCGCGATCGGAAAAGCTTTCTTTTACGATATGTCTGCGGTTGCTCGTTGCATATATTACCGCATTTTCGGATTTTGCCGACGCAGAGCCTTCGAGAGCGGCTTTGAGCATACTGAAATTATCGTCGTTGTTGTTGAACGATAAATCGTCTATAAAGACGATGAATTTCAACGGATTGCCGTTTATCCTGCCCATAACGAACGGCAGCTTGCAAAGCTGATCCTTTCTGAGTTCGATAAGCCTGACGCCTTTATCGTAATATTCGTTTGCGATAGCTTTCACCGTAGAAGATTTTCCCGTTCCTGCATCGCCGTATAAAAGCACGTTGCAAGCAGGTCTTCCGGTAATAAACGCTTCTATGTTATCGATAACCTGCTGTCTTTCTTCCCGGTAGCCCGTAAAGTTATCAAAGGAAATGTTATCGGGGCTTAATATCGGCTTAATCTTTTCGTCATCGGTTAAGCGGAACATTTTGTTATACGAAAACTCGCCGTAACCGTACCTTGAAATGTTCTGAATACGTTGTTCGTATTCCTTTTCAAAATCTAAATAGCTGACGTCAAAATCCGACAAAAAGTTGCGATAATCGACTCCGACGTAGGTTTTTAACTCGTCGCAGGTAATTTTTGTAAGCTTGGAAAACACGTTCAGTTCTCTTTTTACCGACGCCGAAATACATTTATTCACGTTTTCGTTTTTAGAGCGTGAAACGATAAAAACGTTCTCGTCTTCGAATACTATTCTTTTAAGATAGTCGGTTAAATTACCGCCGTGAGAGTATATTACGCTGACGAATTGGGAATATGCGCCAAGCCTTGTGTGAATATCGTTATCTTCGTTAAGATATTCGTATAAAGCCTTGAACAAATTTTTGGAAAGCAGATTTTTAAATACCGTCAGGGTGCTTATTTCCAAAGTCAGGTCCTTGATAGAGTTGTTCATTGTAATTCCTTAAAGGTTTTCTATGATCTTATCCGTAATTTCCGCCGTCGAAAGATATGGTTGACCGTGAGCTAAATCAGCAGTCCTGAAACCTGCGTTAAGCACTTTATCAACGGCGCTGACTATCGCATCGTTTTCCTTATCTAAATCGAATGAATATTTGAGCATCATACCCGCCGACAAAATGGTAGCGATAGGATTTGCTATATTCTTGCCTGCTATATCGGGCGCAGAGCCGTGAATAGGCTCGTAAAGTCCCCTTTTTGTATCGCCGAGCGAAGCTGAAGGAAGCATTCCGATAGATCCGGTTATCTGCGAAGCTTCGTCGGATAAAATATCGCCGAACATATTCGAAGTCACCACAACGTCAAACTGCGACGGATTTCTGACAAGCTGCATAGCCGCATTATCGACGAGCATATCGCTGAAAGTAACTTCGGGATATTTTTCCGCAAACTCGTGGGCGATTTTTCTCCACAATCTCGAAGTATCCAGAACGTTTGCCTTATCGATGCTCGTAACCTTTTTGCCGCGCTTCATAGCCGTTTCAAAAGCTACTTTACAAATTCTTTCAATCTCGTAACGAGCGTATTTTTCGGTATCGAAAGCCACTTCCTGACCGTCAACCGTTTCGGTTCCGCGCTCGCCGAAATAGATACCGCCCGTCAATTCTCTGACGATCATAATGTCAAAGCCGTTTTCCACTATGTCGGCACGAAGCGGACAATCGCCCTTTAACGCCGGATACAACTTAGCAGGTCTTAAATTGGTGAAAAGCTTCATTGCAGACCTTATACCCAAAAGCGCCTTTTCAGGTCTTAAATTACCGGGAAGATTATCCCACTTAGGACCGCCTACCGCACCTAAAAGCACGCTGTCGGAAGCAAGGCAACCGCTGACGGTCTCGTCAGGCAACGGAACGCCGTGCTTATCTATTGCGATACCGCCTATGTCGTAAGCGGTAAAATTGAATTTGTGACCGTATTTTTTTCCGACGGCTTCAAGCACCCTTACTGCGCTGTCAACGATTTCAGGACCTATACCGTCGCCTTTTAATAAACCTATTTTATATTCCATAACGCACCTTATTTTATCTCGTTCAAGCGAATAGATTCTACAAGTCCGCCGTTTTTGATAATTTTCTGGATAAACTCGGGGAAGGGCTTTGTCTTAAAGCTTTGTCCCGTAGTCAAATCGTAAATCACGCCGTTATCGAGATCGGCTTCGACTTCGTCGCCTGAATTGATAGCGTCAACGGCTTCTTCGCATTCTAAAATAGCAAGACCGATATTGATTGAGTTTCTGTAAAAAATTCTCGCAAAGCTCTTTGCGATAACGAGCGAAATTCCGCTTGCCTTGATAGCTATCGGAGCATGCTCTCTTGAAGAACCGCAGCCGAAGTTGTTGCCGGCTACCATAATATCGCCGACCTTGACCTTGTTGACGAAATCCTTATCGATATCTTCCATACAATGCGAGGCAAGATCCTTTTTATCGCTGGTATTGAGATACCTTGCAGGGATTATTACGTCCGTATCTATATTGTCGCCGTATTTTATAACGTTACCTTTAAATTTCATATCATTCACCCATATCCATAACTTCGCAAGGAGAAGCAATTTTACCCATAATTGCGCTTGCCGCCGCAACGGCAGGACTTGCAAGATATACTTCTGATTTTACGTCGCCCATTCTGCCGACAAAGTTGCGGTTAGTCGTTGCTACTGCACGCTCGCCTGCTGCGAGTATGCCCATATAACCGCCGAGACACGGTCCGCAGGTAGGAGTCGAAACGACGCAGCCCGCTTCGATAAAATCTTTAAGCAGACCGTTTTCCATAGCTTTAAGGTAAATATCCTGAGTCGCGGGAATTATTATTGCCCTGACCCATTTTGCAATCTTCTTGCCTCTGATTATGCTTGCGGCTTCTTCCAAATCTTTATAGTGACCGTTTGTGCAAGAGCCGATTACAACCTGATCGATTTTTACTTCGCCTACCTCGTCGATAGTCTTAGTATTTTCGGGAAGATGAGGAAACGCAACCGTAGATTTTATAGCGCTGAGGTCAATTTCGTAAGTTTCGTCGTAAACTGCGTCGGCGTCTGCTTTATAAACCTTAAAAGCTCTGTCCGAACGCTCTTTGACGTAATTTTCGGTATGTTCGTCAACCTCGAAAATACCGTTCTTCGCGCCTGCTTCGATAGCCATATTCGAAATGGTCAGCCTATCGTAAACGGTGAGCGAGGAAACGCCTTCGCCGACGAATTCCATAGACTTGTAAAGCGCGCCGTCCACGCCGATCATACCGATAATATGTAAAATTACGTCTTTACCGGAAACGTATTTGCCGAGCTTGCCCTTCAATACGAATTTTATAGCCGAAGGCACTTTGAACCAAGCCTTGCCCGTCGCCATTCCGCAAGCCATATCGGTTGAACCTACTCCGGTCGAAAATGCGCCTATTGCGCCGTAGGTACAGGTGTGAGAGTCTGCGCCGATAACGACGTCGCCGGGCACTACGAGTCCTTTTTCAGGTAAAAGTGCGTGTTCGATACCCATTCTGCCTACGTCGTAGAAATTGGTAATTTCGTGTTCGTTGCAGAAATCTCTGCACATTTTGCACTGAACGGCTGCCTTTATATCCTTATTCGGCGCAAAGTGGTCCATAACCATAGTGACCTTTTCCTTATCGAAAACTTCGCTTGCGCCTATTTTTTCAAATTCTTTTATCGCAATCGGGGAAGTAATGTCGTTTCCCAACACTCTGTCCACGTCGACAAGAACCAACTGTCCCGGCTCGACGGAATCCAGGTGTGCGTGAGCCGCAAGAATTTTCTGCGTCATTGTCATTGCCATAGTAATACCTCGCTGTTGTTATTTAACGAATTTGTTGATGATAGCGCCTTTATCTGCCGAGCTGACCATCTGAGCATATCTTGCAAGATATCCCGATATGCCTTCTTTTTTCATAATCTTCATCTCTTTTTTGCGCTTTTCGAGCTCTTCATCGGATACATCGAGCTTGATGGAATATTCAGGAATGTTGATTGAAATAATATCGCCGTCCTTAACGTAAGCGATTACTCCGCCGCTTGCCGCTTCGGGCGAAACGTGACCTATAGCAGCACCCCTCGTAGCTCCTGAAAATCTGCCGTCGGTGATTAGCGCAACGTCCTTATCGAGTCCCATACCGGCAATAGCCGAAGTCGGAGAAAGCATCTCTCTCATTCCGGGACCGCCCACAGGACCTTCGTATCTTATAACGACGACGTCGCCCTTCTGTATTTTTCCTGCGTAGATTGCCTGAATTGCTTCTTCCTCGCTGTTATAGACCTTGCACGGTCCGCTGTGTACGAGCATTTCGGGCGCAACGGCGCTGCGTTTTACTACGCAACCGTCCTTTGCGATATTGCCTTTGAGAACGGCTATACCGCCCGTTTTTGTGAACGGATTATCTATGTCGCGGATGACGGTATCATCCATATTTTTTACGTCTTTAATGTTTTCAGCCATCGTTTTACCCGTGCAGGTCATAACCGAGGTATCGATAAGATTTTTCTTTTCGAGTTCTTTCAGAACGGCGTAAATGCCGCCTGCCTGATTGAGATCCTCCATATAAGTCGGACCTGCCGGCGCAAGATGACAGATGTTCGGCGTCTTTTCGCTGATTACGTTTATATCGTCAAGCGTCAGCTTAATTCCGCACTCGTTGGCTATCGCAGGAAGGTGCAACATACTGTTTGTAGAGCATCCGATAGCCATATCCGCAGTGATAGCGTTCTTTATTGCAGACTCTGTCATAATATCCCGAGGTCTGATATTCTTTTTAACAAGCTCCATAATCTGCATACCTGCGTGTTTTGCAAGCTCTATTCTTGCCGAATAAACCGCGGGGATCGTGCCGTTGCCGCTCAAGCCCATACCCAACACTTCCGTCAGACAGTTCATTGAGTTTGCGGTGTACATACCCGAGCAAGAACCGCAGGTCGGACAAACGTTTTCTTCGAAATTGCAAAGCTGAGCTTCGGTTATTTTATCGGCTTTGTATGCGCCGACTGCTTCGAACATACTTGAAAGACTGCGCTTTTTGCCTTCAACTCTGCCTGCAAGCATAGGTCCGCCGCTTACGAAAATGGCAGGTATATTCAAACGTGCGGCAGCCATCAATAATCCCGGGACGTTTTTATCGCAGTTAGGAATCATAACCAAGCCGTCAAAGCCGTGAGCCATAACCATAGCTTCGGTTGAATCGGCGATAAGGTCGCGAGTAACCAAAGAATATTTCATACTCGTATGTCCCATAGCGATACCGTCGCAGACGGCAATCGCAGGGAAAACTATCGGCGTACCGCCTGCCATAGCGACGCCCAGCTTGACTGCTTCCGTAATTTTATCAAGGTTCATATGTCCCGGAACGATCTCGTTGAACGAGCTTACTATTCCGATAAGCGGTTTTTGCATTTCTTCTTTAGTCAGTCCCAACGCATGATAAAGCGAACGGTGCGGGGCATTGTGAAATCCTTCGACTACTTGTTCTTTAATCATAATATTTTTAAGGAATAAACTTCCTTACTCTCCTTTAAGCGTTTGATATAATAAGTAAATAAGCATATTAGCCATTTGATAACAAACAGCTAATATGCAAAGTATTATTCTTTTTTAATTATCAGTTGTTGATAAGCTTATCTTCGTCGCTCCAGCTGTAAAGCTTTCTGATTTCCTTACCGACAACCTCAGACGGGTGTTCGGAAGCAATCTTTCTCATTGCGTTGAAATGAACCTGTGCGCCCGCGTCGGACATATCGAGCAGGAACTCTTTTGCAAAAGTACCGTCCTGAATATCGGAAAGTATCTTCTTCATAGCTTTCTTCGTATCTTCGGTGATGATCTTCGGTCCCGTAACGTAGTCGCCGTATTCAGCGGTGTTGGAGATAGAATATCTCATACCTTCGAAACCGCTCTGGTAAATAAGGTCGACTATAAGCTTCATTTCGTGGATACATTCGAAGTATGCGTTTCTCGGGTCGTAGCCTGCTTCAACCAACGTTTCGAAGCCAGCCTGCATAAGCGCGCATACGCCGCCGCAGAGAACTGCCTGTTCGCCGAAAAGGTCGGTTTCGGTTTCCGTTCTGAAAGTAGTTTCCAAAACGCCTGCCCTTGCTCCGCCGATACCCAATGCGTAAGCTAAGCCGATATCGAGTGCGTCGCCCGTTGCGTCCTGTTCAACGGCGATAAGACAAGGAACGCCTTTTCCTGCCTGGTATTCGCTTCTTACGGTGTGTCCCGGACCCTTTGGCGCAATCATTATTACGTTGACGTTCTTAGGAGGTTTAATGCAACCGAAGTGGATATTGAAACCGTGAGCAAACGCCAGAGTCTTTCCTTCGGTAAGGTTAGGTTCGATGCTTTCTTTATAAAGCTTAGCCTGCTTTTCGTCGTTGATAAGAATCATAATCAAATCAGCGGCCTTTGCTGCTTCGCTTGCCGTCATAACGGCAAGTCCTGCGTCCTCGGCTTTTTTCCAGCTCTTGCTTCCTTTATACAAACCGACGATAACCTTTACGCCGGAATCTCTCAGGTTGAGAGCGTGTGCGTGCCCCTGTGAACCGTAGCCGATAATAGCGACGGTTTTGCCTTTTAACTTATTCAAGTCGCAATCTGCTTGATAATAAATTTTTGCCATAAACTTTTCTCCTTTTTTCTTTAAAAGAATTATATACTATTTATTTTATAACTAATTTTTAAAATGTCAACTTTTTAAACGAGATTATTATCACCTTTTCCCAGCGCGACTATTCCCGTTCTGCAAAGCTCTATTATTCCGTAGGTTTTCATCAGCTCTATGAATGCGTCCACCTTGGAAGGATCGCCCGTGACTTCTATGCAGATTTCGCTCGGCGTATAGTCGATTACCTTAGCTCTGTAAACGTCGACGGCGGATAAAACGTCGCCCCTCGATTCCTTGGAATTTTTAACCTTTATAAGCATAAGTTCGCGCTTTAAGCAATCTTCCTTTAAGACTTCGACCTTTTTGACGTTGATAAGCTTTTTTAACTGATTGATAAGCTGTTCGCGCGCATAGCCGTCGCCGCTTAAAGAAATGGTTATTCTCGAATATTCGGGTTGTTCGGTCTCGCCGACGGTCAATGCGTCTATGTTGAAGCCCCGACGTGTGAACATACTAGTTACTCTCGTTAAAACGCCGTATTTGTTATCGACGTAAACTGCAATTACAAACTTATTTACTTTATTCATAACGCGCCTCCGACTATTTTGTGGTGATTATATCGTCTATCGATCCGCCCGGCGGAAGCATAGGCAATACGAACTCGTCTTCGTTTATCAGCGTATCGATAACCGTAGTCTTGTCCGATTTCAGAGCCTTAGTGAACGCCGTTTCAAAATCCGCAACGTTATCTACTCTTACGCCGTCTGCTCCGAAAGCGTTTGCAAGCTTTACGAAATCCGTCTTTCTGTTGAGAACGGAGCTTGAAAATCTCTTTCCGAAGAAAAGGTTTTGCCACTGACGAACCATACCGAGTACGTTGTTGTTGAATACTACTATAACGATAGGCGATTCGGTACTGACTGCGGTAGCAAGCTCGTTAAGGTTCATACCGAAACTGCCGTCGCCCGTGAAAAGAACGGTCGGCGATTTGGTAGCCGTATATGCGCCTATTGCGGCGCCTAAACCAAAGCCCATCGTGCCAAGTCCGCCGCTCGAAACAAACGTTCTCGTCTTGTCGAAATTGTAATACTGACAAGCCCACATCTGATGCTGACCGACGTCGGTTACGCATATAGTACCCTTCGGTTTTACTCTGTTTACCACGTCGAAAATCATTTTCGGCGTCATTCTGCCGCCTGCAAGCTTTTCGCCGTATTCGATAAACTCGGCTTCTTTTTTTCTCAACTGCTCGACGATATTGGTCTCGGCAGGAGCTTTTTTATCCAACTTTTCGGCAATTCTTCTGAAAGAATCGGCAACGTCAGCAACGATGCCTAATTCGACTTTTACGTTCTTGTTGATTTCCGAAAAGTCGGGATCGAGCTGAATGATTTTGGTATTCTTTGCAAATTTACTCAGATTACCCGTTGCTCTGTCGCTGAAACGTACTCCCACGGCAAGAACGACGTCGGCTTCCTTCTGCGCCATCGACGAAGAATAGCGGCCGTGCATACCCTGCATACCCAAAAATCTCTTAGCGGAAGAATTTATTGCGCTAAGGCCCATAAAAGTACAGCCGATATACGCGTCTATCTTATCGGCAAGCGCGATAACCTCGTCGCCGAGTCCTAATCCTGCCGCGCCGCCTCCGATATAGATATAAGGTCTCTTTGCTCCGTTCAACAATTCTACCGCCGCGTCAATTTCGGCGTCGTCTGCAAGACGAAGCGGAATTTTATCCTGAATAGGCTTATTTTCATATTCGCAGGTCGCAATCTGAACGTCCTTGGGAATATCGATAAGAACAGGTCCCGGTCTTCCCGATTTTGCGATAAGGAAAGCCTCGCGGATAACGTCGGCAAGATCCTCGACCTTGTTTACGAAATAGTTATGTTTGGTGATAGGCAAGGTTATGCCCGTAATGTCGATTTCCTGAAAGCTGTCCTTGCCGATAAGATTGCAAGGTACGTTGCCGGTTATGGCAACGAGCGGAATGGAATCGAGCATAGCGGTTGCGATGCCCGTTACCAGGTTGGTAGCTCCCGGTCCCGACGTTGCGATACATACGCCGACCTTGCCCGTTGCTCTCGAATAGCCGTCGGCTGCGTGAGCCGCGCCCTGTTCGTGAGCCGTCAATATATGCGTGATTTCCTCGCTGTGCTTATACAAAGCGTCGTAAACGTTTAAAATCTGACCGCCCGGATAACCGAAAACGTGCTTGACGTTTTGTTCGATCAACGTCCTGACGACAATTTCTGCTCCTGATACTATCATTTTTCTATCCTCGTTACTGATTTTCTAACAATAAATTAACTGCCGTAATAAGCGCTTTTACCGACGATTCGGCAATGTCGCTGTCTATTCCCACGCCCCAATAAGTTTTTCCGCCGTATTGGATATTGACGTAAGAAGCCGCTCTCGAAGTAGATTTTTCTTCGATAGCGTGTTGAGTATAACCGTCGAGCACGAACTCTATGCCCGTAGCCTTTCTGACTGCGTTGCTCATAGCGTCAAGATGTCCGTTGCCCGTTGCTTCGACGCTCACCTTTTTACCGTTGAAATCGAAATCCGCCTTGACGCATTTTTGTCCGTTTTCAGAGCCGTAAACCACCGTTTCAGGCTTCAACACCCTTGCGATATTGACAAAATCTCTCATAAAGATACGGTAGATTTCGTCCGGCATAAGCTCACGGTGTTCGTGGTCGGAAATACCCTTAACGTGGTAGCCGAAAACTTCCTTCATCTTCTGCGGTAAGAACAGGTTGAACTTCGTTTCGAGAATGTAGCTTATTCCGCCCTTGCCGGATTGTGAATTTATCCTTATGACGTCGGCTTCGTAAACCCTGCCTACGTCGGTAGGATCGATGGGAAGATAAGGCACGTTCCAGACCGTAAGGTGATTATCCTCGCGATACTTCATTCCTTTTGCTATTGCGTCCTGATGAGAACCGCTGAACGCAGCGAAAACAAGCTTACCGCTATAAGGCTGCCTCTCGTAAACCTTCATTCTCGTCACTCGCTCGTAAAGTCTCGTAATCGCGGGTAAATCGGTAAAATCGAGGTTGTTTTCAACGCCCTGCGAATACATATTGAGTGCCAACGTGACTATATCCACGTTACCCGTTCTTTCGCCGTTGCCGAAAAGCGTGCCTTCGATTCTGTCGCCGCCTGCGAGCAAGCCCATTTCGCTGTCGCTGACTGCGCAACCCCTGTCGTTGTGCGGATGCAGCGAAACGACGACGTTTTCCCTGTCGATTAAGTGCTTGCACATATATTCGACCTGGTTTGCGTAAACGTGCGACATAGAATGAGCCACCGTGACGGGCAGGTTGATAATGACCTTGTTATCCTTGTCAGGCTTCCAGATCTTCAACACCTCGTTGCAAATCTCCGCGGCAAATTCAGGTTCCGTACCCGTAAAGCTTTCGGGCGAATATTCGAACACGACGTTGCCCCTTGCTTTCTTTTTATATTCGTTACACAGCTTAGCTCCGCTCGTAGCTATTTTTATTATTTCTGACTTATCTTTTTTGAATACCTGTTCCCTTTGAGCAACCGAAGTAGAGTTGTAAAGGTGAACTATGGCGTTTTTCGCGCCGTCGATTGCTTCGAACGTTTTTGCGATAATATGCTCTCTCGATTGAGTCAGAACCTGAATGGTTACGTCGTCGGGGATAAGGTTGCGTTCGATAAGCGTACGGCAGAAAACGTATTCCGTTTCGGAAGCCGCCGGAAAACCTATCTCGATTTCCTTAAAACCAATCTTGCACAGCAAGCTGAAAAATTCAAGTTTTTCTTCAAGGCTCATAGGAATGATGAGCGCCTGATTTCCGTCCCTTAAATCGACGCTGCACCAGATAGGCGCTTTATCGACGTGGTCTTTGCGTATCCAATCCATAGATACGTCTTTTACTTCAAAATACTGTTTCTGATACTTTCCTTCAATTTTCATAATAATACCATCCGTTTATTTTCGACGCATCGGAGATTTTTATCCCCCGCCTTACAGGTAGTGAAATAAAAAATCTCCATACGCCAACTATATGCGTATAGAGACGAAGTAAACTCCGCGGTACCACTCTATTTGGTGTAAACACCCACTCGCATCTGCCAATACAGACTATCCCTGTAACGGGAGAACCCGTCCAAACCTAATGGATAAAAATCGTTCAGTCGGAAGCTCCGGGATGAGTTATGTTTGTCTTGCATACCGCCTCGCACCGACCGACGGCTCTCTGAAAAGCTACGACAAATTTTTTTCCCTTCACAGCTTTTGTAGAGATTTTATATCATAACTCAGACTTTGTCAACTTTATTTCATTCGTTTTTTGCATTTTCCACTTTTTTTTAACAATAATTTATAATTAACGCAATAATTTGTCGCCGACGCTCGCCTTAACGCGTTAAAGTATATCTTTATCAAGTTATTAAAAGTTCACAGAACGGACATAATTGTGTGATATACTTTGCAACGTGATATTTTAAATCGCAAACTCACACCCTGATAAGGAATGTAAAATGAATGAAGATTATGTAATTTTTACCGACGTTTCAGCAGACGTACCGGAAGAAACCGTAAAAAAATACGACGTTCGGTTCGTCGGCATGCAACTCGTTTTTAACGACGAAGAAAGAGATATACCAAAGCCTTTTTGCGAAAAAGAAATAAAAGAGTTTTACCAATCGCTGAAAAGCGGCACCGTCGTCCGCAGCTCGCAAATCTCGCCGCAACAATACGCCGAAGCGTTCACGCCCTGCCTCGAACAGGGCAAATCCGTTTTATATCTCGGCTTGTCGAGCGGTCTTTCAGGCACCTGCCAATCGGCAAAAACCGCAGCAAACGAGCTTAACAAAAAGTACGCTCCGCATAAGGTCGAAGTCGTAGATAGTCTTACCGCAACGGCAGGACTCGGCTTTTTGCTCGATTTCGTCGGCGAAAACAAACTCAACGGCGTCTCGCTTGAAGACAACGTAAAATGGCTGGAAAATAACAAACTCAATCTCTGCCACCGTTTTATGATAGACGACCTTATGTTTTTAAAGCGCGGCGGCAGAATCCCCGCTTCGCTCGCCGTTATAGGTAAAATTCTCAACTTAAAGCCCGTGCTGTATATCGACGAGCAAGGCAAGCTGATAAGCATCGCAAAAAAACAGGGCGTAAAGCTCACCTTAAACCACATAGCGAGCGAATACGCTAAAAACAGGAGCGGATCGGGCAAGGACGAAAAGGTCATAATCGTCCACGCCGACGCGCCGGACAAGGCGGAATATCTTAAAGAAAAAGTGCTTGAAATCAATCCCGACGCTCAAATCACCACGGTTTATATGGGACCTATAGTCGGCTGTCACGCAGGTCCGGGACTTTGCGGTATGGGTTATTGGGGCAAACGCTGACGAAAATTTTCCATAATGAAAAAATATTAGGCAATTTCAACGATTTTGTCTGATATTTTTTTAAAAAATCACAAAACCGACATAAAAGCGTGATATTCTTAGCAGGTAAACGGCGAGCCGTAAACGACTAATCGATTCGGCTGACTCGTTTAAACAAAAATCCGACACAAAAAACAAAGGAATTTATGGAAAAATATTTAATTTATGCGGACGTTTCCGCCGACATCATCGAAGAATCCATCGATCGTTACAGCGTCAGGTTCGTGCCTATGCAGTACGTTCACGACGGCGAAGAAAAAACCTGCTTTTCACGGGAAAGCGACGTGGCTATGAAAGCTTTTTACGACAGCCAGAGAAACGGCTCTACCATGCACAGCTCGCAGATTTCTCCGCAAAACTATATCGACGTTTTCGCGCCGATAATGGAACAGGGTTATTCAATACTTTATCTTTGCCTTTCAAGCGGTCTTTCGGGTACTTTTCAAAGCTCGCTGACGGCTGAAAAAGAACTTAACGAAAAATATGCGCCCGCAAGGATAATCTGCGTGGATAGTCTCGGCGCAACGGCGGGAATGGGCTTGCTTTTGGAATCTATCGGAGATAACAGGGCTGCAGGTATGAGCCTTGAAGAAAACGCTGAGTGGGTTAAAAATAACCGTCTGAAGGTCTGTCACCAATTTATGGTCGATGACCTGATGTTTTTAAAGCGCGGCGGAAGAATCCCGGCAACGACCGCCGTCGTAGGCAAGCTTCTTAACATCAAACCCGCTTTATACATAGACGGCGAAGGCAAGCTTATCAATTACGCCAAAAAACAGGGCGTAAAAAACGTGCTTAACCACCTGTCAGAGCAGTACGCGGCAAAATCTTTCGGCGGTGAAAACGAAAGAGTTCTTATCATTCACTCGGACGATCTCGAGAAGGCTGCTTATCTTGAAGAAAAGGTTAAGGAAATCAACCCGACAGCAAAAATCAGCAAGCTGATGATGGGACCGATTATCGGCTGTCATACGGGCCCAGGGATGTGCGGAATAGTTTTTTACGGCAACAGATTAGATAACTGATTTTTCAGTTTAACACAGGAAAACTATAAGCGGCGCGGCGATAAATTCTTATCGCCGCGCCGTAACCGTATTTGCCCTGTGAAAGGTTGCGTTGCTTGCGCAGTCGTATTTCGCTTTCGGTCGGTTAAATAGAGCTAAAAAATCTGTCGGAAAAAACAATCCGACAGATTTTTGATCTTTGCGTTAAATTATTGCCGAACTTGGTTTTTTGCTGCCGACGAATTGCTTTTTCCGAAAAAGCCGACGATAGCAACAAGCAACAACCTTAAAGCGTTTACGCCGAACGAGAACCATACGAAGCCGTTAAGACCTAAAAATTTCGTTCCGATAAACGTCAGCGCAAAAAAGCCGACTCCGTAGATAAAGTTGAACAAGAACTGCTTTTTCTCGCCGAAAAATTTCAACAGCACAACGAGAAGTATGCTCGAAGTAAAGTAGAATATCTGGCTTATTATCGCAGGCGTCAGTATCAGCTTGACCGCCGCATAATCTTCGGGATAAAGAACAGGCAAAATTATAACCGAGCCGACGAAACAGCCTATAAAACCGAAAACGCCGAGCGCAACGACGCCTCCGACAAATAAAAACCACAGTTTTTTCGTCAGTCCCCCCTCGAAGCGGACGAGATAGGATATAATCAGCGAATTTATCGGAACCGTCATAAGCGCGATGACTTTTCCGAAAAGCGACGCGTTATAATAAATCGTGACAGCCTCGCCGCCTTCCATTACCGCAAGCAAGATTCTGTCTGCGTTGAGAGTCAGATTTTCCAGCAAATACGACATCAACAGCAATGAAAAACTCTTTGCGACAAGCTTGAAATTCGAAGAAATTTCAAACGGTTTCCTGAACGTTCTGCTGAAAAACGCAGAAAAAGCGACTCCGAACACCTCGCCAAGAAGAATCGCTATCATCCAATCGCGCGTAATCTTAAAAGCCAACGCGCCCACGCCGTAACCTATTGATATGGCAAGGTAAAACAAAAAGTACTTCAGGAACGCAGTGTTCAGCTTGTACTCCACGTCGCCGTAATACCTGTACGCCGTAAAAATAATAACCAGCGACAGCAAAATGACGGAAACGGGCGACAAAAGGTCGAATTTCCAGAGAAAAATTGCGCCGATCAACGCACTTACGACTCCGGCAAGCAAAATAAGCACGAAATAATCGCCGTTGGAAGGTCTGAGTATCTTCTGACTGACCAGCCTCGAATAATTGGCGGCGGTACCGACAGATCCCGCCGTTATGGAAATTACCGACATCAGAGTCAGCGCAACGCCGTAGCTTTCGCTGCCCAACAGCCTTCTGAAATAGGGATAAAGCACAAATTGCAGAACGCTGTTCATAATAAGAACGGCGCCTACGTTATAAAATATATTTAAAATTTTCGTTTTGTTTTCAGTAGTAAACAGTTTAGACGCCATAATAATTTATGAATTTTCCAGATTTTTTAAATATTCGTCCATAGCTATGGCAACCTTTTTGGATAACTCAACGGCTTCCACGACGGTTTTTGCGCCCTTTACGACGTCGCCCGAAGCAAACACGCCGGCTCTTGAAGTCCTGCCCTGCTCGTCGATTTTCGCAAGTCCCTTTTCGTTGAGATCGAGACCTTTTGTCTGCGTGAGAATAAGATTCGAAGGCTTTTGCGAAATACATATTATAACGCTGTCGCATTTTTCCAAAATCGGCTCGTTTTCTACGCTGACTACGCAGTGGTTTTCATCCGTCACCGTTCTGTTGAAAATAACGCCTTCGTCGGTTATCTCGACGGGAGTGAGATTATACATAAATCTCGTTCCCTCGATCTCAGCAAATTCCGCTTCGTCAACGCTTGCAGAACAAATATCGCCCCTTACGACGACTCTTACGTATCTCGAACCGCGCCTTAGCGCAGTTCTTGCTACGTCCATAGCAACGTTTCCGCCGCCTATTATTATTACCTTGTTTCCGAGATTGTATGAATCGGGACTTTCAAGATAGTGAACGCCGTAATGAACGTTTGCCAGCGTTTCGCCTTTTATGTTGAGCGTATTAGGATAAGAGACGCCCGTGCCGATGGAAATGGCTTTAAAACCGTCCCTGAACAGTTCTTCCAAGCCGAAGCTCTTGCCGATGGTAATGTTGAGCTTTATTTTGATGCCAAGCTTCCTCATAAGCTGTTCGTATCTGTCGATAATAGACTTAGGCAGTCTGAATTCGGGAATACCGAAACGCAGAACGCCTCCGATTTTCGACTTACTCTCGAACACGGTTACGTCGTAGCCGAGCTGAGCGAGCTTAATTGAAATGGTAATTCCGGCGGGACCCGAACCGACTACGGCGACTTTTATGCCGTTCTTTTTCTTCACGTCAAGTTCGACGGTTTCAAGATACCTTTCGGATATGTAGTTTTCGATAGTGCTGATTTCGACGGGCATTCCTTTAATACCCTTTACGCAGTGACCTTGACATTGATTGTAGTGATTGCATACCGTAGAACAAACTATGCTCAAAGGATTGTTGTCGAACAGCATTTTGCCTGCTGAATTTATATCACCCGACAGAAAGGTTGAGATAAACTGCGGAATCGGCGTCGATACGGGACAGCCCTTCACGCACATAGGATTTTTACAGTTTAAACATCTTTTTGCTTCTGCGATTGGATTGTGAGCCATAAGAGAAAATCCCCCTATTTTTTAATTCAGGACGGCTTTTTCGCCTTAAAAAAACACCGTAATTATCATTATACTACATATCGGTTAAAATTTCAATGCCTTTTCGCAAAAAAACGCTCGGTTAAAAAATATATTTATTTTTTATGAAAAATTTTTTAAAAAGGTATTGACAAAAATTTAAAGTGTGTTATACTCGACTCAAGAAAGCAAGGAGATACAGTCCGATGTACTAAGATGACGAAAATAAATTCCGTGAGGTAAACGCTTATGAAATTCGGAATTTTTCTAATCATTAAATAGAACAAGGAGAAGTCCAATGCACTAAGTTATTTGAACAAAAAGCTCGGAGGTATTCATTATGAAATTCAGGGTTTTTGTCAAAAGACTAAATTAAAGGAGAAGTCCGATGAACCAGTTAATTTCGGCGCAGTAAAATAAGGGCTGAAATCGAGCGACAAAATTGTCGGTAAAGTAATTGTTCAAAACAGCTTGAAAAGTAAATGCGCTTTACAACTGAATAACGATATTACAGGCAGGGTTAATTCCCTGCCTTTTGTGTTGCCTGTCGGCAAATGAAGTTGCTATGCAAACGAAGATGCTACGCAAATGGAGTTTCGCCTTTTTCGCAAATGAAGTTTTGTCTGTCGGTAAAAATTAAAGTCGGGAATTGTCATATAGTGACTCCCGACCTTTTTTATTCTTTATTGTTTATTATTTTTTCTTTGTTCTTTAAATCACATAATCGTGTTTATCCACACTTAGTTTATAGTTAAGTAAACTACTCCGTTTGCGTTCATCACCATATTCACGGCGACGTTACCGCTCAGCGAATTTACAGCTATATTCAGCATCTGTTTAAAGATAAAACTTTGATAATCCGTTTTCACTTCGACGCCCTTTAACGAATTGTCGACGGCGTTTTGCAAAATGAAATTAAGCTCCTTCTGACTGCTTATATAATAATCGTAGCCGTTTTCAAACACCACTCTCGTATAATAATCGTAACGGCAGTCAGCGACTCGTTCGGTATATCCGCCCGAGCTTAAAAAGCCCTTTTCAACGTGTTCGGTTGCGACCAAATCAAACTCGTTTATAAACAGAAACTCGTGAGTGACGTATCCGTCCTGATAAGCCCAGGTTGCGTCTAAGCCGTACCAGACGCCGCCGAGATTGACTTTATTCCAGGCGTGCCCGGAGCCGTTCGACTGTCCTACGACCTCTACGCACTCTATACCTTCTATACAGCACATAATCTTAAACGCCGAAGCAATACCGTCGCAAACGGCTAAACCATCGACCAACGCGCCGTAAGAGGTAAAACAACGGTAGCTTCCCACCTGATTCTGATACGAGCTTTTCAGAATATCGTCGTCGTATTGAACGTTAAGAGCAAGGTAATCGTAAATCGTTCTGACCTTCTCGGCGTCGGTCATATCGTCGGAAACGTATTTTTTCAAAATTTCCTTAGCCTTTTCGTAGCTTTGCTTAGCCATCGAGTCGCCGTTAAATATCGGCTTTACGCCGTACGGCAATTCGTCAAGCTCGTAAATAGTCCTTATCAACTGAGTAGAAGCGAAGTCGTCTATCGCAAAGCCGTCGTAATCAGCCGTCCTGTCCGAAGTCTGCAACAACCCGAACGAGTCCTGTTTTTCCGTTACCGTGCAGGGATTTATCTTAGTGTTGAATTCGTTCGTCGTCATAAGCCTTAAACCGTATTTATTTTCGTAACCTGAGGCGTTAAAGCTGAGCATTCCGTAATTGGGAACGTAAGAAGACGAAAAACAAGAAAAAGCGTTTTCGTAATAATACTGCGCGTTGGCTACGAACGCATCGTAAAAATCGCCGAATACGCCGAAATAGCCGTCGTAAGTTTTAGTCGTCGTTCCGGAATAATTTAAAGGCATTTCGACGAGCGCGTAATATTCCAGAATAATTTCGAACTCGTTTTCGGTAAATGCAACGAAGTCCCAGCTCTTGCCTGCGTAGTTGAAGCTCTTTTCGAAATAATCGCCGTAAACGGCTTTATCGTACCCTTCGGTCGTGATTGTCTGCGACGCGCTTTTCGTCAGATTTCGCACGATAACCGTGTTAGAGGCGGACTTATCGAATTTTTCAAGAATGCTTCCGCTGTTGCAATCGACGTAAGCCGAGCCGTTTACGGAAACCTGATACCTGTCGCTGCCGTTATCGTCAAACAACAGCGTTACCTTAGGAAAGGCTATATCGTAATCGAGTTTAAGACCGCTTACGACGTCGTAATTCGCCGAAATGTCTATATACAAAAAGATATTTCCCGTACCCGTCGAAACGGTAAAGACGTGACGAGAGCAATCGAGCTTATCAAGGAATGATCTCTTTACGGTCAGCGTATTGTTCGTCGAAGAATAATCGGCAGAGGTTATCCTTTCACCCTCTACGGATACGGCGTTATAAATACTCAAAGACAAATCCGTACCGGAGCCAAGCGTATAAGCGACAACCTTCTGTTGGCTGTAAACTGCGATGAACGACAAATCCTCGTCTGAGACCTTATATCCGATCTCAGTGTCGAAACTGTATTTTTTACCGTTGAGCTGCCAATAATCGAACACTCCGCCGCTCGAATAAGGCGAAGCCGTAAGGTGAACGCTATCGCCGACAGCTACCTTCGTACCGCTGAAAAAGTCGGCTTCGACAAAAGCTCCGTCGGGGCATTCGAACGTACACGCATAGCCGTCGACAGCCGTCCATTTTGCTATCAGCTCGACGTTCCTTGCCGGCATTTCGGTAAAACCGAACGGTTCAGTAGCGTTTAATTCATACCAGCCGTCGAAGGAATATCCGGGCTTAGTGGTTTTCGGCAACTGTATTTTGCCGTTATATTCGTAACGCGCGTCGCTGACCTGACTTCCGCCCATTTCGTTGAATGTTATCGTATAGGCGTTTATTTCGAAAACGGCAGTTACTTCGACGTTGCCGGGAACGCCGTTTTCAAGGTTAAGGTCGTAATACCTCGTGCCGTCGACCGCTTGCCAATACAAAAAGCTGTAACCTTCCTTTTCGGGAGCAGGAATACGAAAATCGGCGTCGTCGACGGTATACGTCGCAGATTTTAACACGCCGTCCACGTTATAATTCACGGTGTAAACCGTCGGCTTGAACACGGCGTAAATAGTGACGTCTTTTCCCGGCATCAGGAACGGAAAAGCCACCCTGTCAAGACCGTCGCGGTCGTAAAAATAACCGACAAAATCGTAGTGAGGCTTTTCTACGGGCAAAAATTCTTCGACTATATCGCCTTCGTCGTAATAAATAGGCTCGTAACCGCTGCCTGCCGCCGTCAATAAGTAGGGCGAAGTCTTGTAATGCGCTGTTAGCGTTATATCGCCCGTCCTACCTTGTTTAATGACGAAATTGCGCTGCGGAACGTTGGTTAAACCGTCCGTCCAACCGGCGAAAACGAAACTTTCCTTAGTCGCAGGCTTAATAACGACGTCGCTCGTTCCGTCGTAAGTCGTCGGGTTGTCGGCGTGGTTTTCACCGCCGTCGAGCTCGTATCTTATGGCGTAATTTTTGTTGAAATTGAATTTGCAGGCCGTAAGACATACGACCGAAGCAATAAGCGCCGCAGTCAATGCTATCAGGCTTAAATTTTTTATTTTTTTCATACCTTTCCCCATACCTTTTACGGTCGTTTTATCATATTATTAATTGTATGTATTATAATATACCAAGGTCGATTTAGTCAAGCGTGAGTAAAAAAAATTATACTGCAACGGGCAAACCGCAAGGCTTGTATCAATGATTTTTGCTAAAATCGCACAAAAATTTTCAACTATCGGAGTTTTTTTCGGCAAATGTATTTGCAAGTTTGTTTTTTTGTGCTATACTATATAAAAAGGCGGCTGTCGCCACAACAAAAAATCGTTTTAAGGTGTCGTTATGAAAATTTATAAAGTAGTTCCTTATTCAGCAAGCATCGTTTTAAGAAAGGACGAATTGGCTCAGGAAGCGGTAGTCCGCTATTTCGAAGTCATCAATCAGGAAATTGTCGACGGTTGGGAATTGGTCAGCATCGCCCCCGTCACCGTCACAAGGAAGCTCGGCGGTCTTAAATCGAGAGACGAAAATTACAGCGCGTTCATTTTCGCAAAAGAATCTGTCAACGACTGAATTTTGCCGTTCGGCATCGAATCGTGCAAACCACGCCGTTTTTGCGTGGTTTTTTTTGTTATCGATTTTTATCTCATACTTATTTTAAAGTAAAACGCCCGAAAGGAAATCTTTCGGGCGCGTTTTATCGTCTTTTTCTTAAAATAATTGTCTCGCCTTGTCCGGCAAATCCAGAACGGTGCTGTTATCCCCTTTAACAAGGAAAAATTCCTGATGATAAGTTTTGTGCGGCACGAGATAAATCCGCTTGTCGTTCCATATCTTTGCAACGTCCTGAGAAAGCGAACCGTATTTGAAAACGTAATCGGCAATCTCGGCATTGACGTCTATTATTGCGCTTTTGTATCCCTGCGCAAACAGATCAATGAGCGCAATCCGTATTTTCATAACTATGTAGTCGTTGGAAAATATGACGCCCTCGCCCCTGCAATAAGGACACTTTTTAACCAATCTCGCAGTGCTTTCCCTTCTGATTTTTTTTCGGGTGATTTCAACGAGTCCCAAGCTCGTCATACTGACTACGTTGCACTTTGTCCTGTCGTTAAGCAAAGCCTTTTTCAGCTCGTCTATAACTTTTTCCCGATGATCTTCCGCTTCCATATCGATAAAATCAACGATTATTATTCCGCCGATATTTCTGAGTCTCAGCTGCCTTGCAATCTCCTTTGCGGCAAGAACGTTGGTATTGAAAACAGTCGTTTCCAGACTGTCCTCGCCGACGTATTTTCCCGTGTTTACATCTATTGCCGTCAACGCCTCGGTTTTATCGATGTTTATATACGCCCCCGTTTCGAGATAAACCTTATTCCTTAACATAAGGTCGATTTCTTCGGTAAGATTGTATTCGGAAAAAATATCTTTGGCTTTATCGTAGAAGGTCACTTTTGATTCTATACCGTTGCCACGCTTTTCGGCTTCGCCCATAATCTGCTCGTATAAGTGCCGCTCGGAGACGATTATCTCGTCGATTTCGTCGTTGTAAACGTCCCTTAAAGAGCGGACGGCAAGGTTGCCTTCTTCAAACAGCACTTCGCCTGCCTTTGCGGTTTTAAAAGCTTCGAGCAAGCCTTTATAGCATTTCACGAGGTATTCGGATTCGTCTTTAATTTCTTTTTCACTTGCGTTAATGGCAGCCGTTCTCACGACGAAGCCGCCCTTTTCGGGCTTTAACGAACCGGCTATTTCGCTATATCTTTTCCGCAGCGACTCGTCGGTGATTTTTCTCGATACGCCAACTATATCGAGCGTAGGCAGATATACGAGATTTCTACCGGCAAACGACACGTTCGTAGTCAGCCTGCAGCCTTTGCTCCCCGAAGCGTCCTTGACGACCTGAACCATAATCTCGTCGCCCACGTTCAGCTCCAAAACGCTCGGAATAGTCGTCGCTCCGTCGATGTCGTTTTTATCGACGAGAATATCCCCCGTGTTCAGATAGCCGTTTTTTTCAAGCCCGATATTGACGAAAGCCGCCTGCATTCCCGGAAGCACGTTTTCCACTTTGCCCTTATAAACGCTGCCTACGATAACGGAGCTGAATTTCTTTTCAGACTGGTATTCGATAAGTTTTCCGTTTTCAACGAGTGCAAAGGTTATGTTTCCGCCTGCGCCGTCAATAAATATCTTAGACATCAGTTTAAAATATCCTCCGGTAATTTTCCTCCGATATACGCTTCGAGTTTTTTCTCGTAAGGCTTTTCTCCGAATAAAGAGTTGAGATATTCGGCGAAAATATCGGCTCTGAGCATTGTGTTTCCGAACGCTAAGTTGGCGTATAGCACGTTTTTATCGGCTTTTACGCCAAAAATCAGCGGTCTTATATCTATCGTTTTTCCACGCTTATCGACTAATTCTATACTCTCGTTTTCAAGTATTTTTTCCGCGCCGGAAATTTCGTTTTTAAAAGTAAAGGAATACTTTGCGCTATCGATAAGTCCCGCGATTTTATGCTTTTTTGTCACGCCGAAAGCCTTTATACACTTAATGCCCTTGGGCGAATATGCGTTGAACTTTTCCCTGAATTCGTCGGCTTTTTCGTCCGTTTCTATAAGGCAGTATTCCGCGTCGCTTTCAAGACCTACATATATCGGTGAAGACAGGTAAACGAGTGCGTGAGGGTTAAATCCCTTTGAATATTCCACCTGAATTTCCGCACGCTTCAAAGTCTTTACGATATGTCTCAGCGTGTCGAGATGAGAAATATATTCGGCTTGCAAATATTTTTTATACCGCATTATCAACATATTTCGCACCTGTAACCTTTTTGTACGCCGCAAGCCTTGCAACCTTTAAAACAGCTGCCCGTGACCTTTTCCCGCGTAGATTTTTCAGCTTCCTTTTTGAGATATTCCTTTTGCACGGCTATATCAATGAAATCCCACGGTAAAACCTCGTCGAAGCTTTTTTGTTCGGTGTATTCTCTTTTATCTATACCGCACTCGATGAAAGCTTTATCCCAAAGCTCGCCGTTGAAATAATCGCTCCAACCGTCAAGATGACAACCCGATTTATAAGCCGTATATATGACTTTGGATAATTTTCTGTCGCCTCGGGCAAGAATTGCTTCCATTTCGGATAACGAAAAGTCGTTCCACGAAAAAGTAACGCCTTTTACGAACAGCTTTTCTTTTAAAAGCGCAATCTTGTGTTCGAATTCCTCTCTCGTTATCTGCCGCTGCCATTGGAAAGGCGTCCAGGGCTTGGGAATAAACGTCGATACGCTGACGCTGATTTTAAGATTTCTCGACATCTGTCGGTTCTTTGCGTAAACCTCCCGTATCTTGTAAACTATTCGGGATATTCCTTCTATATCGTCGTCGGTTTCCGTCGGCAAGCCCATCATAAAATAGAGCTTTATAGAAGTCATTCCGCCTTCGAAAGCGCGAAGAACGCAACGCTCTATCTCTTGCTCGGTAATATCTTTATTGATAACGTCCCTGAGCCTTTGAGTACCTGCCTCCGGAGCAAAGGTGAGCGAGCTTTTTCTCGACTGAGAAATAAACTCCTTATCGAAGCTGTCGATTCTGAGCGACGGCAAAGCGACTCTCGTCGAAGGCAATTTCTTTTTTAATCCGTCAAGCAGCTCCAAAAGACACGGATAGTCTCCCGTAGAAAGGCTGTTTAAACTAAGCTCGTTAAAGCCCGTAAACCTTATCAACGACTCGGCTTGCTCCAAAAGCGTTTTCACGCTTCGCTTTCTTATCGGTCGGTATATGAAGCCCGCCTGACAAAACCTGCATCCCCTCGGGCAACCGCGCATTACTTCGATTACGGCTCTGTCGAAAACGGCTTCGAGATTAGCTACGGCAAACCTTGTCGGATAAACAGCCTTATCCAAATCGCCGACCACGGCTTTTTTGATGCGTTTATTCGGGGAAAAGCCCTCAATACGTCGATTATCGTCGTATTTTACCTGTAAAAGCGCGGGGACGTACACGCCTTGAAGCAGGCTTGCCTTTTCGAGAAATTCTCTTTTAGAGCGGCATTGCATTTTAAGCTTTGCAAGCTCCTGCATAACTTCTTCGCCGTCGCCGATAACGAAAATATCGATAAAGTCAGCCATCGGCTCGGGATTGAAGGCGCAAGGTCCGCCGGCTTGAATTATGGGATAGCTATCGTCCCTGTCCTTTGAATAAAGCGGAATATCGGCAAGGTCGAGCATTCTCAAAACCTCGGTATAATTCATTTCGTACTGCAAGGAAAAGCCCAACATATCGAAACGCTTTAACGGCTGTTTTAAGCACAATGAATAAAGCTCTATGCCGTTTTCTTTTATAAGCTTACCGAAATCTTCCCACGGGGTAAAGCATCTGTCGACGGTTGCGCCGTCCACCCGTGAAATAGCTTCTTCGACTATCTTTATTCCGAGGTTGCTCATCGCTACCTCGTATATATCCGGAAAACACATACAATAGTTGAACTTCGAAAGACTTATTTCCCTTTCGCCGTATTCGCCGCCTATGTATCTTGCAGGCTTTTCCACCTGCTTTAAAATTTCTTTGATAGTCATATCCGTTCCTTTAACGATAAAGATAGTGTACCCAAGTATTTTAACACAACTTACCCTACTTTGCAAGCATATAATTTAACGCCTTCAAAAAAGCTAAACTTATTGACTGATAACGCTAAATCTGCTAAAATAAAGCTATGGTTAATATCGGTAACGAGTGGGATACTGTTTTAAGCGAATTTTTCGCAGGCGAAACGTATCGGAATATCCGCTCATTTTTGAAAAAAGAATATTTTCAACGCACGGTTTTTCCGCCTATGGGCGAAATATTCAACGCTTTCAGGCTGACGCCCTACGACTCGGTCAAAGTCGTTATTTTGGGACAGGATCCTTACCACGAATACGGTCAGGCTCACGGACTCAGCTTTTCGGTCAGAAAAAACGTTAAACTGCCGCCCTCGCTCAAAAATATTTTTAAAGAATTGCAGGACGATTTAGGTATAGAAAACCACACGGGCGATTTGACGTATTGGGCAACTCAGGGAGTGTTGCTGTTAAACGCCACGCTTACCGTCAGAGAAGGTCAGGCAAACTCTCATAAAAACTGCGGTTGGCTGGATTTTACCGACTACGTTATAAAGAAGCTGAACGACAAACAAGATCCCGTTATTTTCATTTTATGGGGCGGTTTCGCACGTTCAAAAAAGGCGTTAATCGACACCGAGCGTCACTTTATAATAGAAAGCGCACATCCGAGTCCGCTTTCCTGCTTTAACGGTTTTTTCGGATCAAAGCCCTTTTCAAAGACCAACGAGCTGCTTTTGAAGCTAAATAAAACGCCAATAGACTGGAAGCTTTAAAAATAATTTAACAACGGATAAAAAAAACGATTACCTCTGATGTGAACCCAAAAGTTTAGACAGAAAATTAAATTAAATGTATTGAGATTGAG